>CAJTUV010000001.1:0-76 GCA_910579515.1 uncultured Hungatella sp.
TTTCCTGCAGCGGCTGACCCAGTTATAAAAGGTGCTTACTGCGATGTCGTTTTCACGGCACCAGTCAGCATCTGTC
>CAJTUV010000001.1:126-219543 GCA_910579515.1 uncultured Hungatella sp.
CGTCATCGGAACACGAGTTTTGCGAGTAGCTGCCATAACCAATCCTCCGTAATTGTAGTGAAATAGTCTAACTATCTTCCATTTACAATCATAGAGGAATTCATGAGATTAGAAAATCCGCAGGAATATTTGGCGCTTACATTTCACCATTAGACATTACTTGTATAGATCCTTGTATGGGTAGTGGACATATATTGGTTTGTATCTTTGACGTGTTAATGGATATTTATAAAAGTGAAGGCTTTAATGATCGGGAAGCGGTTCTTAGTATTTTAAAGAATAATATTTGCGGGCTGGATATAGATATGAGAGCATTTCAGTTATCTTATTTTGCGTTGATGATGAAAGCGAGAGTATACAATCGAACATTTTTCAGAGGAATACAGAATGAGAATGGAGTAAGACAATTTATTCAACCAGCAGTGTATTCGATTGTAGAAAGTAATAAAATAAATCGTAATCATTTAAAATACTTTGGTGCGACGTTTAACGCTATTGAAAAAAATAATGCTATAAATCAGATATGTGGATTATTAGATACACTGAAAAATGCAAAGGAATACGGATCTATTCTTGAGATAGATAATTATGACTGGGAACTTCTTTATGGATTTCTGAAAGAGTATGATATTGAGGGCCAGATTTCATTTGAGACTTATGGTATTGATGAAACCAGAAAGGCACTAATTGGATTGATTAGGCAGGGACAAGTCTTAGCAAACAAGTATTTGGTAGTAGCAACAAATCCACCTTATATGGCATTGTCTAATGGGAATGCATTTATATCTGATTATGTAAAAAAACATTATCCGGCAGGGAAAGCAGATTTATTTGCGGTTTTTATAGAAAGATGTATGAAGTATTGTAAAATAAACGGATTTCAATCTATGATTACTCAACATGCATGGATGTTTTTGGGTACATATGAAGATTTACGAAACACAATTTTAAGTAAGGATATTATTAGTTTAGTACATTTAGGTATTAAGGCTTTTGAGGAAATTGGCAACGATGTTGTTCAAACATGTGCGTTTGTGTTTGCGAATCGAGGAATTGAAGGATATAAAACTATATTTAAACGTTTGGTAGATTACAAAGATAGTTATCTACATAAAGAAAAAGAATTCTTTAATGCAGATAATATATCTGTTTCTAACTGTTCATTATTTAGGCAGATACCAGGATATAGTTTTGCATACTGGGTATCTGATAATTTTATTTCAAATTTTGCACGTGGAGAAAATATTGAGAAGTTTGCGTCATTTACAGGTTCGCAAAATATTACGGGGGATAACGATAAGTATTTGAGATGTTTTTGGGAAATACCGAAAGAAAAAATTTTGGTGAAAGATTGGGTTTTTTATGCCAAAGGAGGAGATTACAGAAAGTATTATGGGAATTTACAACTAGTTGTAGATTGGCGCGAATGCGCACGAGCTTTTTATAAAAGTAATAAAACGTCGAATTTGCTTAGTGAGGACTTTTGGTATAAAGAAGGAATTACCTATTCGGCTGTAACGAGCAGAGGTACAGGATTTAGATATTTACCAACAGGCTGCATTTTTGATAAAGGTGGTCCATCCATTTGTACAATTTGCAATAATATGCAATTGCTGGCTTTATTGAATTCTAAGGTTGCTGAGTTATATTTTAAAGTATTGAATCCGTCTATTAATTTGCAAGTAAAAGATATAAAATCATTTCCAGTAATTATTCCCAAGCAGGAGCTTATTAGTGAGTTGACGGAGGAAACATTGAAATATGCTAAACTTGATTGGGATTCACATGAAACTAGTTTTGACTTTGAACGTAGTCCGATAATTGCGTTGGATAGTGAAATACAGGTTGCATGCAAAAAATGGATAGCAGAATGTAAGCGGAGATTTCAGCTTGTTAAAGAAAATGAAGAGCAAGTTAATATATGCATTGCGAATGAGTATAATATGCAGAGTGAGTTAGATATTAGTTTCGAGGAAAGAGATATTCCAGTTGGTATTCCTGATGAGAAGACATTGATTATTGAACTCATTTCATATGCTGTTGGATGTATATTTGGAAGATATTCACTTGATAAAAATGGAATCATATATGCAGGTGGGGATTGGGATAATTCAAAATATACAATTTTTGTACCAGATGTAAATGGCATAATTCCGATTACAGATGCAGAGTATTTTAATGATGATATAGTATCCATCTTCGTTGAATTTATAGGCTGTGTTTTCGGAGAGGAGTCTTTAGAGAAGAATTTGAGCTATATTGCGCAAACTATAGGTTGTAAAGGAAATACATCAAAAGAGGTAATTAGAAACTATTTTTTAGAAAAATTTTTTAAAGACCATTGTACTATGTACTCAATTACAGGAACTGGCAAGCGTCCAATTTACTGGTTGTTTGATTCTGGTAAACAGAATGGGTTCAAATGCTTAATTTATATACACCGTTATAACAAGGATACATTAAAGCTCATTCGATCAGAATACCTGCACAAGACACAGGATGCAGTAGAAAACGCATTAAAGAATGCGGAATATATTATTCAGTCCTCTGCAAGTGCTGTAGAAAGAGCAAAAGCAACCAAGGACAGAGACAGATATGTAAAGCAGCTTAATGAAATGCGTATCTACTATCAGGCATTATCCCATCTTGCATTACAGAAGATTGAGATTGATTTGGATGATGGTGTGAAGCACAATTATCAGTTATTCCAAGATATTGAAGTAATTGCAGATGGCGGTAAGAAACAAAAGGTCAATTTATTGGCGAAGATTTAGGAGATGATATGTTATGGATTTACAAAAGATTCAAAATAAATTGAATACGCTTCTTGCAGGTACGGAGAGAAAGATTGTTTTTTGGTATGACGATGATGCTGCATATGCCGAAGATATTCCTAATTTGGAATTGGCAGAAGGCAATAAGATATGGCAGTTAAATGATCATAACTGGTTTGAAACGAAGCTGCTGTTGGAAGAACGTGATACAGAGTCGAATTATCTGGTGTATGCACCTTTTGCCAGACCAGAGGATAAAGAGAATAGTCTTGTGGATATTTTCTATTATTCAGAGCATTTTTATACGGATAAGTTGGTTCAAGTGATGGGCGATTTGGGTATTCCGGCAGAGTGTCAGGATGAGATGAAGAAATACAAGAAGTTTTGGAATGCGACGAATACGACTAAGTTTCAAAATCTGCAAATTACAGATTACACACCAGAAAAATTGTCTTTGGGTGTAATGTGCGTATTGGCAGGGATTAAGATAGTCAGCTTTGAAGAGTTGATGAAAAAGGTTGTTCTTAATGGAACTGATGACAATGTAATACTGAAAAAGTTTGCTGTTAATAAGATTGATAGGACATTTTGGCAGTTCTGTGAGAAGCAGTATGGTTATAGAGATACGACTCCGACTGTTTTGAAGTTTATGGTTACAATGGTTGTGACATATACAGATAATTTGACAGATGGCAACATTCCAAAAGAATGGAAAACTTTTCTGTCCGAAAAAAAGAATGATGACGTCGTATTTGTCAAGAACCTCATGAATCATGCTGCATCAAAGGCAGTATATGATGATATCGCAGATGTGATTGCTCATGAATTGAATGCCAGAAAACTTATGAAGAACATTCCGTTAGAAAATATTGTTGCCTGTGATTCGTTTGAACTGTTTGATGAGAATATTATTGATTGGATTATTTCGAAGATTGAAGATAATATGCTCGATGAGAAGATTACAGGAATGACCATTCCAGAGATTTGTAAAGCGCGTACTAAATTATGTTACCACTATGCAGATAAGTATAGAATCATCTATTTGATGCTTTGCAATGCGTTTAACTTAATTAAAGAGGTTTCTTTACATTCGTACTATCCACAGCTAAAAGATATGGTTGAGGACTATGTAGAGCGTACCTATATGATTGATACCTATTACCGCAAGTTCTACTATTTCATGGATAAGATTGGTATGGGTGAGAACGTAGAGAAGATTAAGGAACTGGTTGAGAATATCTATACCAATAAATATCTGACAGATTTTGCATGCAAGTGGAATCAGACTTTGACGGATGAATTATACAATACCTACCCGGATATGAGACAGGAAGACTTCTATGAAACATATGTAAAGCCATTTAGGAGAGAAGATGGCAGAGATGGCAAGGTTATTGTAATTATTTCCGATGGTATGAGATATGAGTGTGCCAGGGAGCTGCTGGACAACCTCGATATGGATGAAAAGTGCGATGCGAAGATTAGTCATATGTTAAGCGTACTGCCGTCTGAGACAACATTAGGTATGGCAGCGTTATTGCCACATAAGGAAATTGTGGTTGATGAAAATCTTGATATCACAGTTGATGGAATACATTGTGGTAACAGTATGGCCGAGAGACAGAAAATTTTGCAGACAGAGGTACCCCGTTCGGCTTGTTATGATTTTGATAAGGTTATGAATGCAAAGAGAGAAGAAATCCGTCAGATGCTGCAGGATAAGGATGTGGTATATATCTATCAGAATCAGATTGATGATAGAGGAGAAAGCAGCAGATCCGAAAATGAAGTGTTTCATGCGTGTCAGGAAGCGATTGAAGAAATTCAGGCATTGATTCGTAGAATTACCGGATATGTTTCTGCTACAAGATATTTGATTACTGCAGACCACGGTTTTATTTACAAGAGAGATAAATTGCAGGAATCAGATAAAATCTCTATGGATAAGGCACAGATTTCTGTTGTTAATAAGAGATACTTGCTTTCTATTGATCGTGTACAGAATGAGGCAGTTATCAGCAGAGCATTAACATATTTAAGCCGACTGAACAAAGTGTATGTTACAACACCGATTGGTGCAGATATAATTAAAGCCAAAGGTGGTGGACAGAACTATGTACATGGTGGATCTTCGCTACAGGAGATGATAGTGCCTGTAATCAAAGTTAAGACATTTACCGGAAAGCAGGATACTGGGATGGTAAATGTGGAATTATCCTCATTTACAAGCAAGATAACAAGTATTGAGGTTCGCTTAGATTTTATGCAGATGGAACCAGTATCAGATGCCAGAAAGCCAAGACGATTAGTGGCGTTCTTTGTGAATGAGAGGGGGAACAAGATTTCTTACGATGTACCACTCATAGCAAATGTAAGAGACATAGATGCAAGAAAACGTGTGATAAATGAGAAGTTTACACTCAAGAGTGGAAAATACAGCAGAAATGAAGATTATTTCCTTGTTTTGGCAGATATGGATGATGAGAGAGTCGAATATCATAGATACAAGTTTGAGATTGACATTGTAGATATGCTATAGAAAAAGGAGATAATTGGTGGCAGGAACTGGTTGTGAATATCAGAAAAATGCAGGAAGTCCGTAATTCGTGGGCTCATTTGACACCAGGTACAATTAATAAAGAAAAGGTAATTGCTAATGCAGATACGAGTATTGCTTAAGTGCAGGCTTTTGATGCTTCCATGAAAGAAACCAGAGATATGGAGAATAGGTGTAAAAGTTGGACAGCTAGATGGTTCTATAATTCAGGACAGATATCAGTTTATTGTAATGATGTCGAACCTGAACTATGATGTCCCTCAAGACAAACTGGATGCTCAGATTATGGACTTTAAGGTCTCTCGCCAAAACCAATTAACGTATTGGTATTTCCCTTCCCGCCTCTTGCCGAACAAAAGCGGATTGTTGCCAAAATTGAATAACTGCTACTCTATATCAACTGATACGAGCAGGCGTGGAGTAAGCTGGAAGAGTTCAAGAGCCGGTTCCCTGAGGACATGCACAGGGTTTCAGGAATGCTTCTCTATGCGGGAACAGACGAGGAGATCCAGCCCGATGATACCTATCAGATGAGCGCGGATCGGATTGGGGTATAAACGTTGAATCTGAACAGGAAGTTTTCTGAGATAGCAGCGCAGCTGGATAGAATCGTGGAAGAGCATTTCGGAAAAGATTTTAATATTTGAGGAAGGATGAGAACTCCCTGCCTTCTCTATATGCTTAAGACGTGAAAATAGCCGTTCATGTCTTAAAAAAGCTTTTTTATGTCATTTGAATTAAATTCCATTTAGAAGTGTCGAAGTAATAGACAGAAGGCAAGTAGCTTCGAAACTACTGTCTAATGAGAGGAGGATTCTATATGAACATAAAGACAATGGAAGGCCTGGCAGGGGCCAATACCAGTATCCAATTAATATCGACGCCTATGAGCGTGGCGAAAGAGGCTGAACGGAAAGGGGATACAGAGAAGCTGAAACGGGCTTTGAGCTATGCGTCTGAAATGGCAGATCAGGCAGAACAATACAGTGAGAAAACTGACGAGGGGATGAAGCTGGAGGCCAAAGAAGCGAAGGAGCAGGAAGAGCTGCGTCAAGAAGAACTGATCAAGGCCAGAAAGGCAGAGCGGGAAGAACAGGAAAATAGAATTAAGGAAGGGGAAGGGAAACAGAAAGAAGCCAGTTTCGATGTGGCAGAAATCAGCGAAGAAGGCAAACATCAGGTGGAGATGGCAGACACATCATCTTCGGTGCCTGCAGAGCTCTCACAAAATGTAACTTATGACAAGTCTGGAGAAGCTGTGGAAGCAGTGGCAGAGACTAAAGAGAATATAGATGTGAGCGTATAAAAAACCGCTTTATAGGCAGTTGTTTTCCCAGTACGGGTATTAAAACTTTAAGGGAGGAATATTCATGAGCCAAAACAAAAGTACGAAAACCACGACAGACGTAAGATTTGGGAAGGAAACGTGTTTTTTTCCAAGAAAGATTGGTACCCAGTCTGGAGAAAGGAGGGTGGACTCCTGGCAGGAGGTAGAGGACTGCCTTTGGGATATGTTTACAGATGAGGATGAGTTTGTGACCTTGACTTTAGCAGAAATCCACCACAATATCCGGTATGTTCAGGCATGTCAGTTTCAGGAGGGTATCACGGTTCAGCTGGGAGTGGAAGAGGACGACTACACAAGGCTTGTGGAGAAGACCTGCTCTGAAGCGGAGTGTATGGATATTTTTCGAGAATTTTATGAGTCCTCCTATGTGCGGGATTTTGAAAAGTATAAGCCAGTAGAATTTTTTGTTTAGAAAAACTTCCCAGGGAACCTGTAACAGTGTTGGCAAAAACAATAGGTAAATCTCACAAATTGCTTGTAATTTTCAGATTTTTTTAGTAGAATATCTTCATAGGCTAATTTATGTACAGGAGGGATGTTTATGAACGTTTATGGAACAAAACAAATCCGTAACGTCGTATTGCTAGGCCATGGCGGCGCAGGCAAGACGACCTTGGTGGAAGCAATGGCCCTGATGACTGGAGTCACCAAGAGAATGGGCACAGTTGTGGACGGATCCACCATCAGCGATTACGATAAGGAAGAGACCAAGAGGCAGTTTTCCATCTCCACCTCCCTGGTACCTCTTGAATACAAGGGAGAAGACGGGCCAATTAAGATCAATTTCTTAGATACTCCTGGCTATTTTGATTTTGTGGGAGAGGTTGAGGAAGCCATCAGTGTGGCAGACGCTGCAGTGATTGTTGTAAACTGTAAGGCAGGCATTGAAGTGGGAACAGAGAAAGCCTGGGAGCTCTGTGAGCAGTATAACCTCCCAAGAATCATTTTTGTGACGAATATGGATGACGACCATGCAAGCTACCGGGAACTGGTGCTGAAGCTGGAGACCAGATTTGGGCGGAAGATCGCGCCTTTCCATCTTCCGATTCGTGAGAATGAAAAATTTGTAGGTTTTGTCAATGTGGTGAAGATGAAGGGCAGAAGATTTACCACATTAAGCGATTACGAAGAATGTGAGATTCCTGAGTATTCCCAAAAGAACTTAGGTATCTGCCGCGAGGCTCTTATGGAGGCTGTTGCAGAGACCAGTGAGGAATACATGGAGCGCTATTTCTCTGGGGAAGAATTTACCTATGAAGAGATTTCCTCTGCGCTTCGGGAACATGTAATAGAAGGAAACATTGTGCCGGTGATGTTAGGCTCCGGCATTAACGGTCAGGGCGCGAAGATGCTTTTGCAGGCGGTTGATCGTTACTTCCCTGCACCTGACAGATATGAGTGCATCGGTGTGGATGTATCCACAGGGGAGCGCTTTGTGGCTAAGTACAACGACGAAGTATCGGTGTCTGTGAAGGTGTTTAAGACCATCGTTGATCCATTTATCGGCAAGTACTCTCTGTTTAAGGTTTGTACAGGCGTGCTGAAGGCGGATTCCTCCTCCTACAATGTAAACAAAGACACAGAAGAGAGAATTGGAAAGGTTTACACCTTAAGAGGAAAAGAGCAGATTGAGTTAAAAGAGCTTCACTCTGGAGATATTGGAGCTGTTGCAAAATTGACTGTGACCCAGACAGGAGATACTCTGGCGCTGCGCACTGCTCCGATTGTATACCACAAACCAAAAACCTCCGTACCATACACCTATATGCGCTACACCACCAAAACGAAAGGCGATGACGACAAGGTTGCCAGCGCACTGGCAAAGCTGATGGAAGAGGATTTGACATTAAAGGCAGTCAGCGACAAGGAGAACAGACAGACCTTACTTTATGGAATCGGCGACCAGCAGCTTGAGGTCGTGGTAAGTAAGCTGTTAAACCGTTATAAAGTAGAGATTGAGCTGAGTAAACCTAAATTTGCCTTCCGCGAGACTATCCGCAAGAAAGTGGAGGCTCAGGGCAAATATAAGAAACAGAGCGGCGGACATGGTCAGTACGGCGACGTGAAGATGTCCTTTGAGCCATTAGGAGATTTGGAGACAGCATACACCTTTGAAGAGCAGGTATTCGGCGGAGCAGTTCCGAGAAACTATTTCCCAGCCGTAGAAAAGGGAATTCAGGAATGTGTATTGAAGGGACCTCTTGCCGCATACCCAGTAGTGGGCATTAAGGCGACTTTGTTAGACGGTTCCTACCACCCGGTTGACTCTTCTGAGCTGGCGTTTAAGATGGCTGCCACCTTGGCGTTTAAGAAGGCATTTATGGAAGCAAATCCAGTTCTTTTGGAGCCTATCGCTTCTTTGAAGGTTACAGTTCCGGATAAGTTTACTGGCGATATTATGGGAGATTTAAACCGTAGAAGAGGCCGTGTTCTTGGCATGAATTCGGATCATCATGGCAAACAGATCATTGAGGCAGATATTCCGATGTCCGAACTGTTTGGCTATAATACAGATCTACGCTCCATGACTGGTGGAATTGGTTTGTACGAGTATGAGTTCAGCCGCTATGAGCAGGCTCCGGGCGATGTGCAGAAAAAAGAAGTGGAGGCGAGAGCCTCTAAGCTGGAAGGCGCAGACGCATAATAGTTGTGAACCCTGCATCAAAAGAGAAATCTTGGGATGCAGGGTTTTTAATAAGGAGCACAAGATGATGGAATATGAACAAAACCGGCCTTTTCTGACAGGGCAAGTCATAGATGGGCCTGGGCAGGAGCAGCCAACGGAATATGATACGCGCCCTATGAGAAGGTGCTTTAGCCGTTTGGGATTGGCGTATGTGGTATATGTAGTGGTTTCCACCTTAAGCCAGCTGGCGGCTGTGCTCTTGATTGAAGAGCCTCAGGGCAGGCTGGAGTGGAATTTATGGATGATGACTGTCACTTTATCCATGTATCCCCTGGCATTTCTGCTTTTTTACCTGATTTTAAGGAACATGCCAAAGGCCAGGCAGATCTGGAAAGAACCTATGACGGTAGGGCGCTATCTGGGCACCTTTGTTGTCTGTATGGGGATCACCTATATCGGAAATTTCATTGGCCAGATTCTTATGTGGTTTGTGGGGAAAGTGTTAGGAACACCGATTTACAATGACCTGGATCTTCTTCTTGATTCTATGGACCCATGGCTGATTCTCATTGTGGTGGTTATTGCAGCACCGATTATAGAGGAACTGATATTCCGAAAAATGCTCCTGGACCGCATAGCCGGTTATGGACAGATTACCTCTCTTTTTATGTCTGGCCTGATCTTCGGCCTGGCTCATGGAAACTTTTACCAGTTTTTTTACGCCTTTGCATTAGGAGTGATCTTTGCTCATGTATATCTAAGAACTGGTAAGGTGATTTATACCATAGGCCTTCACATGCTGATTAATTTTTGCGGAAGTTTTGTGACCCTTTATCTCGTTGATATCATAACCAGGTCCGAGGCGATTGGGATTTTGGTGGCCATTACAGAGTTGATGGTAATCTTTGTTCTGATGGGATTAGCCGTTTTTCTGCTGATCTATTACCGGAAAGAAATTCTCCTCTACAGCGGTCCGCCAAAGACTTCAAAGAAAAAATGGTTTTTGGCTGTGTTTATAAATGCGGGGATGATTCTGTATCTTCTTCTGACGACCAGCATATTTCTGTTTATGTAGGAGATGGAAGCCATTTACAGACAGAGCCCAATGAATCAGTAAACGATAGCGAGAGCGCCGCGTTAACGTGATAAAGAAAAAAAGTGGTTGACATTTTCTTATATTTCCGCTATACTAATAGAAATTTCAAATCTGCCAAGAATAATGCATACAATGACGTGTGATTGCCGTTTTTGTGTGCATTTTTATTTTTCCCTCTACATAGGAATAGAGTGGGCATGATTTGGGATTTGGGAAGAAAAAGGAGGATTTTGCGTATGAGTGAGAAGAAAAAAGGCGGCGGTGCTCTGTTAGGGGCAGCATTTTTGATGGCTACATCGGCGATTGGACCAGGATTTTTGACTCAGACAGCTTCTTTTACCAGTCAATATCAGGCCAGCTTTGGATTTGTGATTCTGATATCGATTATCCTAGCGGCCATTGCTCAGATGAATATTTGGCGTGTGCTCTGCGTTACAGGGCTTCGGGGACAGGACGTGGCTAATAAGCTCCTTCCGGGGCTGGGATATTTTGTTTCCTTTATGATTGTTCTGGGCGGCCTGGTCTTTAACATTGGGAATGTAGGCGGCGGTGCTTTGGGACTGAACACGCTGTTGGGACTCCCAACCAAGGCTGGATATGTGGTTGCAGGGGCTTTGGCAATTCTTATTTTCCTGTTAAAAAATGCAAAGGCAGCCATGGACGTTTTGACAAAGGTTCTGGGCGGAATCATGATTGTCGTAATTTTTGTGGTGATTCTGGTGGTAAAGCCTCCTGTTGGTGATGCGATAAAAAACACCTTCGTGCCTTCGGCTGGCGTCAATAATCTGGTTCTGGCTATTTTGACTCTGTTAGGCGGTACTGTAGGCGGCTACATTACCTTTTCCGGCGCGCATCGTCTCATTGATGCAGGAATCACAGGCAAAGATAAAGTAAAAGAGATTACAAAGAGCTCTGTTACGGGGATTGGAATCGCTACGTTGGTTCGTATTTTCTTGTTCCTGGCTATCTTGGGCGTTGTGGTGAAGGGCGTGACTTTAGACAGTGGAAATCCGGCGGCAGATGCTTTTAAGCAGGGAGCCGGAGAAATTGGATACCGATTTGCTGGTCTGGTTTTATTGTGCGCGGCCCTCACCTCCATCATCGGTGCAGCCTATACGTCTGTTTCGTTTTTAAAGACCTTTCACAAGGGGATTGCAGAGCATGAGAATCAGGTGATTATCGGTTTTATCGCAGTATCCACTGTAATTATGCTGGTTTTGGGAAATCCGGCGGTACTTTTGGTTCTGGCGGGAGCGTTTAACGGACTGATTCTTCCTGTTACCCTTGGAATCTGTTTGATTGCTTCCAAGAAGAAATCCATTATGGGAGAGGATTACAGCCATCCCACAATCCTTTTGGTCCTGGGGGCTATCGTGGTGGCTTTGTCCGCTTATCTGGGAGTCACAACATTTGTAAGCCAGCTTGGAAAGCTACTGTAGAGTGTGAATGAAAAAGGGTGTTTCGGCGCCCTTTTTCTCTGACTTGCGGCGCCAAATCGAATCAAAGAAAGAAAAATAGGAGAGATGACCATGCAGAAAATAAAGATTGTGGCTGCGGGAGATTCCTCGATTCTGATTGAGTTCGGCAGGGAAATCAATGAGGAGATCAACCGAAAAATCACTACCACAGTGCAGTTAATACACGCTCAGCAGATTGAGGGTGTGGTGGATATGATTCCGGCCTTCTCCACCCTTTTAATCAACTATGATCCCCGCATTGTCTCTTTTGAAAAAATGAGAAAGCGGATTCAGGAGTTGGTGAAAATGGAGGTGAAGGCAGGGACGGGAAGAAAGAAAATTTTTGAGATTCCGGTATGTTATGGCGGAGAGTATGGGCCGGATATAGACAATATTGCCAGTCACGCGGGACTGACACAAGAGGAAGTGATTCAGATTCATTCTTCCAGAGATTATTTGATCTATATGCTGGGATTTCTCCCCGGGTTTTGTTACTTAGGAGGGCTGGACGAGCGGATTCATACTCCCAGGCTTGCCAATCCCAGGCTGAAAATCAATGCGGGAAGCGTGGGAATCGGCGGTTCCCAGACAGGAATCTATCCTCTGGACTCCCCAGGCGGGTGGCAGTTAATGGGCATGACGCCTGTGAAAACCTACGATCCTGACAGGGAAACTCCCATTTTGGTGGAAGCAGGAGATTATATCCGTTTCATTCCCATTGACGAGCAGGAGTACAGACGGTTAAAGGAATTAGTGGAACGTAAGGAATATCAGTGTATCATCCATGAAGGAGAGGTGTAGCATGGGAATTCGCATATTAAAAGGCGGAATGCTGACAACAGTACAGGATTTGGGACGTACCGGATACCAGAGTCAGGGATTTGGCGTGGCCGGGGTTATGGACGTCCGCTCCTTTAAAATCGCCAACCTTTTATTGGATAATCCAGAGAATGAAGCGGTTTTGGAATTTACTCTCATCGGGCCAACCCTGGAATTTACTGCCACCTCGCTTATCGCTATCACTGGGGGTGATTTTCAACCCACCATTAACGGAGAGCCGGCGCCAATGTACACGGCTATTTATATGAAAAAAGGGGATATTCTGAAATTTGGAAGCGCCAGGACAGGGAGCCGGGGGTATGTGGCATTTTCCGGTTATCTGGGGATTCCGGTGGTTATGGGAAGTCGGTGTACCAATTTAAAAAGCCGCTTAGGCGGATTTAAGGGGAGAAAACTGGAGGCAGGAGATTACATTAATTTTCGAATCAAGAGACAGTATCTTCCGTTTTTCCTGTCCAGAACCCTGGATTTGGATGAGTTTGACCAGGAGGAAGCCACGCTGCGGGTAGTGATGGGACCAGAGGAGGACCGTTTCAGCAAAAAGGGAATCGAGACTTTTTTAAACAATGAGTATGTGGTAACCAGTGATTTTGACCGGATGGGATGTCGTCTGGACGGACCGTTTATCGCTTCTAAGGAGACTTCGGATATTATTTCTGACGGAATCGCCTTTGGTTCTATTCAGGTGCCTTCCCATGGAAAGCCTATTATTCTTCTGGCAGACAGGCAGACTACAGGGGGATATGCAAAAATTGCAACCGTGGCGTCTGTGGATATTCCCAAATTGGTACAGAGAAAAACGGATCACAAAATCCGTTTTCAGGCTATATCGGTTGAGGAAGCCCAAAGGCTTTATCTGGAGGAAATCAGGGAATTAGATAAAATGAGGAAGAAGATTCATCAGCCATGTAAAGAGGTGCTGGAATGCCGTCTGGTGGCAAAGCGTCTGTCCAGGCTTTTCGAGAGTGATTAGGGCTGTGAGGAATAGAGAAAGGAGAGATAGAAATGGATTTGGAGAAGATTGAGGGCTTGGTAAAAATCATTGAGAATTCATCTCTGAAACAATTTACCTATAAAGAAGGGGATTTTAAAATCACTATGAGCAAACTGGACCATCCGCCGGTTGTTACGGCCGGGGTTCCCTATTCTTCGGCTTTTGGAGATTTGTCAGAGGCAAAAGGCTCTTCTTTAGGCGAGACGGAGGAAGAGGAAAAGCTGTTTATCACTTCTCCCATTGTGGGAACCTTTTACTCTGCCTCAGCGCCGGATGTTCCGGCCTATGTGAAGGTGGGAGACAAGGTAAAAAGCGGACAGACGGTGTGTATTCTGGAGGCTATGAAGCTGATGAACGAGATTCAGTGCGAGTGGGACTGTGAGATCGAGGCGGTCCTGGTCAGCAATGAGCAGAAGGTTGAGTATGGCCAGCCGCTATTCCGTGTAAAGCGCCTGTAAAGGAGGGAGACCATGGTGTTTCACAAAATTTTGATTGCCAACCGAGGAGAGATTGCGGTCCGCATTATCAGGGCCTGCCGAAACATGGGAATCCGAAGCGTGGCGATTTACTCAAAAGAGGATGCAGACAGTCTCCATGTCCAGTTGGCGGACCAGAGGATCTGCATAGGAGAGGGACCGGCCAAAAACAGTTATCTGAATATGGACCGAATCATTTCCGCAGCTCTGAATGTGGAGGCGGATGCGATTCACCCAGGCTTTGGGTTTCTCTCAGAAAACAGTGCCTTTGTCCGGAAATGCCAGGAAAACGGGATTGTCTTTATTGGGCCAGAGGCGGATGTGATTGACCGAATGGGAAATAAGTCTCAGGCCAGAAGGACCATGATGGAGGCAGGGATTCCGGTGGTGCCCGGAACAAAGGAGCCGGTTTTTGACGCTTTAGAGGGAGTAAAAGCTGCCGGTGAGATTGGTTATCCGGTCATGATAAAGGCCTCTTCTGGCGGCGGCGGAAAGGGGATGCGAATAGCCAAGTCAGAGGAAGAGTTTGAGGATCAGTTTAATCTGGCTCAGAGGGAGTCTGCCAATGCTTTTGGCGACGACACCATGTATATAGAACGGTATGTAGAAACCCCCCGCCATGTGGAGATACAGATTATGGCAGATTCTCATGGACAGATTGTGTCTTTGGGAGATCGGGACTGTTCTGTGCAGAGAAACCATCAAAAGTTAATCGAGGAATCCCCTTCCCCGGCGATTTTAGGTGAAACGAGAAAGGAAATGAGCCGGTGTGCAATCTTGGCGGCCAAGACAGTAGGCTACACCAATGCAGGAACCATTGAATTTATTGTGGATGCTCATGGAAATTTTTACTTTATGGAGATGAACACAAGGATTCAGGTGGAGCATGGGGTCACCGAGATGGTAACAGGGACAGACCTGATCGTGGAACAGATTCGGGTGGCTATGGGAGAGCCTTTAAGCTTTACTCAGGAAGACGTTATGTCTCGTGGGCACGCCATTGAATGCAGAATTAATGCAGAGATTCCTGAGATGAACTTTATGCCAAGTCCCGGAGTGATTGAACATATGCATCTTCCGGGAGGAAATGGAGTCAGAGTGGATACGGCTATCTACACAGGGTATCGGATTCCTTCGGAGTACGACTCCATGATTGCCAAGGTCATTGTCCACGCTCCAACCAGGGAAGCGGCCATCCGAAAGATGCGCTCTGCTCTGGAGGAGATGTTAATCATGGGAGTAAAGACGAATCTGGATTTTCAATTTCAGCTTATGCGCCATCCTCTGTTCTGCGAGGGACGGGCGGATACTGGGCTTATTGAGAGGATGATGCGGTAATAGAGGAAGCAAAGAGAGGACAATGAAATGTATCGTGTAGATTTAAACAGTGATTTAGGAGAAAGCTTTGGCAGATACACTTTGGGAATGGATGATAAAATCATTCCGCTGATCACTTCGGCTAATGTGGCCTGCGGATATCATGCCTCAGATCCTGTGGTGATGTCAAAAACCATTGCTCGGGCCAAGGCTGCCAAAATTCAAGTCGGAGCTCATCCTGGTTTTCCTGATTTAATGGGGTTTGGAAGGAGAGCTATGAAGGTGACTCCAGAGGAAGCAAAGGCATATGTTTTGTATCAGCTCGGAGCCCTTTCTGGGTTTTTAAGGGCTCAGAAAATGGAGATGCAGCATGTGAAGCCTCACGGCGCGCTCTACAATATGGCGGCTAAAGACTATCAGCTGTCAAAGGCTATTTGCGAGGCAGTAAAAGAGTTTGACTCCAGTCTTATTATCCTGGCTCTGTCAGGGGGAGAACTGGCTAGGGCGGCTGCCGACATGGGACTTTTGGTGGCTCTTGAGGTATTCGCGGACCGCGGATATGAAGAGGACGGAACACTGGTAGACAGAGGGAAAGAAGGAGCCATGATAACCGATGAGGAGGAGGCTATCCAGCGGGTAGTGCGGATGGTGAAGGAGCAGAAGGTGACTGCAGTTACTGGCAGGGATATTCCCATCAAGGCGGATTCTGTCTGTGTTCATGGAGACGGGGTAAAGGCTCTGGCCTTTGTGGAGAGAATCCGAGAAGCGCTTGTGCGGGAAGAGATTGAGATAGGTCCGCTTAGAATATAAGGGCGTAAAAAACGCAGAAAACAGGTCTGACGAGATGTTTTCTGCGCTTTTTTATTTTAGGATATCCTGATATTCGGGATGTTTTTCAAACCATTTGACAGCATAAGAGCAGGAGAGAACTGCCTTTTTTCCCTCAGAGCGAAGGTGGTCTGCGGCTGCTTCCATCAGCTTTCCAGCTACGCCCTGGCCTCTGAGGGAATCATCTACAAAGGTGTGATTGATATCCACAAGACCTGGCTCTAGCTCGGGAAAATCGACCTCTGCCAGAGTTTTAGTCTGATCGTTTATTGTGATTTTGTCAGAAAAATACGAAAAATCCATAAAAACTTCCTCCTGTCTTTCTATGGGATTTGTATGAAAAGCTCTTTAAAATCTTCTTCATCTCCATGAAATACATTCATATCAATATAAGTTTCTTCTCCCTCATACCCTTTTAACTGTTCTCTGCTTGTATACTGCCAGAATGTCCAGGTCCTGTCAAGGGAAGGATAGGTCAGAATACTGCGGATCCATAAGGGACAGTCCAGATAATAGCCTTTGATAAAATGGCGGTATCCCTCCTTGGTGGTATAGATGATTGGTTTTGTTCCATAGTTTTTTTCAATCACCTGAATGAAAGCGTCTAACTGTTTTCGAATTTCTATGGGGTCTGTATTTTTCTCATGGAAACTTCCATAAAACTCAATGTCCACCACTGGAAGCATCATAGATTCTCGTTTCCCTACCTGTTCACAGAAATGTTCAGCCTGAGTACTTCCGGGACTTTCAAAACTGAAAAAGTGGTATGCACCCAGATACAAATTGGTCTCAGAAGCCAGGTTCCAGTTTTCCTCAAATTTGGAATCTATATGGCTGCTTCCTTCTGTAGCTTTTATGAAAGCAAAGGAAATTTTCTGAGCGGATAATACCTCCCACTGAATCTCTCCCTGATAGTGAGAGACGTCGCAGCCGATGATGGCGTCTCTGGGCAGAAAGAGCTTATTAGGGATGAAAAGTCCAGTATAAATCAGGTAAATGCTGCAAAAAAAGAGGGTGAAAACCAGAAAGGCTCCTATAAAAAAGTGTCTGGGTTTCAGACGCTTACGCATTTTCATACCGCCGTACCCGTTCGTCATCAATCACACCGTACCAGTTCATTCCAAAGGCAAAGTCATAGGCGTGTCCGCATGTGTCCACATAGGGTTCTATGTCAAAGGGGGAATCTTCACAATGCTTTTCCACGGTTTCCATGTTGGCAGGCATTGGAACCGGAAGCAAGGCGGAAGGTTCTGCTACTCCGCTGACAATATCAAGAATGGCCTGGGCCTGAACGCCGAAATCAATCAAAATGGCATCGGCCGCGCCTTCCAGTTCAGATACAATGGTGGGATTGTGCATCCGAAGGCACACCACCACCGGTTTGTCGCCCATAGCGGCTTTGGCGTCCAGCACCAGATCCAGGTCAGCTTCATTGGCAGCTGTTCCGATTTTTCCTTTATAGCTGCGGTTTTTGAAATCTTCCCGGAAATCTCCGCCTGCAATGCTCTCGTTCCTGGCAGCAACAGCCTTATAAGGCCGATACTGAAGAGAGATAGGAACATAGCCGTTGCCGCCTTGTCTGCGGTCTTCTGAAGAATAGCCGTCGGACAGAGGGCTCTCGATAAATACCAGAGCAAAATCCGCCTCTTCTGGAGAGTCTGTCTGATTAAAATACCGGTTTACCAATTCTCTTGCCACAGGAGTGATATGTTGTTCGGGCATAGGAGTGCGGAAAAAGCTTTTTCGTGCCTTGATAGTGCGGTCAGGGATATAAACCTTCTTTTGCTTCTTTACAGGCAGAACGTCCTGATTCTTTACCATAACCACAGAGCGAAGCTGGGCTTTGTAGCCTGCCTGACACAGCTTCTGGCTCCCGATAACAAGAACGCTCTCTTCTGGGTTTAGGTAAGGGTTCTCAAACAGACCACAGCGGAACATATTTTTTAGAAGACGGACAGCAGAGAGCTCCATTCGCTCTCGCATAACGGCTTCTCCGTACTTTTCACATCCCAGTTTGTATGCATGGAGGATAGGCGTTATCTCTGAATTTCCGCCAAACTGATCCACGCCGTTTTCAATGGCAAGGAGATGACGTTGGGCCACGGTTAAATCCTCCACACCGTAGCAGCGGCTGCTGAAAGAATCAATTTCTGGCAGAGGGTCTTGGGTAATGCCCCAGTCTGTACAGACAATGCCGTCGTACTGGTATTTGCCGCGAAGCAGGTCATGAATCAGATAATGGCTGTAGGAATTGCCCACATTCTTTCCATTGACTTTATCAAGTCCCCAGGACACGGTGTAGTATGGCATGATGGCGGAGACGCAGCCCGTAGGCCCGTTCAGTTTCAGGGCCCCTTTCGTAAATGGCTTTTCATGGTCTTTGGCGTGATTGCCCGGATAGACGGCGAATTTGCCAAAGGGATAGTGAGCGTCCCGTCCGCCTTCGCAGGGACCGCCGCCCGGCCAGTGCTTTGCCATAGCGCAGACGCTGTTTTTGCCCCAGCCGTCAGCCTCCCCTTTGGTGGTCTGTAAACCGTCACAGTACTGTCTGCCTAATTCTGTGACCATATCAGGATGCGGGCCGAAGGTGTCCTCGAACCGCATCCAACGAGGTTCCGTTCCTAAGTCAATTTGCGGGGACAGGGCGGTGGTGATCCCCAGAGCCCTGTATTCTGTGGAGACAGCCTCTGCAAATTCCCGACAAAGTTCAGGGGAGAAAGCGGCCGCTATCCCCATACTCTCAGGCCATTTGGACACGTCGTCTGCTCCGCTTTTAAATTCCGCATTGGCTTTGCTGGCCCCATGGCGGGGATCGCTGGAAATATTTACCGGAATACCCCAGGGCAGGCTTTCCGCCAAATGCTGCAGTTCATTGCTCCATCGGGCGGCGATTTCTCCAGACTCCAGATGCATGACCAGCACGTGGCGGACGTGGTCCCTGCTTAAAAGTTGCTTTTGCTGGTCTGTGAGGGCCCATTTTTCCTTGCCGCTTTCTGGAAACGGTTTCCCATCATAGGAGGCCTGGAAAGGGCCGCCGGGCATGTTGGGCACCATCTGATGGGGAGAGTAGAGCATCAGTCCTGCGATATCCTCAATGGAGAGGCGGCCTGCCAGGTCTTTGGCGCGGGCGTCGTCGTCTAATCGCCAGTCTTCATAGGGAAGCAGTTTACCGATTCTGGCCAGATCTTTAAAATAGAGTCCGTCTACTTCCAAGATGGGGGCGTCCACAGTGCCAAGCTGAGGACCGCCGGGATTTTTAATAAGGGTATGAGTGTTTTTAGACATAGTGGGTGTTCTCCTTTTTTGCAAACTTTGTCTGGGACTATACGGCAAAGAATCGTCCCTATTCTTTTATTTTATCAATATCAGAAATATTTACGCCTGCGACATTTAGAATCGCTTTTAAGGAAAGATATTCCTCTTTTAACTCGGCGTATGTTTTTACAATTATTGTCAAGCTGCTACTTATATTATAATGGTCTCCTTACAAAGAGTAAAGCTCTTTTTCGTCTGCCGCCATTTTGAAGGATCTGTTTTGTGTTAGATGATCAGCTGTCTATTACAAAATAAAATTAAAAAAAAGAGCTTGCACGCAATAGAATTGCGTGCTATTATTATGTGTAGAAAGATAAAGATGAAAAAGCACGCAAATCTTACAAAAGCACGCACACGAAAAAAGAAACAAAAACCATATAAAAATGGAGGGGAAAGCGATGAAGTATATTGAGTTTGACGAGTCAAGGCCCATGGACCTGGTGTTGTTGGGCAGAGTGGCCATTGACTTTAATCCTGCGTACAATGACCAGGTGAAAGAAGAGTTTAAACCGCTTAAGAAAGTACATATGTTTGAGAAGTTTGTAGGCGGCTCACCGGCTAACATTGCAGTAGGCGTTACCAGACACGGCTTAAAGGCAGGGTTTATCGGAAAAGTGTCTGACGACCAGTTTGGCGAGTATGTGGTAGACTATTTTAACGACCAGGGCATTGACACTTCGAATATCACGAAATGCACAAACGGAGAGAAGCTGGGGCTGACTTTTACAGAGATGCTTTCCTCAAAAGAAAGCCATATTCTCATGTACAGGAACTGCGTTGCGGATTTACAGCTTCATGTGGACGATATCCATGAGGAGTTTATTAAAAACACAAAGGCCATTTTGATTTCCGGTACAGCTTTGGCGGAAAGCCCTTCCAGAGAGGCGGCGATCAAAGCGGTGATGCTGGCGAAGAGAAACGGGACCAAGGTGATTTTTGATATTGACTACAGAGAGTACAACTGGAAAAACAGCGACGAGATTTCTATTTATTACTCGATTGTGGCAAAAGAGGCGGACATTATTATGGGCTCCAGGGAAGAGTTCGACTTGACGGAAAAATTGATTCGGCCAGGCATGACGGACGAGGAGAGCGCAGCTTTGTGGCAGGGATACAATGCAAAGATTGTGGTGATTAAGCACGGCATGGAGGGTTCTACAGCCTATACCTGCGACGGACAGAAGTTCAGCATCAAGCCGTTCCCAGTGGACGCCAGAAAAGGTTTTGGCGGCGGAGACGGATACGGTTCCGGTTTCCTGTACGGTTTGTATCAGGGCTGGGAAGTGATTGACTGTCTGGAGTTTGGATCCGCAGAGGCTTCCATGATGGTGAGAAGCAATAACTGTTCTGACGACCTTCCGGGACCAGAGGCAGTGAGAGCATTTATAAAGGAAGAGAAAGAAAAATTTGGAGAGATGATTGCCAGAGTGTAAAACCGGGCTTTTAGCATCCCAATCAATAAGAGAAAGGAAAATAACCATGACTAAAACGACAAGAATGACGACTGCCCAGGCCATTGTAAAGTTTCTGGACAATCAGTATGTTTCCATGGACGGTGTGGAGACGAAGTTTGTGGAAGGATTTTTCACCATTTTCGGACATGGAATCGCAGTGGGACTTGGAGAGGCGCTAGACAGCAATCCAGGCGGCCTCAAAGTAATGCAGGGCAGAAACGAGCAGGGCATGTGTCACACAGCCATTGCCTTTGCAAAGCAGACGAACAGAAAGAAAATCATTGCCTGCGCTTCTTCCATTGGACCCGGCGCAGCCAATATGGTGACAGCCTGCGCGACTGCTACGGTGAATAATCTTCCCCTTTTGGTATTTCCGGCCGATACCTTTGCTTCCAGACAGCCAGACCCAGTGCTTCAGCAGTTAGAGCAGAGCAGCAGTCTTGCAGTAACCACCAACGATGCATTTAAGCCTGTGTGCAAATATTGGGACCGAATCACAAGACCAGAGATGATTATGACAGCCCTTATCAATGCGATGCGGGTTCTGACTGATCCGGCGGAGACAGGCGCCTGCTGTATCGGGCTTTGTCAGGATGTAGAGGGAGAGTCTTTTGATTTCCCAGATTATTTCTTTAAGAAGCGGGTTCACCGCATTACCAGACCTGTGGCTGTAGAGGAAGAATTGGAAGAGATTGCTCAGGCTATCACAGAGGCAAAGAAGCCTTTGATTATTGTAGGCGGCGGTGTGAAATATTCAGAAGCTGGAGAGACCGTGGAGGAATTCTGTGAGGAATTTAAGATTCCTTTTGGAGAGACTCAGGCGGGCAAGAGTGCGTGCAAATCCAGCCATCCTTATTGTTTAGGCGGCATCGGCGTCACGGGAACTTACGCTTCCAATATTATCGGCAGGGATGCGGATGTGGTCATCGCCATCGGTTCCAGAATGTCCGATTTTACCACCAGCTCTAAGCATTTGTTCCAAAAAGAAGAGGTAAAATTTGTCTCCATCAATAACTGTCGCTTCCATGCATATAAGATGGATGCAATAAAGGCAGTAGGCGACGCCAAGGCGACTCTTAACGCTCTGGCAGAGAAATTGAGAGAAAAAGGATACGTTTCCTCCTATACAGACGAGATAGAAAAGGCCAAGGCCGAATGGGATAAGGAAATGGCCCATCTGGGAAGCATTGAGTATACAGGAGAAGATTTTGAGCCTCTGATTAAAGCAAGAGACCCGAGAACCATTCCGGAGTTTGTGAAGATGACAGGCGGAAAAATCACCCAGACAGCGGCTCTGGCTGCCATTCGCAGAGTGATTGACAAGGACGCTACTATTATCACAGCAGGCGGTTCCCTTCCAAGCTGTATGCAGAGAATGTGGACCACAGACAAGAGAGGCGGCTATCATGCAGAGTACGGCTATTCTTGCATGGGATATGAAGTGGCTGCAACCCTGGGCGTGAAATTTGCAGAGCCAGAGAACGAGGTTTACTGTGTGGTAGGCGATTCCAGTTTCCTTATGCTCAACAGCGAGATCATGACCATCATGCAGGAAAGACAGAAAGTAAATATTTTGGTGTTTGACAACTGCGGTTTCGGATGTATCAACAACCTGGAGATGAACCATGGCATCGGAAGCCTGGCTACAGAGTTCCGATACACCGACGGTAAAAAGCCATGTGAGGATTTAATTCCAGTGGACTATGCCAAGGTGGGAGAAGGATACGGACTGAAAACCTATACCTGCAAGACCATAAAAGAACTGGAAGAGGCATTAGAAGACGCCAAGAAACAGACAAAGGCATGTCTCTTTGATTTGAAGGTAATTCCAAAGACTATGACGGACGGATATGAGTCCTGGTGGAATGTAGGCATTGCCACTACTTCTGAGAAGGAGTCCGTGAGGACGGCGTGTGAAGGCGTGATGAAGGGCAGAAGCGAAGCCAGAATATATTAAGGAAAGGAGAGCTTATATGGGAAAAGTATTTGGCTATCCAAAGTTTGACGATAAGGGGGAGATGATTCTCACCACCTATGACAATGATTACAAGGCTATGATGATGGATATCCGGGTGTACCGCATGGCTGGGAAAGAGACCAGAAGCTTTTACAGAGAGGGAGAGGAGACTGCGGTTTTACTTCTGTCTGGAACGGTTACCTATGCCTGGGACGGGAAAACAGAAACGGTCAGCAGAAAAGACGTGTTTACAGAAGGGCCCTGGTGCGTTCATGTGTGCACCGGGCATAAGGTGGAAGTGACCGCCCAGGCAGATGCGGAGATTCTGGTACAGTGTACGAAGAATGAACAGGAGTTTGACAGTCGTCTTTACGCTCCAGAGGATGCGCCATGGGGGTACTCCAGTGTAGGGAAATTTGGAAATGTGGCAAAGAGGAGAGTCAACACCATTTTTGATCATGACATTTCTCCAAAATCCAACATGGTGTTGGGAGAGGTGTTAAACGACAGAGGAAACTGGTCTGGGTATCTGCCTCACAGACATCCCCAGCCGGAGACGTATCTGTTTAAATTTGACCGCCCAGAAGGGTTTGGCGCCAGTTTTGTGGGAGATCAGGTCTTTAAGAGCGTGGATAACAGTTTCTCTGCTATCCCAGGAGGGGAGCTGCACCCCCAGGCTGTCGCCCCCGGATTTCAGATGTATACCTGCTGGATGATTCGCCATCTGGAGGGAAATCCCTGGCTGCAGACAGACAGGTGCGAGGACGAGCGGTACGTCTGGATGCATGACATGCAGTTTTAAATAAGAAGATAGTATGGTTTCACTATCATATTTCAACAATAAATCAACGATAAAGAAAAGGAGAAAGTGAAATGGCGATTGAACGGAAAAAGTATTGCATTAATGGGGAATGGCTTGAGTCCAAAACAGACAAATGGAGTCCGGTTACAGATTCCAGTACAGGTGAAGTGATTGCAGAAGTTCCATGCTGTACAGCGGATGAGGTTGAGGCGGCCATCGCCTCTGCTCAGGAAGCGTTTACCTCCTGGTCTCAGAAGTCCTTAAGCGCCCGTACCCAGATGATGTTTACATGGAGAAATGTTCTTCTGGCTCATTTAGAGGAACTGACAGTTCTGTGTTCTAAAGAGCTTGGAAAAAATCTGGATGAGGCTAGAGGCGATGTGTTAAAAGCCATTGAGCCTACAGAACATGCCTGCGGGATTCCGAGTTTGATGCAGGGCGACGCTTCTTTGCAGGTAACTACAGGATTTGACACTGCTACCTACAGAGTGCCGTTAGGCGTAGTAGCAGGCATTGTTCCCTTTAACTTCCCGGCCATGATTCCGTGGGGCTGGATGGTTCCTTTGGCTATCGCCACCGGAAACACCATTGTATTAAAGGCGGCAAGCCAGACTCCTCTTACTTCTATGAGAATTTTGGAACTGTTCTACGAAGAAGCTCATTTCCCCAAGGGAGTTGTAAATTTAGTGACCTGCAGTCGGAATGAAGCAGAAATCTTCCTGACCGACCCAAGAGTAAAGGCTGTCACCTTTGTGGGAACCACAGGCGTAGGCAAGCATATCTACTCCGTTGCTTCTGCCAATGGAAAACGCGTTCAGGCTCAGTGTGAGGCAAAGAACCATGCTCTGGTTCTGGAGGATGCAGACCTGGAGAGCGCAACCAACGCGATCATCAACTCCACCTATGGATGCGCAGGCATGCGCTGCATGGCCCTGCCGGTAATCGTTGTGCAGGAAAGTGTTGCAGATAAGTTTGTGGCTCTGTTAAAGGAGAAAGCCATGAAGCTGAAGGTGGGATGCTCCTATGATCCAGAGACAAAGCTGGGCCCGGTAGTATCTGCCTCTCACAAGAAGAGCATCTGCAGCTGGATTCAGAAGGGCGTCGACGAAGGGGCCGAGCTGGTTTTAGACGGCCGCGACGTGGTGGTTCCGGGATATGAGAACGGATTCTTTGTCGGACCGACTATTTTTGACCATGTAAAACCAGGTATGGAGATTGGAGACAAGGAAATCTTCGGGCCGGTTACCGTGATTAAGAGAGTGAAAGATTTTGACGAGGGTCTGGCAATCATGAATGCAAATCCATTCGCAAATGGTTCCGTAATCTTTACTCAGAGCGGCTTCTATGCACGTAAGTTTGAGTTTTTGACAGACGGCGGTATGGTGGGCATCAATGTTGGTATTCCGGTTCCCACAGCATACTTCCCATTCTCTGGAAATAAGGATTCCTTCTTTGGAGACCTTCATGTACTTGGAAAAGACGGGGTTCGGTTCTATACCCGTGCAAAGACCGTCACCAAACACTGGTATGACGAGTCCTCCCGCCATAAAACAGTCAGCACCTGGGAAGGGACTGTGGAGAGAGTTTAAGAATAGAAGAAGCAAAAAGAGCATTGGCAGAAAACGCCTTTGCTCTTTTTTTCTGTGCAAAAAGATTGACAGGAGAGAAGTACTGTGCTATAACTGTATTAATTAGATTAATACAGTTATAACGGATCTGATTTAGACGTGCAAAAGGAGGTGAAAAACGATGATTGAGGCCAGAAACCTGACAAAACGGTTTGGCGATATCATTGCAGTCGATCATGTAAACGCCACAATCAGAGATGGAAGCGTCTTTGGGCTGATTGGAACCAATGGAGCAGGAAAAAGTACATTCCTTCGGATGTTAAGCGGGATTTTAAAGCCGGAGGAAGGATGTGTGACCATAGACGGAAAGGAAATTTTTGAAAATATTTCCATCAAGTCCCGCTTTTTCTATATCTCTGACGACCAGTATTTTTTTAACAACGCAACGCCTGAGGAGATGAAGAACTTTTATCAGTGTGTGTATCCAAAATTTGATCATATGCGCTTCATTCATCTGATGGAAAGCTTTGAACTGGACAGAAGGAGGAAGATAAACACCTTTTCCAAGGGAATGAAAAAACAAGTGTCAGTCATCTGCGGAGTCTGTGCAGGCACAGATTACATTTTCTGTGACGAGACCTTTGACGGTCTGGATCCGGTGATGAGGCAGACGGTAAAAAGTATTTTTATCGGCGACATGGAGGAGCGGAATTTAACTCCTATCATTGCCTCCCATAACCTTCGGGAGCTGGAGGACATCTGTGATCATGTGGGACTGCTTCACAAAGGGGGAATCCTACTTTCCAGGGATTTAGAGGATATGAAGCTGAATCTTCATAAGATTCAGTGTGTTCTTCCTTCTGACAAAAAGCCGGAGGATATGACAGGTCTTGACCTGGTAAAGACAGAGCGGCGGGGCAGTTTGTGGACTCTCACAGTCCGAGGGAGCAGAGAGGACGTAGAGGCGGCCATAAAAAGTTATCATCCAATCTTTGCAGAGATTATCCCACTTTCTCTGGAAGAGATTTTTATCAGTGAAACGGAGGTGGCAGGATATGACATCAAAAAGCTTGTGCTTTAAACTTATGAAGGAGGATGTAAAGCGTCGGGGCTGGATGGTGGCTCTGACCATATTGGGGATTGCGTTTGCAATTCTGATACCAGTGGCGATTAAAAGCGGTGAATTTATGGATTTAGGACCTGAGATCAGCCTTTATCGCAGGGAGTCTTTAAGGAATCAGATTGCCCGCCTTTTGACAGCCAATGGATTTGCTGTCGTTGTGCTTTTGACAGTTTCCGTATTGTGGGCAGTTTCAGGATTTCAGTATCTCCATAACCGCAAAAAGGTAGATTTTTTTCACAGCATTCCTGTAAAACGGCATCAGTTGTTCTTGGTAAACTATATAAACGGGATTGTGATTCCAGGACTGATTTATCTGTTCCTTTTGATCCCTTCTGTGCTTCTGGCTTATCGGGCGGGAATCGGTGCAGATCTTATTGGGATGAATCCATGGAAGGCGTATTTATTCCACATGGTATATTACAGTCTTATGTATACGACGACTGTGACTGCTATGATGATGACAGGGAATGTGGTGATTGCTCTTCTTGGGACAGGGGTTTTCTGTGGATACGGCCCGGGGCTTATCGGCCTTACTTTTGGATATTTGGGCCAATGGTTCCATACCTTTTTCATGTCCGCTGAAAAGGAACGACAATTTGTTCTCTGGCTGTTTTGTTCGTCTCCGTTTAGCAGTTATATGGGATTTATCTCAGACTTTGAAAAAGGGACCTTTGCCGTATTCAGACTCTTTAAAGTGTTTCTGATTACGATAGCGCTGGCTGTGGCGTGCTGCATGATGTATCGTCGTCGTCCTTTAGAAGCTGCGGGAAAGGCCATGGCTTTTCGAAAGACCCAGCTTCCCATTAAGGTGCTGCTTGTGATTCCGGTATCTGTGGCTTTTGGAATGTTCTTTTACATTCTTCGAAGCACGGTGACCTGGCTGATCTTCGGAACTGTCTGCGGATGCGTTTTGTCCCACTGCCTGATAGAGATTATCTATCACTTTGATTTTCGGAAATTGTTTTCCAATAAACTTCATCTGGCAGCCTGCGGGGCGGCGTCTGTACTGCTTATGCTTGCTGGAAAATATGACTGGTATGGGTATGACACCTGGATTCCCAATCCCTCAAAAGTGGAGAGTGCCTCGATTTTGTTTGATTTTTATGACGACTGGGTCTGCTATGGGCAGGTAAATAAGGTAAAGTCAGTTTATGACGGAGAAATCCGCTATCAATGGGGCATTGATTCTCCTGCCTCTTATTGTCTGGAACAGATGGAACTGTCCGATGTATCTCCAGTCCTAAAATTGGCAGAGGAAGGCGTAAAAGGGGAGCGGGAGCGCAGAAAGAATCGGGGAAAGATAGATTACAGCTCAGAATGGTTTACGATTCAATACTGCATGACAAACGGAAAAAAGGTTTCGCGCTGCTACCGGTATTCAAAGAAAGAGGGCATAGAGGAGCTGTACAGACAGATTTATGACAGTCAGGAATACAAGGAGGGGACTTACCCGATTTTAAAAAAGACAGCTCAGGAGATAGTAGGCGTGTATGTGAAAGATTTTTCCAAACCTCAGAAAGTAGAAGCGGATGAGGCAGAGAGAAGTCTTCTTTTAGAAACGTATCAGAAAGAATGGCGAAAACTTACGATGGAGGAAAGGCAGAAGACCCTTCCCATTGGAAGTATCCAATTCCGTAGTGCCATGCTTCAGGAGGCATATGAATATAACAGACGACAAGAACGCGACGATTACCTGGCAAGCCGTGATTATTATCCTATTTATCCTTCCTTTACAGAGACTATCAAGCTTTTGAACAGCCACGGCGTTGAGCTTAAAAAACTGAGCGCACAGGACTTGTCGTCAATCAGAATCTATTACTATCAAACCGCCAGTGATGACGAGATGGCAGAGACGACCAGACTTTATGATGGAAAGAACATTACCTATAAAGAGAAGGAAGACTTGGAGAAACTGGCTCCTGCTTTATGCTACAGAGAATTTTTTAACATGGGAGGCGGCTATTACCTGAAAGAGATGTATCACCAGGCAGATGTGACTGCCTGTATCAAAGAGGGGAATGAGATCTCAGGCTGTCTCATTGATTTAAGTAAAATGACAAAAGAAGAGGTAGAGCATTATGGGTTTTACACAGCTAGGCAAACAGACGAATTGGAATAGAAAGGGAGAATTTTATGATTATTCTTGATTATAAGGATCGGCGTCCAATCTATGAGCAGATTATGGAGCGTTTTCAGGAATTGATGATGACGGGGGTTCTGGAAAAGGACAGCCAGCTTCCCTCTGTGAGAAGCCTGGCAATGGAGCTGTCCATTAATCCAAACACGATTCAGAGAGCCTATGGAGAGCTGGAGCGTCAGGGCTATACGTATTCTGTAAAAGGAAAAGGAAATTTTGTGGCAGATAATGACCACATTAAACAAAGCAAAAAAGAGGCTCTTTACAGACGCCAAAGAGAGCTGGCCAGGGAAGGGCTGCTTGTGGGAGTGGAGAAGGAGCGCTTCATCGAAGCAATTCATCAGATTTATGACAAGGAGGGGAATGACAGATGATAGAAGCGAAAAATCTGACGAAACGGTTCGGAGACGTTGTTGCTGTAGACCATATTAACGCCACCATCAAGGAGGGCAGCGTATTTGGACTGATTGGAACCAACGGAGCCGGAAAGAGCACGTTTCTTCGAATGTTAAGTGGGATCTTGAAACCGGACGAAGGTTCTGTCACCATTGACGACAAGGAGGTATTTGAGGATGTTTTAGTAAAATCCAGATTCTTCTATATCTCAGACGATCAGTACTTTTTTAACAATGCCACGCCGGAGGAGATGATGAATTTTTACAGAACCGTCTATCCTAAGTTTGACAAAGGGAGGTTCTCTCACCTTATGGAGGCGTTTGAGCTGGACAAAAGGAGAAAGATTAACACCTTTTCCAAGGGAATGAAAAAGCAGGTTTCCGTCATCTGCGGAGTCTGTGCAGGAACGGACTATCTGTTCTGTGACGAAACCTTTGACGGTTTAGACCCTGTGATGAGACAGACTGTAAAAAGCATATTTGTAGGGGATATGGAGGAGCGGAATCTGACCCCGATTATTGCATCTCACAATCTGCGGGAGCTGGAGGATATCTGCGACCATGTGGGGCTTCTTCATAAAGGAGGTATTCTGCTTTCCAGAGAGCTGGATGATATGAAGTTGAATATTCACAAGATTCAATGTGTGCTTAGGCCAGAGATGAAGGTAGAGGATTTGGCGGCGTTTGATAAGGTGAAGGTGGAGGAGAGAGGCAGTCTCTGTACTTTGACAGTTCGTGGAAGCAGGGAAGAGGTGGAGTCCATTATGGAAAACTATCACCCGATTTTTGCAGAGATTATCCCTCTTTCCTTAGAAGAAATCTTTATCAGTGAGACGGAGGTGGCAGGCTATGACATCAAAAAACTTGTGCTTTAAATTGATGAAGGAAGATTTGAAACGCCGGGTATGGACAATCGCTCTTACGATTCTGGGACTGGTATTTACCATTCTGATCCCTACGGCGATCAAATGCAGTGAGTTTATGGAAGAATCGCCTACCTGGAATGTGACCACCCGAAGGCGTATGATAAATAATATTTTAGAGCTTTTAGGCGTAAACGGAATGGCGGTGACGGTATTGCTTGTGGCCAGTGTGGTATGGGCCGTTTCAGGCTTTCACTATCTGCACAACAGCAAAAAGGTGGATTTCTACCACAGCATTCCTGTAAAACGTCATGTACTGTTTTTAGCTTCTTATTTGAACGGAATTTTGGTTCCGGCTCTGATTTATGCCGCTGTCCTTCTCCCTTCTGTTGCTTTGGCTTTGAGGGCAAATTTGGGAATCAATCATATTGGGCTGATTCCGCTGCAGCACTATTTGCTGAATATGGTGTACTACAGTATGTTGTATACAACTGCAGTAGTGGCTATGATGATGACGGGCAATGTGGTGATCGCTCTTTTAGGAAACGGAGTTTTCTGGGCGTATGGTCCTGCGGTCACTAGTCTGGTCAGAGGGTATTATGAGATATGGTTTCATACTTTTTATGAGACCAAGGCTCAGGCAGAAATCTTTTCACGGTTTTTGCGATATTCCTCTCCCTTTTCAGATTATATGTTTACGATTTTTGAGGTTTCGGAGACAAACTTAAAGTGGGGCTCCATGCTGGGAGCGGCGGCTGTGACTGCGGCGCTTGCGATTCTGGCCTATTCCCTGTATCGGATTCGGCCTTCTGAGGCTGCTGGAAAGGCTATGGCATTTCCAAAAACCGAGATGCCTATTAAGATTCTTTTGGTGATTCCGATTGCTGTGGCGTCTGGCATGCTGTTCTATGGCATCCGCAGGAGAGTATTTTGGATGCTTTTTGGCGTGGTATTTGGCGTGCTCCTGCCTCACTGCATCATGGAGATTATTTACCATTTTGATTTTCGTAAATTGTTCAGTCACAGAATCCATCTGGGGGCCTGTATGACCGCGGCGGTTTTTTTATCCCTGGCCGGATATTATGACTGGTATGGATACGACGCCTGGCTTCCCAATGCTTCCAAAGTGTCCAGCGTGGCGATTAACATGGGGTATCAGGATAATTGGATTACCTACGGTTCTCCCACAAAAGAGTGGGAATACAATGCCAAGAAGGGAGTCGAAGAGGAGGTCTATTACTGGGGGTATGAAGACGCGGCAGACTATATTTCCCAAAACATGAATATTACCGACGCTTACTCGGTGCTTCAGATGGCGAAAAAGGGTGTATGGGCGGAGAAGATTCTTCGAAATAAGGAGCAGATTACCTATCCTGACTGGAACCGCTGTGTTATCTGGTATCGGATGAACAATGGGAAGACAATCGTCAGAACCTATTTCATTCCTATGGACGAGGAGATAATAGAAATAAGAAATGGCATTCACGACAGTATAGAATATAAAAGAGGACAGTATCCGCTGCTGAAACAGACAGCGTCGGAAACGGCCTGTGTTAATTTCCAGCAGTATAACAAGATTCAGCCTGTTGAATTAAAGCATGATGAAATAGGCCATCTTTTAAATGTCTACCAAAAGGAGCTGGAGGAATTAACAATCGAGACCAGAAAAAAGGAGCTTCCGATTGGTACCATCCAGTTTATGACAGAAGAACATAAAAACGCCTGGATACACCAGGCACAAGACTCCTACAAATATGATAATTTAGGAGAGCGCTGTTATTACCCTGTGTATCCTTCTTTTACCAGAACCTTAGAGCTTTTAAGGGCTGCTGGAATCTCCCTGGAAGAGCTGGATGAAAATACGGTGAATCTGGTCTCTGTTTACTATCGGAATCGTTATGATACTTCTGGCCAGGAGGCAGTCGATTACGTTGACACCACCATAGACTATACAGATTCCAAGGACCTTAAAATACTTACACCGGCATTGTGTTATCGGGATTACTGTGACATGAATGGATATTATGAAATAGATCTGGTGAACAGTGTGGATGTGCATGCGGTTTTCAACAGAGATTTGGAGGGCGAAACTTTTTATGAAGACAGTGACAGCCCCAAACAGTATCGTTTCTATCTGGACAGAAATAAGATGGATGAGGAGACTGTGGAGAACTATCATTTCGAAAAGGATGAAGATTGGCGGTCAGGGTGGGGTATAAAATAAAAAATAGCACATACATTGTAAAAGCAAGACAACTTCCCAAGTACCTTGACAACTAAAAATTTCCAGCAATCACTTCCACCAGATAAGGAATTTGACATAATTTTCATGTGAAAATGGGATTGAAAAACAAAGAATTGTGTTGTATAATAACACCAAGAAAATAAAAAGTAACTCCTGGAATGTTCGACACTCTTACAGTTTTTGAACCTACATTATGACATAAGGGATTCCTATATTTTCTGGTGGATGTCAGGCCTCCTTTTGAGTGGAAGGCAGAAGCCAGAGTGCGGTCACCCACCTAGCTTGGCTAGGCGTCAAAAAGTAAGAACCGGCATTTTGGGGTTACAAAAGAAAAGCAGCGCTTGGCGCTGCTTTATCTTTTGTATAGGTATTCGATATTTTAACAAACTTTTTTCACCTGAGACTCTTTGCATTTTGTGGAAAATGTGATACTCTTATTTGTAAGGAAATATTTTCTAAACCCTCCAAATTGTGGGAATACTATAACAAAATAGCAAAGGATGTAGTAAAGTACATGAAAGAACACAGATTTCGTGAGTATGTTTATTGGGGAGTTACGGCAGTAGCGGTGATTGTATCCTGCATTCTGGTGACTCTGGTGTTTGTGCGCTGGCAGACGGTCTGCCAGGCTGTTCGAAAGGTGAATATTATTCTTGCCCCTATCACCTATGGCGCCATTCTTGCATATTTGCTTTCGCCGGTATATAACCGGCTGAGAAGCTGGCTGCTTAAGCTGTTAGAGAAGGTTTCCATAAAGGAGCAGCGTAAAGACAATCTGGCAAAGACAGGAGCTACGGTCGGCAGTCTGATTTTTCTGTCTATTGTAATTGTGGGGCTGTTCTCTATGATTATTCCACAGGTATGGGAGAGCATTAAAGGGATTATAAATTCTATTCCTTCCTATGCAGTGGTGGTTTCTGGATGGATTGAGGAGATTTTTGCCAGCAATTCCAATATAGAGGCTGCGGTGCTTGAGTACTATAATCAGGGTGTGGAAAAACTGATTTCCTGGACTCAGTCTGCCACTGGTCTTCTGGCCAATATCGAGCGTTTTTTAGCGGGGATTTATACAGGGATTATGAATATCATCAACTTGTTAAAAAACCTTTTAATCGGTATCATCGTTATGGTTTACTTGCTGAATATGAAAGATACCTTGTGCGCCCAGGGAAAAAAGATAATCTACGGCCTGTTCCCGATTCATGGCGCCAACCAGATTATTGAAAAGTTTCGGTTTGTTCACAGTGTGTTCGGGGGATTTATTATTGGAAAACTGGTGGATTCTCTGCTCATTGGAATTCTTACATTTGTATGGCTCAGTATTCTTAAGATGCCATATACTCTGCTCATCAGTGTGATTATCGGCGTTACCAATGTGATTCCGTTTTTCGGGCCGTTTATTGGAGCCATTCCCAGCGCCATTTTACTTCTTTTGGTCAGTCCGAAACAGTGCGTGTGGTTTTTGATTTCGATTCTGGTGATTCAGCAGTTTGACGGCAACATTCTGGGACCGAAGATTTTGGGAAACTCAACGGGCTTATCCAGTTTTTGGGTACTGTTTTCCATCCTGTTTTTTGGAGGACTTATGGGACCTATCGGAATGATCGTCGGCGTGCCTTTGTTTGCAGTGATTTACAGGCTGATTTCGGAGTTTATTTCCAAGAGGCTTGCTGGAAAGCAGCTGTCAACGGATACAAGGGATTATGGAGAGCTGGATTATATTGAGGAAGAGCGAAAAAGGTATATCAGGTAGGGCATATGAAGAGAAAAAGAAAAATGATAAGCTGGATGATCAAAATTCCACTTATCCTCATGGTTTTGATTGGAATTATTTTATGGAAAGAGCCTGAAAGAGAAGGGATTACCAGAGCCGCTGCCTATAAATCAGCGGCTCTTTCTCTTACCACCGCAGGGGAATGCAGACAGGAGGAGGAAGAGGCGGACCATTCCTTTTTTCCCATAGGGGATCAGGAACAGTGGTATGTGAAGTACATGGATTATCTGTACCGCCACAAGATGATTTCAGAAGAAATGACGCCGGCTCTCAGCAAAACGGCGGAGGGACGGCTTACATACGAAGAGGCGGCTTATTTTGCAGAACAGGTGTCAGAAAAACTGGCAGGGAAGGTCCTTGTCACGAAGAGGAACCGCCAGAAGCCATTTCCAGAAGACGAGTGGTGGGAATTGTATGAACAGATCTGCCAGGCTTTGGATAATGAAGAAGTAAAAGAGGAGACCCTGGTGATTTATGGGACTTTGGATACTGTAGAAAACGGGACTGCCTGGACTGTCTATACGGACCAGGGGGAGTTTGGATTTGAAGGTTTGGGGATGTCCAAATACGTGGATACTAAGATTCGGGTTCTGGAACGGCAGGGAGAGATCATCCGAATTTTGGAAAAATGTTCCGATGACGTGGTATATAAAAATATCTGGATTTCTGAGGCGGAAGAAAAATCCTTGACCGGATATGTTGGCAGTGTGGTGAGAGAATTGCCATCAGGAAAAAAGATAAAAGCTTTTGAAGACATGGAAGGCCAGGTGGCGGATGTTTATCTGTCTGAAGGTCAGATTAAAAAAGTGGTTCTGAAGAAAGAGCGAATCAGTGGAAAGGTTTTGGCAGTCAAGGAGGATGGAATTGAAATAGAAGGATATGGAGAAGTGCCTCTGGATGAGTCATTCCAGGTGTATAAAGTGTTTGGGGATTTTGAGAGACAGGCAAAGAACAATATTTTAGTGGGCTATGACTGTGAGGAATTTGTGACAGCAGATGGAAAATTATGCGCAGCGTTGATTGTACGTCCATTTGAGGCGGACACGATTCGGGTCCTTTTGATGGATACTAATTTCAGTTCGATTTTTCACGATACGATTCAGCTGGAGTTTCAGTGCAACGGCGTTTATGTGGCAGATGAAAAGGAGTATCCTTTTTATGTAGGCGATACGATGACACTGACGCCGGCGGACAGCCTTTTGAAAAAGGGAAGAATTGTTTTTAAGCCCGAAGATAAAGAGCTGGGAATCAAGGTTCTTACAATGGAGCGCTCCAAGGGGATTCCCACATATCCTGGAAATCTGGAGATTGTCAGAGAGGAAGAGTCTTTAGTGCTCATAAATGAACTGTATCTGGAGAACTATCTGAAACGGGTGGTGCCCAGCGAGATGCCTGCCAGCTATGAAAAGGAAGCGCTGAAAGCCCAGGCAGTCTGCGCCAGAACGTATGCGTACAGGCAGATTCAGGGAAACAGTTACAGACAATACGGCGCCCATGTGGACGACAGCACCAAATTTCAGGTATACAACAATTTGGAATCCGGTAATGCCTCTGACATGGCGGTGAATGAAACTTACGGGAAGCTGCTTTTGTATCAGGGCCAGGCGGCGGAAGCGTTTTATTTTTCCACTTCCTGCGGCCACACTACGGACGGAACCATCTGGGGCGCGGATATTTCCACGGTGCCTTATCTAAAAGGCGTGGCGATCAAACAGGAAGGGGGAGAATTGTCTTTAACTTCCAATGAAAAATTTTCAGAATTTATTAAAGGAAGCCCCAAATGCTATGAATCTGATTATGCTTTTTACCGCTGGAATACGAAACTGACCAGCAAGCAGCTGGAACAAAAAATTCCAGACATAGGAACCATTACAAAGGTTACCATGAAAGAGCGTTCCACAGGCGGTATCGGCAGCGTGCTTTTGGTGGAAGGAACAGAAAAAACAAAAGAGATTCGGGGAGAAGGACAGATTAGGGCCACTTTGGGAAATACGGAGTTGGTGATTGAAAAACAGGACGGCTCCACTGTGACAGGCTGGGCGTCTCTGCCTAGTTCTTTTATCAGTATTGAGTGCGGCGCTCCTGATGAAAATCATGAGACGGTTTTTACCATTTATGGAGGAGGTTACGGCCACGGAGTCGGAATGAGTCAGAACGGAGCTCAGGCAATGGCAAAAGCAGGAAAAAACTATAGGGAGATTTTGGAGTTCTTTTATCAGGGAGCCACAGTAGGGGAAATGGGGAGTCAATGACCTGCCCCATTACGATCCCTTCTGTACGCTTTCCCTGTAATGCTTAGGCGTTTTTCCCTGAAACTTTTTAAAGATTCTGGAGTAGTAGTTTGCATCCACAAATCCGCAGCGGGCGGCAATCTCGCTGATGGAGAGATTGGTAGAATTTAAAAGAATCAGGGACTGACGGATGCGCGTGGTGTTGATGTAATCTGTGATGGTCACGCCTGTCTCTTTTTTAAACAGAGTGGACAAATAGCTTCCTGTGACAGAGCACATGGCGGCCAGGGTATTAAGGGAAAGATCCAAACTGTAATGAAAGTCTATGTAGTCCAGGCAGGTCTGCACCAGAGAGGAGCAGCCTCGCCTGGAATAATTATTTACCAACATGCAGTATCTGCGTATCATGGTATAGGCCAGGGTGTCTAACCGTTCCATAGTATAGATGGCTTCAATTTGGATAGCAAACTCTCTGGAGAGATTGTCAATATGTAATGGATGCACATGTCCATTCTGAGCAGCTTTTCGAAGCAGGGTATTGAAGGTAAACATCAAATTTTTTCTGTCTCTGACAGGGTCGGGAACCCTGGGAAGCAGACGGTATTGAAGAAAATAATGATAGGTGTTTAAGGCTTCTGGAATATTTCCAGAAGAAACAGCTTTCATCAGGGAATCCTCATGTTGATACCTGGTCTCAATGGCATTTAACGCCACGTCGGGCATGTTGGGAATGGAGTAGTCTTCATAGGAATCGGAAAATAACCCAAATTCTGTGTCCCGAACCAGGAGATAGTCAAACGAACCAGGATACAGTCTGGACAGAAAATAGACCAGCATGTGATTCCAGGAATCAATGGAGCACAAGATAGGAACCTGGTTAAAATATTCCATAAAGTCCTGATGATAGAGAATTGGAATCCTTTTTTTATCCATCAGCTTTTGAAAGCTCTGCTGGCTGACAGGCCGGAATAAAATGGGGCCGAGACAGAGAATGTTATCTGAAAGTTCAGGATCGGATTCTGGGGGAAAGCGAAAGAGGGAGTAATAAAGCCCTAAATCGTCTTCATAGAGATAATAAATATTTGGTTTCAACTTTTTTTCAATACATTCAGAGATTCTTTCATAGTCAAAAGCAGAGGCCATTTTTCCACGAAATCCATAATCAATCTGAGAGATCTGGTCTTTCATATTTTTAAAAAGGAGAGTCTGAACTCCATTGTGGCGATATAAAGATACCATAGTCTGAAATAAATCTACCTGCATGAAACTGCCTCCGCATAATTTTTCACAAAAAAAGGATAATCATATTACAAAATCCATTTTAGCATAAAATAGTCCTGGAATCAATAAAAATAGTCCTAGGGGAATCCGAGATAATTCGATATAATAATTTTATAAAAAGGTAGAGGAGAAGGAGAGAACTATGGTAAATTTAAAAGAAAAACCGTTCTGCTTAGGGGAAGAGGCGATTCAGTGGGTGGAAGATACCATCGCCGGCATGACGCTGGAGGAAAAAGTTGGACAGTTGTTTGTTCAGATGAGAAAAAGTTTGGACGAGGAAGTGATTAAAAATACCTTGTCCAAGTATCATCAGGGTGGTCTGCGTTGGCAGGGCGGAGACAGAAATCAGGTTTATAACCAGAATAAAACGTATCAGGAGAACTCCAAAATTCCGCTTTTGATTGCCGCAAACTGTGACAACGGAGGAGACGGCTGTCTTTCCGACGGTACTTTCGTGGCTACGGCCGCCGAGGCGGCGGCAGGGGAAGGGACCAAGACCGCCTATGACATTGGCTATGTGGCAGGCCGCGAGGCTTCCAGCGTGGGAGTAAACTGGATGTTCAACCCCTGCGCAGATATTTACATGAACTGGAGAAATACCATTGTAAACACCAGAGCTTACGGCGACAATGCAGACAGAGTAATCGAGAATATCCGAGAGTTTATCAACGGAATCCATCAGAGCAACGTGGCCTGCTGCTGCAAGCACTTCCCAGGCGACGGCGTGGAGGAGAGAGATCAGCATCTGGTTTTGGGAGTTAATGATTTAAGTGTAGAGGAGTGGGACAAGTCCTTTAGAAAGGTGTATCAGACCATGATCGACGAAGGTTTAGAGAGCATCATGGTAGGTCACATCGCTCTTCCTGAGATGAGCAGAAAGCTGCGCCCTGGCATCAAGGACGAAGAGATTATGCCGGCTACTCTTGCACCGGAACTTCTGACAGATCTTTTGAGAGAAGAGATGGGATTCAACGGCGTGGTCATCACCGACGCTTCCCACATGGCCGGAATCGCCTGCATGGAAAAGAGATCCATCGCTGTGCCAAAGGCCATTGCCAGCGGCTGCGACATGTTCCTGTTCAGCAACGACATGGAGGAAGACTTTGGCTACATGAAGGACGGAGTTGAGAATGGAGTTATCACAGAGGAGCGGTTAAGCGACGCCCTTCACAGAATTTTAGGCCTGAAAGCAAAGCTGGGTCTGTATAAGAACGCCATTCCTGCCCCGGAACTTAAAGATCAGGTGATTGGCTGTGAAGAACATTTGGAATTGGCCAAAGAGGCAGCTGACCGCTGCATCACGTTAGTAAAAGATACCAAGCATAATCTGCCTATTGACCCGACGCAAAGAAAACGGGCCCGTCTGGTATTTATCCAGTCCACGCCTACTACAAAGGCTTATAAGAGCGATCCGGTGAAGCAGGTGGTTATTGAGGAATTGGAGAGAGCAGGATTTGACGTAGACGTGGCTCCAAACTTCCATGATTTAGAGGTGGAAAATGGACCCAATCCACAGAACATGATGACAATGATGAACTGTGGAAGCATGGAGCGTTTCAGAGAAACTTATGACGTGGTGTTCCTGGTACTGAATATCAAGGGATACGCACAGGAGAATCATGTAAGGCTTCGCTGGAGCTGCAATCACTCCAGTGAGCTTCCTTGGTATGTGACAGAGGTTCCCACTGTAGGAATCAGCTTAAATTATACGAATCACCTCATTGACGTGCCACAGGTTCATGCCTTTGTTCATGCCTATGGAAGCACTCGTACCAGCATTCGTACGGCCATTGAAAAGATTTGCGGTAAGAGCGAGTTTAAGGGGACGGCAAGCGATACGGTATTCTGCGGGAAGTGGGATACCAGGCTGTAAGGACATGGCTGTCTGAACGGCGGCTAAAATGAAATAGAGCAGCTTCTATACAGGGGGCAGAAAAAAGCGAGTAGGAAACAACGTGTTTCTTACTCGTTTTTTCTTGCAATTCAATGTGAATTTTATTGTAAAGACAGGTGTTTTTTGCTGCGGTTCTCAGTCTATTGCCAATCCAATAATGCAAGGTTTGCAAATATGAAAAAATGTGGTACAATACACTCAGAATACTATGCAAGTCCAAAAATCATATAGGAACAAAGGATTAAGACATGAGAAAGAGAATTGGAATCGGATTTTTATTTCTGGTGCTTTTATGTGGCTGCAAACAGTACGACAGGGTAGATATGACGGCGACTACGCCGGCGCCAGTGGTGGTAAGACCAGGAAAGGACGAAGAGAGTCAGGAGGAGTCCACAGAGCCTTCCACAGAAGAGATTACGGAGCCGGAAACGGAAGCCTTAGAACCTGTGAAAGTCCCTACAAAGGTGAAAGGGATTTATCTGTCCGCATATGTGGCAGGAACAGAATCTATGATTGACAGTATTCTGGAACAGATTGACCAGACAGAGATTAACGCGGTGGTCATAGACGTTAAGGATGATAACGGGCGGATTACCTTCCGCATGAATACGCCTATGGTACAGGAAATCGGAGCGGTGAAGGCATTTATTCCTGACATCCAGAGCCTTATGAAAAAGCTGAAGGAGAGAAATATCTATACCATTGCCAGAGTGGTGGCCTTCAGAGACCCTTATTTGCCAGAGAAAAAGCCGGATCTGGCTTTAAAACTGCCAGATGGCAGCACTTATCGGGACAACAAAGGACTGGCTTGGGTGAACCCGTATAAGAAAGAGACTTGGGATTATCTGGTAGAGGTTGGGATTGGAGCTCACGAGGCAGGATTTGATGAGGTCCAGTTTGACTATATCCGTTTTTCCACAGAGAAGGGCGTCAACAATGTGGTATATGACGAGGCAGATACCAAGGGACGAGGCAGAACTGAGATCATCACAGAGTTTATAGAATATGCCAATAAGCAGCTGAGCCAGGAAGGGCTTTACGTATCCGCGGATGTGTTCGGCGCCATTATCGGCGGCGGCGTGGACTCCCAGACGGTAGGCCAGTCTTATGGGGATATGGCAAACCACTTAGATTATATCTGCCCTATGATTTATCCTTCCCACTATGGGGATGGAAACTTTGGAATCGAGCATCCGGATATGCAGCCCTATGACACCATTTTAGCTGCACTGCAGGGTTCCAGAAGGGATTTACAAGAGCATAGTATCAACGGCGGGGAGCAGGCAGTGGTGCGGCCATGGCTTCAGGATTTTACGGCGTCTTATTTAAAGCACTATATTAAGTATGAGGACAAGCAGGTCAGAGAGCAGATTCAGGCTGTTTATGATGCAGGGTATGACGAGTGGCTTTTGTGGAGCGCATCCTGTAAATATCACTGGGGCGCTTTAAGGACTCAGGCAGAGGCCGAATCAGAAAAACAGAGTGTGGAAGAGTCCAGGGCCGCCATGCCTGTGACAGAACCAGAGACTTCGCCGCTTAAGCCGGAGATTTCTCTTGAGGATGCAGAAGTTTCCTTCCATAAGCCTGCGGCATAGAAAGGAATAAAAATGGAGAGAATCCCAAAAACGGGAGAATTTTACCGGCATTTCAAGGATAAACTATACCAGATAGTCGCTGTGGCAAAGCACTCGGAGACAGGAGAAGCTATGGTGGTCTATCAGGCTTTGTATGGAGATTACGGCGTTTTTGTACGTCCCCTCTCCATGTTTCTCAGTGAAGTGGACCATGAGAAGTATCCAAAAGTGAAGCAGAAGTACCGCTTTGAAAGAGTGGAACTTTCCAAAAAGCAGACAAATACTGATTTGGCAAAAGACAGAGAAGATTCCCTGCCAGAAGGCGGGAATGAGGAAGAGGTTTTGGAGGAAGCCGGTTTGAGCCCGCTCCTTCTTCCTTTTGTGGAAGCTCAGGATTACGGACAGAGGCTGGAGATTTTAAACGCAATGAAAGATAAGATCGGGCAGCAGGAGCTGGATATTTTATATGTGGCTCTGGATTTGCCTGAAAGAGGCGGCGATGTAAAAGAACAGCTGGCGGCTATTGAAAATTATCTGCGGATGCAGAAAAAATTTGACGGAAACCGTCTTCGGTAAGGAGACTAAAGGCATGTTTGATATTGAGGAGGAGTTAAAAAAACTGCCAGCCCAGCCGGGCGTCTATCTTATGCATGATGCCAAGGATGAAATCATATATGTAGGAAAGGCCATCAGCTTAAAAAATCGGGTGCGGCAGTATTTTCAAAGCAGCAGGAACAAGACGGCAAAGATTGAGCAGATGGTGTCCAGAATCGCCAGGTTTGAATATATCATTACAGATTCAGAACTGGAAGCTCTGGTTTTGGAATGCAATCTCATTAAGGAGCACAGGCCCAGATACAATACTATGCTAAAGGACGACAAGGCGTATCCATATATTATGGTGACAGTGTCTGAAGCGTTCCCAAGGATTTTGTTTGCCAGAACTATGAAAAAAGATAAAAATAAATATTTCGGCCCCTATACCAGCGCAGGGGCAGTGAAAGATACCATTGATTTGATTCACAAATTATACCAGATTCGGACCTGTAACCGCAATCTTCCCAGAGACGTTGGAAAAGAAAGACCGTGTCTGAATTATCACATCAAGCAGTGTGCGGCCCCCTGTCAGGGGTTTATCACCAAAGAACAATATGATTCCTCTATCAGTCAGGCCCTGGATTTTTTGAATGGGCGGTATGAAGGGATTTTAAAGATGCTGGAGGAGAAGATGCAAAAATCCTCAGAGCGGATGGACTTTGAGAAAGCCATTGAGTATCGGGAACTTTTATCCAGCGTAAAAAAAGTGGCTCAGAAACAGAAGATTACCAGCGGCAATATGGGAGACAGGGATATTATCGCTATGGCTAAGGACGAGACCGATGCAGTGGTTCAGGTCTTTTTTGTTCGAGAGGGGAAACTGATCGGACGAGACCATTTTCATGTGACTGTGGGAGCTGAAGAGAATCCGGCCCAAATACTCACCAGCTTTGTAAAGCAGTTTTATTCCGGCACGCCGTTTATTCCGAGGGAGCTGTGGATTCAGACGGAACTGGAGGAAAAGGAGATTATTGAGAAGTGGCTGGAAATGAAACGGGGCCAGAAGGTAAAGCTTGTGGTTCCCAGAAAGGGTCAGAAGGAACGTCTTGTGGAGCTGGCAGAGAAGAATGCCGCGTTAGTTCTCTCCCAGGATAAAGAGAAAATCAAGAGGGAGGAGCTAAGGACCATCGGCGCCATGAATCAGGTGGGAGATTTGATTGGGTTAAGCAGGATACGGCGGATTGAGGCTTTCGATATTTCCAATACCAGCGGGCTGGAATCTGTAGGTTCTATGATCGTTTATGAAGACGGAAAGCCCAAGCGAAGCGATTACCGGAAATTTAAGATTCAGACCGTAAAGGGACCTAACGACTACGCTTCCATGAAGGAGGTTTTATCCAGGCGATTCAGTCACGGGCTGGAAGAGGCCAAAAGCCTGGAGGAAAAAGGAGTGGATCAGGTATTTGGAAGTTTTACCAGGTTTCCGGACTTGATTATGATGGACGGGGGACGAGGACAGGTGAACATCGCTTTAGAAGTTCTAAATGAGTTAAAACTTGAAATTCCGGTCTGCGGCATGGTAAAGGACGACAATCACAGAACCAGAGGGCTCTATTATAACAATGTGGAAGTTCCTATTGACAAGCATTCGGAAGGGTTTAGGCTGATTACCAGAATCCAGGACGAGGCCCACCGCTTTGCCATTGAATACCACAGAAGCCTGCGGGTGAAGGGCCAGGTAAAATCAGTTTTGGATGATATTCCAGATATTGGTCCTGCCAGAAGAAAGGCCCTGATGAAACAATTTAAATCATTAGAAGCAGTAAAGGAGGCTACCATAGAGGAACTGGAAGCGGCTCCGGGCATGAATCGAAAAGCGGCTCAGAGTGTATACCAGTTTTTTCGATGAAAGAGGGTTACTATGAATAAAAAGGAGAATCAGGCTATGTACGGCGTAACCATTCAGGAATTGATTGACAAGATGAAGCTTAAGAATATGACACCAGAGATTGACGTAGAGAAAGCAGTTTTGACCCATCCTGATGTAAACCGTCCGGCATTGCAGCTTGCTGGATTTTTTGACCATTTTGATAAAGACAGGGTTCAAATCGTCGGTTATGTGGAACAGGAATATATCCGCCAGATGGATGTGGAGAAAAAGCACGAGATTTATGATAAACTGCTGGAAGCCAAGATTCCCTGTTTGGTATACAGCAGAGGCCAGATGCCCGATGTGGATATGCTGGAGCGCTGTAATTACTATGATGTGCCCTGTCTGGTTTCTGATATGACTACTTCGGATTTGATGGCGGAGATAATCCGGTGGCTGAAAGTGAGAATGGCTCCCTGTATCACCATCCATGGAGTTTTGGTGGATGTGTTTGGCGAGGGAGTGCTGATTATGGGCGAGAGCGGCATTGGCAAAAGCGAAGCGGCTTTAGAGCTGATTAAGAGAGGCCACCGTTTGGTTACAGACGACGTGGTGGAAATCCGTAAGGTCAGCGATGTGACGTTGGTAGGAACAGCGCCAGATATCACAAAACATTTTATTGAGCTTAGGGGAATCGGAATCATTGACGTAAAGACCTTGTTCGGCGTGGAAAGTGTGAAAAATACTCAGTCCATAGATTTAGTGATCAAATTGGAGGAGTGGGACAGAGACAAGGAGTATGACCGTCTGGGACTGGAGGATCAGTATACGGAGTTTTTGGGGAATCAGGTAATCTGCCATTCAATTCCGATTCGCCCGGGACGGAATCTGGCCATTATCGTGGAGACGGCCGCCGTCAATCACCGTCAGAAGAGCATGGGTTATAATGCGGCTCAGGAACTGTATAAACGGGTTCAGGCTAATTTGGTAAAGGGAAGGGGTATGAAGCGGGATGAGTGATTTTTGTCAGGAATTGATTGGCGTATTGGGAAAGGACTGTGTGAGAAAAGAGGAGCCTATGAGAAATCATACGACCTTTCGGATTGGAGGACCGGTCCAGTTCTTTGTGACGCCTGAAAATACCAAAGACCTGACAAGGGGAATTCATCTGTGTCAAAAAGCGGGGAAGTCTTATTTTATCCTTGGAAGAGGAAGTAATCTTTTAGTAAGCGATACGGGGTGGCGGGGGGTCGTCATCTCTATGGAACATTTGTCAAAAAGCTGCGTTCAGGGAACCAGCATTGTGGCAGGGGCGGGAGCGCCTCTTAGCCGCCTGGCAAGAGAGGCCAGAGAAGCAGGGCTTACAGGATTGGAGTTTGCCGCCGGAATACCAGGAACTCTTGGCGGCGCTCTGGTGATGAACGCCGGCGCCTATGGTTCTGAAATGAAGGATGTTTTGGCCGTTGCCACGGTGTTGGCGCCAGACGGCAAAATACATAGAAAAGACAAAAAAGAACTGGAACTGGGGTACCGCACCAGCAGCATTATAAAAAACGGATACGTGGTTTTAGAGGCGGAGCTGAATCTGAAAGAGGGAGATAAAAACGCCATTGGCCAGCGGATGGAGGATCTGGCCTTTCAGAGGAAGAGCAAGCAGCCTCTGGAATATCCCAGCGCAGGAAGTACGTTTAAGCGGCCCAAGGGGCATTTTGCAGGAAAGCTCATAGACGATGCAGGGCTTCGCGGATTTTCGGTAGGCCAGGCTCAGGTGTCAGAAAAACACTGTGGATTTGTGATTAATAAAGGCGGCGCCACGGCTGAGGACGTGATGAAACTGTGTGAGGAAGTGAGGCGCAGGGTAAAGGAACATTCGGGTGTGGAGCTGGAACCAGAGATAAAAAAGCTGGGACTGTAGCAGTCTGAGACAGGAAGGGATAAAAGATGAAGCTGGTGATTGTGACGGGAATGTCTGGGGCGGGAAAAACGGTAGCCCTGAAAATGCTGGAAGATTTAGGGTATTACTGTGTAGATAATCTTCCGATTCCCCTGATTGAAAAATTTACGGAACTGACCATCGGAAGTCCTGGGCAGTCCAGCCAGGTCGCATTGGGAATTGATGTGCGCAGCGGCCAGGAATTGTCCCTGCTTACTAAAATTTTGGAGGGCTGGAAAAATGACGGCATTTCCTTTGAAATACTGTTTCTGGATGCCAGCGACAAGGTTTTGGTCAAACGGTACAAAGAGACCAGAAGAAGTCATCCACTGGCTGGAATGGGCAGGATTGACAGCGGAATTGCCAAAGAGCGGGAGAAATTAGGGTTTTTAAAGAACCAGGCCGACGTGATTTTGGATACCAGCAAGATGCTGACCAAGGAACTGCGCCAGGAACTGGAGAGGATTTTTTTGGAGGATAAAAATTACAGCAATCTGTTTGTGACCGTGTTGTCCTTTGGCTTTAAGTATGGGATTCCGGCGGATGCAGATTTGGTATTTGACGTTCGTTTTCTGCCCAATCCTTTCTATGTAGAGGGGCTCAGGTTCAAAACAGGAGAGGACGCAGAGATTCAGGAATACGTGATGCAGGGTGGTATAGGCAGCGCGTTTCTGGAGAAGCTGTATGACCTTTTAGATTTTCTGATTCCAAATTATGTTCTGGAGGGGAAAAATCAGCTTGTCATCGGCATAGGATGTACAGGAGGGAAGCACCGGTCTGTGACGATTGCCAGGGCATTGTATGAACATCTGGCCCAGAAGAAGGAACTGGGAATTAAACTGGAACATCGGGATATCGAAAACGATAAGAAATAGAGCAGAAAGGACGGATGGGAATGGCCTCCTTTTCTTCCAGGGTAAAAGAAGAATTATCCAGACAGTTAAATTCGGCAAGACACTGCCAGATTGCGGAAATTGCGGCGATTATCAGTCTGTGCGGAAGGATTCAGATTGATGAGAACGACAGGTTTGGAATAAAAATCAGTACAGAAAATGTGGCAGTTGCAAGAAAGTACTTTACATTATTGAAAAAAACATTTAATATAAGTACTGACATAGTGATTCGACATAATGTATACTTAAAACGAAACCGAACCTACGGGGTTGTGGTTTCCAGGGATGAGGATGCAAAGAAGGTGCTTTTGGCAACAAAACTTTTGAATGACCAGGGGGAGGTTGGAGAGAATCTTTCCATTGTGAAAAATCTGGTGATTCAGAACCCTTGCTGCAGAAGAGCCTTTCTGCGAGGAGCATTTCTGGCTACAGGATCCGTCAGCGATCCTGAACGGTTTTATCATTTTGAGATTGTCTGCGCGACAGAGGAAAAGGCTAAACAACTACAGTCTATTATCTCCACATTTCATTTGGAAGCCAGGATTGTGGCAAGGAAAAAGTACTTTGTCGTTTACATCAAGGAAGGCAGCCAGATTGTAGATATTCTGAATGTGATGGAGGCTCCTTTGGCTCTGATGGAGCTGGAAAACATCCGAATTCTGAAAGAAATGCGTGGAAGTGTAAATCGTCAGGTCAACTGTGAAACCGCCAACATTAATAAGACCGTGTCTGCGGCGCTTAAACAGATGGAAGATATTACACGGATTAAAGAAACCATTGGTTTTGACAGCCTGCCAGAGAATTTGCAGGAGATTGCCAGAGCAAGGCTTGAGCGGCCGGAAGCTACCTTGAAAGAATTGGGAGAATCCTTAAATCCACCTGTAGGAAAATCAGGAGTCAATCATCGTTTGAGGAAACTGAGTACTTTGGCGGAGACATTAATGGAGAAAGGAGAAGTATCGGAACAGTAAGGCGGCTGTTCGAAGAAATAGGAGGGAGATTATGCTTAGAAAGACAATTACGATTGAACTGGAGACTGGATTGGAGGCACGGCCTGTGGCGATGTTGGTTCAGGTGGCAAGCCAGTATGACAGTAATATTTATGTGGAATGCGATTCAAAACGCGTAAATGCAAAGAGTATTATGGGTATGATGACCCTGGGATTGGCGCCAGGCGAGCAGGTAACAGTGACGGCGGACGGTGCGGACGAAGAAAAGGCAGTTAGTGGGATTGAAAAATATCTGACAGAAGGCTGAAGAGCAGCCAGGGTCAGTGGAGAAGATAGATCATATATGGGAATGCAGTGGGGAGAAGAAACAGAGACTTGCCGAGGAAAGGGCGGGGCTCTGTTTTTTACTATGAAAGATTTTCTGGTTGGGAAAACGGAAAGATTATGGTATACTGAAAATACAAAAAGCATAGGAGGAAACGGAGATGGCGTTTACACATTTACATGTCCATACAGAGTACAGTCTGCTGGACGGGTCCAGTAAAATTAAGGAACTGGCGGCCAGAGCCAAAGCGCTGGGCATGGATAGTATGGCAATTACGGACCATGGGGTGATGTACGGCGTCATTGACTTTTATAAGGCGGCGAAGGAGGTTGGGATTAAGCCGATTCTGGGATGTGAGGTGTATGTGTCTCCTGGCTCCAGGTTTGACAGGGAGACTGTCAGCGGGGAGGATCGGTATTACCATTTAGTTCTTTTGGCAGAGAATCTAACAGGGTATCAGAATCTGATTAAGATTGTGTCCAAAGGGTTTGTGGACGGATTCTATTACAGGCCCAGGGTGGATTATGAGATCCTTAAAGAGTACCATGAAGGAATTATCTGCCTCAGCGCTTGCCTGGCCGGAGAAGTTCAGCGCTATCTGGAGAGGGGGCTGTATCAGCAGGGAAAAGAGGCGGCTCTTAAGTATCAGGAGATTTTCGGGAAGGGGAATTTCTTTTTGGAGCTTCAGGACCATGGAATTATGGCTCAAAAGACGGTAAATCAGGCCCTTCTGCGGCTGAGTAAAGAGCTGGATATGGAGCTTGTGGCAACCAATGATATTCACTATACCTTTGCAGAGGATGCGGCCGCACATGACATTCTTTTGTGTATCCAGACCAACAAAAAGGTGACAGATGAAAATCGGATGCGGTATGAGGGGGGACAGTACTACTGTAAGTCCGAAGAAGAGATGAGAGAGCTGTTTCCCTATGCGAAAGAAGCCCTGGATAATACGTATAAGATTGCGCAGCGCTGTAATGTGGAAATTGAATTTGGAGTCACCAAACTGCCAAAATTTGAGGTTCCACAAGGATATGATTCATGGGGATACTTAAATAAGCTGTGCGACGACGGCATGAAAAAAAGGTATCCTGAGGATGACGGGACCTTAAGGAAGCGTCTGGAATATGAGCTGGGTGTGATTCATACCATGGGGTATGTGGACTATTTCCTGATTGTGTGGGACTTTATCCACTTTGCCAAATCTAACGGCATTATGGTGGGACCTGGGAGAGGGTCTGCGGCAGGAAGCATTGTGTCCTACTGTCTGGAGATTACAGATATTGACCCCATCCGGTACAATCTTCTTTTTGAACGGTTCCTGAATCCGGAACGAGTGTCTATGCCGGATATTGATATTGACTTCTGCTTTGAGCGCAGGCAGGAGGTGATTGACTATGTGGTGGAAAAATACGGTAAAGACCAGGTCGTCCAGATTGTCACCTTTGGTACTCTGGCCGCAAGAGGCGTGGTCAGGGATGTGGGGAGGGTGTTGGACATGCCCTACAATCAGTGTGACGCCATCGCGAAAATGATCCCCAGGGATCTGGGGATTACTCTGGAAAAGGCGTTAAAATCCAGCCCAGATTTGAGAAAGGCGTATCAGGAGGATGAACAGGTAAAGTATTTGATCGACATGTCCAGGCGTCTGGAAGGACTTCCCAGGCATACTTCCATGCATGCGGCGGGAGTGGTCATCAGCCGCACCTCTGTGGACAATTATGTACCGCTGTCAAAGGCGGCAGACGGTACCATCACCACCCAGTTTACCATGACCACGCTGGAAGAACTGGGACTTTTGAAGATGGACTTTTTGGGTCTGAGAACTCTGACGGTGATTCAGGATGCAGTAAAACAGGTGGAAAGGAATCAGGGGATTTACCTGGACATGGATGCCATTGATTATAATGACAAACAGGTTTTGGACTCCATCGGAACCGGAAAGGACGAAGGGGTATTCCAGTTGGAGAGCAGCGGTATGAAGGGGTTTATGAAGGAGCTAAAACCAGAGAATTTAGAGGATATCATTGCCGGAATCTCTCTGTACCGTCCTGGACCAATGGATTTTATTCCCAAGTACTTAAAGGGGAAAAATCAACGAGGCTCTATCACCTATGACTGTCCCCAGCTGGAGCCTATTTTAAGCCCTACTTATGGCTGCATCGTATATCAGGAGCAGGTGATGCAGATTGTGCGGGATCTGGCCGGATATACGTTGGGAAGAAGCGATTTGGTACGAAGGGCCATGTCCAAGAAAAAGGCTGCGGTCATGGAAAAGGAGAGAAAGAATTTTGTCTATGGAAATGACGAAGAAGGAGTCAAGGGGTGTATCCGCAATGGAATTGAGGAGAAGACTGCCAATCTGATTTTTGACGAGATGACCGACTTTGCCAAATATGCGTTCAACAAGTCTCATGCAGCCTGTTATGCGGTGGTTTCCTACCAGACTGCCTATTTAAAATACTATTATCCTACAGAGTTTATGGCTGCGCTTTTAACTTCGGTCATGGACAATACAAATAAGGTGTCAGAGTATATTCTCACCTGCCGTCAGATGGGAATCTCTATTTTGCCGCCGGATATCAATGAGGGAGACAGCGGATTTACTGTGTCTGGGAAAGCCATCCGGTATGGTTTATCAGCCATTAAAAGCGTGGGAAAATCCGTGGTCAAAAGTATTGTAAAAGAACGGGAAAGTCATGGAATATTCCGCACCATGGATGATTTTGTGGAGCGGATGAGCAATAAAGAGGTGAACCGGCGGACCCTGGAGAATTTTATTAAGGCTGGGGCATTGGACTCTCTGCCAGGAAACCGAAGGCAGAAGTGCATGGTGGCTCCGGAAATGCTGGAACAGAAAAACAAGGAAAAGAAAAGTGTTATGGAAGGCCAGATGTCTCTGTTTGATTTTGCGGCTGAGGACGACAAGGAGAATTTTCAGATCACATTTCCCAAGGTGGAGGAGTTTCAGAAAGAAGAGCTTCTTGCTTTTGAGAAGGAGACTTTGGGAATCTATATCAGCGGTCACCCTCTGGAGGCGTATGAACAGGTATGGCGGGAAAATATCACAAGTGTGACCACAGATTTTATTGTGGATGAGGAGACAGAGGAGGCGAAGGTACAAGATAATTCCAGAGTCATTATTGGCGGCATGATAACAGGGAAAGTGGTAAAGACTACAAAGACAGGGCAGATGATGGCGTTTATCACTGTGGAGGACTTGGTGGGCTCTGTTGAGGTTTTGGTGTTTCCAAAAGACTATGAGAGGAATCGGGACCTTTTAGTAGAGGAGCAGAAGCTGTTCGTAAAAGGAAGGGTTTCTGTGGGAGAGGACCCGGTGGGGAAACTGGTCTGCGAGCAGATGATTCCTTTTGAATCCCTGCCCAGACAGCTGTGGCTGCAGTTTTCTGACAAGAAGGCTTACGACGATTCTATTGAAAAAGTAATGGAATGTTTAAAAACATCGGAAGGCCAGGACAGGGTGGTGATTTACCTGGCTTCGGAACGAGCCAGGAAGATTCTTCCCGCAAATTGGCAGGTGAGCTGCGAAGAATCCCTCCTTTTAAAGCTGTATGAGATTTTGGGAGAGAAAAATGTGAAAGCAGTGCAAAAAGGTATTGAAAGTATTGGAAAAATGAATTAGAATATGGATTGACAATTCGTACAGTCAGGAGGTTAGATGATGGCAAATAAGGTGAAGACAATCGGTGTATTGACAAGCGGCGGGGACGCTCCGGGTATGAATGCTGCCATCCGCGCAGTGGTTCGGGCTGCAATTAACAGGGGCATAAAGGTAAAGGGAATCATGAGAGGATATGCCGGACTTTTGCAGGAAGAAATTGTAGACATGCAGTCCAGCAGCGTGTCCGATATCATTCATAGAGGCGGTACTATTTTATATACGGCAAGGTGTATGGAGTTTACCACTGAGGAAGGCCAGAAAAAGGGAGCGGAGATCTGCAAAAAACATGGAATCGACGGCATGGTGGTAATTGGCGGCGACGGTTCCTTCAGAGGCGCAGGCAAGCTGTCTGCTCTCGGCATCAACACCATCGGCGTGCCTGGAACCATTGATCTGGATATTGCGTGCACCGAGTATACCATAGGATTTGACACGGCAGTAAACACAGCCATGGAGGCCATTGACAAGGTCAGAGACACCTCTACCTCCCATGAGCGGTGCAGCATCATCGAGGTTATGGGACGCAGAGCCGGATATATTGCCTTGTGGTGTGGCTTTGCCAACGGAGCAGAGGACATTCTCCTTCCTGAGCGGTATGACGGAGACGAGCAGGTTTTGATAAACCGTATCATTGAAAACCGGAAGATCGGAAAGAAGCATCACATTATCATCAATGCAGAGGGTATTGGCCATTCTACCTCTATGGCAAGAAGAATCGAGGCTGCCACAGGCATTGAGACCAGAGCCACTATTCTGGGACACATGCAGCGGGGCGGTACGCCTACCTGTAAGGACAGAGTGTACGCTTCAATTATGGGAGCTAAGGCTGTGGAGCTTTTAGCAGAAGGCAAAAGCGACAGGGTAGTGGCTTATAAGAACGGAGAGTATACAGACTTTGACATCCAGGAGGCTCTGGCTATGAAGAAGGACATTCCAGAGGATCAGTTTGCCATCAGCAAATTGCTGACCAGATAGAAAGATTTGAGAATCAGGAGAAGGTTCTGAGAGAATAGGGCCTTCTCTTTTTTTAAAGAGAAGGGACGAAATGGGTTATGGAAGAACGAGTGGTGCTCTGCGGGGCTAATTCCTATGAGCAGAAGTATTATTTTAACAGGCAGTTTGCTGCTCTTCCTGAGAGTATCCGCCAGGAACTGCAGATTCTGTGCGTACTGTATACAGAGGATGTAGGCGGAATTTTGACCATGGAATTTGACCCGGAGGGCAATTTACAGTTTCAGGTGACCTCTGCAGAGGGGGACTATCTGTTTGATGAGATTGGAAGTGTTTTAAAAATCAAACAGTATCAGCTTGAGAAACGGGAGCTTTTAGAGTCTCTGGAGCTGTTTTACCGGGTGGTGTTTCTAGGAGAAAAATATGAAATTAACAATAGGAAACGTGGAACTTGATAATCCTCTGATTCTGGCTCCCATGGCGGGGGTCACGGATCTGCCCTTCAGACTTCTGTGCAAAGAGCAGGGGTGCGGGCTTATGTATACGGAGATGGTCAGTGCCAAGGCGATTCTTTACAAAAATAAAAAGACGGGTCCTTTGATGGAAGTGAAAGAGGAGGAAGGGCCGGTGGCTCTGCAGCTTTTTGGTTCTGATCCGGAAATCGTCAGCGCCATGGCTGAAAGGGCGGCCAAAGGTCCTTATAAATTTATTGACTTTAATATGGGCTGTCCTGTGCCTAAAGTGGTGAATAACGGCGAGGGTTCGGCCTTGATGAAGGACCCTGAGCTGGTTAAGAGGCTGCTTAGCGCCATGGTAAAGCGGGTAAAAAAGCCGGTGACCATAAAAATCCGAGCGGGCTTTGACAGTGCTAACATCAATGCGGTGGAGATTGCAAAGATTGCCCAGGACTGTGGAATCGCTGCGGTGGCGGTCCACGGCCGCACCAGGGAGCAGTTTTATTCTGGAAAGGCAGATTGGGAGATCATCCGAATGGTGAAGGAAGCAGTGAAAATTCCGGTTATTGGAAACGGGGATATTTTCACCCCCGATGCTGCCAAACGGATGCTTAAGGAGACCGGATGTGACGGTGTGATGATCGCCAGAGGCGCTAAGGGGAATCCGTGGATTTTTTCCAGGACCCTTCACTATCTTAAAACAGGGGAGCTTTTGCCGCTGCCGACGCATAAGGAAATTCAGGATATGCTTTTGCGCCATGGAAAACTGCAGGTTCAGTACAAGGGGGAGTATCTTGGGATTCGGGAGATGCGAAAGCACCTGGCGTGGTACACGACTGGCCTTGCTCATTCCTCAACTTTGAGAAATGAGGTGAATCAGGTAGAATCTTGGGTTGAATTTTGTGAGCTGCTTGAGAAACGGCTGCCAGTACACTAGTAGAGACAGGAGAGAAACGGTCATGGGCGTTTTAGAGGAAATAAAAAAGCGGAAAGTCTTTTTTGACGGAGGGATGGGCAGTCTTTTACAGGCCAGGGGGTTAAAGCCCGGACAACTGCCGGAAACCTGGAATCTTAGCCATCCAGAGATTTTAAAGGAGATTCACACATCTTACCTTCAGGCAGGGTGTGACATTCTGACTACCAACACCTTTGGGGCCAATGGGCTAAAATATGGAAAAGAGGGGCCAGAAGGACTGGCCTGTGTGGTTAGCGCAGGAGTGAAAAATGCCAGGGAGGCTGTGGAGGAAGCAAAAAGAGGATTCGTTGCCCTGGATATGGGGCCCACGGGAAAATTATTAAAGCCTCTGGGAGATTTAGGCTTTGAGGAGGCATACAATCTGTACAAAGAGGTGGTTCTGGCAGGAACTAAGGCAGGGGTGGATCTGATTCTGGTGGAGACTATGAGCGACAGCTATGAGGCCAAGGCGGCGGTTTTGGCTGCCAAGGAGAACAGCTCTCTCCCAGTGTTTGCAACCATGATTTTTGACAGTAAGGGAAAGCTCCTTACCGGCGGCAACGTAGCGTCAACGGTGGCCCTTTTGGAGGGCCTGGGAGTGGACGCCCTGGGAATCAACTGCGGTCTGGGACCGGTTCAGATGAAGGAGATTTTAAAAGATATTTTGGACAAGGCTTCTGTTCCGGTAATTGTTAATCCCAATGCAGGGCTTCCAAGAAGCGAAAACGGGAAGACCGTGTATGACGTCACTCCAGAGGAGTTTTCTATCGTCATGGAAGAGATTGCCTCTATGGGAGCCAACGTACTGGGGGGATGCTGCGGCACCACACCAGAGCATATAAGTAGAACTGTACAGAGATGCAAAAAAGTTCCCCAAATTCTTCCGAAGGAGAAAAACACAACGGTCGTCTCTTCCTATGCTCAGGCGGTAGTGATTGACAGGAATCCTGTAATCATCGGCGAACGGATCAATCCCACAGGAAAATCAAAGTTTAAACAGGCTTTAAGGGAGCATGATTTCGAATATATTTTAAAGGAAGGGGTGACCCAGCAGGACCATGGGGCGCACGTTCTGGATGTAAACGTAGGCCTTCCGGAGATTGATGAGCCCTCTATGATGGAGAAGGCGGTTTTCGAATTACAGAGCATTCTGGATCTTCCTCTTCAAATTGACACCTCGAATATGGAGGCCATGGAGCGTGCCATGCGGATCTATAACGGAAAGCCGCTCATTAATTCTGTGAACGGCAAGCAGGAATCCATGGAAGCTGTGTTTCCGCTGGTGAAAAAATATGGAGGCGTGGTGGTAGCCCTGGCTTTAGACGAGTCGGGGATTCCAGACAATGCCCAGGGAAGAATTGAGATTGCGAAAAAAATTTATGCAAAAGCGTTAGAGTATGGAATCCAGAAAAAAGATATTCTGATCGACGCCCTGTGTCTGACCGTAAGCTCTGACAAGAAGGGAGCCTTAACCACCTTAGAAACCGTAAGGCTGGTAAAAGAGGAGCTGGGGGGAAAGACTATATTGGGCGTGTCAAATATTTCTTTCGGTCTTCCTCAGAGAGAAATTATCAACGCCACATTTTTTTCTCTGGCCATGGAAAACGGGTTGAATGCGGCCATTATCAATCCCAACTCCGAGGCTATGATGAAGGCGTATTTCAGTTTTCGTGCTTTGGCGGATTTGGACAGCCAGTGTGAGGATTATATTGCCAGATACGGCTCACAACTGTCTGAGGCAGGCCAAGAGCCCAAAAACAGGGAAAAGGCTGGGGCAGGCCATGAGGAAATGACCTTGTCTGAGAGCATTATCAGAGGGCTGAAAGACAGGGCCCATGCCGCGGTGAAGGAGCTTTTAAGGGAAAAGGAGGCTCTAAAGATTATCAATGAAGACATGATTCCTGCTCTGGACTTGGTCGGAAAAGGATTTGAGAAGGGAACTGTGTTTCTTCCTCAGCTTCTTATGAGCGCAGAGGCGGCCAAAGCTGCTTTTTCGGTGGTAAAAGAGGAGATGACCGCATCAGGACAGACCAGCAAAAAGAAGGGAACCATTATTCTGGCTACGGTGAAAGGCGATATTCATGATATCGGGAAAAATATCGTAAAGGTTCTTTTGGAAAACTATAGCTTTGAGGTGGTGGATTTGGGAAAAGACGTTCCTCCCAAACAGATTGCAGAGGCGGCTGTTAAACAGCACATCCCTCTGGTTGGATTAAGCGCCCTGATGACAACCACAGTGCCCAGTATGGAAGAAACCATTCGGATCCTCAACAAAGAGGCTCCCTGGGTCAAGGTTATGGTTGGGGGAGCGGTGCTGACAGAGGAATATGCCCGCACCATCGGAGCAGACTGTTATTGCAAGGATGCCATGGCCTCTGTGAATTACGCTCAGAAGGTTATCTCGTAATAGGAGAGGAAGGATAAAGATGGAATGGGAATTTGGCTTATTGGAAATGTTTCAGACTTTGCACAGGCCGTGGCTGGATGCGGTGATGATTCTTATCACCAGTCTGGGAAACGGCGGCTTTGTGTGGGTAGCGTTGGGAGTTTTGTTTCTCTGTTTTAAAAAGACCCGCAGGATGGGAATGGCTATGGCCATTTCTCTCGTTCTTGGCCTTTTAGTGGGAAATGTGTGCATAAAGAATCTGGTTGCCAGAAGCCGTCCCTGCTGGATAAGACCTGAGGTGGAAATGCTGATTTCTGTGCCAAAGGATTATTCCTTTCCGTCAGGCCATACCATGGCCTCTTTTGAGGGGGCCATGAGTATCTGGTACTGCCATAAAAAATGGGGCGCTGCGGCTCTGATACTGGCGGGGCTGATTGCCTGTTCCAGAATGTATCTCTTTGTCCATTTTCCCACAGACATTTTAGCGGGACTTCTCCTGGGACTTCTTCACGCCTGGATTGCCAGAAAGCTGGTAGAGTGTGATTGGAGAATCAGGCGGGATTTTTGACATTGGAATCGGAATATCCATTTCGCAGAAACTGGATTTCCTTTGCATACCCGTTTAAATCATTGGGGGTTTCTAAGTAGAAAGGCAGTTCTCTTAATGCTGGGTGATTGACGACACGAAGGAGAGCTTCCGAACCGATGTGTCCTTCTCCGATACAGGCATGGCGGTCCTTGTGGGCTCCAAGAGGATTTAAGCTGTCGTTTAGATGAATGGCTTTCAGTTTCTTTAAGCCGATGATGTTGTCAAACTGGGTTATGACTTCATCCAGATGATTCACAATATCGTAACCGCTGTCCCATACATGACAGGTGTCCAGACAGACGCCCATGTGTTCCTTTAAGACAACCTGATCTAAAATGCTTTTCAGCTCTTCAAACGTTCTTCCCACCTCGCTTCCTTTTCCAGCCATGGTTTCTAAAAGTACAGTGGTGTGCTGTTCTGGTGTTAAAATCTCATTCAAAATTTCGGAAATTTGACAGATGCCCTTCTCGATGCCCTGCCCCACATGGCTGCCCGGATGAAAGTTGTAGCAGTTTCCCGGGGTATGCTCCATGCGGCTTAAATCGTCTGCCATGGTGAGGCGGGCAAATTCCCGCACAGACGGCTGGGCGGAACAGGCGTTTAAGGTGTAGGGAGCGTGGGCCAGGATTTTTTCAATGCGGTGTTCTCTGGCATAGTCTAAGTAGGACTTGATATCCTTAAGGTTTAAGTCTTTGGCCTTGGAGCCTCGGGGATTTCTGGTAAAAAACTGGAAAGTGTTGGCATTTATATTTACGGCCTCCTTCCCCATGGCTAGATAGCCTTTGGAGGAGGAGAGATGGCAGCCAATCGTCAGCATAATGATATACTCCTTTTTTGAAATAGTATACCATAGCTGTTTGTATTCTGACAATGAATTTTAGCTTGCCAATCCGGTATTTGACAACCGCGTTATGGTATGATATATTAAATTCAAATGTCCAATTTATTATATGTAGAATAGGAAGAGACTTTCATGAGCCAGGAAAAGATACTACATTCAAGGAGAAAAATTTTAATTGTAGACGATTCTGAGATGAATCGTGCCCTTTTGTCAGATATGCTTTCCGATGAGTACGACATTGTGGAAGCAGAGAACGGGATGGAGGCTTCGGCGATTTTACATAACCAGGAACAGGGATTTTCTTTGATGCTTCTTGACATCGTGATGCCTGTTATGGACGGCTTTGAGCTTCTGGCAGTAATGAATGAAAATGGATGGATCAAAAGCATTCCGGTCGTTATGATTTCTGCTGAAATGGTTCCCTCTTATGTAGACAGAGCCTATGACTTAGGCGTTCTGGACTACATCAGCCGGCCTTTTGACGAGAGGGTGGTGCGGCGGAGAGTAATCAGCACCATCATGCTTTCTTCCAAGCAGAAGGAGCTTTCCTATATGGTGGCGGAGCAGATGCTGGAGAAAGAAAAGAACAATCAACTGATGGTTGAGATTTTGTCCAATATCGTAGAGTTCCGTAATGGAGAAAGCGGCACTCATGTACTGCACATCCGAACCCTGACAGAATTTTTGTTAAAGCGACTTTTGGAGAAGACAGACCGGTTTGGAATCACAAAAAGCGATATTTCTTTGATTTCCAACGCTTCCGCGCTTCATGATATAGGAAAGATCGCGGTGCCTTCCGAGATTCTTAATAAGCCTGGCAGGCTGACAAAAGAAGAGTTTGATATTATGAAAACCCATGCGGCGGAAGGCGGTAAGATGCTGCAGTCTATTCCGTTAAGGCAGGATGAACCTTTGATCAGAACCGCTTACCAGATATGCCGCTGGCACCATGAGCGGTATGACGGAAAAGGGTATCCAGACGGACTTGTGGGAGAGGAAATTCCCATTGCGGCTCAAGTAGTGGCTCTGGCGGACGTTTATGACGCTCTGACCAGCAAACGAGTTTATAAGGACGCTTTTTCCCATGAGAAGGCAATAGAAATGATTGTAAACGGAGAATGCGGCTCCTTTAATCCGTTTTTACTGGAGTGCTTAACGGATATTTCTGACCTGTTAAAGAGAGAACTGGGTATAATTACAGTAGATCATAACAGCAATAAAGAAATACTGGACAGCGTGGAACAGATGCTGGATAAGGGCGACTTTGGCGTGTCGGAGCGTACTTTAAAGCTTTTGGAACAAGAGCGGACAAAGTATAAGTTTTTTGCAGATATGTCCCATGAAATCCAGTTCGAGTATACGGTTACCCCTGAAATTTTAATTCTTTCCGAGTGGGGGGCTCAGTATCTGGAGATGCCGGAGACCATCTATAATCCCAGAGAAGATGTTTTTGGCACACAGGTATTTAATAAAGATGATTTTGAAAAGCTTTTAAACGAACTGGAATCTACAACGCCAGAGAAACCAGTCATTGAACTGGATTTTGTTTTGAATATCAACGGACGGGACCAGTGGAGCAAGGTACAGGCCAGATCGATGTGGACAGACGATGAATCCCCTCAATATCTGGGTGCCATTGGGAAAATTGTAGATATTCATAAGGAAAAAGAAAAGATGGAGCAGTTGACGGTCATGGCGGATCATGATCCTCTTACCAGTCTTTTAAATCATCGGGCGGCGAAAGGATATATTTCCTCTATTTTGGCCGCTGAAGGAGAGAGAAAATACATCCTTCTTTTATTTGACCTTGACCATTTTAAACAGGCTAATGATAAATATGGCCATCAGTTCGGCGACGAGGTGCTTAAACATGTAGCGGATAAGATTCGTCAGAGTATCCGAGGAGCGGATATTGCTGCGCGTATGGGTGGAGACGAATTCCTTATTTTTATGGACTTTAAGACGTCTATCGAGCCGCAGATCCGACGTGTTTTCCAAAAAATCACTTCGGAATACAGAGGATTTGATATTACGATCAGTATGGGAGTCGCCAGCGCGCAGGAATGCGACGGTGATTATGAGACTTTATTCCGGATGGCGGATGAAGCGCTGTACGCTGTAAAACGTGACGGAAGAAACGCATATCGAATTTATGATAATTCTTTGTCCGTGTTATCTTTGGAAGAGAAGGATGAGAACAAAGAAGAAAGATAAAGCATATAGAAAGGGGTAGGGGAAATGACAGTAAGAGAATGTTATGATGCAATGGGCGCAGATTATGAGGATGTGATGAGGCGGTTAAGAACGGATGACAGGGTAAAAAAGTTTTTGTTAAGGCTTTTAGATGACAAGAGTTTCGAGATGTTAAAGAATGCCATGGCGCAAAAGAATATGGAGGAAGTGTTTCGCGCTGCCCATACCATGAAGGGAGTGGGGCAGAATCTGTCTCTTACCAGATTATATGAGTCTGCAGCCACGCTGTCTGACGAGGTAAGGGATAATAAGACGTACAGGGAAGAACTGGAGGCATTGTTTGCACAGATTAAAGAAACTTATGATTTGACGATTTCGTCAATTCAGAAGTTAAAAGACGAAGGTTAAAAGAATGCGGCCTCTGGGGAGAAAACATGGTAACAGATAATTTGAATCAAGAAAATAAAAAAGGAACCAGCAGAACGAAACAACTCTTATTGGCTGGTTTTAGCGGCCTGATCATACTATGTATGGCGGTTTTTATTTTGGTGTCAGTTTTTTTAGAGAAAAAAAGTAATGAGACGATCAACGAGATTGGTCTTATCTATATGTCAGAAATGAGCAGGCAGTTAAAGGAAAAGTTTACCGCCATCATTGATTTGCGTTTGTCTCAGGTAGAAGGAATTGTAAAACGAACTCCGCCGGGCAGCGTGACCTATGGGCAGGAGATGATAGAGGAACTGGCCTTAAGCGCCAATGCCCGCGAATTTGTGTACCTTGCTCTTTGTGCTGAAGACGGAGAATACGAAACCATTTTTGGCGATCCGGCCGAGGTTTACAACCAGGAAGAGTTTATGGAGGTGATCAGTAGCGGCGCAAAGAACATTACCAGCGGCATAAGCGATTCGGGAGAACGGCTGCTTCTGCTGGCTGCAGAGGTTTGTTATCCCATGAAAGACGGAAAAACCAGTGTGGCTTTAGTAGCAGGCATACCTATGGAGGATTTGAATGAGGCTCTTGTTTTGGAAAGAGAGAACTCATTGGTATATTCTCATATTATACGAAAAGACGGAACCTTTGTAATCCGAAACAGTCAGGGATTTCAAAACAGTTATTTTGATAGAATTAAGCAGTTGTTTTCTCAGTTTAATGGAAAAAGCTCACAGCAATATGTTGATGAACTTACAGAAGCAATCGAAAAAGAACAGGATTACTCTACTTTGATGTTGATGGACGGGGAATACAGTCATCTATACTGTTCTCGTCTTCCTGAGTCAGACTGGTTTTTAATAACCGTGATGCCTTATGGAACTTTGGACACAGCTATTGATAAGCTGGGCGGAAGACGTCAGTACGCCATGCTTGGCGCCTGCGGCGCTATGATGTTGGGGATTCTGTTGATTTTTGCGCTGTATTACTGGATGACCCAGCGGCAGATGACGGAATTGAAAAAGGCAAGGGAAGAGGCAATTCATGCCAATAAGGCAAAAAGCGAATTTTTATCTAATATGAGTCATGATATTCGTACTCCCATGAATGGTATTGTAGGAATGACAGCCATCGCCATTGCAAATATTGATGATCAAGCGAGGGTGAGGGATTGTTTAAGGAAGATTACCTTGTCCAGCAGGCATTTATTGGGGCTGATTAATGACGTACTGGATATGTCAAAAATTGAGAGTGGAAAACTGGCTTTGAATTTTGAGCAGATTTCCCTCAGAGGAGCTATGGAAAGTATTGTTAACATAGTCCAGCCTCAGGTAAAGGAGAAGAACCAGCATTTTGATATTTTTATTCATGACTGCTCTATAGAGGAGGTTTACTGCGACAGCGTCCGTCTGAATCAGGTATTAATCAATCTGCTGTCAAACGCGATTAAGTTTACTCCAGAGAACGGAACCATCAACGTGTTTTTGGAGCAGGAAGAATCTCCCAGGGGACAAAAGTATGTGCGCTGCCATTTTAGAGTAAAAGATAATGGGATTGGGATGTCGGAAGAATTCCAGCAAAAAATATTCGAAACATTTTCCAGGGAGAATTCTTCCACTGTGCACAAGATTGAGGGAACCGGTCTTGGAATGGCCATCACAAAATATATTGTGGATGTGATGGAGGGCAGTATTGAGATTAACAGTCAGCTGGGAAGCGGAACGGAATTTCATATTACCCTTGATTTAGAAAAGGCCACAATATTGGAACAGGATATGGTTCTTCCAAATTGGAATATGCTGGTGGTAGATAATAACGAAGATTTGTGCCAGAGCGCCATTACTTCCTTGAAGGAAATCGGTGTGAATGGAGAATGGGCGTTAAGCGGCAAAAAGGCAGTAGAGATGGTGGAGAGACGGTATAAACTCCATGACGACTACCATGCGGTTTTGCTGGATTGGAAGATGCCGGATATGGACGGTCTGGAGGTTGCCAAGGCAATCAGAAAGCGAGTAGGAGACCATATTCCGATTCTTATTGTGTCAGCCTATGACTGGAGCGATATTGAGGATGAAGCCAAGGAGGCAGGGGTCAACGGATTTATTCCAAAACCATTGTTTAAATCTACCCTATATTTAGGCTTAAGCCGCTTTGTAGGCGGTGAGTCAGAGACCAATAATAAAAAGGAAGAGGCGAATGTAAGCTTTGTCGGGAAACGGATTCTTCTGGCAGAGGATAATGATTTAAACTGGGAAATTGCAGAAGAAATTCTTTCCGAGGAAGGATTTGAGATAGAAAGGGCAGAGAACGGCAAGATCTGCGTGGAGAAATTTGACCAGTCTGAGGAAGGATTTTATGATTTGATTTTGATGGATATTCGTATGCCGGTCATGAACGGTTATGATGCGTGCGTTGCTATTCGAGAGTTAAAACGCAGCGATGTGAATCTGCCTATTATAGCGATGACAGCGGATGCATTTTCAGACGATGTACAGCGCTGTAAGGACTGCGGCATGAATGCCCATATTTCCAAACCTATTGATATACAAAGTCTGACTCGGCTTTTGCAGCGATATGTGATAAATTCTTAAAAACCAGAGAGTTCTCTTAGAACTTCTCCGGCAATCAAAAGGCCCGCCACAGGCGGAACAAAGGAAATACTTCCGGGCGTTGAACGTCTGGAAGTTTTTTCGTCTTCTTTTTCTGAGTTTGGCCTGAGGGGTTCTTCCTTTGAGTAAAGCACCTTTACATGATGGATATCCCGTTTTTTCAGTTCCCGCCGCATAACCCGACAGAGCGGGCACACGGAAGTCTCAGATAAATCGGCAATTTGAAATAACTCTCCATGAAGCTTATTGCCAGTGCCCATGGAAGATAGAATCGGAATCTTATGTTTTTTTGCATATTCGATGATGGCAATCTTGGCGGCGACAGTATCAATGGCATCAATGATATAATCAATAGGCCCTGAGATTTCCTGAAAGAACGTCTCCAGATTTTCAGGCAGAAGAAACTGTTCAAAGGTTTCTACAAAAGCATTTTGGTTGATATCCAGAATCCGCTTTTTCATCACAAGGGTTTTATATTCTCCAATGGTGCTGTGGTAAGCAATGCTCTGTCTGTTAATATTAGTCAGAGATACTTTGTCATGATCTGCCAGAATCAGATGTCCGATTCCACAGCGGGCAAGAGCTTCTGTGCAATGGGACCCCACTCCGCCGATGCCAAAGATCAAGATGGTGGAGTTTTGTAATTTGTTTAAGGCTTCTTCGCCGATTAAGAGCTGGGTTCTGGAAAATTCATGTGTCATAAGAGGGCTCCTTCCTAATACTGATTGTGTACTATTCTACAAGACAAACATTAAAATGTAAACTTCCATTTTAGTAAAAAAGGGTGTATACTAAATAAATATTCTATGTCTTATAAAGAGATCAATGAAAAGGAGTTTTACATGAAGCACGGATTTATTTGTACAGCGGCGGCTACTCCGAAGATTCGGGTGGCGGACCCTGTTTATAATGGTGAGCAAGTCCTTCTTTTGATGAGGCAAGGGGCAGAACAGAAGGCAAAAGTGATGGTGTTTCCAGAGCTGTGTCTGACTGGATATACCTGTGACGATTTGTTTTTTCAGAATACTCTTCTAAAAAAAGCAAAAGAAGCTTTGAAAAATCTGATAGAGCAGACTGCAAATTTAGATATGCTGGCGTTTGTGGGGCTGCCATGGGAATGGGGAGGAAAGCTTTATAATGTGGCGGCCGCATTTTCTAAAGGCAGTCTTTTGGGATTGATTCCCAAGGTAAATATTCCCAATTATGCAGAGTTTTATGAAGCCAGGCATTTCGTCAGGGGAAATGGAAAAACAATTCTGGTTTCCTGGGAAAAGGAACAAATTCCCATGGGAAGCAATCTGTTGTTTTCCTGTAAAACTGTGCCGGGCCTGGTAATTGGAGGAGAAATTTGTGAGGACGTCTGGTCTCCGTGTCCGCCCAGCATTGGCCACGCGCTTGCAGGGGCTACTGTAATTGTGAACTGTTCGGCCAGTGACGAGACCGTTGGTAAGGACAGCTACCGGAAAGCTTTGATTGGAGGGCAGTCTGCAAGACTGGTTTGCGGTTATGTTTACTCCAGTGCAGGAGATGGGGAATCGACCCAGGATCTGGTGTTTGGAGGTCACAATATGATTGCAGAAAACGGAATCATGCTGGCGGAGGCTTCCAGGTTTGACAATCAGGTGATTTATGGGGAGATTGATTTGGAGCGCCTGATTGGAGAGCGGAGGAGAATGAGCGCATTTTCCGGTATTCAGCCAGAGACTATAGAGAAATATGAATTTGTGGAGTTTGAACTTAGCGTGGAGACGTTAAAGCTAAGACGTAAGTTTGACCAGTCGCCTTTTGTACCTGACGATGAGGGAGAGAGAAATAAACGCTGTGAGGATATTCTCTCGATTCAGTCTCTTGGTCTTAAAAAGAGACTGGAACACACGAACGTCGCTCATGCGGTTCTGGGGATTTCCGGTGGTTTGGATTCTACGCTGGCCCTTTTGGTAACGGTGAGAACCTTTGATATGCTGGGCCTTTCGCGAACTCAGATTCATGCTGTGACGATGCCATGTTTCGGTACAACAGACCGAACATATAAAAATGCCTGTGTGATGTCAAAAAGATTAGGGGTTTCTTTAAAAGAGATTCCAATCAAGGAGTCGGTCTTACAGCATTTTAAAGATATCGGACAAGAGGAAGGAAATCATGACGTCACTTATGAGAACGCCCAGGCCAGAGAACGGACGCAGATTTTGATGGATGTGGCGAATCAGATTGGCGGGCTGGTCGTCGGAACAGGGGATATGTCAGAGCTGGCTCTGGGATGGGCTACCTATAATGGAGATCACATGTCCATGTATGGGGTGAACGCCTCCGTTCCCAAGACTTTAGTGCGTTTTCTGGTGAAATACTACGCAGATACCTGTCAGGAGAAGGAATTGAGGCAAGCCCTTCTTGACGTGCTGGACACACCGGTAAGCCCAGAACTTCTTCCGCCTGAAGACGGAAAGATTTCCCAGAAGACAGAAGATCTGGTAGGGCCTTATGAACTTCACGACTTCTTTTTGTATCAAATTCTGCGTTTTGGATATGGGCCTGAGAAAATTCTTTTTATGGCTCTCAAAGCCTTTGAGGACCGCTATGAGAAAGATGTGATCCTGAAATGGCTGAAGACATTTTACAGAAGGTTCTTTTCACAGCAGTTTAAACGTTCCTGTCTGCCGGACGGTCCCAAGGTAGGTTCTGTGGCCTTATCTCCAAGAGGCGATCTAAGAATGCCAAGTGACGCCAGCAGCAGAATCTGGCTGGAGGAGCTTGAAAAACTGGAGGGGTGACGTATGATAAGCAGTACGAGCAATTCTCGTGTAAAAGAGACTGCGGCTCTGGCAAAGAAGGCAAAGTACCGGAAAGAGACGGGGCTTTTTGTGGTAGAGGGTCCCAAGATGGTAGAGGAACTGCCAGAGGACAGGATTCATTCCATCTATGTGACAGAACGTTTTTTAAAAGAGCATGAGAAGGAACAAGTGGCATATAAGGTAAGTAAGCTTTCGCAGGTAGAAGTTGTGGCGGATGAGGTGATGAAAGCCATGTCTGATACCCAGACGCCTCAGGGGATTTTAGCCGTCGCCAGACAGTACGAGTATGACTGGAAAGAGCTTTTGAAAACGAAGAAAAAGGCCCACTTAATCATTCTTGAAACCTTACAGGATCCGGGAAATTTAGGAACGATTTTAAGGGCCGGCGAAGGAGCGGGAATCACAGGAGTGATTATGGACGGGGGGACGGCGGATATTTACAATCCCAAGGTAATCCGTTCTACTATGGGCTCTGTTTTTCGCGTGCCGTTTGCCTATGTGAAAGATTTAAAGGAAACCTTAAAGGTGTTAAAAAACCAGGGGGTTTGTCTCTATGGGGCCCACTTAAAGGGAAGTACAGATTATGATCAGGAGGATTATACACAGAGCATGGGATTTCTCATCGGAAACGAGGCCAAAGGGTTAAGTAATGAGACTGCTTCTATGGCAGATCATTATGTAAGAATTCCCATGGCCGGAAAGGTAGAGTCTTTAAATGCGGCGATAGCGGCCTCTGTGTTAATGTTTGAAGCTGCCAGACAAAGAAGGGGATTGCCCGTTAAAAAATCGTAATATTCTTTTAATGATATTGAAGTTGAATAAAAATGAGAAATAAAATATAATAGTTGTATTCCATATTAAACAAGTGAGGAGGGATTTTTTATGAAGCGGTGGATGACATTGGTATTGGCTTTTTGCTTGGCGCTTGGGCTGCATACGACGGCTTTTTCAGCGACCAAGGTTGGCAAGGTAGAGGTTGCATTTTCTTTTGATCAGGCGCCGGCGTCTGGAGACTATATTGGGAGTATCCGTGCTGCTGTGCCGGCGGATGCGCCTTATAAAGTAGAATTTACAGAATATGTGACAGATGAAGAGATGTGGACCGTGGGGGATCGTCCGGTTGTGCGAGTGGAGCTTTCGGCAAGTGAAGGATATTATTTTAGCTCCACCTCAAAAAGTTCGTTTACATTATCAGGCTGCGATGCTACATTTAAGAGTGCCAGCAGAAGAGACAGCAATTCGACTCTGATTCTGGAAGTCTATTTAAAACGAATCGGCGGAAAACTGACCGGTATTTCGGATATCGAGTGGAATGGCGCCACAGCAGTCTGGGAACCATTATACGGAGCAAAGTCTTATGAGGTTCGTCTTCTGCGCAACGGCAGTACAGTGACTACGGCCGCTACCCAGGCGACTTCTTACAATTTTGCTAAGAATATCAGCAGAGCAGGTGAGTATACTTTTAAGGTGAGAGCCATTTCCAATTACAATAGTCAGGCGGGAGAGTGGTCTGAAGAATCTGAGATCTTTGATGTTGAGAAAGAGGATTTGGAAACTGTGAATAACATGGGAAATGCTCCGGGCTATCCGTCAAATACTCCAGGCTGGAATCAGACCGGTTTAGTTGGCTGGCAGTTCATTAACAATCAGTGGTATTATTTTGACGCCAACGGACAGAGAATGACAGGTTGGCAGTTTTTAGACGGCAGGGTGTTTTATATGGACGGAAACGGAATTATGCAGGTAGGCTGGCAGTTTATTAACAATCAGTGGTATTTGTTTAATCCAGTTTCTGACGGAACCAGAGGCGCTATGACCACAGGCTGGCAGTTTGTGGATAACCGGTGGTACTATATGGACGCAAATGGAGTTATGCAGGTAGGTTGGCAGTTTATCGGCGGAAAGTGGTACTATTTGAATCCAGTTTCTGACGGAACCAGAGGGGCCATGTATGCCAATACGTATACTCCAGACGGCTATTTCGTAGACGCTTCAGGTGCCAGAGTTGGATGATTTATGGATATGGCAGTGATAAAACTCAGCATGGGAGGAAAAGATTATGGCATCGATTTATTGGCTGATTTTTTTCCTGATTTTAATTGGGATTGAGATTGTTACTCTGGCTCTCACGACGATTTGGTTTGCAGGCGGAGCGCTGGTTTCCTTCTTTCTTGCTCTTTTTGGAGCAAGCGTGGAAACTCAGCTGATCGTTTTTGTGATTGTCTCCTTTATTCTTCTGTTTTTTACCAGGCCCTGGGCTATGCGGTATGTGGAGAAGAACAGAACCAAGACCAATGTAGAAGGATTAATAGGAAAAGAAGCCAGGATTACCCAGGAGGTGAATAACCGAAACGGGACAGGTACTGCTTTATTAAACGGCCAGGAATGGACTGCCAGGGCTATGAAGGAGGAGGAGATTTTTCCAGAAGACACTTGGGTGGTGGTTCGAAAGATATGTGGAGTAAAGCTGATTGTCAGCAGAAAACAGGAGGAAATTTAAGATGGGAGTTATATTAGGAACTGTAATTATTGCGGTTATTATTTTATCAATTCTTGCGTCCTGTATTAAAATTGTGCCTCAGGCATATGCCTTTGTCATAGAGCGTCTGGGCGGTTATCAGGATACGTGGTCTGTGGGACTTCACATCAAAGCGCCGTTTATCGACAGAGTCGCCAAAAGGGTGATTTTAAAAGAGCAGGTGGTGGATTTTCCGCCGCAGCCGGTTATCACAAAGGATAACGTTACTATGAAAATTGACACCGTAGTGTTTTTCCAGATTACAGATCCAAAGCTTTATACCTATGGTGTTGAGAACCCAATTATGGCGATTGAAAATCTGACTGCAACGACCCTTCGTAATATTATCGGTGATTTGGAGTTAGACCAGACATTAACTTCCAGAGAGACCATTAATACCAAGATGCGCTCTGCCTTGGATGTGGCCACAGATCCGTGGGGAATCAAGGTAAATCGAGTGGAGCTTAAGAATATTATTCCTCCTGCAGCCATTCAGGACGCCATGGAGAAACAGATGAAGGCGGAGAGGGAGAGACGTGAGTCTATCTTGAGGGCAGAGGGAGAGAAGAAATCCACCATTCTTGTGGCAGAAGGTAAAAAACAGTCTGCGATTCTGGATGCAGAGGCAGACAAACAATCCGCCATCCTCCGCGCAGAGGCTGAGAAGGAGAAAAGGATCCGTGAGGCAGAAGGTCAGGCGGAAGCGATCTTAAAGATTCAGCAGGCTACGGCAGACGGTATCCGCTTTATCAAAGAGGCGGGAGCAGACAATGCGGTGCTCCAGCTAAAGAGTCTGGAAGCCTTTGCAAAAGCTGCGGACGGAAAGGCTACCAAGATTATTATTCCATCAGAAATTCAAGGGATCGCCGGCTTGGTGAAAGCGGCGTCAGAAGTGATGAAAGATTAAAAGAAAGAATCCTGTAAAACAGGATTCTTTTTATAGAAGGAGGCGCCATGAGATTTCAGCTTGATTTAACAAAAGAATATGGAATCGTTTTGGAGGGAGGAGGAGCCAAAGGCTCCTATCAAATCGGCGCATGGAAGGCCCTCAAAGAGGCAGGGCTTCGAATTCGCGGGATCGCAGGAGTTTCCGTAGGCTCCTTAAACGGCGCTTTGATCTGTATGGATGATTTAGAAAAAGCAGAGTATATCTGGGAGAATATCAGCTATTCCAAGGTCATGGACGTTGACGACGACATGATGGAAAGCGTAAAAAAGTGGGACTTAAAGGCCATTGACCTTCGTCAGATCACAGAAGAGGCCAAACGGATTTTAAAGGATAAAGGGTTTGACATTACTCCGTTAAAACAACTGATTGATTCTTCGATTGATGAGGAGAAAATCCGCAGTTCCGACAGAGAATTTTATATTACTACCTATTCAGTCACAGATCATCAGCTTTTAACTCTGGAGGTAAATGACATCCCAGAAGGGGAAATCGGCGATATGCTGTTGGCCAGCGCCTATTTTCCGGCATTTAAAAATCAAAAGCTGAAGGGAAGGCGATACATGGATGGAGGCGGCTGGAACAATGTGCCTGTCAATGTGCTTCTGGATCAGGGATATGAAGATATTTTGGTGATTCGCATCTATGGTCTTGGATTTGACAGCGAGAAGGTAACGGAGATACCAGACGAGGTGAACGTGTATCATATTGCTCCACGCCAGGATTTAGGCGGAATTTTGGAGTTTGACAAAAAGCAGGCCAGAAAAAATATGACTCTTGGTTATTATGATGCCAAAAGGCTATTGTATGGCCTTGAGGGAAGGTGGTATTATATTGATGCTCCCCATTCCGAGGCGTATTATTTTGATCGGATGATGTCGGAAATTGAGCGGTTTCTTTCTTTTTGGTATCAGGAGAAGGAGCTTTTCTGGTCGGATGAGTTAGAGGGATACCGAATGTATACGGAGGTGGTGTTTCCTGCCATGGCCAAAGAGATGAAACTGAAAGAGAACTGGACATATAAAGATTTTTATTTGTCTATGCTGGAATGCCTTGCCAGAAGAAAACGAATCAACCGTTTTCAAATCTATACCGCAGACCAGTTAAGGCAGCAGATAATACAAAAATATGAAAAAGCATGGGAGACCCAAGGAGGAGAGGAAAAATGAATTTAAAAGGCAGAAGTTTTTTGACTTTGAAGGACTATAGTCCCGCTGAGATACAGTATTTGCTGGATTTAGCGGCGAGTTTTAAGGAGAGAAAGAAAAAAGGAATTCCAGTGGACATTCATCGGGGAAAGAACGTAGCTTTGATTTTTGAAAAGACCAGTACAAGAACTCGTTGCTCTTTTGAGGTGGCGGCACATGATTTGGGAATGGGAACCACCTATCTGGATCCTTCCGGCTCTCAGATTGGGAAAAAGGAAAGTATTGCTGACACAGCCAGAGTCCTTGGCCGGATGTATGAGGGCATTGAATATCGGGGATTTGGACAGGAAATCGTAGAGGATCTTGCAAAATATGCCAACGTACCTGTGTGGAACGGTCTGACAAATGAATATCATCCCACTCAGATGCTGGCGGATCTTTTGACAATTCAGGAACATTTTGGAAGACTGAAAGGAATCAAGCTGGTGTACATGGGAGATGCAAGATATAACATGGGGAACTCTCTGATGATAGCATGTTCCAAGATGGGACTGGACTTTACGGCTTGTGCACCGAAAAAATATTTTCCCAAGGAAGAGCTGGTAGAACTTTGTCGGGAATATGCAGCTTCTTCCGGTTCCAAGATCACCCTGACTGAGGATGTGAAAGCAGGAACAAAAGGCGCGGATGTGATATATACGGACGTCTGGGTGTCTATGGGAGAGCCGGATCAGGTATGGGAGGAGAGGATTCGGGAGCTGACTCCTTATAAGGTGACAAAGTCAGTGATGGAGAATGCAGGATCTGAGGCAATTTTTCTCCACTGTCTTCCGGCATTCCATGATTTGAAGACAAAGATTGGCAAAGAGATGGGAGAGCGGTTTGATATCAGCGATATGGAAGTGACAGATGAGGTGTTTGAGTCAGAACAGTCCAAGGTGTTTGACGAGGCGGAAAACCGCATGCATACCATCAAGGCTGTTATGGCGGCTACGTTAGGAGTGTAAAAGTTCATGTATGGACAAGGAAAGAAAAAAAATCCCAGAAGTGCAACGCTTTTGATGGACTGGGTCCACATCTGCATTGGACTTCTCATTGTGATTCTGGCGGTGATTGCATTTTTAAATCCAGAAGATAATCGCGTTCTGCTTCCGGTTATCTTTTTATTGGCGGTAATATTAAATGTGTTTACCGGCGTTCACAAATACAGACAGAGCGGCAGGGACAGAAAAAAGAAGGCAGCCGCTTTGGTGCAGTTTGTTTTGGCCGCTGTGCTTTTTGCGGTTATGGCAGTCAGTGCCATCAGTATCTGGAGGTAAAATGTGAAAGCGGAGATTATCAGACTGTTAAAAGAACATAATGCCTATTTATCAGGGCAGGAATTAAGCGAGCGCCTCCATGTGTCCCGCACAGCTATCTGGAAGGTAATGAAACAGCTTCAGGAGGAAGGCTATGAGATCGAGGCGATTCGCAATAAGGGATATCGATTGGTGGAAAGCGCAGACGTGCTGACAGAGGCCGAGCTGGAAAGCTGTATGAGGAATCAGATGATGGGTGGCCACGTAAAGTTTTTTGAGACTACGGATTCTACAAACACAGAAGCGAAACGGCTGGCAGAAAAAGGCGCTGTGGAAGGGACTTTGGCAGTGGCGGAGTATCAAACAGCAGGAAAAGGGAGGAGAGGAAAAAGCTGGACTTCTCCTTCGGGAAGCGGAATCTGGATGAGCCTTCTGCTTAGACCAAAGCTGGAGCCGTCCTGCGCTCCAATGATCACCCTGCTCACAGGACTTGCTGTGTCCATGGGAATTGAGGATTACTGCAAAATTCAGACACAAATAAAGTGGCCCAATGATTTGACGTTGTCAGGAAAGAAAATCTGCGGAATTTTGACGGAGATGAGCGCAGACGTGGAACTGATTCACTATGTGGTCATTGGGATAGGAATTAATGTAAACACCCCTAAGTTTCCTGAGGAGATTGAAAAGATAGCAACTTCTCTTTATTTGGAGAGCGGCAGACGGCTAAAACGCAGCGGAATGATCGCCTGCATTATGAAGCGGATGGAAGAATATTATAAATTGTTTCTTGAAACTTCTGATTTATCAGGGATTCAAAAATTATATGAAGAGCGTCTGGTGAATCGGGACAGAGAGGTTTTAGTACTGGCTCCAAAGGGAGAGTACAAAGGGATCTGCAGAGGAATTGATAAAGACGGAGAACTTTTAGTGGAGCTAGAAGACGGGACCATTTCCCACGTTATGTCAGGGGAAGTTTCCGTGCGGGGCATTTATGGATATGTGTAAGGACTTATATCAAAGTTTACAGGTGCTGGAATCTGAGGACAAGCCCCTTTCCCGCCTGGAACGTTTAAAGGCTATGAACGGTCCGCTGCTTTCCTGGTATGAGAAACACGCCAGGATTCTTCCGTGGCGGGAGAAGCGGGAAGCATATGGGGTCTGGATTTCTGAGATTATGCTGCAGCAGACCAGAGTGGAGGCAGTAAAGCCCTATTTTAACCGTTTTTTGGAGGAGCTGCCTCAGGTTGAGGATCTGGCGCAAGTAGAGGAAGAAAGGCTGTTAAAACTTTGGGAAGGACTGGGATACTATAATCGGGCCAGAAATTTAAAAAAAACAGCCCAGATTGTTGTAAAAGAGTATGGGGGAAAGCTTCCGGCTTCTTATGACGAGCTGATAAAGCTTCCGGGAATAGGCAGCTACACGGCGGGAGCCATCGCGTCCATTGCTTACCAAATCCCTGTCCCGGCAGTAGACGGAAATGTGCTCCGAGTGGTTTCCAGAGTCTTGGCAGTCAGGGACGATATTCTGAAACAGTCTGTAAAGCGGGGAATAGAAAATGATTTAAGACTTACGATGCCAAAGGACAGCGCCAGCTCGTTTAATCAGGGGCTGATTGAGATTGGAGCCATGGTATGTGTTCCAAACGGTCCTCCCAAATGTACTGAATGCCCGCTGGAATCTATCTGTCTTGCCAGAAAGGAAGGGCTTTTAGGGGTGATTCCTTACAAAGCCCCTAAAAAGCCCAGACGAATGGAAGAGCGGACGGTTTTGCTGATTGAGGCAGAAGGAAAGATTGCCATAAAAAAACGTTCTTCCGACGGATTACTGGCGTCTCTGTATGAATTTCCAAATTTTGAGGGAATCTGGAAAGAGGAAGATGTCATAGAGAAAGTTTCACAATGGTCTGGGGATACTGTTTGTGTGGAAGAGGCAGGAAAAGCGAAACATATTTTCAGCCATGTAGAGTGGCATATGACAGGGTATCGGGTACAAGTAAAAACCATTCCCCCTGTCTTTTTGGCTGTGGAGAAGGAAGAAATTTTTGAAAAATATCCTCTTCCCAATGCATTTTGTGCGTATACAAAACTGATTCGTGGAGAATCATGAAAGAGAGGAGTTTTTTATGGGAAAAATGCTGTTTATTGTGAATCCGCGTTCCGGAAAGGCCCAGATTAAGAATCGGCTTCTGGACATTGTGGATTTGTTTATCAAGCATGGCTGGGAGGTACAGGTCCATATCACCCAGGCTCCGCTGGACGCCATGGAAATGGCAGGCGCAAAAGGCGGGCAGGTGGATATGATCGTGTGCAGCGGAGGCGACGGAACATTAAGCGAGACGATTTCTGGATTGATGGAGCTGGAAAAACCGCCGGTTTTAGGATATATTCCCGCAGGCTCAACCAATGATTTTGCCTCCAGTCTCCATATCCCTTCTCAGACTGGAAAGGCGGCCCAAAACGTTGTCACAGGAACTCCCATTTCCATTGATATTGGTTACTTTTGTAAAGAAAGAACGTTTGTATATGTAGCAGGATTTGGGGCTTTTACAGAGGTGTCATATATGACTCCTCAGGAGAAGAAGAATCTTTTAGGCCATCAGGCATATATGCTGGAAGGGGTAAAAAGTCTTGCCAATATAAAATCATATCACATGAGAGTGGAGACAGATGATTTCTGTATGGAAGGAGAGTTTATTTTTGGCATGGTTACCAATACTACCAGCGTAGGAGGGTTTAAGGGCCTTGTGACTCAAGATGTGGCGCTGGACGACGGGGTTTTTGAGGTCTTAATGATTCGGACTCCCAGGACGGCGTTAGAGCTGACAAATATTCTTTCTTCCATGATTTTAAAAGAAGAACAGAGCGAATATGTTCACAAGTTTAAGACTTCTGTCTTGAAGGTACATTCCCAAGAAGCGGTGGATTGGGTCCTGGATGGAGAATTTGGCGGATCTCGTACGGATGTGGAAATCAAAAATCTAACCAATCGAATCAAAATTGTGGCGGGACTTGTAAAAAATCGTTGAAAAACGGTTGAAAATAGTATATAATGAGTTATTGTGTAGTACTTTAGGACCATAAACGAAAGGGCGTTATTTGGTGGAAAAGAATAATTTTATAGAAAAACTTGGCAAGTTGGTGGAACTTGCAAAAGGAAAGCACAATGCGCTGGATGTGACGGAAATCAATAACTTCTTCACCGGTGATGAACTCTCCACAGAGCAGATGGAGCACATTTATTCCTACTTAGAGGCTCATGGAATTGATGTGGTGCCAATCATTGACGACAATCTGCTGGCGGAGGATGCGCTTCTTTTAGACGACGATGACGAACGTTTCTTAAAGGATGTGGAAGAAGAAGAGATTGATTTGGACGCCATTGATCTTCTGGAGGGAATCGGGACGGAGGATCCGGTCAGGATGTATTTAAAGGAAATTGGAACCGTGCCCCTGTTATCTGCAGATGAAGAGATGGAACTGGCCAAGAAGAAGGCAGATGGAGACGAGATGGCCAAGGATCGTCTCATTGAGGCAAACCTGCGGTTAGTTGTCAGCATTGCAAAACGATACACAGGAAGGGGCATGAGTTTTTTGGACTTGGTTCAGGAAGGAAACTTAGGCCTCATTAAAGGTGTAGAAAAGTTTGATTATACAAAAGGTTATAAGTTAAGTACATATGCTACCTGGTGGATTCGGCAATCGGTCACAAGAGCCCTTGCGGATCAGGCGCGGACCATCCGCGTTCCGGTGCATATGGTAGAGACGATAAATAAGATGTCTAAGATGCAGAGGAAGCTTACTCTGGAGTTGGGGTACGAGCCGTCTGTGCCGGAGCTTGCCGAGGCGCTTGACATGTCTGAGGATAAGGTGATGGAGATCATGCAGATCGCCAGGGAGCCTGCGTCTCTGGAAACTCCTATCGGTGAGGAGGATGATTCCAACTTAGGGGATTTTGTGGCGGACAACAATGTGGTAACTCCTGAGGGGAACGTAGAGTCTGTGATGCTCAGAGAGCATATTGATGCCCTTCTTGGCGATTTGAAGGAAAGGGAGCGCCAGGTGATTGTCCTTCGGTTTGGGTTGGAAGACGGACATCCCCGTACCTTGGAAGAGGTTGGCAAGGAGTTTAATGTTACCAGAGAGCGAATCCGCCAGATAGAGGCCAAGGCATTAAGAAAATTGAGAAATCCGGTGAGAAGCAAGCGGATTCGGGACTTTTTATAAGAAAGAATGAGTTTAACATCTCTGTCTTTAGGCCGGAGGGCTGGGAGACAGAGATATTTTTTGCTTATAAATGGCTGCGAATAAGCGGGAGAGGGAAATGATGAATCAAAAAAATTATCAAAAGGAACTGGATAAGTTATTAGAAAATCTGACGGCAGAGGGCAGAGTCCCCAGACTATTGCTCCACAGCTGCTGCGCACCTTGCAGCAGTTATGTGATGGAGTATCTGTCACAGTATTTTCAGATTACCGTATTTTTCTATAACCCCAACATCTATCCGCCAGAGGAGTATGAACTGCGCGTCAAAGAGGAAAAACGCCTGATTGGTGAAATGCCCTTTGTCCATCCGGTCCAAATGCTGGAGGGCCGGTATGAGCCAGACCGCTTTTTTCAAGAGGTAAAGGGAATGGAAAAGGAGCCGGAGGGGCAAAAAAGATGTGAGCATTGCTATGAGATGCGGCTGTATGAGGCAGGGCTTATGGCGAAACAGGGCGGGTATGATTTTTTTACCACAACGCTTACCATCAGTCCCTTAAAGTCGGCTTCGAAATTAAACGAGATAGGAGGACGGATTGGAAAAGAGCTGGGAGTGACATATCTGTGCTCTGATTTTAAGAAAAAGAGCGGATATAAACGTTCCCTTGAGCTGTCAGAGGAGTATGGATTGTACAGGCAGAATTATTGCGGCTGTATTTATTCCAAACGGTGATAACTTGTATAGAGTCAGGAGGAGAAGCTATGGAGCAAACGAAAACAGCAATCGTCACAGGGGCCAGCAGGGGAATCGGGCTGGCGGTGGCCAGACAGTTAGGGATACAAGGGTATCAGATCGTTCTGTTTGCCACTAGAAGAAAAGAGGACTGCAGCCAGCAGCTGCAGGCTCTTAAGGAGGAGAACATAAAGTTTCACTATGTGCAGGGAACCCTGGATGACAGGGAAGACAGAAAACGTCTGGTGAAAGAGACTGTAGAGCGGTTTGGAAGAATTGACGTGTTGGTGAACAATGCAGGGGTAGCGCCTCTTGTGCGTGCGGATTTACTGGACATGACAGAGGACAGCTATGATCGGGTTATGAATATTAATGCCAAGGGAACCTTGTTTTTGACTCAGCTTGTGGCAAATCAGATGCTGCGTCAGGAGGTTTTGGGAGAAAAGAGGGGAACGATTGTCAATATTGGATCCTGCTCGGCAGAGGTTTCCTCTGTAAACAGGGGCGAATACTGTATTTCCAAAAGCGCCGTTTCTATGATCACCACCTTGTTTGCGGACAGGCTGGCAGGAGACGGGATACTGGTTCATGAGGTGCGGCCAGGAGTGATTAAAACAGACATGACCATGAAGGTCGAGGAAAAGTATGATGCTTTGATTGAGGCAGGAACGTTTCCAATCAGGAGATGGGGAACGCCTAAGGATGTGGCGATGGCAGTTTGCGCCCTTTGTTCGGACCAGTTTTTGTATACCACAGGAAATTATATTGATGTGGACGGAGGGTTTCACATAAAGAGGCTGTGAGAGTAAAAAGGAGGCCGTGAGAGTAAACAGATGGAGAACAGGATTGAGGTTAAAAAGATACATACCGTAGTAGTAGGGTCTGGGGCGGCCGGACTGAATGGGGCTCACAGGCTAAGGCAGTATGGGGTAAAAAACGTGGCTCTGGTGACAGAGGATATGAAGGCAGGCACTTCCAGAAACACAGGGTCGGATAAGCAGACGTATTATAAGCTTTCTTTAGCAGGAGAGCAGGGGGATAGTGTCCGCAGGCTGGCCCAGGTTTTGTACGACGGGGGATGTGTGGATGGGGATCATGCCCTGTGCGAGGCTTCCCTTTCCTGTCAGGGATTTTTTAAGCTGGTGGATCTGGGAGTTCCTTTTCCCCATGATACGTATGGAGAGTTTGTGGGGTATAAGACAGATCATGACCCAAATGATCGCGGAAGCAGCGCAGGACCATACACATCTCGTTATATGACAGAGGCTTTGGAGGCGGCGGTGAAAAGAGAAGAAATTCTCATCTACGACCATTTTCAGGTAGTCCAGATTTTGACTCACAAAGAGAAGCTCTATGGGATTTTGTGTTTAGACACGGCAGAGGGTAGGTACGTGATGATTGGCTGCACCAATCTGGTCTGGGCCACAGGCGGTCCGGCTGGGATCTATGGGAACAGCGTGTATCCAGCCAGTCAGTTCGGGGCCAGCGGTTTAGCTTTTGAGGCTGGAGTCTTGGGGAAAAATCTTACAGAGTGGCAGTATGGCCTGGCTTCTTTAAAGCCTAGGTGGAATGTAAGCGGCAGTTACATGCAGGCTCTTCCCAGGGTGGTTTCCACAAATCAGGAGGGACAGGAGGAGCGGGAATTTTTGACGGAGTTTTTCCAAAGCCTGGAAAAGATGATGGACATGGTGTTTTTGAAAGGGTATCAGTGGCCCTTTGACGCCAGGAAGGCGGCAGGCGGCTCTTCTGTGATTGATCTTTTGGTTTATCGGGAGATTTGTGTCCGCAGACGGAGGGTGTGGCTGGATTATCGAAGCAATCCAGGGGGGACAGAAGTGGATTTTTCGGCTCTTTCCAGTGAGACCAGGGAGTATCTTGAGCAGTCAGACGCCTGTAAAGAGACGCCTTTTGAGCGTTTGCGCCAGTTAAATGAACCGGCTGTGAACTTCTATCAGGAACATGGTGTGGATTTGAAGACCCAGAGACTGGAGGTGGCTGTGTGCGCCCAGCATAACAACGGCGGATTGTCTGTGGATTCTTGGTGGCAGACCAATATTGAAGGACTCTTTGCTGTAGGGGAAGTGGCAGGAACCCACGGAGTATACCGTCCAGGCGGAAGCGCGCTAAACGCCGGTCAGGCAGGCTCTTCCAGGGCGGCTGAGTATATTGCCGTAAAGGGAATGGGAGAGAGACGGTGGACCCAAAAAGAGGAGGAATTTTTCCTTGACCAGGCCAGAAAGCGAATTGCCATGGGAGAGGCGGCGGTGAACTGGGAGGGGGAAAGGAAGGGAAAAGAAGGAAAATCCTTTTCACATTACTGGCAAGTGGCAACACAGAAGATGAGCAAAGCAGGGGCTATGGTTCGGGACCGTAAGGAGATTAAGCAGATACTTACAGAAATCGAGGCAGAGCTGGAAAAAATAGAAGGAATTGAGAAGGTGGTGAAGGATGCTGCGGCGACAGGGGAGGAACGAAACCAGACTGGAAGGGTAAAAATTTTATCCCGTTTCTTCCGCTATTATGACATGCGCATTTGCCAGAAAATGTATCTGGAGGCTATGCTGGATTACATAGACCATGGTGGGAAAAGCAGGGGCTCCGCTGTCTATAAGGAAGATTTAAAAGAAAAGAAGGATTCTTCAGATGAACAGATTGCGATTCCTGAACTGGTGGCCTTCTCTCTGGAAGGTCAGGGAGAAAATGGGCTGTGGAACATGGTTCAGGAAATGTCTTGGGAAGGGAGCCAAAAGCCCTGCGCATCTTTCTGGAGAAGAGTTCGGAGTTTGGAGAATATTTCCGAAAATCAGGCGTTTGAAGTAGTCTGGAAAGCCTTTCGGGAAAAACGAATTTATATGAGTGATACTAATTGTAATATTAGAAAAAATAATAAGTAAAGCAATTTTTTCTGAAAACTCCTATTTGTTTATTATTTAACACTTTCAGACCACAAAATTTTCCTCAAAATCCAAAAAACAATTCGTATTGTTTTATTTTTTGTAATTGAGAAGAATTATATTTTATGATATACTTTTAAAGATAGCAAAAGTTCGGATTTTGCTGAAACGTGTTTCTAAAATGTATAGAAAGAGGGTAGGTTAGATGGGATTGGCTACATTTATAGGCGGCATTCACCCTTATGAGGGAAAAGAATTGTCCGAGAATCAGCCGATTGAAGTCCTGATGCCAAAGGGAGAGCTGGTTTATCCGTTGTCCCAGCATATCGGAGCGCCGGCAAAGCCTCTGGTGAAAAAGGGTGACCAAGTGCTTGTAGGGCAGAGAATTGGCGAGGCCGGCGGATTTGTTTCTGCCCACGTGATTTCTTCTGTATCCGGTACGGTAAAAGGGATTGAGAAACGGCTGACGGCAGGCGGAGCCATGGTTGAGAGCATCATTGTGGAAAATGACGGAGAGTATAAAACCATCGCAGGACTGGGAGAGGACAGAGACATTTCTTCCTTGTCCAAGCAGGATATTTTGGATATTGTTAAGGAAGCCGGTATAGTGGGACTGGGCGGAGCCGGATTCCCTACACACGTGAAACTGGCTCCAAAGGAGCCGGACAAGATTGAGTATGTGATTGTCAACGGTGCAGAGTGCGAGCCGTATCTGACTTCCGACTATCGGATTATGATGGAAGAGCCGGAGTCGGTGGTGGAAGGCTTAAAGGTGATTCTCAAGCTGTTTGATAATGCAAAGGGAATTATCGGCATTGAGAACAACAAGCCCGAGGCCATTAAAAAGATGACGGAGCTGGTAAAAGATGAACCCAATATTCAGGTTCATACCCTTCTTACCAAGTATCCTCAGGGCGGTGAGCGTACCTTAATCTATGCCACTACCGGAAGGAAGATCAACTCTTCCATGCTTCCGGCGGACGTAGGATGCGTGGTGGATAACGTGGACACGGTGGCTTCTATTTATCGGGCCGTGTGCAAACAGACGCCTTTATTGAGAAAAATTATCACGGTTACAGGAGATGCCATTGCGAATCCTAAAAACTTCAGCGTTTTACTGGGAACCAATTATCAGGAGTTGGTGGAGGCGGCCGGTGGATTTAAGACAGAGCCTGAAAAGGTGATTTCCGGCGGTCCTATGATGGGCCAGGCATTGTTTGATTTATCCATTCCTGTGGCGAAGACTTCTTCTGCCTTAACCTGTCTTGGAAAGGATGCTGTGGCGGAATTAGAGCCTACGGCATGTATTCGCTGCGGACGCTGTGTTCAGGTGTGTCCGGGAAGAGTGGTGCCTCAGAAGATTATGAAGGCAGCAGAACGTCATGATTTGGAGGCTTTTGTAAAGTTGAACGGTATGGAATGCTGTGAGTGCGGCTGCTGCGCCTATATCTGCCCGGCCAGAAGGCCATTGACTCAGGCATTTAAAGAGATGCGGAAGGCTGTTGCAATGAGCCGCAAGAAAGCGTAGGAGGGTGGATTATGGGTAAATTGTTGAATGTATCGTCATCGCCTCATGCAAGAAGCAATGTTCTGACCCAGAACCTGATGGGAGATGTGGTCATTGCCATGATTCCTGCAACGGTGTATGGCGTATATCAGTTTGGTTTAAAAGCGTTGTTGATTATTCTGGTGACGGTGGCAAGCTGTCTCCTCAGCGAATATGTATATGAAAGCCTGATGGGAAAGCCTATCACGATAATGGATGGGAGCGCGTTAGTGACTGGTATGATTCTGGCTCTGAATATGCCGCCGGAGATTCCCCTTTGGATTCCATTTTTAGGCGGCGTCTTTGCCATCATTGTGGTGAAGCAGCTTTACGGCGGTTTGGGACAGAACTTTATGAATCCGGCGTTGGCAGCCAGATGTTTTCTTCTGATTTCCTTTGCCGGCTTTATGTCCAATTCCGCGTTTACGCTGGACGGCGTGTCTACTCCTACTCCTCTGGCTGTGATGAAGGCCGGAAAAGAAGTGGACCTGGCCGCTATGGTGATCGGAAAGATTCCAGGAACCATTGGAGAGGTGTCTGTGATCGCTTTACTGATCGGCGCGGCGTATCTTTTGATTAAGAAGGTGATCAGCTGGCGGATTCCTGTGACTTATCTGGTTACCTTTGCAGTGTTTGTTCTTATTTTCGGAAAACACGACTTTGGTTATGTAATGGCCCAGCTTTGCGGCGGCGGTTTGATTTTCGGCGCCTTCTTCATGGCAACCGATTATGTGACAAGTCCTATTACACCAAAGGGACAGATTGTTTTCGGCGTTCTGTTGGGAATTCTCACTGGGGTGTTCCGTCTCTTCGGAGGCGCGCCAGAGGGTGTGTCTTATGCGATTATCATCAGCAATCTTCTGGTTCCGCTGATTGAGAAGGTGACCCTTCCCGTTGCATTTGGAAAGGAGGGCAAAAAAGCATGAGTAAAGGCGGATTTATGAAGGACGCTCTGATTCTCTTTCTGATTACCCTGGTTGCAGGGGCGTGTCTGGGCGGCGCTTACGAGATTACAAAGGGACCTATCGAGGCGGCGGAGCTGGCTGCCAAAGAAGAGGCGTTCCGCACGGTTTTGGCGGATGCAGATTCTTTTAAGCTGGAGGATTATGATGCGGCTATGGAAAAGGCCAACACAGATGCTCCAACCCTTAATTTTGGAAATGTTCAGGTAGACGACTGCGCTATCGGCGTAGATGCTTCTGGAAATCCAATGGGTTATGTGGTGACCTCCACTTCTAACGACGGATACGGCGGAGCGATTACGGTTTCTGTAGGTATTACCACAGAGGGAGAGGTAAAAGGAATCGCCTTCTTGACTTTGACTGAGACTGCCGGTCTGGGAATGAACGCGGACACTCCTGATTGGAGGGGCCAGTTTGCAGACAAGACTGTGGAAAGCTTTACCGTAACAAAGTCCGGCGCTTCTGCTGATAACGAGATTGACGCTATCGGAGGCGCTACCATTACATCCAACGCAGTTACAGGAGCGGTGAACCTTGCCCTTTATTTTGTAAATAACTGCGTGGCGCAGTAGGAGGTGGGAAGTATGAATAAATGTACGGAACGTTTATATAACGGCATTATCAAAGAAAATCCGACTTTTGTGCTGATGTTAGGTATGTGTCCGACTTTGGCCACCACCACGACTGCCATCAACGGTCTGGGTATGGGATTGACCACGACTGCCGTATTGATTTTTTCTAATATTATTATTTCCTCTCTGCGGAAAATTATTCCCGACCGAGTGCGTATTCCGGCTTACATTGTAATCGTGGCCTCTCTGGTTACCATTGTACAGCTTCTTTTGAAGGCGTTTATTCCGAGTCTGGATAAGTCTCTTGGTATTTTTATTCCGCTGATTGTGGTAAACTGTATTATTTTGGGAAGGGCTGAGGCTTATGCTGCAAAGAATGGCCCTTTAGAGTCTGCGTTTGACGGCATCGGCATGGGACTTGGCTTTACAGTGGGTCTGACTGCGATTGCTGTTTTCCGTGAGATTTTAGGCGCTGGCGCTGTGTTTGGATTTGAGTTCATTCCAGAGGATTTTAGAATCAGCATCTTTGGTCTGGCTCCAGGCGCATTCTTTGTTTTGGCCGGTTTGACAGCTCTTCAGAACAAGTTCAAGATGCCTTGTGCAACCAACAAATCCGCACCGGAATCCGTGCTGGCCTGCGGCGGCAACTGTATGACCTGTACAGGTTCTGCCTGCATGGCAAATCATGCCACACTGGAGACAAGACGGCTTCAGGCTCAGGAGGATGCTTTGGCTGCTAAGAAAGCGGCTCTGGCTGAGCAGCAGAAGGAACTGAGTGCAAAACTGGATAAGAAAGAGAATTAAGGAGGAGCGGGAATATGAAAGAATTGATTTTAGTAATCGTCAGCGCTGCCCTGGTCAATAACATTATCTTAAGCCAGTTCCAGGGTCTCTGCCCGTTCCTGGGCGTATCGAAAAAAACAGATACGGCCACTGGCATGGGAGTAGCCGTTATCTTCGTTATTACGCTGGCTTCCCTTGTTACCAGCCTGATTTATAAGTTTGTTCTGGTACCAATGGATTTGACATATTTACAGACCATTGCCTTTATTCTGGTCATTGCGGCTCTTGTGCAGTTTGTGGAGATGTTTTTAAAGAAAAGTATGCCTTCCCTTTATCAGGCTCTGGGCGTTTTTCTTCCTCTTATCACTACCAACTGTGCGGTATTGGGCGCCGCCCTGACTAATGTGCAGAAGGGGTATGGAATTTTGCTCAGTATTTTTAACGGCATTGGAACTGCAGTAGGATTTACCATTGCCATTGTGCTTTTGGCAAGTATCCGCGAGAGTATTGAAGATAATGATATTCCGAATAACTTTAAGGGATCCCCGATTGTCCTGATCACTTCTGGTCTCATGGCGATTGCATTTATGGGATTCGCCGGTCTTATTTAAGGAAGGAGGCTGCAACATATGATGGGATTAATTTTGGCAGCCGGAGTCATCGGTGCGATTGGTATCATTATCGGTGTGCTGCTTGGGATTGCCAGTGAGAAGTTTAAGGTAGAAGTAGACGAGAGAGAGATTTTGGTCCGTGCAGAGCTGCCGGGCAATAACTGCGGCGGATGCGGTTTTCCGGGCTGCGACGGTTTGGCCAACGCCATCGCCGCAGGAACGGCTCCAGTCAATGCCTGCCCTGTAGGCGGAGCGGCTGTGGCAGACAAGATTGCCGCTATCATGGGGGTGGAGAGCGGCCAGGCAGTAAAGAAGGTTGCCTTTGTAAAGTGTAAGGGAACCTGCGATAAGACCAGAGTTCAGTACAATTATTTTGGCATGGACGACTGTCGGAAGGTTTCTGTGGTACCTGGATCAGGAGAGAAGGCATGTACTTACGGATGTATGGGCTATGGCTCCTGTGTGAAGGCCTGCGCTTTTGACGCCATTCATATTGTGGACGGCGTAGCGGTGGTTGATAAGGAGAAATGTGTGGCCTGCGGCAAGTGCGTGGAGACCTGTCCAAACCATTTGATTGAGCTGGTTCCGTACGATGCCAAGCATCTGGTTCAGTGCTCTTCCCATGACAAGGGCAAGGACGTGAAGGCCAAATGCGACAATGGCTGTATTGGATGTACGCTGTGTACCAAGCAGTGTGAATCTGCGGCGATTCATATGGACAACAATCTGGCTGTGATTGACTATGAGAAGTGTACGAACTGTGGGAAATGCGCGGCTAAGTGCCCTGCTAAGGTGATTTTGTAGTGAGATAAAATTGACGATTTAAGAAAAAAGACAGGCGCCCTGCCTGATCGTGAGGCGGGGCGGCCTGTCTTTTTTATGATTTATTCTTCCTCTCCAACAATTTTTGCAATCACCAAATTAGGAAGGCAAACAATCATCTCACCAGATTGGCTGATTTCTCCTTGATAGATACAGACCTTGTCAGGGCAGGTAGCCTCTGAGATGTGAACGCGCCCGTCCTTGATAATCAGAGTGTTGGTGCCGCCTTTATATCCTTGAATGACGATTTCTGTATCTTTTTTTAAGTCCAGTTCTTCTATTACATGGCCATTTAAAGATACCTCCACAATGGCGGCCGGTTTTTGGTTTAAGATTCGATTGCCCAGATAGAAACCGCCAGAAACGATGAGGATTGCGGCCACAAGAATCAAATCGCGGATTGTTTTTTTATTTTTCATGCATAAAACTCCTGTGATGTTATTTTTCGAGGACTTCGTCTAATTTATCTGAACCAGATTCCTATGTATGTTTCATTTCTTTTGGATCAATTATATCATAAAAATTAGAAAAATATAGGGGTGTTGTCTTATTTTTTTTCGTATTGTATGATAGAATAGAGATAGAGGCTGTGGAAACGAATGGGAGGATGAAATGAGAAAGAGAAAGCAACTGGGAAAAACTCTGCCCTGGATCGCTTTAATTATGGTTCTGTTTTTGGCCTGTTTTCATATGGACGAGGCTTTTGCGTCTACAATGGAAGAAAGCGTACAATTTACGTCAGAGGCGGCAGGCAGGGCTGATTTGCAATGCCGGATAGAAGGAAACCGTATTGTTATTCAAGGAAATGTGACAGAGGACAGGCAGACATTAGGAGGCTCTGACAGTTGGCTGTACCTGTTTGAACTGCAGCCGTATGAGGAGGGCATAGGGATTCGGAAGGACTATGCAGCCAGAATTGGCCGGGAATCTTCTATTTTGATTTCTTTGCCGCTTGGTTCGAAAGCGGATCAGGATAAACGGTATTCCAGTTTTGTGCTTGCGGCGTTTGACGGAAATATCTATCATACGATATCGAATCGAGCTTACGTTTCAAACCCAGAAGTGTTAGCAGGCAATCAAAAACCATATAAAGAGCCTGGGTCTAAAAAAGGGCTGCTTCTGGACGGGGATATGCTTTCGGACGCTCTGGAATTAGGCGTCAGGAACGTATCAGTAAATATGACGTTCAACCAGCTTATAGGGGAAGGAATCGACTATCCATATGGAGGGAAAATCTATCATTTCCGTAAAGAAGTTATCCAGGAATATGATAAAAAAATTTCAGCTCTTACGGATCATGGCATTTCTGTCACAGCCATTCTTTTAAATGGATGGAATGATTCATTGCCTCAGCTTATGCCTCCAGGAGTGAGTAAGAATGATTATGCGAATTACTATATGTTTCATGCCTCTACAGAAGAGGGAACAGACGCTTTAAAGGCTCTGGCTTCTTTTCTTGCAACGCGTTATTCTGGAGAAGATGGCTCCAAAGGAAAAATTTCCAACTGGATTATTGGAAATGAGATAAACGACCAGGTTTGGAATTACATAGGGCCAAAGGAATTGGAAGCATATGTGAGAGAGTATGTAAAGAGCTTTCGTATTTTTTATACAGCCATAAAAAGCGTCAGCAGCAGCGATCGTTTATTTTTTTCCACGAATTTTTATTGGAATGAGAAGAATCCAACGAATCTGAATTATTCTGCCAGAGACGTGATTGACAAGTTTGCGGCTATATCCCGGGAGGGAGGAGATATGGACTGGAATCTGGCGTATCATCCGTATGCATACCCATTGTCAGAACCGGAGTTTTGGGATGACAGGGAAGGGGGATATGTGACAGACAGCCCAGACTCTTATATTGTAAACTTTGAAAATCTCAGAGTATTGACCGATTATTTCCACCGTTCGGAGCTATTGACACGAGACAAAGCGATACGGCATATTATTTTGTCTGAACAGGGCTTTACTTCTCAGAGTCCTGCCAGGGGAGAGGTGCAGAGTCTTCAGGCGGCGGCGCTTGCCTATGCCTATTATATTGCGGACAGCAATCCATTGATTGACGTCATGTTGTATCACCGCCAGGTGGACCATGCCATCGAAGCTAACGCTTATGCGGCGGTAGGGTTGTGGAAATGCGATATGAATGTTTCGTCCCCTTTTGAGGCAGTTGAAAGGAAAATGGCCTGGCATGTTTATAAAGAGATTGACAAGGAATCCTCTTTGGAGACCACAAAATTTGCAAAGGAGATTCTTGGGATTGAAAAGTGGTCAGAAGTGATTTCGGATTTTAAGTGGGCGGAATATGAATCGTAGCAGGAGGTTTTCAGGTTTTTTGGAAACAGCATAAAAAGGAGGACTGGAAGAAAAATAGAGATTGAAGTACTGGTATGAATGTGATAGAATATTTTCAGAAAAAAGAATCGCTACTAAATAAAAGGAGTGCAAAATTATGACACAAAAGGAGAAGGGATACGTAGGACTGGGGGTTATGCTGGTACTGGCAGTTGGTACAGTTTTAGGCTCTGACCCCTTATATAAGGCTGTTGACGCTATAGGAGCAGAGAAGGTAAGTTACACTGCAGGCACTTACACAGGAACAGCCCAGGGATTTGGCGGACCTGTGGAGGCCAAGGTGACTGTATCGGAATCTGGAATTGAATCCGTGGAGCTAAAAGGCGACAGTGAGACGCCGGAGTTAGGCGGCGAGGCTCTTAAAAAGCTGGCCCCTGCATTTGCCGAGGCAAACTCTTCAAAAGTGGATGCGGTAGCAGGCTGTACTGTTTCCAGCGATGCGGCTATGAATGCGGTTCAACAGGCCTTGGATCAGGCTTCCGGTAAGAGCGGCGCGCCTGCGGCTTCTGCACAGACCGAGGATAAAGCCGACAGTGCAAAAGGAGGGGCTTCTTCTTACACTGCTGGAACTTATGAAGGAACAGGGACAGGCTTTAACGGCGAGATTAAGGCTGTGGTCACTGTTGGGAGCTCAGGAATTGAAAAGGTGGAACTGACCGGTGACGGCGAGACTCCAGAATTAGGCGGCGAGGCTCTTAAGAAGCTTTCCAACGCCTTTGTAGAGGCGCAGTCCTCCTCTGTTGACGCCGTTTCAGGAAGCACGATTACCAGCAAGGGAGCCATGGAGGCCGTTCAGGCAGCTTTAGATCAGGCTCAGTAGTGCTCAGAGGCGACAAAAAGGCCCGGCAGTTATGCAAAATGAAACCTGGAGGGTGTTGTCTTAAGTCAACACCTTCCTTTTGGTTGCAGGAGGATTTATGGATTCAGGGAGAACAGTTGCTCAGAGGGTGGCGGCTTATGGGATGTTGATTGGATTGGCCTGTATTTTCAGCTATGTGGAGGCCATGATTCCTCTTCCTATCCCAGTTCCGGGAGTAAAATTGGGGTTGGCCAACTTGGTGATTATCGTGGGATTATACACCATAGGAATCAAGGGCACAGTGGCCGTGTCCTTGATTCGGATTGTGTTTGTGGGATTTACTTTTGGAAATGCCTCCAGTATGATTTATGGATTGGCGGGGGGGATGGTAAGCCTGCTTCTTATGATATTGTTTCAGAAGCTTAACTGGTTCAGCCAGGTAGGTGTCAGCATTATTGGCGGCATTGGCCATAATATCGGACAGTTGTCTGTGGCGGCGTTGATTACCCAGACGGCAGGGGTATTTTATTATCTTCCTTTTTTGATGGCAGCCGGAGTGGTGGCAGGAGCTTTAATCGGACTTCTTGGCGGGCTGGTGACAGAGCGGGTTCAAAAGGTTATGAAAAAGATATAAATAACAATCAAGGGGAAAGGGGAGTCATTATGGTTTATGAGGCAGTGAAAAAATTGGTACAGTATGGTCTTGATACAGGGCTGATTGGAGAGGTAGATAAAATTTATGCCACGAATCAGATTCTGGAGGTTCTGGGATTAGACGAGTATGAGGAGCCAGAAGGGAAGACAGAGGACATTCAGTTAGAGCAGGTATTGAAGGAATTAATGGATTATGCTCACGAGACAGGGAAGCTGCCAGAGGACAGCGTTACATATCGGGATTTGTTTGATACGAAATTGATGAATTGTCTGATGCCAAGGCCCAATGAGGTGGTAAAAGAGTTTTGGGCTCGTTATGAGACCTCGGCTGTTGAGGCCACAGACTATTTTTATAAATTGAGTCAGGATTCCGATTATATCCGCCGGTATCGGGTGTGCAAGGATATGAAGTGGAAGGCGGAGACGAAATATGGGGATTTGGATATTACCGTGAATTTGTCGAAGCCAGAGAAGGACCCCAAGGCCATTGCAGCGGCGAAATTGGCAAAGCAGAGCGGTTATCCCAAGTGTCTGTTGTGTATGGAAAATGTGGGCTATGCAGGCAGAACCAACCATCCGGCCAGAAATAACCACAGGATCATTCCGATTACCGTTAATGACAGCCAGTGGGGATTTCAGTATTCTCCTTATGTTTATTACAATGAACACTGTATTGTTTTTAATGGTCAACACGTGCCTATGAAGATTGAACGGCAGACTTTTATAAAGCTGTTTGATTTTGTGAAGCTGTTTCCTCATTATTTCCTGGGCTCCAATGCAGACCTGCCTATAGTAGGCGGCTCTATTTTAAGTCATGACCATTTCCAGGGCGGGCATTATACCTTTGCCATGGCCAAGGCCGCAATAGAGAGAAAATTTGTAATGAAAGACTTTGAGGAGGTGGAGGCAGGGATTGTGTACTGGCCCATGTCTGTTCTGCGCCTTAGAGGGAAAGATTCTGATAAATTGGTAGAGCTGGGGACCAGGGTTTTAGACAGCTGGAGAGGCTATACTGACGAGGCGGCGTTTATCTATGCAGAGACGGACAAGGAACCTCACAATACGATTACTCCCATTGCCAGAAAGAACAAAGAGTTCTTTGAATTGGATTTGGTTTTGCGCAATAACATTACCACAGACGAGTTTCCTCTGGGCGTATATCATCCTCATCAGGAGCTGCACCATATTAAGAAGGAAAATATTGGCCTGATTGAGGTGATGGGACTGGCAGTTCTGCCTTCCAGGCTGAAAGAAGAGCTGGCTCTTTTAGGGGAATATATTGTGGAAGGAAAAGAAATTGACTCCTGTGAAAGTATTGCAAAACATAAAGAATGGGTAGAACAGTTTTTGCCTGAGTATGACCATGTGACTAAGGAGAATGTGCAGGATATTCTGAAAAAAGAAGTAGGTCTGGTGTTTGGACGGGTTTTGGAGGACGCCGGCGTATATAAGTGTACAGAAGAGGGCAGAGCGGCTTTTGAACGTTTTCTGACCAGCGTTGGGTTTGTGAGAGCGTAGCTTGAATGACTGTGCCTTCGTGCAGTATCTGCGAAATAGATTTCAAAGTCTTGCAATATTTGTCTTTTTATTGCTTTTTTTTCAAAACCGACTATAATGCAAATGGGCCTATACTGCATTTTCAAGGAGGAGCAAGACAGAAATATGAAAAAACATTATGAGAAGATGATGCAAGATACAGAAAAGCGGGTACGCCATTCTTTTCGCATTCAGGTGAAGGAACAGGGAGAGGATTATGGCGGTTTTTATGATGAAAAAGGAATTGTCCAGCCCAAATATGCACTTTACCGTGTGACCACGGCAATCGCTGCATATTGTAATCAAAAATCTGTATTCTATCAGGACTTAGCTGTTTATACCATGATTCGAGAGGGACTGGCCTATGTCCTTCGCTGGCAGCATGACAATGGGCTGTTTGATTTTGTTACCTGCAATTTTTTGTCTACGCCAGATACTGCTTTTTGTATCAAACGGATTCTTCCTGTATTAACTTATCTGGATAACCATCGCACAACCAGAGAAGAGGAGGAGATTTATCAGGCCCTTTTCACCATTGTCAGGCAGGGAGCGGCGGGATTGCTGGAAGGCGGCTTTCATACGCCCAACCATCGCTGGGCGATTGCTTCGATGTTAATGGAATGCGGAAAGCTATTTGATGACCCGGCTATGGTAAACAGAGCGGACGAATATCTGGCAGAGGGAATCGACTGTAACGAAGATGGAGAGTATGCGGAGAAGTCGGCTGGAAATTATAATCGTGTCAATAATGATGCTATGATTTCTCTGGGACATACGACAAAAAATAAACAGTATTTTGAGTATGCAGCTCGGAATCTGCGAATGATGCTGACTTATATAGAACCTGACGGAAATATTTTTACAGGCAATTCTACCCGTTGGGATAACGGCCTTAAGATTTATCCTACAGACTATTATATGGAATATCTTGAAATAGGGATCTTGTTGGAGATTCCAGAATTTTTGGATATGGCGAATTATATTTTCTGTCTGGTGGAGGAGAAGGGAATGAAGGCTCCAGATCAGCTGATTCATTATATGAACCATCCTCAATGGGTGGAACTGGAGCATGAGGGAGTATGGAAACAGCCAGAATTTCATCGGTTTTATCAGGAATCCGGTATTGCCCGGGTTCATAAGCCGGGATTTACTTATACGGTAATGAAAGATAAAACCTGTTTCCTTCACATGTCAACAAAAACAATGGAAATTCAGCTTAAGCTAGGCGGCGGATACTTTGAACACAGAGCTTTTGCAGCAGAACTTATGGAGCAGAGAGATGACAACAGCTTTCATCTGGAACAGATTATGAAAGGATGGTATTATCTTCCATTTAAAGAAAAGCAGGATACCAGTGACTGGTGGAAGATGGACAATGAGAAAAGGGAAAAGGTATTAGGACCCGATTTACGATTACAAGCTGATGTGAAAGAGATCGAAGACGGAGTCGAGATACGCCTGAATGTGACAGGAGTGAAAAAAGCGCCTTTCCGTATAGAAGCAGCAGTCACAGGGGCCAGTTTTATAAGAGGAAGTCAGTTTGATTTGAAGACAGAACCAGGCAGAACGATGATTTTAAAAGAGGGTCAGGCTGCGTTTGTAAATGATTTGGAATGCTTGAAAATCGGACCCGGATTTGGAACTCATCATTTTACGGCCGGTAATTTTGGCAGCGAGGCCGCATCTGCTTATGCTTTTACTCTTTATTTTACAGACTACACAGAATTTGACCATACATTCCAGATCCGTGTGGGAGAAAAAAGCGACAATCATTAAGAGGGGAATAAGGAATGAAGTTTCAGTATCAAGTCGGTTGTGAGGAATCCATTAGCCGTTGGCAGATTACAAATATGGAAAAGGCGCCTTTTCTATCGCCTAAGAAGACTTTTGAGGCAGACGTTAATTTAGAAGAATCTTATGTACAGGTAATTTATCCGGTTCGTGAGGAATTTTTAAGGCAGAATTACATTGAACAAGTAAACCGTTATGATGGAAATTATCATAACCTGTACTTTCCATTTGAAAGTAATCGGGTTGATTTGTCCACCTTTATCCATACGCCTCATCACATCTGGGTTTACGCCATGACAGGAGTATGCGTGGAAGAGGCAGGGGATTATCCTTTTGAGCTGTTTACCTGTGGAGGAGTTAAGGTGTGGGTAAACGGAAAAGAAGCAGGCTGTTTTGCTCCCTATACTAGAAATATTGCCAGTAAAAAAGAACTGACTCTTTCTTTTCAGAAAGGGTACAATGAGATTAAGGTGTATGCGGATGAGTTGGCAGAGCGAGATGTGTTCTTTTATTTTGAGTTTCGATATCAGGGACAGTATCCAATCACTGGGCAAGTGGAGGCAGGAGAAGCGCCTGAACGAATCCGCAAAGCAGAGGAATTTCTGTCTTCCTGTTATTTTGAACGAGATATGTATATCCAGGGAGAGGCCAGGCTGTTTTATGACCCAGCGTATTTAGTGGAGGATACGGAGTTGTTTGTCACATCTGTTACTTCTGGGACGGGGGGAAAGCTTAGCAGAGACCATTACCATCAGTTTACAGCCAGAAAAGATAGAGATTTTCTGGTATATTGTGACACAGATAAAAGTAGTATTCAGATGTCCAATGTGTATCTGTGTATGGATGTGGGGCCGTATCGGATCAGCCGCAGACTGTTTGTGGGAATTATTCCATTGAAAACAGTAACGATGAAGCCGGAGAAAACCATAAAGGGGCGAAAACACCAGGCTTTGAAATTTCTTTACGACCATGGGGAATTGGGAATGCAGTCTGTCATTACTTCTCTTGAACTGGAAGGCGGTATGAATGAGAAGGCAAAACAGGCTATGGATTTCTGCCTGAAAAAGATTGAAAGCAGAGAGGATTGCGCGGATTTTTCCCTTACGCCAATGGCTATTTTATTACAGCGTTATGAAGAACGATTAAGCGAAGAAGAGAAGGAACGGATTCGCCAGGCGGTTCTTCACTTCCGGTACTGGATTGATGAGCCGGGAGACGATGTGATGTGGTACTTCAGTGAAAATCATGCACTTTTATTCCACATTTCTCAATATCTGTGGGGCCATTAGTATCCAGAAGAAATTTTTACAGAAAGCGGACGGACAGGAAAGATTCAGAAAGAATATGGAAGACAGAGACTAGAACAGTGGTTTCGTGTATTTTTCCAGTATGGATATGCGGAATGGAACTCCGCTACCTATATTCCTGTGGATTTTATCGGATTCTTCACCTTGTATCTGTGCGCGCCTGATGAGACGATTCGTCAAATGGCAAAAAAGGCTCTGGATTTTTCCATGCGGATTGTGGTGTATAATACTTTCCATGGAGTTATGAATTCCACTTATGGAAGAGTGTATGAGAATACGATTAAGACCAGAATCCAAGTGGAGACAAATTTCATCAACTGGGTGACTTATGGTCAGGGATTCCTTACGTTTTTCGGTAATTCTGTTCATTTATATGCGATTAGCGACTATGAGCCAGACGATTTTATGGAAGAATGCAGGGTAGAGAATGGCCAGGGATTAATTCAGGAAATTGATCAGGGAATTCTGCGGGTGAAAATTAACACATATCGTACCAAAGATTATCACACAGCAGGAGTACGGCGTTTTAAACCCTTTTACCATGGACATCAGCAACATTTGATGAATGTTGCATTGGGAGAACATACGGGAGCCTTATTTTATGTGAATCATCCAGGGGAGCGGCTGTTCAGCGGTGAGAACCGCCCCAGTTATTGGGCGGGAAACGGAACAATGCCCTGGACCGAACGGTATGAAAATGTAACGATTATGCTGTTTGACATAGACCCTCATGAACTGGTTCATCAGATTCACGCTTATGCTCCTACCTATGAATATGACGAGTATGAGTGCACAGAGCATCAGTTTTTTGCCAGGGCAGAAGAAGGGTATTTGTGGGCCTGGTTTTCCAATCCTGTGGCATTGACAATGAAAGGGGCTAATACAAGAAAGGAACTGATTTCTCGTGGACTGAAACATGGAGTGATTGTAAAATGTGGATCTAAGGCGGAGTTTGGCAGTTATGAGAAGTTTAAGACAGCCATGAAAAAAGCTAAGCCTATCTGGGATAAAGAGAAAACGCTCCGTTTTACAGACCCGCAGTATGGAAATTTTGAGGTGGTATCTGCAAAGGAGTTTTTGCTAAATGGAGAAGAGGTTCCTTATGAGGCTCAGGAGGGGTTCTTTCTTGTGAGGAAGACTGTACCAGATAAAATAGAATAAAGAATGATTCAAAAACGGGCTGCCGCAAAGTCAGAAGATTTTAAGATTGTGATATCTGACTTGATGCGACAGCCTGTTTGTATTTAAGCGCTGCGTCTGCGGGTAAAGAGCCTGCTTTCCCGCATCCTTTGGCCAATGACGAAGGAGTTCCCATATACCATAGGATAGAAGGCATAGGCCATCAGCATGGCTCCCATTACGTCCACAATCGAGTGCTGCTTTAGACAGACTGTGGAGACACAGATAGAAACAGCCATAATAAGGGACAGTAAACGGAAGAAACGACGGTTTTTAAACGCTTCGCTTTTGATAATGGACAAATGAACAACTATGGAGTTGTATGCGTGAATACTTGGAAAAATATTGGTAGAAGTGTCGGCCGCATGGAGACAGGCCACTAACTTGGCGCAGATATTTTTCTCAGGGTCCACAACCGGCCGTAAATCAGTCCCGTTATGGAAGACGGTGCAGACGATCAGGCTTAAGGTCATACCTGTAAACAGGTAGATGCATAAACGGTAGTAATCCTGCTTGTTCTTAAAAAAGAAGTAAAGAATCACTCCGCTTACGTAGAAAAACCACGCCAGATAGGGAATAATAAAAAATTCGTGAAACGGAATAAAATCGTCTAATCTTGTATGGATCACATAATAATCTCTGGTCACAGTTCTTTCCAGATAGGAAAACCAGGGAATATATAGAAAAGCGTAAAGCAAAATCCATGCGTGTTTATATCGTTCCAGCCATTGTTTCATGGAATCACCTCGAAATTCTTTCAAATTGATATTGTTTTATATAGTATGAAGCAACTTTTCGGATTATAGCACAACCGTTTCTTTCCAGCAAGAGAGTTTAGAGAATGTTAAGAAATTTTAGGAATAAAACGTTTTTGCCTGACATATACTGGAAATATATGGACAAAAATTATAAAATTACCAGGAGGAATGAAGGATGGAACAATTAGAGAAACACAGAAGGCCGAGAAAGACAAAAAGGGAAAAAATGGAGGAAGAGTTCGTTAAGATTGGAGAAACGATAGAGCAGTATAAAGTAGATTTAGCTGCCTTGGAAGAACGGCGTCAGGCCATCAAAGACGAGATTGAGCAGGAGGAGTTTCGTGAGATGACAAAGTTTTTAAAAGAGCGAAATTTTTCAATGGACCGTTTAAGGGAGCTGTTAGAAGGGAAAGAAACAAGAAAAATTTGTGAAGAAGTAGTACAATGATTGGAAATACTTGTATTTTTCAAAATATTATGTGACAATAGATAAAAAATAGGAGGGTACTAAATGGAAGCAAAACGTGTAGATTTAAAAGCAAAACCGTATTATCTGTCTGATGAGGATATCAAGTGGGTGGAAGATACCATTGCAGGCATGAGCCTGGAAGAAAAAATCGGACAGCTCTTCTTCAACATGGGGTCCAGCAGAGAAGAAGACTACTTAAAAATGACTGTGAACAAGTATCATATCGGCGGAATCCGCTACAATCCGGCTACTTCTGCAGAAGTGTATGAGCAGAATCGCATTTTACAGGAAAATTCCAAGATACCACTGATTATCGCCTGTAACACAGAAGCAGGGGGCAACGGAGCCTGCGTGGACGGAACGCTGATTGGACATCCAGTAAAAATCGGTTCCACCAGAAATCCAAAGTATGCTTTTGAGATGGGAAGAATGGCCAATAAGGAGGCTGCATCCATTGGATGCAATCTGTCCTTTGCACCTCTTTCTGATATTTATTATAACTGGCATAACCCTGTGATCGGTCTGCGTAACTTTGGAAATGATCCAGAGCAGGTGGCTGAGATGGCTACCCAGTACCTGTTGGGAGCCCATGAAAATCAGGGATTTTGCTGTGCAGCCAAGCATTTTCCGGGAGACGGACTGGATGACAGAGATCAGCATATTGCAAACAGCGTCAATACTTTTTCCTGTGAGGAGTGGGACGAGACCTTTGGAAAGGTATATACACGCCTGATTGACAATGGTCTTGAGGCTATTATGGCAGGTCATATTATGCAGCCGGCTTATACCCGTTATTTTAATCCGGACATTAAGGATGAGGATATTCAGCCCGCTACCTTAAGCCCAGAATTGATTCAGGGTCTTTTAAAGGGGAAATTAGGGTTTAATGGCATGGTGCTTACGGATGCCAGCCACATGGTCGGCCTGACATGCCGCATGAAGCGCAGCGAAGTGGTTCCTCACGCTATTGCAGCAGGCGTGGACATGTTCCTGTTCTTCAATGATATGGACGAAGATTTTGCTTCTATGATGAATGGCTATAAATCTGGATTAATCACAGAAGAGCGTTTGTCCGACGCCCTTCACCGGATTCTGGGGCTGAAGGCTCATATGGGACTTCACAAGAAGGCCAAGACAGAGATTATGCCGCCGAGAGAGCAGATGAAGGAAGTAATCCGCTGCAAAGAGCATTTGGATATGGCAAAGGAAATCTCAGAAAACGGTACGGTTTTAGTAAAATATCTGGATGCAGACGTGCTGCCAATCACTCCAGAGCGGTATAAGAAGATCATGATCGTGTATGTAAAAGGCGTGGAAGCAGGCGGTATGGGAGCCCTGGTTCATGCAAGAGGAGGCGCAGGAAAGCCGCCTGCTGAAAGGCTGAAAGAGAAGCTGGAGGCAAAAGGCTTTGAGGTGTTTATCTACGAAAGTCCATTGGAGAAGATGAAAAAGCAGATGGCGGAAGGGAAAAATCCAGATATCAATCTGTATTTTGCAGGAAAAGACACCATCAGCGAATTTGCAGCTCGTCAGGATCTGATTATTACCTTATGCGACGTGGCAGGCGGTTTCCAGGCAGTTGCACGTCCGGGCTGGGGAATGACCAAAGGCGGCGGAGAGATTCCGTGGTATGTCCATGAAGTTCCGGTGATCGCTTTGAACATGGGCCATCCTACCATTATGGCGGATATGCCTCATGTGCGGACCTTTATTAACGCTTATGACACCAACGACCAGACTATGGATGTGGTAGTGGAAAAATTGACAAGCGGAGCAGAGAACTTTACAGGGGAAGACCCTATTGACAGCTTCTGCGGGCTTTGGGATACTCATTTCTAAAAAAAATTGGCGCTAAGTGTGGGAGACTATGCTTAGCGCTATGTTTTATATAAAATACATAGACTGCCAAGGAGCAAAAAGAGATTGACAGATCCTGATTTTTGACACATAATTGGCAGTATTAGAAGAGGAAAGGGAGCTCAGAATTATGAAAGAAATCAGGATTGAGAAAACGACAAATCCAAAGGAAAAGCCGTCACAGGACAATCCATTGGTATTTGGAACGATTTTTACTGACCATATGTTTGAGATGGACTATGAGGAAGGGATGGGATGGTATGACCCGAGAATTGTGCCATATCACAAGCTGGAGCTAGAACCTTCCTGTATGGTGTTTCATTACGGCCAGGAGATGTTTGAGGGATTGAAGGCTTATAAGGCCGAGGATGGCAGAGTATTGCTGTTCCGTCCGAATAAAAATATTGAGAGAGCAAACAGAAGCAACCGCAGACTTTGTATTCCAGAGATACCAGAAGAAATGTTTCTGGAAGCGCTTAAAAAAGTGGTGGAGGTTGACAAAGAATGGATTCCTGTGAAGGAAGGCACCTCTTTGTATGTGCGCCCCTTTGTGATTGCGACAGACCCGTTTTTAGGGGTGAGGCCGTCTCATACGTATAAATTCATGATCATCTTGTCTCCAGTAGGCGCTTACTACGAAAGCGGCCTGGACCCTGTAAAGATTTGGATCGAAGATGAGTATGTGAGAGCGGTAAAGGGCGGCATCGGCGAGGCAAAAACAGGGGGCAACTATGTGGCGTCCCTGGCTTCCCAGGTAAAAGCCCATGATGAAGGATATTCACAGGTGCTGTGGCTGGACGGCGTTCACAGAAAATATATTGAAGAAGTAGGGGCCATGAATATTTTCTTTAAGATCAACGGTACGGTAGTGACGCCGAAGTTAAACGGCAGTATCCTTCCCGGAGTCACAAGAGATTCTGTGATCGCTCTGTGCAAAGAGTGGGGTGTTCCGGTTGAGGAGAAAGCCATCTCTGTGGACGAGGTGGTTTTAGCAGCTAAGTCCGGCGCGATGGAGGAATGCTTTGGCACCGGTACGGCGGCAGTCATCTCTCCGGTAGGGGAACTGCGGTATGAGGAAGAGAGAATGGCGATTGGCGGCGGCAAAATTGGGGAACTGACTCAGAAACTGTATGATACCATTACGGGAATCCAGTTAGGAAAGATAAAGGGCCCAGAAGGCTGGAGCGTGGAAGTGAAATAAAAGGGAGACATTATGGCAGGGATATTTGACGTTTTGATGAGGGCGTTGGCTTTTGTGGCGATAATTGCCATGGGATACGGTCTGAAACGGATGGGCTTTTTTCAGGCAAAAGATTTTTACTTATTATCCAAAATAGTCATTAAGATTACTCTTCCTTCTGCCATTATCACAAATTTCAGCAAAATCAGCATGGAGAGCTCCATGCTGATTCTTTGCGTCTTTGGATTGGCCTGCAATGGCCTTTTATTGGCAGTGGCATACTGCATGAATCTGAAAAAGCCGGGAAACCAGAAAGCCTTTGACATGCTGAACTTAACAGGGTACAACATCGGCAATTTTACGATGCCGTTTGTTCAGAGTTTCTTAGGCCCTATAGGCTTTGCTGCCACCAGCCTTTTTGATGCAGGAAACTCCGTGATGTGTACAGGAATCACCTTCAGTCTGGCAAGCGCGGTAAATGGGGGAGAAGAGAAAAGTTCTGTGAAAACCATTCTTCGTACCCTGGTATCTTCCGTGCCCTTTGATGCGTATGTGATCATGACTATTCTGGCGGCCCTTCATCTAAGACTGCCAAAGGTGGTGACTTTGTTTGCAGAGACGGCTGGAAACGCCAACGCATTTTTGGCTCTTTTAATGATTGGCATCGGATTTGAGATCCACATGGACAAAGAGAAGATTGCAGAGATTCTGAAAATCTTAATTGTCCGTTATGGGATAGGATTGGCCTTTTCTCTGGGATTTTTCTTTTTGTTGCCTTTTTCTTTGGAGATAAGGCAGGCCTTGGCCCTTGTGGTATTGGGACCGGTCTCCTCAGTCAGTCCGGCCTTTACCGGAAAGCTTGGGGGAGATGTGGAACTTTCAAGCGCCATTAATTCTTTGACGATTGTGGTTAGTATTGTGGCGATTACAGGAGCGTTGATTTTAATTTTATAAAACATGATAGGAGGAGGTACATTATGAGAAAGAAAGGATTTGCTAAGATTTCCCTGGCGCTCTGCGCGGCTTTGACTCTTTCAGGATGCGGCATGGGAAAAAAGGAGGAACTGCCCACAACTACTGCAGAAACGACTGTGGAAACCAAGGAGGAGACGAAGGAGACAGTGCCGGAGGAGACTTATTCTCCGGAAGAAATGGAGCTGATTAAGTATAACTACTACGTAGATCTGAATAATGATATTGTAGAGGTCATTGATTCCATAGGATATTATTTTGAGGTGGTGGATTATACAGAAGAGTTTTCCCTGCTGGCAGATACGGGACTTACTTATGGATACAGGGTTTATGGCAAGAATACGGATATTCTTGACGACTGCCTGCTGCTTGCAGACATGGAGCCGGACTATGGGGAGATGGATCAACTGGTTAAAGAGATGGCCGAGCCTTTAAGAGAGGTGATGGATACCCTTTCCGATATCAGCAGAAGTAATGATTATGCGGATAATCAGTATCAGAAGGCCAAGGATTATCACAAAGTTTTGTATACCTCTGCGGAAACGGTTACAAATCTTGGGTATGAGTTCATGGACGCCGTAGCTCAGATGGGAGAGGCAAAGATGGCAGAAGAAGAGGAGAAGATGAAGGAAGAGGGACGGCTGATTATCTATAATGCCAGCCGTGGAATTTCCATTGGAAAAGAGGTCTTAAACGTGATTTATTCTCAGGGAATCAGCGACGAGAATCTTACGGAACTGGACTTGACAGAAATCAAAACTCTTCATGACGAGCTGGTAGCGGTTGTGGCGGATTTGGATGCTGCTACAGCAGACAATGACCAGCTTATCAAAGAGTCTCTGGCGAACTCCCGTCCATTTGACGGGCTTTATGACTCTCTGATCTCCGCCCTGGAGTGGATGATCAAGCAGGTGGAAAGCGGACAGCCTGTTGATTTAAGTCATTCAGGGGCGCCGTTAGGTTCCATCGGTCATTTTACAGAGACGTTAAGTAAGTGTATTGATCGGTATAACAGTGTTTTTGGCAGCTGATGTGGTAAGAATTTTAAGGAAAGGACGCTTCGATTTCAGAGGCGTCCTTTGCGAATATAAACGTGATAAAAGGTGAGGAGGAAGAAAAGATGGCTCAGGGAGAGAAAATTGTAAAGGAACGGTATGGGATCATGGCGCCGTTTGTGTTGGAGGCGCTTAAAAAACGGGGATATGAAGCGTATTTTTGTGAAACGGCAGAGGAAGCCTCCCAACTGGCGTTGTCTTTGATGCCAAAAGAGGGGACGGTTTCCTGGGGCGGTTCTGTAACCATTGAGGAGATGGGGTTAATTGAAAAAGTGAAGGCGGCAGGATTTCCGGTTATTGACCGTGATGAGGCAAAATCTAAGGAAGAGCGGGTTTCTATGATGAGGCAGGCTCTTTTGTGTGATGTGTATTTATCAAGCGTAAATGCCATCAGCGAAGACGGTGTGATGGTGAATATTGACGGAATGGGCAATCGCATTGCGGCCATTGCCTTTGGTGCAAAACAGGTGATTTTACTTGTGGGGATGAATAAGCTGTGCAGGGATGGAAAAGCGGCCAGAGAGCGTGCCAGGACCTATGCCGCGCCGAATAATGGAGTTCGGCTTTCTTTAAACCTTCCTTGTGTTAAAACAGGAAGCTGCCATGACTGCAATGGGGATGACTGCATGTGTTCTCAGATTGTTGAGATGAGAAGAAACAGGATCCCAGGGAGAATTAAGGTGATTCTTGTGGGGGAGAGTTTGGGGTTGTAAATGTTGTTTTTTGTTGACTTTTTGTAAATAAGTGGTATAATAAAGAGAACAAACGTTCTTGCTTGCCGCGGAGGAATGATTATGGCTGGAAGTAAAAATAGTGAAGCAATTACAGAAGGACTGGTATTTGATAAACTAAGCGCTTTGGATGGATATTCTTCCAGCCAGAATGGAAAAGCGAATGGAATTACCTGGTTTCGAGGCGATAGTTATAAAGGAACCGCTTATGACTGGCTTATGGAAATTTTTGCAAAGGCATCTAAAAAGCAGACGCTGAAAGATCGGGGCACCCCAGATTTTATGGTTGTAAAAGAAAACTCGAATTTAGTTGTTGTAATTGAATGTAAAGGAGATACCGAGAGACATTCAAACCTTTCAGCACCAAGGGAGTACAAGACCCATGGATATGGTATGCCAGAGGAAACAGATAAGTATGCCATAAATGGCGCTTTATGGTATGCTTCCTTTTTGAGCGATTATTACGATGTGATAGCAGTGGGCGTTTCAGGCTATCCTGTTCAAAAATGCAGAGTAACATCTTTTGTGTGGCCCAAAAAAGGCAGTATCACAGATATTGAAGTGCTGGAGGACGATTATCTGGATAAGGCATTAGTTTCTATCCTGCAATATGAAAGGGAAACCGAAATTGCTTTGAACCGCTATGCAAAGACAGAAGAAACTGTCAGAAAAACACTAAGAAAATATACATTAAGCTGTGCGAACTTTCTCAGGCAAAACGGGATCGAGGATAATTCAAAAGCCGGTTTTATTTCAGCAGTAATTTTAGGATTAACGAATAAAAATTCGAAATTATATGTTGATACCAAAAATGCAGTGGAAACGAAATACAGCACAAAAGCAAAAAAGATGATTTCTGATCCTATTGGGAAAAACGCAGTTAAGTTTCTAAAGGATTCTTTATATGGTTCAGGGGATTGCTATGACTCTGACTATGTGGAGGGGATTTGGGATATTGATGAGATTCCTCGTGGAAAAAGAAAGGCTCTGATTAAATTTTATGATGGGGTATTGTCAAAGGATGAATTGATACAGGCGCCAAAGGGGAAAAATAAATTGTTTTCTGATGGGGATACGGTGCTTTCCTGTTGTCTTTATTCTTTATATGAGAATGTGATTGCAATTATTGAAAACTATGCTGGAATAGATGTAATGGGTGAATTTTATACAACGTTTTTGCGATTCACCAAAGGAAACGCTAAAGAAAAAGGAATCGTACTTACGCCAAAGCATATTACAGAATTGTTTTGTGATATTGCAGAGTATTATTCAGACAGGCCTTTTGACGAAACTACAAAGATTATTGATATTTGTTGCGGAACAGGTGCTTTTTTGATATCTTCTTTGGCAAGAATAAAAAAGAATATTAATAAAGCATACATAAGCGAGGAAGAAAGAAATAAAAAGTATAAGAAAGCACGGGAAAACAGTTTGATTGGCATTGAACGGGATGCATCGATGTATGCTTTGGCATATGCCAATATGAGATTTCATGGCGATGGCAAATCCAATCTGTTTAATTGTTCTTCGCTTTTGATAGATTCTTATGCGCCGGCAGATGACAGTGGAAAGACCTACTTAAACGAAAGAAAGATTCCGCTGCACGAAATATTAGCTGGATTTGGCGATATTGATATTGGAATGATCAATCCTCCCTATTCTCTTGACAAAAAGGACGATTCAGCAGCCAGGGAGTATCCTCTTGTTCAAGAGATCAACGAATATCAGGATAGAAATAAAAAGCTTAAGAAAAAGATAAGGGAGTTAAAAAAGAAAGGAGAGGATCAGCAGGAAACACAGAATTTGATAAAGTCTATCAATGAAGAACTGGAAGAAAATTTGATAAAAATACAGACGTTGGAAAAGCAATTTAGCGAAAATGGTTTAAGAGAAGTAGCAATCCAGAAAGGGCAGGATGAATTAGATTTTATTGCCTCTATGCTGCATTATTTAAAAAGAGGGGGAATTGGCATTGCTATCGTTCCTATGTCATGTGCAGGAAATAGCGGTTCAAAACTGAGAGCCGAACTGTTAAAATATCACACTTTGATGGCCTGTATGACTATGCCGCCACAGTTGTTCTTTGATTCTCATGTGGGAGTAGCGACTTGTATTATGGTTTTTAAAGCCCATATTCCGCATGATGAGAAGAAGGCCGTATTCTTTGGCAGATGGAATGATGATGGATACAGGGTAATACCACATAATGGGAGAAAAGATGGGGGGACATGGAACGATATCCGCCAGGAATGGATTGGACAGATTGATGGAACATCAGAAATTGATGATACCATTTGGCTTAAAAAGAGAATCAAACCAACAGACGAGGCTCTTGCTGAGGCATATATAAAAACTGATTATTCCAGACTGAAAGACAGTGATTTTGAGAGAACATTAAAAAAGTATGCGTTATACAAATATATGGATGAAAATGGACTGTTAGAGGAGTAATAGTATGATCAGAAAAAATGACTGGAGGCCATTTCAGGTTCAGGACATTTTCGAGGTTTTAAATGGAAAAGGAATCACAAAACAGGAGATAGGCGAACATCTGGGAGATTTGCCAGCGATCCAAAGCGGAGAGAAAAATAATGGAGTAGTGGGATATATTGATCAGGAATATTGCGAACAGATGAAATACACGTACTCTTTAGAACCCTGCTTAACGGTAGCTCGTACGGGGGCCGCAGGATATGTTACATTTCAACCTCAAGGGTGTTGTGTGGGCGACTCAGCAAAGATTTTAAAACCCAGGGAGGCTATGACTACAGAGAGCCTTTTGTTTTTCAGAACTCTATTTATGGCAAATAAATATCGTTATACATATGCGAGGAAGGTTACAGAAGCCAATTATAAAAGCGAGATCATAGAATTGCCTGTTACAAAAGATGGAAAGCCAGATTATGAGCTGATTGAAACATATATGAAATCGTTAGATAAAGATATGAAAACGATTCCTGATTATTTTTTGGAAGAGGGTTATGAGAAGGCATGCTGGTATATGGATCATATAGACCAAATTGACTTTGAAAAGAACTATGCAGGCAGAGAGACCAATGAGAAGATAGACTTGTTTGAAAGAAAATGGATGGAATTTTATTTATATGATTTATTTACTATTGATAGTGGGAATAAATACGACAAAAGCAAAATGAGCAGTGCTTTTCCTACAGTTAATTTCGTAGGTCGTTCCAGTTTGAACAATGGAGTAACTGCTTATGTGGATGAGATTGACGAGGTAAAACCGTTTGAAGCCGGATTCATGACAGTTGCTTTGGGAGGAGAATACATAGGCTCATGCTTTGTTCAGGATTACCCATTTTATACAAGCCAAAATGTAGCTGTTCTTAAGCCGTTATATCAGATGAGCATTTACTCAAAACTTTTTATTGCACATTTGGTTCGGTTTGAGAGTGCAAATAATTATAAAGCGTTTGCCAGAGAGCTAAATGCTCATTTAAAAACAGATTTTGTGATAAAGCTTCCAGTTAATGATAAAGGGGAACCAGACTATAACTTCATGGATAGCTATATCAAATCGCTGTCTTTTAGCTGTAAACTAAAAGGTTGCAGCAGAGAGGCGGCAAAGTTAGAGATTAGGTGAAAAGAAGATGCTAAACACATTCTATTATAATTCTCCAATAGGCAGGCTTTTTCTTGGAGAGAAAAAAGGGGCTCTTGCGGGACTTTGGCTGGAAGGGCAGAAATATTTTCTGGGCTCTCTTAAGGAAGAGGAATGTGTGAAGTTGGAGACAGAAGGGCTGAAGAAAACGAGCGCGTGGCTTGATCGTTATTTTAACGGAGAAAAACCTCAGATTGGGGAGCTGACGCTTGGACCAGTGGGAAGTGAGTTTCAAAAATCGGTGTGGAAGCTTCTCTGTGAGATTCCCTATGGCCAGGTGACCACCTATGGAGAGATCGCAAAGAAAATTGCTGCAAGACAGGGACTTTTAAGTATGTCTGCTCAGGCAGTGGGCGGTGCAGTAGGACATAATCCTATTTCCATTATCATTCCCTGTCATCGGGTCATTGGAGTCAATGGAAGTTTGACAGGCTATGCAGGGGGAATAGAGAAGAAAAGATGGCTGCTTCAATGGGAAGGCGCTGAGATAAAACTTCCTAAAAATTTTTAAAATTACTCTTGGCAAAATGGATCTCGGTCCAAAATGCAGAGAAAAAAATAAAGGAGAATAAACATGAGCACGACAAAGTACGCAGGAACACAGACAGAAAAAAATCTGGAGACAGCATTTGCAGGGGAATCTCAGGCAAGAAATAAGTATACCTATTTTGCTTCTGTAGCGAAAAAGGAAGGGTATGAGCAGATTGCAAGCCTGTTTTTAAAGACCGCCGATAATGAAAAAGAACATGCCAAAATGTGGTTTAAGGAGCTGAAAGGAATCGGGGATACAAAGGAAAATCTTGCAGCGGCAGCAGATGGCGAGAACTATGAATGGACAGATATGTATGAAAATTTTGCCAAGACTGCCCAAGAGGAAGGCTTTAGTGAGCTTGCAGCGAAGTTCAGACTCGTTGGAGAGATTGAAAAGCATCATGAGGAGCGGTATCGCGCTTTATTAAAGAATCTGGAGATGGCGGCCGTATTTGAGAAGAGCGAAGTGAAAGTATGGGAATGCCGCAACTGTGGACATATCGTTGTAGGTACGAAAGCACCAGAAGTTTGTCCGACCTGCAATCATCCTCAGAGTTACTTTGAAGTACATGCAGAGAATTACTAATCGAGTAAACTCTTGACAAATCCGTAACCAGTGTTATAATCAAGACAGACAACGCGCTGATGGGGACAGTAGGATATGAGAAACGTTCAGAGAGAGATGGGCAGGTGGAAGCATCTTACGGGGATCATATAGGAAGACCACCCCGGAGCGGCCCTTAATCGGGTCCGGTGATTCCGTTATCATCAAACAGAGAGGTTTGGGCGGCGTAGTCCGTTCATTCAAAAAGGGTGGAACCGCGAGTAATCGTCCCTTCTTACAGGAAACTGTGGGAAGGGGCGTTTTTTTACGATTCGGAACAATCAGGCTGCGGCGCCATCTGCAAAACATAACGAAATAAAGGAGAATCGACATGAACGTAACATTAAAGGATGGAAGCTTCAAAGAGTATTCCCAGCCCATGTCTGTGATCGACATTGCGGCCGATATCAGTTCTGGACTGGCAAGAATGGCTTGTGCAGGAGAGATTGACGGGGAGGCAGTTGACTTAAGAACTATGGTAGACAAAGACTGCAGTCTGAACATTTTGACTGCAAAGGACGAAAAGGGCCTGGCGGCCCTGCGGCATACGGCCAGCCATGTGATGGCTCAGGCGGTGAAGCGGCTGTATCCGGATGCAAAGCTGGCTATCGGGCCGTCTATTGCAGACGGGTTCTATTATGACATTGATTTTGCTACTCCTATTTCCGCAGAGGACTTGGAGAAAATCGAGGCGGAGATGAAGAAGATTATCAAGGAAGCCCTGCCTTTAGAGCGTTTCACTCTGCCAAGAGATGAGGCTCTGGAGCTGATGCGTAAGAAGGAGGAGCCCTACAAGGTGGAGCTGATTGAAGATTTGGGGGAAGGAGAGGAAATCAGTTTCTATAAGCAGGGAGAGTTTACAGACCTCTGTGCAGGTCCTCATCTGATGAACACCAAAGAGGTGGGAAAAGCTTACAAATTGACCAGCCTTGCAGGGGCCTACTGGAGAGGGGATGAGCACAATAAGATGCTGACCCGTATCTATGCCACGGCATTTTCCAAGAAGGAAGAGCTGGAAGCGTATCTGACTATGATAGAGGAGGCTAAGAAGAGGGATCACCGGAAGCTGGGCAGAGAGCTGGGGCTGTTTATGATGCATGATGCAGGTCCTGGATTCCCGTTTTTCCTTCCCAAAGGCATGACCCTAAAGAATACGCTTTTGGACTACTGGAGAGAGATTCACAAGAAAGCAGGATATGTGGAAATTTCCACGCCGATTATCTTGAATCAAAGCCTGTGGGAGACTTCAGGGCATTGGGATCATTATAAAAATAATATGTACACTACGACCATTGACGACCAGGATTACTGTGTGAAGCCTATGAACTGTCCGGGCGGAGTTTTAGTTTATGCCTCAGAGCCGCGTTCTTACAGAGATTTGCCTCTGCGCATGGGGGAGATTGGTCTGGTTCACCGCCATGAAAAATCAGGACAGCTTCACGGACTTATGCGGGTTCGGTGCTTTAATCAGGATGACGCCCATATTTTCATGACTCCTGACCAGATCAAGACGGAAATCATGGGAGTTGCCAGGCTGATCAATGAGGTATACACCTTGTTCGGATTCAAATACCATGTGGAGTTGTCTACCAGACCAGAAGACAGTATGGGCAGTGATGAGGACTGGGAGATGGCGACAGAAGGCTTAAGAGCTGCCCTGGATGAGCTGGGCTTAGACTATGTGGTGAATGAGGGAGACGGCGCTTTCTACGGACCAAAGATTGACTTCCATTTAGTTGATGCGATTGGCAGAACATGGCAGTGCGGAACCATCCAGCTTGATTTCCAGCTTCCTCAGAGATTTGAACTGGAGTATCAGGGAGCAGACGGGGAGAAGCATCGCCCCATTATGATTCATCGCGTGTTGTTTGGATCCATTGAGCGGTTTATCGGCATTTTGATTGAGCATTTTGCAGGGGCGTTTCCTGCCTGGCTGGCTCCTGTACAGGTAAAGGTGCTGCCTATTTCCGATAAATTTGCCCAATATGGGGAAAGTGTGAGAAAGAAGTTAGAAGAGGAGGGAATCCGAGTAGAGCTGGATACTCGTTCGGAAAAGATCGGATATAAGATTCGGGAGGCTCAGATGCAGAAGATTCCTTACATGCTGATTGTGGGGCAGAAGGAACAGGAGGAAGGCAAGGTTTCTGTCAGAAGCAGAGGTGCAGGAGACGAAGGCCAGAAATCCCTGGCAGAGTTTGTTGAGACTTTGAAGGCGGAAATCGCCTCAAAGTCCATACGGACGGCTGAAGCCAAAGAGGGAGAGCAGAACTAGTATTTTCAAAAAGCGGCGCTGGAGGAGACTTTTCAGGGCCGCTTTTGAGTAAGGAAATGATCGTTAAGAGGTTGGTTACTATGGGCTAAAATCTATTTCAAAAAACTTTTAACCATTTTCAATTTGAGTCGTCCATAAGGCTGATACCGCATTGGCAAATCCAGCCAGGTTTTCTTGTCCACAATGCTTTTATAGTGAGAAAAGGTTTCAAACCCAGCCTTTCCATGGTAAGCTCCCATGCCGCTTTCTCCAAATCCGCCGAAGCCCATTTCACTGGTAGCAAGGTGAATCATAGTGTCGTTTATGCAGCCTCCGCCGAAGCTGCATCGAGAAAGAACAAAGTCTGCAGCCTTTTTATTGCCTGTAAACAGATACAGCGCAAGAGGATGGGCCATGGAGTTTATTTTATTAACTGCCTGGGAAAGAGATTCATAGGTGAGAACCGGAAGAACAGGCCCGAAGATTTCTTCTTCCATCACAGGGTCATCAAAGGTGACAAGGTCCATTACGGTGGGCTCAATCTTTAAAGTTTTAAAGTCCGTTTTTCCACCAAAGACCACTTTTTCTCGGTCTGTCAAATTGCAGATTCTGTGGAAATGTTTCTCATTGATAATCCTTCCGTAGTTTTTGTTATTCAGAGGAGATGTTCCAAACTGTTTTTTTATCTCCTTTTTGATTTGTGCAATCAGTGCGTCTTTAATTTCATGGTCACAGTAAAGATAGTCAGGCGCTACGCAGGTCTGGCCGCAGTTTAAAAACTTTCCAAAGACGATTCTTCTTGCAGCCAGCTTTAAATTGGCGGTTTTGTCTACCAGACAGGGACTTTTGCCGCCCAGCTCCAGGGTAACAGGGGTTAAATGAGCGGCAGCGCATCTCATGACTTCTTTTCCCACAGTTTGGCTTCCTGTGAAAAAAATATAGTCGAAATGTTGGTTTAGGAGGCTGGTATTTTCTGCCCGTCCGCCTGTGATAACTGCCACGTACTGTTGGTCAAAGCATTTCTCTATAATTTTTTTCATGATCTGGCTGGTATGGGGAGAGTAGGCGCTGGGCTTGACCACAGCCGTATTTCCGGCGGCAATGGCATCTGCCAGAGGTTCCATGGTCAAAAGGAACGGGTAGTTCCATGGGCTCATAATCAGAGTCACGCCATAGGGAGACGGCTTTTGAAAACTACGAGAGTGAAACTGGGACAGAGGAGTGGGGACCGTTTTTTCCTTGCAAAAAGCGGGAAGATGTTTGATTTGATAGTTGATTTCACTCAAGGTAAGCCCTGTCTCACACATGTAGCTCTCGAAGCTGCTTTTTCCCAGATCCTGTTTGACGGCTTCGCTGATTTCATTTTCATAATGTAAAATGCAGGACTTCAGGCGCTTTAATGCCTGGATTCGAAAGTCGGGATTTAAGGTGGCGCCTGTATAGAAATAGTTTCTTTGTTTTTCTGCAATCTGTTTTATTTCCAGTTCTGTCATAATGATCGTTTCCTTTCTTTTATTCCATCACTTTTTGCGCAGTTTTTGATAGACGTTAACACAACCTAACAGAATCAAATAGATAACAAATACGTCTAATAGCAGGACTAATGGATTTAAGTGCATAGACAAAAAGAGACTTCTTCCCCATTTCGTATCAAAAACCGACAGAAACGACATTGGAAATCCTGCCTGATATTGAAAATCATTCGTTACCTTAAAAGGCAAAAAGTAAGATAAGACAATTTCTATCCACAATGCTGAATGAAATAGGTTCCAATTTATTTTTTTCATAATATGCCTCCAGTGTGCATTCCAATTTAATTGATGTAATCATACCATGAACTGTCAGAAATAGCTACCGACTCTTGTTCAACGTGGGCAGGATTGTTTATTAAAACAGAATTTTCCAGGTATTTTTTTATAAAAACACTGTACATTTTATGAGGTTTGCTTTAATCTAATATTGAGATACGTGTGACTGCCGTCTCTGGAACGAACGCGGCACACAAACAGCAAGGGGTGGAGAGATGAAAACAATCCTGGTCAGTGCCTGTCTTTTAGGTGTGTGTTGTCGTTATGATGGGAAAGAGAAAAGAAATGAGGCGGTTACGGCTCTGTTGGAAAGAGAGGATCTGCGCCTGATTCCGGTATGCCCGGAACAGATGGGGGGATTGTCAACTCCCAGACTGCCTTGTGAAATGCAGGGGGATAAGGTGATAAACTCCATGGGTGAGGATATGACCAAGTATTTTGCAGAGGGAGCCAGGCAGGTGCTGAAAATTGCCAGGCTTTATCACTGCGATTTGGCAATTTTGAAAGAGCGAAGCCCTTCCTGTGGGGCAGGACAGATTTATGACGGAACTTTTACAGGGACTTTGACAAATGGGGACGGCATGACGGCACAGCTTTTGCGGCGCCACGGGATTTTAGTAATAGGAGAGAGTCATATTGAAAAGGAGGATAAAACATGAAAAGTTTGAATCATTCAATTAATAAAAAGCAGATATTCATATGGATTCTTTCTGCGCTTCCGGTTCTGCTTACAGCTATTGTCTATAGAGCGCTGCCTGCGCAGATTCCCACAAACTGGGGAATAGATAAAACTGTGACTTATGGAGACAAAAGCACGATCTGGCTGATTGCAGGAATGTCCCCGTTTCTGGGAACGCTGTTTTATTTCCTTCCGGCCATTGATCCGAAAAAGCGCAATTACATCAACTTTATGGATGCATACCAGTCATTTCAGCTCTTTATGCAGCTCTTTCTTTTGGTGATAACGGGTATTATCGTGGTGGAAAGCTTCCGGCCTGGAACGATAAAGGTCAGTACCGTGGTCTGCGCCATGTGCGGTCTGCTATTTGTGATGATGGGGAACATGATGCCGAAGATTCAACAGAATTATTTCTGTGGATTTAAAACGCCTTGGACCCTTTCCAGTGAAGCGGTTTGGAACAAAACGCACCGAATGGGCGGCAAATTATTTTTGGCGGCAGGACTGATAGGATTTCTTGGCGCGTTTCTGCCAGAAGACAGGTGGAAAATGTTTGGCCTTCTCATACCGGTTATAGCGGCTGTGACGGTTCCATGTGTAATGAGCTATGTTTGGTTTCGGAGGGAGCAGAGAGCTCTTTGATGTTTAGAAAAGATTGCAGGGACAGGACCTTTCGGGATCTTGCCCCTGCATTTTTATGTGAAAAATTTGAAAGAAACCTATTGACATCTAATATTATATATCATATAATATAGTAAAAATAATAATATTGTTAAATGATACAATATTAGAAAATAAAAACCAGATGGGAGTGAGGATATGGTTTTCAACACAGGAGCAGCTCTTTTGGATGCGATTGTTCTTGCCATTGTATCCAGGGATGCAGACGGGACTTATGGTTATAAGATCACCCAGGATGTTCGGGGGGCCATTGATATTTCAGAATCCACCTTATATCCAGTACTGCGCAGACTGCAGAAGGAGGAGTGCCTGGAGGTGTATGACCTTGCCTTTGACGGGCGGAACCGAAGGTATTATAAGATTACGGAAAAAGGACGGGTACAGTTGAATCTGTACAGGGGAGAGTGGAATGTCTATTCCGGCAGAATATCCAGAATACTTGAGGAGGTTGGCTGATGAGTAAGGAAGAGTTTATGAAGGAATTGGAGTATCTGCTTTCCGATATTCCAGAGGAGGAAAAAAGGGATGGACTGGAGTACTACAGGGATTATTTAGAGGAGGCTGGAGACAGCGCAGAACAGGCCATTGAGGAGTTTGGAAGCCCTGAGAGAATTGCCGCGATTATCCGAACGGACCTCCAGGGAAACATGGAGACTGGAGGAGAATTTACAGAGCGGGGCTTTGAAGACGAACGGTTTCGCGACCCCAATTACCAAATGGCAAAAAGGTTTGACCTGCCTGAGGTAAAAGAGGAGCAGGGGGAGACTGGCAGGGAAGAAAAGGAAGCGAAAGAAGCTCAGAAAAAAGAGGTAAGAGCAGAGGAAAGACCGGTATGGAAGACCATTCTTTTGATTTTTCTGATCTTGGCCGCCTCACCGATTCTTGTAGGGCTTGGCGGTGCGGCTTTTGGCACTATCATGGGGATCGGCGGCGGAATTTTGGGAGTGATTGCAGGAATTTTTTCACTTCTTATCGGAATCATGATTGTTTTGGCAGTGCTGACCTTCACGCTTTTGCTGGCTGGAGTCGCTATCTGCGTAGTAGGGATTTTGGCCATGTTTTCTAATATGCTTAACGGCCTTCTCTGCTTCGGAACAGGATTGATGGTCCTTTCCATGGGGCTTATCTGTCTGTTGATTTCTGTATGGTTTTATGGGAAATTGATTCCCTGGCTGATTCGGACTTGTGTGAACGGAATCAGCCGGCTGGTTCATAGAAGGAGGAGAGTGGTATGAAACGATTTTCAAAGATCATTTTAATTTTAGCAGGATTTTGTTTTTTGTTTGGCACAGCCATTACTGTGGCGGCGGCTTCCCTGGGCGGCAGGATACCTGAGGCGGTTGTTTTTAACGGAGACTGGATCGATTATTTTGATCACAAATACGAGGGCTTTTCCAGACGTGAGCCTGTAAAGATTACAGTGAACCGTCTGGGAAGCGAGGAGTGGTCGGCAGAAGAAAGCGGATATTTAAAAAAGCTGAATCTCTCTGTTGGGGCAGCCAAGATTAGAATTGTGGAAGGGGAAGCAGAAGATTCGATCTATGTAAAAGATGCCACAGATTATATTCAGTGGGAACAGAATATGGACGAAGATACTCTGGAACTAAATTTTTACAGAGATAAACGTTTTCGCAGACATATTTCTACAGAGTCCGCTTACGCTGTTTTGGTGATCCCAAAAGGATATGAGTTTAACGAGGTGGAGATTCAGGTAGGAGCAGGCGTTCTTGAGGCGGAAAGCCTCACGGCCAGGGAGCTTGATTTAGAGGGAGGAGCCGGAGCTATTTCCATCAATTCTGGTAAAGTCCAGGAATTAGATATCGACGTACAGGCAGGTTCTGTGGTATACTCAGGAGAGGTAGGAAGCAGCCTTATTGCAGACTGCCAGGCAGGAGGCGTTGAATTAAGCCTGAAAGGGGAACCAGAGGATTTTAATTATGAACTGGATGTCAATATGGGAAGTATTCAGATTGGCGGGCAGGAGTACAGCGGCATAGAGAAGGAGAAGACTTTGATTTCTGACAGCGCAGTGAAAAAAGCAGACCTTCATTGTGACGTAGGTTCCATAGAGATAACATTTTTGGGAGAGGATTAAAGAGAGGGAGAGAGGATATGAATAAAAAATTGTACCGTTCTAATACAAATAAGATGATTTGCGGTGTGTGCGGAGGAATCGGAGAATATTTTGATATTGATCCCACCATCATCCGGCTTTTATGGGCCGTATTGGCATGTTCAGGCACGGGAATTGTGGTGTATCTGATCGCAGCCATCATCATTCCTTTGGATATGGGCGTGCGTTGATGATAGCAGATTAGGTGATAATCGAATAGGCCTTTGGAAAACGGGTATACTCTTTAAGGAATTTAGGAAAGGAGTGTACCTGTTTTTATGTCTAAAAAGAAAAAAGAGGAACCATTTGACCCCGAAAACTTAACGCCGGAGGAATTGTTAAAATATGAGATTGCCACAGAACTGGGACTGAGCGATAAGGTAATGGAGCATGGTTGGAAAAGCCTGACCTCAAAAGAGAGCGGACGAATCGGAGGTCTGGTGACAAAACGGAAACGGCAGATGAAGAAAGAAGCAGAGGACGCCCTGGAAGGCAATTTTTAAACACAGTCTGGACAATTTGGGGAAAGAGGGATATAATGACCTTGACTTAACTTCTGCCTTTGGGCGGAGAATTTGGAGGAAGATAAGATGAGTGAGAATTGTACTCATGACTGTGGAAGCTGCGGCGAGAATTGCGGCAGCAGAACTCAGGAGCAGACCAGTTTTTTAGAGAAATTACATCCGGCCAGCTCTGTAAAAAAAGTAATCGGCGTTGTCAGCGGCAAGGGCGGCGTTGGAAAGTCTCTGGTGACTTCCCTTCTGGCGGTAAAGATGAACAGCAAAGGGTATCGGACCGCCATTCTGGATGCAGACATCACTGGTCCCTCGATTCCCAAGGCGTTTGGTATAGGCGAAGAGGTTGGGATGACACAGATAGACGGAGCCAATTTGATGGTTCCTGCTACTTCAAGCACTGGAATTCAGATCATGTCTGCCAATCTTTTGCTGGAACATGATACAGATCCTGTGATTTGGAGAGGACCTGTGATTGCCGGAGCTGTGAAGCAGTTTTGGAGCGAGACGCTGTGGAAAGACATTGATTACATGTTTGTGGATATGCCTCCAGGAACCGGGGACGTGCCTTTGACCGTATTTCAGTCTCTGCCTGTTAGTGGAATCGTGATTGTCACTTCTCCTCAGGAACTGGTTTCCATGATTGTGGGCAAAGCTGTGAACATGGCGAAAAAGATGGATATTCCGATTTTAGGTATTGTGGAAAATATGAGTTACCTGGAATGTCCAGACTGTGGAAAGAGGATTGCGGTCTTTGGGGAAAGCCATATTGATGATGTGGCCGCAGAGTATGAGATTCCGGTTTTGGCAAAAATTCCGATTCAGCCAAGGACAGCCAAGATGGTGGACGAAGGCTCTGTAGAGTATTTGGAAGAAGACTGGCTTTTGGAAGCAGTGGAAAAGCTGGAAAAATAATCGTTGGTACAAAAGAGCAGGAGCGTGAATTAGCATGAGAATCAATATGAATCCTAACAGCGAGTTGGTTCAGTCCGTTGTCAATGTTCCGGATCTTGTTCAGGTGCCAGATCAGCTGGTCTCCATGGCCCATCAGTTTCAGGAGGCCATGATGATGTATACCTGCGCAATCAGGGAAGTGAAGACCAAACTGGAGGTGCTTAACGACGAGCTTTCTGTGCGGAATCAGAGAAATCCTATTGAGATGATCAAGTCCAGAGTGAAAAAGCCCATTAGTATTGTGGAAAAGCTTCACAGAAAAGGAAAAACCATCTCTGTGGAATCTATGATGGAGAATTTGGACGACATTGCCGGGATTCGGGTAATCTGCTCATTTGTAGACGATATCTACCAGGTGGCTTCTATGCTGACCAGTCAGGATGATATCACGCTTATCACGATAAAGGATTATATCAAGAATCCGAAGCCGAACGGATATCGGAGTTATCACATGATTGTCGAGATTCCGGTATTTTTCTCCAATGAGAAACGTCAGTTGAGAGTGGAGGTGCAGATTCGGACTATCGCCATGGATTTCTGGGCCAGTCTGGAGCACCAGTTACGATACAAAAAAGATTTTGACGGGGCAAAAGAGATCAGCGAAGAGCTGAAGGAATGTGCGGAGGTCATTGCCCAGACGGATAAGAAAATGCTTTCCATCCGTCAGAGCATTGCGGACAGGCTAATATAAATAATAAGACAGGGATTCCACAGTCTGGAACCCTGTTTTTTTGTATAAATTTCTGGCAATGTAATTCTGGCCGGATACTTGAATAGAAACCTGCTTGTAGTCGGAAGGCAAAAGCGCCAGGATTCCAAGAAGAAAGTCCCGTCCATACCCTTGGCCCCGGAAAGAGTCTTTAATCTGGAAGGCATACAGATAAAGTTCTTCTCCAGAAGGCAGAACGGCGCAGGAACCTATGACCTGGCCGTTTAAGGAACCAGTATAAATTCCCGGTTCCGCCTCTTGGATGGAGAGGGAGGAGAGAAAGGCTTTGTCGCTCTTTTTAAGCTTTCGCACCATTTTATATTCCGAATACCAATATTCTGCCTCTAATGCCTCCATGACAGCCAGAGCGGAGGGAGTCTTGGGATCTGTCAGAAAACAGAAATCCATCTGACGTTGTTCCCGCTTTTCCAGCTCTTCTACATACTCCAGAATCTTATTTAACATGCAGGTGCAGATCCCCTGTTTCCGATAAGAGGGATGAACAAAAATGGTGCACTCGCAGGTGGTTTTCTCAGGGAAAAATAAAAAGGCAAAGGATAAAAGGGAACTGGATTGCTCTTTGTCATAGAAAAGAAAAAAATCCAGGCCGTTTTCCTCAGGGGCAGAGAGAGCCAAAGGCTCATATTCTTTACAGACCCTTAAAAGAGTCTGGACGTCATTTTTTTGAGTTTGTGTTAAAGCAGTGGTATGAATCGGATGCATAGCCGTTCTCCTGAATGTTTTGTATGTGAGTCATAAAATATAATCAATTATACCATAGGATTTCCAAGGAAGGCAAGAGAAACTAAACCGCAGTTTATGTGGCGCTGTGCCTGATTTCAACTTGAAACCCCTGTCGGTTTATGATAAGATTGATAAAAATTCAGGGAAAATAATTCCCAGACCAAGGAGGATACCATGATTCAGAATCTCATTGCGAAAATCCAGAAGACCAAGGCGCCGATCTGCGTCGGACTTGACCCTATGCTTGGTTATATTCCGGAACATATTTTGAAGAAGGCTCTGGAGGAATATGGAGAGACGCTGAAAGGAGCGGCCGAATCTATCTGGCAGTATAATAAAGAGATTATTGATCATACCTGGGATTTGATTCCTGCTGTGAAGCCCCAGGTGGCCATGTATGAGCAGTTTGGGATTGAAGGGCTGATTGCATATAAAAAGACTGTGGATTATTGTCATGAGAAAGGGCTTTTGGTTATTGGAGATGTAAAACGGGGAGATATTGGCTCCACCTCTGCGGCATATGCCACGGCTCACCTGGGCCATGTTCTTGTGGGAAGCCAAAAACTGGCTGGATTTGACACAGACTTTATTACGGTGAATCCTTATCTGGGGACAGACGGTGTGAAGCCTTTTGTGGAGGTGTGCAACCAGGAAAATAAAGGGATTTTTGTTTTGGTAAAAACTTCCAATCCATCCAGCGGGGAGTTCCAGGACCGCTTGGTGGAAAATCGTCCTGTCTATGAGCTGGTGGCTGAAAAAGTGACGGAGTGGGGAAATCTGTCCATGGAGAATGGCTACAGCAATGTGGGAGCCGTTGTGGGAGCCACTTATCCTGAGATGAGCAGAGTGTTAAGAAAACAGATGCCTCACACTTATTTTCTGGTGCCTGGGTACGGCGCCCAGGGCGGAACAGCAGAAGATTTAAAGTATTGTTTCAATGAAGACGGTTTAGGGGCGATTGTAAATTCTTCCAGAGGAATTATCGCGGCCTATAAACAGGAAAAGTATGCAAAGTTTGGGGCTCAACATTTTGCAGAGGCTTCCAGACAGGCGGTTTTGGACATGACAAAGGATATCAACAGCGTATTATAAAGAGGAGACTATATGGCAAAGGTGAAACAGACTGTGGTGATAAACAGTCAGAAAAAGCTTCTGGAAGATGTATTCTGTATGTGGCTTCACTGCCCAGAGATTGTGAAGGAGGCTCATGGCGGACAGTTTCTTTCCCTGTATTCTGCAGATGGGGCAAAACTGCTTCCAAGACCCATCAGCATCTGTGAAATAGACAGAGAAAACGGAAATCTGTGTTTGGTGTATCGGGTTGTGGGCGCAGGCACCAGAGAGTTTTCCACTTATCAGGCAAAAGACCTCATCACGGTGATGGGGCCATTGGGAAATGGATTTCCCCAAATTTCTCCTGAGAAAAAGGTGCTTTTGATCGGCGGCGGCATTGGAATTCCGCCTATGCTTCAGATGGCAAAGGAATTAAACTGTGAGAAAACAGCGGTTTTGGGGTATCGGGATCAGTTGTTTTTGAATCACGAATTTGAACCTTATGGGAAAGTATATGTGGCCACAGAGGACGGCAGTGCAGGAACCAGGGGAAATGTTCTGGATGCTGTAAGGGAGAACGGCCTTTTGGCAGATGTGATTCTGGCCTGCGGTCCCACACCGATGCTTCGCGCGGTTAAAGAGTATGGAATGAAACAGAAAATAGAGACCTTTCTTTCCATGGAAGAGAAGATGGCCTGCGGCATCGGGGCCTGTCTGGCCTGCGTATGCCAGTCTGAGGAAGTGGACGCCCATTCCCATGTTCATAATAAGCGAATCTGCAAAGATGGACCGGTGTTTCGGGCAGAGGAGGTAACGCTGTGATGAATACAAAGGTAACGATTGCAGGAGTGGAACTGAAAAATCCGGTGATGACCGCTTCAGGAACGTTCGGTTCTGGAACTGAATACAGTGAGTTTGTAGATCTAAATAAACTGGGAGCTGTGGTGACAAAAGGAGTGGCCAATGTGCCATGGCCCGGAAATAACACACCGCGAATCGCAGAGACTTACGGCGGCATGATTAACGCCATTGGTCTTCAGAATCCGGGAATTGACGTCTTTGTGGAAAGAGATATTCCCTTTTTAAAGCAGTATGATACCAAAATCGTAGTAAATGTCTGCGGAAAAAGCGTAAAAGATTATGTGGAAGTGGTGGAGCGGCTGTCTGAGGAATCTGTAGACCTTTTGGAGATCAATATTTCCTGTCCAAACGTAAAGGAAGGCGGCATTGCCTTTGGACAAGACCCAAAGGCGGTGGAGCAGATTACAAAAGAAGTGAAAAAATATGCAAAGCAGCCGGTGATTATGAAACTCAGTCCCAATGTGACAGATATCACGGTGATGGCTAAGGCAGCACAAGAAGCCGGAGCGGACGCCCTATCTCTGATTAATACTTTGACTGGAATGAAGATTGATATCCACAAAAGAACCTTTGCAGTAGCTAATAAGACTGGAGGGCTTTCCGGTCCTGCCATTAAGCCGGTGGCGGTTCGCATGGTGTATCAGGTCGCACAGGCGGTGAATCTGCCGATTATCGGAATGGGCGGAATCATGACTGGAGAAGACGCCGTCGAATTTCTGCTGGCCGGAGCCACGGCGGTGGCTGTAGGAACAGCTAATTTCCAGAATCCATACGCTACAGTTGAGATTGCAAAAGGAATTGAGGCGTATATGGAGAAGTATGGAGTAAAAGACGTAAAACAGTTGATTGGGGCTGTAAAATAGTTTCTGTTAAGGAAGGGTGGAAGAACATTGGAAATAGAGAAAAAATCACTGGTGGACGAGGCATATGAGAAAATCAGACAAAAAATCTGTGATTTTGAATTGACTCCCGGACAGGCGATTTCTGATTTCATTTTAAGTAAAGAGTTGGGAATGAGCCGTACTCCTATCCGCATGGCCTTACAGAAGATTGAAAGCGACGGTTTAATTCGAGACGGCGGGGCGGGACAGAGCTATTTTGTCTGCGAGATTACAAAAGAGGACATTATAGATTTGTTTGACGCCAGAAAAGGAATTGAGCTGACGGCGCTGGAGTTGATGATGAAACGGGGAGTTCAGAAGGAAGAACTGGAATATCTGAACAAAATCAACGAGCAGATGGAGGTTGTGAATAAACAGGGAAGAGTGAAGCAGCAATTTTATTATGACCAGAAATTTCATGACAAGCTGGTCTTTTTATCTGCCAATTCCAGATTAATTAAATTTCATGAAAGTCTGCTTCTCCAGTTTACCAGAATGCGGGTTCTGTCTTATTTGGATCGGTCTTATCAGGATAAGGCATACAGAGATCATGATCGGGTGCTTCGTATGATTAGAGAGGAGAATTTTGACAAAGCATTCGATGCTTTAAAGGAACATATTGAGAGTGCAAAATGGGATTATATCGGTTTGCTGACGAATAAGATGGATTCGGATTCCTTTGGAGTGTTAAGCTACACTATGAAAAAAGACGGAGATTGATTTTAGAAAAAGGGTATCGCAAAATGACCAGAAGAGATGATTTTGCGATACCCATTCTTTTATTGCACACAAAATAAATGTGTGCTATGATAAAAGCACGCACAAGTTGTGGGCGTTTTCACCAGGTATAGAAAGGAACGGTTGGCATATGGCGGTGACCATACAGCAGATTGCAGACAAGGCAGGAGTGTCCAGAGGAACTGTGGACAGGGCGCTGAATCATCGGGGGCGGATTGCGCCGGAGGTGGCAGAGAGGATTCAGGGCATAGCAGACCAGATGGGCTATGTGACAAAGACCAAACGAAAAGACAAAGAAAAAGAGATTATAGCAAAGATTGGCGTGGTGACACAACTGGCTCATGCATCTTTTATGCTGGAAATCAACCGTGGAATCAGGGAAGCCAGGGAGGAGCTTAAGGAGCGTGGGATCCAGGTTCTGGTAAAGGAAGTGGCGTCTGTGGATGCCAAAGAGCAGCTTTGCGCCATAGAGGAACTTATACAGGAGAAAATTCAGGGGCTTGCCGTGATGCCTGTGGAATCAGAAAAGATTCGCATGTGCCTCAATCAGTTGATTGAGGACATGAAAATTCCGGTAGTGACCTTTAATTCTGACATTGTGGGAATCAAGCGCAGCTGTTTTGTTGGAATGGACAATAAAAAAAGCGGACGGGCAGCTGCCGGACTTTTGGGAACCCTGACCAGAGGAAAAGGGAAAATTCTGATTATTACAGGATATTTTAGCAATCCGGTAAACAATTTTCGGGTGGACGGGTTTGTAGAGGAACTAAAGGAATCCTATCCAGAGTTGGAGATTGCAGGCGTCCAGGCCAGCTTTGACGAGACAAAAGAGGTACAGCGCATCATTGAAAACGGAATGATGGCTGTGTCGGGAATCAGCGGGATTTTAGTGGTGTCAGGCGGTCAGGCAGGAGTGGCTGAAGCCTTTAGTACTTTAAAGCTGGACAGAAGACCTTATGTGGTGATTTATGATCATACTCCAAAGAATGAAAAGGCGCTTCGGGAGAACACGGTAGATTTTCTCATTGATCAGAACGGATATGTCCAGGGCTACCGTCCCCTCAACATTTTGGCGGATATGATTCTAAAGGGGAAGCTGCCTGAGGAAGAATATCTCTACACTGATATAAAGATTATGACAAAGTATACGTTAGCTAGTCAGAACTGAAGTGGGAGAGTATCTTGAGAAAGGTTACAATACTTATTTTTGGCAAATATTTAGCGGAAGTCATTGACTTTTTATTCACAAAGTGGGATAATAAAAACAAATCGGATTTCATATAAGGAGGATTTTATATGTCAACAAAAGCGTATTACCCAATCGACGAGATTGGCAAGGGAAAACCAGGATTTTCCAAAACCAGATCCATTATTGAAGGTGCCTTTTATGGAAATAATGTAGTAAAGGTAAACACCTTAAAGGAAGCCTATGATTTAGCAAAGAATTCTCCAGGAACAATCGTTACAGATATGCCTGTATATAGAGGCGAGGAGTTTGGCTTAGAGAAGGATGCCAAAGTTCTGTTATTCAACGACGGCGCTATCACCGGACGTTATGCAACTGCCCGCAGAATTTCTGGCGAGCCAGGGGTGGATTGCGATGCTTTGGACAAGGTTGCCATGGATGCTGTTTATGAATCCCGTTGGAAAACCATGTATCACGCAGAGGTATTTGTAGGATTAGATCCAGAATTTATGGTGAAGGCTCATCTTCTGATTCCAGAGGGAGAAGAGAATATCATGTATAACTGGATGTTAAACTTCCAGTACATGTCTGATGAGTATGTGAAGATGTATAAGAACTCCAAGGCTGTAGGCGACGGCAAAGAAGCTGATATCTTTATCTTCTCTGATCCGCAGTGGAATGGCTCTGACAGACCAAGCGTATCTTTGGACTGCTTGTCCGACCCACAGAAGAAGACTCTGTGCTACTTCAATACAGAGACCAACTGCGCATGTATCCTTGGTATGAGATACTTTGGCGAGCATAAGAAGGGCACTCTTACTATGGCATGGGCAATCGCAAACCGTAATGGCTACGCTTCCTGTCACGGCGGACAAAAAGAGTATCTCCTGGCTGACGGCAAGAAGTATGTTGCTTCCGTATACGGCCTGTCAGGCTCCGGTAAATCTACTCTGACCCATGCAAAACATGGTGGAAAATATGAAATCAAGGTTCTTCATGACGATGCATTTATTATCAATACCGATACTTGTGCTTCTATCGCTCTGGAGCCGACTTACTTCGATAAAACTGCAGACTATCCAACAGGCTGCGAGGACAATAAGTACCTTTTGACTGCACAGAACTGTTCTGCAACTCTGGATGAGGAAGGAAAGATTCAGTTAGTAACTGAGGATATCCGTAACGGCAATGGACGTGCTATCAAGTCCAAACTGTGGTCTCCAAACCGTGTGGATAAAATCGATGCACCGGTTAACGCGATCTTCTGGATTATGAAGGATCCTACCATCCCGCCAGTAGTGAAATTAAAAGGTGCTTCTCTGGCATCTGTTATGGGCGCAACGTTAGCTACCAAGCGTTCCTCCGCAGAGCGTCTTGCTCCTGGCGTAGATCCGAATAAGCTGGTAGTGGTTCCTTATGCAAACCCATTCAGAACCTATCCTCTGGCTAATGACTATGAGAAGTTCAAAAAGCTGGTAGAGGAGAAGAACGTAGACTGCTATATCGTTAATACCGGCGATTTCATGGGCAAGAAGGTAAAACCAGCCGATACTCTGGGAATCCTGGAAGCTATCGTAGAGGGCAAGGCTGACTTCCACAAATGGGGTCCGTTCTCTGATATCGAGATTCTGGATTGGGAAGGCTTTGTGCCGGATATGAACGATGAAGAGTATGTTTCTCAGTTAAAAGCTCGTATGAACGACCGCGTTAACGAGATCAAGAACTTCGCAGAGGCAAAAGAAGGCTATGACAAATTGCCAGACGATGCATTGGCTGCATTGGAGAAAGTTGTAGCTGAGCTGAACTAACATCTGAATATTTGACATGTTTAATCACGCTGCCTTCCAAACGGAGGACAGCGTGATTATTTTTGAAACAGAGAGGAAGTTATTGATGAAGGAAAAAACATATATTCTTTTTGATTTGGATGGAACATTGACGGACCCCATGGTGGGAATTACGAAATCGGTTCAGTATGCTTTGAAAAGTTATGGAATCAAGGAGCCAGATTTGGAAAAGCTGACGCCCTTTATCGGTCCTCCGTTAAAAGACAGCTTTATGAAATATTATGGTTTTTCTGAGGAACAGGCAGTTGAGGCGATTGGACGTTACCGGGAATATTTTGCTGTTACCGGAATGCTTGAGAATCAGGTTTATGACGGGATTCCCCAAATGCTGGAAACATTAAAGGCGGCCGGAAAGAAATTGTTTGTGGCTACCTCAAAGCCGGAACAATTTTCCATACAAATTCTGGAGCACTTTCATCTGAAGTCCTATTTTGACTTTGTAGGCGGAGCCAGTATGGACGAGGTGCGGGTGAAGAAGGACGAGGTTATCGCCTATGTGATGGAGACTGTGGGAATTACAGATGTGAGAAAAATGGTTATGGTAGGCGACAGGGAACATGATATTTGGGGGGCAAAAAAGCACGGAATGGACAGCGTGGGAGTGCTGTTTGGATATGGAAGCAGGCAGGAGCTGAAAGAGGCAGGGGCCACTTATCTTGTGGAATCCGTAAAGGAGCTAGAGAAGCTTCTTTGCCCGTAGCAGAGCGCTGCCTGTAGAGTCATTTCCAGGAGAACTCTTCACTGCCATATGAACTGTAATTTTTTTTCTAAAAATACTGACATTTTTCTGATAAAAGTGGTAAAATATAGGCATAATAAGGATAGGACAGGTTTTATACGAAGAATTGGAGAAAATAGATAACAGTTCAGGTAATATTACTCGATGACCGGATTTGTAAGAGAATGAGAAAGGATGGGAAACTTGTTTAAAAAAGGTGAGTATATTGTGTATGGCACAACCGGCGTATGTTTGGTAAAGGATATTACGACAATGGCCAGAGAGGATTTCTCAGATGGAAAGCTCTACTATGTGCTGGAGCCGACAGGGTCTGTGGGGGGAAGGATTACTACTCCTGTGGAGGATAATAAGAGCGTGATGCGAAGGGTGTTGTCAAAGGAAGAGGCCTATGAACTGATAGATGAAATCAGGGCCATTGACAAATTGTGGGTTACCGACGAGAAACAGAGAGAATCAAAATATAAAGAGGCGCTGCGGACCTGTGACTGCAAAGAGTGGATCGGAATTATCAAAACTCTGTATCTGCGTAAAAAGGACAGGATGATCCATGGAAAGCGCCTGACAGAAGTTGACGAACGATATATGCGAAAAGCAAAGGAGAATCTTCATGGCGAATTATCCATTACACTGGGAATTTCAGTTACGGAGGTGGAGCAGTTTATTCTGTCACAGCTTGAGGAGGAGGAAAAGCAGGAGAATCTTGAAGTTCAATAGATTTTTATCAAAAAGAGCGCCTTGGGTTTTTTCTTGGCGCTCTTCTTAAGATAACCTGATCTGCATTTTTTAAACGTCTTTTTCTTCCGTGGGTGGCTGGGCCTGGGTTTCTTCTTCTTGCTTGGGAGGCGTTTCTGGTTTTTCCTGTGGGATTCTCCAAGAACGAAAGCAGAAAGCAAAATATCCCAGTCTTGTGGAAAACAAGAGACTGTAGGGATAGCCTTTCATAAAATCTGCGCGAAATTGATCTTTGTCAAGCATGTCGTTTTTGCTGATTTCATATTCTGCTTCAGAGCGAAATAGTTTCCCCATATGCCTAAAGAGCTGTTGAAAGAGCTGTAATGAGGCTTCGTTTACCATCTGGTCTTTCTGTATCAGGCGTTCGCCAATCATCTGCCCCACTCCTCGGTATATGAGCGGTTCTTCGATTCCCAATAAAAGCTGTACCTTTCCGGTATCGTCAATATCATAATGCAGGCGGCAGTAAAGGGCTTTTCCGATATTCTGGCCTTTGTATTTATTATCTGCAAGATTTGCCTCTACATGGAATACATCCTGCATAGTGCGATTCACCGCTCTGGCGATTACAGAGATATTGGAAGAAGAATGATACACCTGTTTAGTCGTAACTTTTCCCACAATGGCCTGGTCTTCTACCATTATATGCCCTGTAAGCCACCCGATCATGATACCTATGAAGCGCTGGACCACAGAAGGTGAATAGTCGGACAGTCTTAAATCATTTTTAAGGTTAATCAGAATTTTCTCTCTGAAATTATTGTGAAGCTGCTTATGTCTGGCATATCCGCTGTAGCGGATGGAACGCATGTATCCTTCTTCCTCTGAAAAGTGCTTCATACAGTAATCTTCCAGATATTTGATTCCTTCTACAAAGGTGTGACGATAGGTTTGGGAATTGTTGGAAAGTTCAATCAGTTTTCCAACGATCCGAAAAAGTTTGGCATGAGCCTTATCAATGATATCAACGCCTATGTTATATTGTTTATCCCATTCTACTTTCTCCATGACCTTCCTCTCCTTAGATTTGTCATTTTCCCCCTATTATAGAAGGATTTTTCTGGTTTGCCAAGTGGTTAGTATCCTTTTATAGATAAATACCTATAGAAATTATAGATACAATAGTCTATCCTTAAATCATATCTAAAAAAGCGCTTACAATCTTTGGCATATACCGGCTGCGTTTAAAGTAAAAATTTACTTCCCTGGAAACATCTGGATGGTTCAGCTTGTAATAGATCAGGCTCTGGTCTTCAGGCACATGACGGATCAGGGTGTCGGAGCAGAAGGAGATTCCCATGCCATAGCGGGACAGATTGTAGGCTGTAATCTGTTGCTCCAGCTCCAATTTGACGTGAGGAAGGAAATGGGCGCTGCGGCAGATTTTGTCAGCCCGTTCTCTGGTATCATTGCCGGTTTTTAAGAGCAGGAACGGTTCCTTTTGAAAAAGTTCCAGGGAAACTGGAGGGATGCGGGAGTTTAGATGTCTGTTTTCCCGTATATCTGCTGCGGTGAGGGCATAATTTTTCATTTTCTGGCTTATTAGAGAGCGGACTGGAACTGTCAAAAGAAGATGCTCTTCACAGAAAAATCGTTTGCCGTAGATAGACAGATCCATATTCTGGTTGTCGATCAAAAGATCAAGCGAACCAGAAAAAAGCCGTTCTGTCAGCGCCGAGGTAGTGGCTTCCACCAGATTTACATGGATGTGGGGATAGCGTTCTGTAAAACGAAAGAGGATAGGAGGCAGAACATAGGAGGCAAAAAGGTTGGTGCCCCCTATGGAAACGGAGCCGTTTTTTAACTCCCGCATGTCGTTGACGTAATTTTGAAATCCGTTTTCCACGTCCATGATGATCTCAATAGAACGGATGTATTCTTTTCCCAGATCCGTGAGCTTAATGGGGCTGGAGCTGCGGTCAAAGATAGGAAATCCGATCTGGGTCTCCACCTTTTTTACTGCAGCGCTTAGGGACGGCTGGCTGATAAACAGATTACGGGCTGCTCTGGAAAAGTTCATTTCTTTGTAGACTTCATAGACATAGTACATTCCCTGAAACATAAAGATTTCCTTTCTATAGCCATTTATCTATATAAAGTATGACGTTATAAGTATTTGAAAATATTGTAGTATGGTTTTATACTGAAGTCAAGAACATAAGCAGGGGGGATAAAAGATGGAGGAAGAAGGAAAGAAATATCGGTTAGAACATGATTCAATCGGAGAAAAAGAAGTACCGGCAGAGGCCTATTATGGAGTACAGACCCTGCGTGCCTATGAGAATTTCTATATCACCGGATTAAAGATGCATCCGGAACTGATCAACAGTGTGGCCCAGATCAAGAAGGCTGCTGCTATCACCAATTTTGAGGTGGGGGAACTGGACAAGAGGCGTGCCTCGGCCATCACAAAGGCTTGTGATGAGATCATTGAGGGAAAGTTCCATGACCAGTTTATTGTCGATCCCATTCAGGGAGGGGCAGGCACCTCCTTAAATATGAATGCCAATGAGGTGATTGCCAACAGGGCAATCGAGATTATGGGAGGGGAAAAGGGAGATTACAGTCTGGTCAATCCAAACGACCATGTGAATTTCGGCCAGTCTACCAACGACGTGTTTCCTTCCTGTGGTAAAATGGCCGCGCTGAAGCTCCTTTCCAAGGCCCAGGAGCAGCTGAAACGGCTGGAGAGCGCGCTTCTTGATAAATCAAAGGAGTTTGATTCTGTTATTAAGATGGGCAGGACGCAGCTTCAGGATGCAGTGCCTATCCGTCTGGGGCAGGAGTTTCATGCTTATGCATCGGCAATCCGGCGCGACATCAAGCGTTTTGACAATGCCAAAGAGGAGATTCGCTGCCTGAATCTGGGCGGGACAGCGATCGGGACAGGGCTGAATGCAGATGTGCAGTATTTTCACAGGGTGGTAAAAAATATGTCAACTCTGACAGGGGAGGAACTGGTACAATCCTACGATATGATCGATGCTACCCAAAACCTTGACAGTTATGCGTCTATATCCGGCATTGTGAAAAACTGCGGGGTGAACCTCTCCAAGATGTCAAATGATTTGCGTCTCATGTCGTCCGGTCCCAGGACAGGATTTGGCGAGATCAATCTTCCGGCAAGGCAGAATGGTTCCTCTATTATGCCGGGAAAGGTCAATCCGGTAATTCCAGAGGTGGTAAATCAAGTGGCTTTTAATATTATTGGAAATGATGTTACCATCACCATGGCGGCGGAAGCGGGCCAGTTGGAGCTGAATGCTTTCGAGCCCATTATTTTCTATAAATTGTTTGAATCTATAGAAACGTTGACCTTTGCTGTGAAAACTTTGGTGGACAACTGTGTGGTTGGTATTACGGCAAACAAGGAACACTGCCGCCGTCAGGTGGAAAACAGCATTGGAGTCATCACCGCCATCTGTCCATATGTAGGCTATGAGGCGGCGTCTAATATTGCCAAGGAGGCGCTGCGCACTGGACGCCAGGTAAGGGATCTGATCTTGGAAAAGGGGCTGATGGAGAAAAAGAAGTTGGATACGATTTTGGACCCTTACACCATGACAGAACCCGGAATTCTGGGCAGAGACCCCATGGAGCAGCTTCGGGAATAAAACGTTTAATGCAGTTTTTCTGGAAACCGCCGGGACTCGTTTTGCCCGGCGGTTTGTTTCTGGTACTCACCAGGCGATACTCCCATATATTTTTTAAACATCCGAGAAAAATAATTGGAGTCCTCGATTCCCACACAGAGGCAGATGTCCTGTATCTTCATATCCGAATCCTGCATCATGGGGAGCGCGTGATGGATCCGCTCCCTGTTGATATAGCTGATGATGCTTTCTCCCATCTCCTCCTTGAATACTTTGGATAAATACCCTTTGGACACATGAAGGTGAGAGGCCAGACTCCCTAATGTGATGGATGTACTTATATGAGAACTGATATAGGCCAGAGCCTTTTTGACGTGGACAGAGTGCTGGCGGAAGCTTTTTTTCTGAACAAGAGCGCAGTAGGAGGCAATCATCTCTGAGCCGAAAAAACTGTGGTCAAAAGAGACCGGGCGATTGTTGATCTGGTGATTCCATTTGTCCTGAAGTTCCTGAATATAGATAGCAGGGACTCCAGCCGCATAAGAGATGATTCGGTACAGGATATTGAAGCTGTAATCATAGATCTGATGGCTGAAAGCATCCTTTTTTCTGGGGTCAAAGGGAATGAATCCCAAATTTTTAACCTGATGAATCCGCAGACAGTTTTCCATGTCTCCTGCTAACAGCGCCTGACATAAATTTAAATCGTTTTGATATTTTTCTTCTAGCATGTCTTGATAACCGGCCAGACGATCCTCTTGGATCTGAAGCCAGGTATCTCCAATGTCGCTTAATTTTTCCATTGTATGAATATAAAAAGGGCCGGATCCGGGATAATGGGCATATTCTTTTAAAACATCTGTCACTGTCTGCATCCGGATATGAGTCAGAACGGGAAGCTGACTATAAAAATGTTTCAGGGAAGGGATGATAGACAGGGGGAGTCGATTCTCTATGCTGACGGAGTTTACAAACTCTTCTTCCGGCTTGCCTGCCAGGTAGGGGCCAAGAACCAGGTAGGAATCGTCTTTAAGCGCCATAAGACAGGTATACGTATGGAAACACTCTGTGATGCAGCAGGTGGTTCCGGGCACCTGTCGGTATATCACCTGTTCTAAAAGAGGCCGGCAGTCGGCCATGATTTCGTTGGCGAAGAAGACTTGTTTTTTGAAATAATCGGTCAGCTGGTCTATCCCTTTTGCGATGGTGGCAGGGCAATCCAGACAACAGGTAACTATTTTAAGCAAGGGTTCCCATTCCATAAAAAATACCTCCAATTTTTGGATATAACATTCGTATTATGCTATAAATATGAGTATTATTCTAATATATTTTTGTTATTTATGCTACTATAAAAATGTAATTGATAAGAAAATTATGCACTATGTATAGGAGAATGAAAAGGTGGAAAGAAAAAAATTAAAGGTTGCTATTGCAGGACTGGGGCACAGGGGAAAAGACATCTATGCCTACGGGTCTAAAAGATTTCCAGACTTAATTGAGATCGTTGCTGTGGCTGACACGAACCCAGACAGAGTAAAGCTGGTGGCAGGTGAGTTTGGTATACCAGAAGAGTTTTGTTTTTCATCTGCAGAGGAGATGATCGCACATGATAAGCTGGCGGATGCTATGTTTATCTGCACCCAGGACAGGCAGCATGTGGGCCAGGCCATTCCTGCGCTGGAAAAGGGATATGATCTTTTGTTAGAAAAGCCAATCTCTCCGGATCTTGAGGAATGCCGAAGGATCATCCAGGTAGCACAGCAGTGTGGACGGAAAGTTCTGGTGAGCCATGTGCTTCGCTATACTGTATTTTATCAGGAACTGAAAAAAATATTAGATGAGAAGCGGATTGGTGAAATCATATCTGTCCAGGCAAGTGAGAATGTAGGATATTGGCATCAGGCTCACAGCTTTGTCAGAGGAAACTGGAAGGATTCAGAGATTACCAGCCCCATGATTTTGCAGAAATGCTGTCATGATATGGATATTTTAACCTGGCTTACCGGAAAAAAATGCCGCAGAGTCACTTCTTTTGGAAGTACTTCCTATTTTAAAGAAGAAAAGGCTAAGGAGGGAACGCCCAAACGGTGTACAGACGGATGTCCATACCAGGCGGAGTGTCCCTATGATGCCGAGAAAATTTATCTGCCAGGCAGAGAGCATGGGGTGCCAGTGGCCATTACAGAATGGTTTGACAAGGTCCTTACCCTGGAGCCGACAGAGGAGAATATCCGTAAGCAGTTAGAGACAGGACCTTATGGATGTTGTGTGTTCCACAGTGGAAATAATGTGGTGGATCATCAGGTAGTCAATCTGGTGATGACTGATGGGACAACCATTGATTTTACCATGTGCGGCTTTACCCATGAGAACGCCAGATATACCAGGATTATGGGCACCATGGGGGAGATTGAGGCCAATATGGAATCCAATCTGATCAAGATCTATCGTTTTGGCTATGAGCCAGAGGTGGTGGATGTGACAAAACTGACTTCGGACTTTTCTGGACACGGCGGCGGGGACGTCCTGATGCTAAAGGAATTTATTCATTATGCCCTTGGCGACCAGGTGCGTACCAACACCATTACCACTTTGGAGCAGTCCATGGAGAGCCACTTTATCGCATGGGCAGCAGAGATTTCCCGTTTAAAGGATGGAGAACCAGTAAATTTGGACGATATCCGAAAAGGCGCGGCTGATACTATTTAGGAGGAAAAAATCTATGAGAAAGAATATGATGAGGCTGGCAGCAGCAGGATGCTGTATCGCGATGACGGCAGGGCTTATGGCTTGTTCAGGGCAGGGCAGCTCCCAGAAAACAGGAGTGGAAGGGACTACCGCAGCAGGCAGTGGGGAAAGCAGTGAAAATGTAACTCTTCGATATGCCATCTGGGGCGCTTCCCAGCAGGAGATTTCCCAGCAGCTTGCAGATGCATTTCATGAAAAGTATCCGAACATTACAGTAGAGGTTGAGTATACACCTCAGAACACTGGGGAATACTGGACCAAACTGGAAAGTTCCTGTACCGGCGGTTCTGCGCCGGACGTATTCTGGATGAACGGAGTTCATGCAGATACGTATATGGAAGGGGGAATGATGCTTCCTCTGACAGAAATGGTGGCTAACAGCCAGGAGATTGATATTGAAAAGGATTATCCGTCAATGCTGTCCAATCTGTATATTCGTAATGGTGAAGTTTATGCCATTCCCAAGGACTTTGACACCATTGCAGTCTGGTATAATAAGAAAATCTTTGACGACGCCGGGGTGGAGTATCCAAAGGACGGATGGACCTGGGACGAAATGATAGAGACAGCCAGAAAGCTGACAGATAGTGATAAAGGAATCTACGGAATTACGGCGGAATTTGGAGGCCAGCAGTATTATTATCCTACTATCTCTGCCAACGGAGGATTTATTCTCGCCAATGATTTTAAATCCAGTGGTTATGACAGCGAAGGAACCATAAAAGGTCTTCAGTGCTGGGTGGATTTGATTGACGAAGGACTTTCTCCAACCCTGGAGCAGCTGACAGATACAGGTTCCAACACATTGTTTGAGTCTGGACGTCTGGCAATGCTGTGGGCAGGTTCCTGGAATGTGGCAACTTTCATGAAAAATGAGCAGTTAAACACTGTGGTAGATGTAGTGGGAACTCCTTCCTTCAATGGACAGAACGGCAACTGCATCAATGGACTGGGAATCGGAATCTATGCTAATACAGCCCATCCAGAGGAGGCCAAACTGTTTGTAGAATGGCTGGGAAGCAAAGAGGGACAGGAGATTCAGGGAAAATCCGGTACTGTTATTTCTGCAAGATATGACTGTCAGCCTCTTTTTGCAGAGATGTATCCAGAGTTAAATCTTCAGTCCTACTTAGACCAGGTGGATGTTGCTATGTTGTATCCCTGCTGTAAGGTGACCAATGAGATGCTGACTGTGGAGAGCGACTATCTGAAGCAGGCCTATATGGGGCAGATGAGCGTGGAAGAGGCATGTAAGGCGATTGCGGCTGAGGTAAACCCTATGCTGGAAGAAGCATACCGCTAAGAGGAAGGGGAGATAGGAATGGGCAGAAAGAAGCCGTCCAGACGAGAAGTGAAGGACTGGCTCTGGGGATATGGTATGGTGGCTCCGCTGGTGGCCGGACTTGCTGTCTTCTATTTTTATCCGTTTGTCCAGAGCATTTATATGAGCTTTACAAAAACCGGCGCATTTAACCGTTCTACCTGGAATGGAATCTCCAACTATGTGGAGCTTTTTGGGGATGAAACTTTCTGGCAGTCTTTAAAGAACACTCTGGTGTATGTGGTTATGACCGTGCCGGTGGGAATCCTTTTGTCGATTGTCATGGCAGGGCTGTTAAACTCGAAAATCAAGGGAACCTCATTCTATCGGACTGTCTATTTCCTGCCGTCAGTTACCATGGCGGCAGCCATCTCCCTGGTATGGAGGTGGATATACAATGGGGATTACGGCCTGTTGAATGTAATACTGAATTTTTTCGGAATCAAAGGGATAAGCTGGCTGACAAACCCCAATACGGTTATGATTGCCATAGGAATTGTAGGAATCTGGTGTTCCTGTGGATACAACACCATCATTCTTCTGGCAGGACTTCAGGGGATCAGCAGTAATTATTATGAGGCAGCATCCATTGACGGGGCGGGGCCATGGTATGTATTTTGGAAGATTACCTTCCCTCTTCTCAGCCCCACCATATTTTTTGTTATGGTGACCAGTTTGATCAATGGTCTGAAAACTTTTGATATGGTGTACATGATGGTGCCCACGGCCAGTCCTGTCTATAAAGAGGCACAGACAGTGGTGATGTACTTCTACAGAAATGCGTTTGAGTATGGGAACAAGGGATATGCTTCTTCCATTGCGGTGATGATGTTCGCTCTGATTATGCTCATCACGATATTCCAGATGAGATTCCAGAAAAAATGGGTTATCTATGATTGAGGAGGGAAAAAGGATGAGAAAAAGAGAGATAAAGAAAGCCCTGATCCACCTCATACTGATTGCAGGAATTGGGGTTACGATCCTCCCGTTTTTCTGGATGATCACGACTGCTTTCAAGACTCAGGGAGAGTCTGTGCAGATGCCGCCTATCTGGTTTCCTTCTGCCTGGCGCCTGGACGCCTTCAAAGAAGTCCTTGCAAAGCCTAACTTTTTAATGGTATACAAAAATACCATCATAACCACAGTCGTTACGGTTCTTGGGCAGGTAGGACTGTGCGCAATGGCGGGCTATGGATTTGCCAGAATCCATTTTCCGGGAAGAGATATTTTGTTTGTACTGATTTTAGGGGTTTTAATGATCCCTCCCCAGATATTTTTGATGCCTCAGTATCTGATCATTCAGAACATGGGACTTTTAAATACCATTCCAGCCTTATTTCTGCCGAACCTATTCAGCGCATTTGGCACCTTCCTTTTAAGGCAGTCGTTTCTGTCTCTGCCAAAAGAGCTGGAGGAGGCGGCAATGCTTGACGGGTGCAACCGTTTCCAGATTTTTTTAAGGATTATGCTGCCTCTTACGAAATCCAGCTTGGTAGCTTTGTCTATAATGGTTATGAAATTTGCATGGAATGATTTGATGTGGCCTTTGATTGTAAATACTTCTGCGAAGAAGATGACTTTGGCGCCTACTCTGGCCTCTATGATCTCAGAGTATGGCAGTAATTATCCGGTCCAGATGGCCGGAGCGGTGCTTTCGATTCTGCCTATCGTAATCCTGTTTATTATATTCCAGAAACAGTTTATCGAAGGTGTGGCAAGCACCGGTGTGAAAGGGTAAAGAAGTCTCGGCTGTGTGCGCCGTTTTCGCTTTGACATTTTTTAGGTAAGACAACGTAACCTTTTTTGCAGAGGGCGTTATCTTACCTTTATTGATGTATGATAGGTCTATTATTCTGGTATGCCAATTTCATCTGAATTAAGCGTGTATACAATCTCATAACCGCTGCATTCCTTTAAAACGTAATCGACAAATGCTTGTGTGTTTTCTTCGCCTGCAAAAAACTTCTTTCCTGTGGATAAAATATTGGTGATGAGATACCCGTCTTCATGGATACTAAGACTGATATTCTCAAAGCGGACTTCGGTATCTCCGCTAATAGGTTTATAATATTTATAGGAAGCCCAGTTTACAATCAGCGTATCTTTGAGGTTTATATCTTCTATAAATTCTCCTAATGTGTCTGGACGATAAAAATCATTTACAGCAGTATAATTAGGTACTTCTAAAGATATTGTCAAGGGGAAATGTGAGAAATTAGTCAATACTGTATCGGGTCATTAAGCAAAAGCAGAACCAAGGTAATGATTCCCTCTGGTGCTGCTTTTGCTTAAAATTATCTCTTGATATCGTAGTTCATGTTCATCAAATTGCGTATGGACTCTACATCGTCAGTGATGTTTCCGTCACCATGAATCGTATGATTAATTACACTACTGGCCACCGCAAAATTCACAATGCCCATTGGCTTGTAGTTTTTCATCATGGCATAGATCAAGCCGCTGGCAAAAGCCTCTCGTCCACCTACCCGATCCAGAATGTTAAAAGTAAAGCACTTGCTCTCGAAGGTGTGGCCTTGATACCACATATACGCCATAAAACTGTTTTCTCTGCCGCTGTGAGCAAAACGCACTGTTCCTCTTTAAAGTTTCTGCGCAGTATCCGTGGACTGCTCCACAAACTGTCCCGGTACAGCCGGAGCGCCGGAAGATAAGATAACAGTAGGAGTTTCCTTCACAGCGGTTCCCAACCGGGCAGCTTCCACAATGCTCCGGGATTTCTGGCACAGCTTGGTGATTTCAGCCCATTTCTGGTTGTCAATCAAATCAGCAGTTACCATATAGGACCCGCCGCAGGCGGCAATTACCGGAGAAGCAATGTAATCCGCCAGATTCTTCAGAGAAACACCCCCGGTAGGCATGACCTTGAACTGGGGAAAGGGGGCGCTCATGGCTTTGATTTTGGCCAAACCGCCGGACTGTTCGGCAGGGAAAAACTTTAAGACTTCCAGTCCAAACTTCAGAGCAGCGTGGTAGTCCGTAGGTGTGGTACAACCAGGGTAAATGGGGATATTTTTCTCTTGAGCGTAGGCCACCAGCTCAGAGTCGAAACCAGGGGTGACGATGAACTGCCCTCCGGCGGCAATCGTGGCGTCAATTTGCTCTTTTACTGTAACGGTGCCCGCACCCACGATCATGTCAGGACACACCTCTTTCATAAGCCGGATCGCTGTGTCCGCACCCGTAGCACGAAATGTAACTTCCGCCACCGGCACATCGCCGGCACACAGAGCCTTGGCCAGAGAAGCAGCGTCACGCTCAGGATTGTTGAGCTTAATAACGGGGACAATTCCAATCTTGGAAATTGCTTCATTCATTGCGTTCATGGTATTTGCTCCTTACTTATTTTCGTAATCCAGGTATGCACCCTTCATGGGAGACGCAGCTAAATCGGAGAACAGGCGCAGAACGCCCCTCTGATACTTAGCGGGTTTGGGCTGCCAATGCTTTTTCCGTTCAGCTAAGATAGCCTCCATCTCCTCAGGAGTTTTGCGCTCTCCCTTGACGCCTACAATGGCCAGAATACGCTCCTTCACATCCAACTGGATGAGGTCGCCCGCCTCCACCAAAGCGATGGGACCGCCCGCCTGGGCCTCGGGGGAACAGTGTCCAATGACAGGGCCGGTAGACGCGCCGGAGAACCGCCCGTCTGTAATCAGGGCAATGCTCCGCCCCAATTCCTTATCGGAGGAGATAGCCTCGGAGGTGTAGAACATCTCGGGCATCCCGGAGCCTTTGGGACCTTCGTAGCGAATAAATACTGCATCGCCGGGCTTCACCTTATGATGGAGCACGGCATCAATGCACTCTTCCTCACTGTCAAAGGGGCAGGCATTAAGGACGGCGGAGAACATCTCCTTGGGACAAGCGGTATGCTTGATGACCGCACCCTCGGGAGCCAAATTGCCTTTCAGAACGGCAATAGATCCGTCAGTGCCGATGGCTTGATCGTAGGGCCGGATAATATCCGCTCTGGTAAGGCTGAGATTGTATTTCCGGTTTGCCTCATCCAGCCACTTCTGACAGCGGTCATAGAAGCCGTTTTGCTTCAGCTCATCCAGATTTTCACCCAAGGCTTTGCCAGTAACTGTCATGGCATCCAGGTGGAGGATGCTTTTGATCTCCTCCATAATAGCGGGAACGCCTCCGGCATAATAGAAGAACTCGGCGGGCCAGCGTCCAGCAGGACGGAGGTCTAGCAGATAGTGAGCGCCCCGATGGAGCCGGTCAAAGGTATCTCCAGTAATTTCAATCCCGAATTCATGAGCAACAGCGGGAATATGGAGCAGACAATTGGTGGAGCCAGAGATGGCGGCATGAACAAGAATGGCGTTTTCAAAGCTGTCCATGGTCACGATGTCGGAGGGCTTCATATTGTCCATTTGGGCCAGCTTTACCGCCAGCTTACCCGCCCGGCGAGCGTACTCAACCAGGTCAGGGCTGGTAGCGGGGAGCAGGGCACTGCCGGGTAAGGCCAAGCCCAGGGCCTCCGCCATGATCTGCATGGTGGACGCGGTGCCGATGAAAGAACAGGCCCCGCAGCTGGGACAGGCGTTGCACTTGGCCCAATTCAGCTTTTCCTCGTCAATCTCGCCCCGTTCAAATTTAGCGGAATACATTCCCAACTGTTCCAATGTGAGCAAATCAGGCCCCGCAGCCATGGTGCCGCCAGTGACCACTACCGAGGGGATATTCACCCGGGCCAGCCCCATTAGATTTCCGGGCATTCCTTTGTCGCAGCTGGCCATAAAGACGCCAGCATCAAAAGGCGTGGCATTGGCTTGAATCTCAATCATATTGGCGATCATCTCGCGGCTCGCCAAGGAGAAATTAATTCCATCCGTACCCTGGCTTTCGCCGTCGCACATATCCGTGCAGAAGTAGCGGGCGCCGTGACCGCCGGCCTCAGCAACACCCTCCCGGGCGGCTTCCACTAGCTTATCCAAATGCCCGGAGCCGGGGTGACTGTCACCAAAGGTACTTTCAATAAAAATTTGAGGCTTGGACAGATCTTCCGGTGTCCAGCCGGTGCCCAGGCGGAGGGGATCAAGCTCAGGGGCAAGTTGACGCATTTTTTGACTGGTCAACATAGATTACTTCCTTCCTTTCTTTCTTTATTCCTATACAAAAGTTAGTGTAGATTTGTGAAAAGCAGTGGGGCAGGAGAGAGTTATATAGTACGCCTTTATTCTAACATGCGACGTCGGATGTTTTAATGTTTAGTTTTATACAATTTACGGGGCATAATGTTGTGTAAAATAATTAAATCTAAAAGATTTTGCAGCATATTAAATAAAATTAAAAAAACTTTTTGTTTTAAATTACTAATAATTTGCGTAGAATCAATTTGATATTTGACATATGACGTATGATGTGATAAGGTGGAACTGTGAAAAGCAAAGCGTGTTGGGCGGGACTAGCAAAAGTATCCACACTGTTTTCTCAATCCAAACAAATATTGACAGAATGGAGGCATCCTTTATGTTACTGCTAATTTTCTTCATTTCCATTGCAGTCCTGCTGCTATGTATTATCAAGATCAAGCTGAATCCCTTCGTGGCTTTGCTGGTGTGCGCTTATGGGACGGGCCTGATGGCTCTGGCTACTTACATAGGCGGAACAGCTCCCAGCGGCTTCGCGTCCATCACTGATATTACTGCCTGCGTTACAAACAATTTCGGCTCCACACTGGGTTCCATTGGCATTGTCACCGGACTAGGCGTTATGCTTGGTATGTTTATGTACGAATCTGGCGGCATTGACAGCATTGTGGATAAGGTTCTGAAAGCCGTGGGCCCTAAACGCTCCCAATACGCAGTTTCCGTAGCTGGTTTTATTACCGGCATCCCTGTTTTCGGTGACGTGGTATATATCATGTTTGCTCCTATGCTCCGGGTACTTTCCCGCAAGACCGGCTATTCTATGGCTGCATACGGCGGCGCACTGGCTATCGCTACCACCTGTACCTTTGCGCTGGTATTGCCTACCGCGCCTCCTCTAGCGGTGGCTGGGGCGATGGAGATCAATGTGGGCGTTTTCTTTTTCTATGCTCTGATCTCGGCTTTTATTGGTATGTTCGTAGGCGGCATTGTTTACGGCGGCTTTGTGAACAGGCAGGATCACAAGAACGGAAAGACCTGGGACTTCTCCGACTTGGATAACGAACTGGCGGAAAATGCTGCCGCTGCTTCTCAAAAGCCCAAAATGGGCGCTATGGCGGCGATGTCCATTCTGCTGGTCCCCATTGTGTTGATACTCCTGGGATCGTTCTCCGCTTTCCTGTTGCCAGAGGATAGTACAGTGCTAGAGATTCTCGCTTTCTTGGGGGACAAAAATGTTGCAATGACCATTGGGGTACTCTACGGCGCATTCATCTCCCGTCCGCATTTGAACCGTTCTATTACGGAGATCATGAATGACGGGGCGGATAAAATTGGTCTTGTCCTGCTTATTACCGGAGCAGGAGGCGCATACGGCGGTGTTCTGAAAGCCTGCGGCATTGCCAATGTGATTACCGACGGCCTGCAAGGCTTCCATATGCCAATTTTGGTCATGTGCTTTGTGATTGCCCAGGTGCTGCGGATTGCGACTGGCTCCACTACTGTGGCTCTGACCACCACGGCGGCAATTGTTTCTGCCGCTGCTGCTACATCTGGCGTGTCCCCGATTTTGTGTGCCATTGCGGTTTGCGCTGGCGGCATCGGCCTCTCTCTGCCCAATGACTCCGGCTTTTGGGCCGTCTCCCGTTTCTTCCACCTCAATGAGATTGATACAATTCGCGGATGGACTGTTGGCGGTTTTGTAGCTGGTGTGTCAATTTTGCTGTTTACCTGTGTCCTCAGTCTTTTCCAAGGATTCTTACCTGGACTGATTTGATTTGACGCAGCCGAGAAAGAAGTCCGTCCGTTTGTTTTAATCGGCGGACTTCTTTTCTGTACCGCTTGCAATTTAGGATAAATCTCGTTATAATTCTGTCGATACCATCTGATTGCAGGAGGACCATCGTGAAAGAAAATTACTTTGAAACTATAAAAACAAGGGAATCCTCTCTGCCGGAGCGAACAGCGGAGCAAATATCCAAACTGATTGTAGAACAGCATCTGACCAGTGAGGACAAACTTCCCAGCGAGTTTGAACTGGCAGAGTTGCTGCACGTTGGGCGGGGTACGATCCGGGAAGGGGTCAAACTGCTGGTAGCGCGGAATGTGCTGGAAATCAGGCGAGGCAAAGGAACCTATATCGCGCCGAATCCCGGAGAGGTTCCTGACCCACTGGGCTTTGCTTATTATCCAGATCAATTCCAGCTTGCCCTTGACTTAGCGGAAATTCGAGGCCAGACGGAACCATGGGTCGCCCGCATGGCGGCCGAACACGCGACCGCAGAGGACATTAAACGATTGCGGGAAAGCTGCTCCATAGTAGAGCAGGACATTTTGAATGAACGGGATCACTCTCAGAATGATGTGCTGTTCCATGTGGCAATTGCGAAATGTACACAAAATTTGGTGGTTCCGAAGCTGATACCTATTATCACATATGCGGTTACGCTATTTGTTTCACTGACAGAGAGCCGTCTGCGAATGGAAACGATTGTGGGGCATCGGGAAATTTTAGAAGCTATCAGTGATGGGGACGGCCAGCGGGCAGAAAAAGCGATGGCACAGCACATTGAATATAACAGGGCCTTGTTACAGGAGATTATCGGTAAATTGAAACACGATGGCGCTAAAAATCCCAACAACATTTTTTAGTTATGTGCAGCGACGGGGAGTAGCGGCAAGCAATGCGCCGGTCTTTTTAAGCCGCCTCCGGCGTCTGTTGTTACCCGCAGGGAGAGGAAAAGTATCATCTCGTCAGCTTTTTCAAACTGAAAGAATTACAGCGCATCGATTGTCTGCTCCAACTGTCCCCGGATGGTAGGCGGCTTACCTTCGCTCAGCCATGTGCCGTAGCTGCCCCGGCTGGGCTTCGGCTCCGCAATCACCGATAGCCCATTTTCTAGTCACAGCATATCGGAGATTTTACGAATTGCGAACGAGGACCGCCAGAAATTCCGGAATTTCCAGGTGCAGTCTATGGCAGTCGAGTTGAACACGATATGAGAATGAATGCCCGTGGCAAAGGATTCATAGAGCTTTTGCCATGTTCTAAACGCCAAAACATTTCAATGATTTCTAAAACTTTTTCAAAAAATTATATCACATTTTTATACTCCATGCAGCCCGTTTCAGGGTCTGGCGGTACTGATTAGGGTAGGGAGTCGTCCGGCATTAGGTTTGACAACCTACACTATATGGATTTTTATTTCCTACAGCTGCTTGACTTTATGAAGGATTCATACTACAATGAGAACGATTTTTTAAAAGTATCGGAGGAATGATTTTGTCAAGCACATCAGAAGAGATAAAGAAACGAAGAACCTTTGCCATCATCTCCCATCCAGATGCAGGCAAGACTACCCTGACGGAGAAATTTCTGTTGTACGGCGGAGCTATCAACTTAGCGGGAACCGTAAAAGGGCGGAAGGCTACAAAACATGCAGTTTCGGACTGGATGGAGATCGAAAAGGAGAGAGGGATTTCCGTCACTTCCTCCGCCATGCAGTTTGACTATGACGGATATTGCATCAACATTCTGGACACCCCAGGGCATCAGGATTTCTCGGAGGATACCTACCGTACCCTGATGGCAGCGGACAGCGCAGTGATGGTGATTGACGGCTCCAAAGGCGTGGAGGCCCAGACGATTAAATTATTTAAGGTATGTGTGCTGCGGAAAATCCCTATCTTTACCTTCATCAACAAAATGGACAGAGAGGCAAAAGACCCCTTTGAGTTGATGGACGATATTGAAAACGTACTGGGTATCCGTACTTGTCCTATTAACTGGCCGATTGGATGCGGGAAAAATTTTAAAGGCGTGTATGACAGAAATACAAAGAAGATCACCACCTTCACAGCAGCCATGGGCGGGCAGAAAGAAGTGGCTTCCCAGACCTTTGATGTCAACGGAACAGAGGTTAATCCGGTCATTGGACAGGACTTTCACACCCAGCTTTTGGAAGAGATCGAGCTTTTAGACGGAGCAGCAGACGAGTTTGACATGGAGCGGGTCAGAATAGGAGATTTGTCCCCTGTATTTTTTGGATCAGCTTTGACAAACTTTGGGGTTGAGACCTTTTTACAACACTTCCTCCAGATGACCACTTCCCCTCTTTCCAGGAAAACCACAACAGGAGTGATTGATCCTTTCAAGGAGTCTTTTTCCGCATTTGTCTTTAAGATTCAGGCTAATATGAACAAGGCTCACAGAGACCGTATTGCCTTTATGCGGATCGTGTCTGGAAAATTTGAAGCAGGCATGGAGGTAAACCACGTCCAGGGAGGCAAAAAGCTCCGTCTTTCCCAGCCCCAGCAGCTCATGGCTCAGGACCGGAAAATTGTGGACGAGGCATACGCAGGAGATATCATTGGAGTATTTGACCCAGGAATTTTTTCCATAGGAGACACGCTGTGTCTGTCTAATGAAAAATTTGAATTTGAAGGTATTCCCACTTTCGCTCCAGAACACTTCGCCAGAGTGCGTCAGGTAGACACTATGAAGAGAAAACAGTTCATCAAAGGCGTCAACCAGATCGCCCAGGAAGGAGCCATCCAGATTTTCCAGGAATTTAACACCGGAATGGAGGAAATCATTGTAGGCGTAGTAGGCGAGCTCCAATTTGAAGTCCTTTTATACCGCCTGGAAAACGAATACAACGTAGAAGTAAACCTAGAAAAACTCCCCTATGAATACATCCGCTGGGTAGAGAATAAAGATGAGATAGACGTAGCCCACATCCAAGGCACCTCAGACATGAAACGAATCAAAGACCTAAAAGACAATCCCCTCCTTTTGTTCATCAACAGCTGGAGCATAGGCATGGTCCAAGACCGCAACCCCCACCTAAGATTGGGAGAATTTGGGCGCAACTAAGAGCCATGCAAGAAGGGGAAGCCAGACAATTCACAGGGAGCTTGCTCACTGAGAATTGTCTGGAATCCCCTTCATATACGGCGACAGCCGTACAGAGCTGGAACCCCAAGGTTCCAGCTCTGGCATGGCAAAGCAGCGGAAAGCTCCCCCCAACAATTCACAGAGAGTATACCCTCCCCCTCAGAGACCTTCCCGCGCCCCCCCGCATACGGCGCCAGCTGTCCAGAGCCCCCCAAGGCTCCAGCTCCGGCATGGCAAAGCAACAAGCCGCGCCCCCAGCACACAGCGCCCCCCCGTCCAAATCCCCCCAAAAAAATAATCCCCTCACAGAAAGGAGCCCCAAAAAGATGACCAAGATAGAAACCGTAAGAGCCGCCATGGTAACCGCCATGAAAAACAAAGACAAGGCCAGAAAAGACGCCCTGTCCATGCTGTTAAGCGTCCTCAAAAACGCAGAAATCGACAAACGTTCCCCCTTAACCGAGGATGAAGAAAACGCTATCGTAAAAAAAGAAATCAAACAATGCCAGGAAACCATCGACACAGCCCCGAAAGACCGGACAGACATTAAGGAAGAAGCGGCCCTTCGGATTTCCGTTTACAAAGAATTTGCCCCAGAAGATATGAGCGTGGACCAGATCAAAGAGGTGATCCAGTCTGTCCTCACCGAGCTAAAAATCGAACATCCAACGCCAGCCGATAAAGGTAAAATCATGAAAATCCTTATGCCGAAAGTAAAAGGAAAAGCAGACGGCAAGCTGGTGAATCAGACTTTGGCCTCCATGTTTCACTAAACAGGAAACAACACATAAAAAGGAGATCCCCTATGTATAGAAAAGAAATCGAGCAGTATATCGAAAAGCACAAAGAGGAAATGGTGGAAGATATCTTTACCCTGTGCAGGATTGACAGCCAAAAGATGCCTTATGAGAAAGGGATGCCCTATGGAAAGGGGCCGTCTATGGCATTGTCAACCGCTCTTTCCATGGCAGAAGGATACGGTTTTTCTGTCTGCAATTATGACGACTATGTGGGAACTGTGGACTTAAACGATAAAGAGAAACAGTTAGACATTCTGGCCCACTTAGATGTGGTTCCTGCTGGCGAGGGCTGGCAAGTCACAAAACCGTTTGAGCCGATTTTAAAAGACGGAAAACTGTACGGAAGAGGAACTGCAGACGATAAAGGTCCGGCTGTGGCTGCTCTGTATGCTTTACGGGCTGTAAAAGAGCTGGGAATCCCCTTATCCAAAAATGTGCGTCTGATTTTAGGAACAGACGAAGAGTGCGGAAGCTCTGATATTGCCCACTATTATGATGTAGAAGAAGAAGCCCCCATGACTTTTTCCCCAGATGCAGCTTTTCCAGTAACCAATGTGGAAAAAGGCAGACTGGCAGGCCATTTTACCGGAAAATTTGCTCCGTCTAAAGACCTTCCTAAAATCGTTTCCATAGAGGCAGGAATCAAGACAAACGTGGTTCCAGGCAAGGCATATGCGGCTGTAGAAGGGATTGAGCGCAGCGTCATGGATGAAGTGGCAAAAGAAGTGGAGAGAGAGACAAACATCCATTTTGATTTAGAATCTACACAGACTGTTACCAGGATTACGGCAATAGGAGCCGGTGCACATGCCGCACACCCAGAGGACGGCAACAATGCTTTAACCGGACTTTTAACCTATCTGGTGAGACTGCCTCTGGCTCCCTGTGAGCAGGTAACCACTCTTCAGAATTTACGAACCTTAATCCCTCACGGAGATGTAAACGGAGCAGGACTTGGTGTGGCTATGGAGGACGAGATTTCCGGCAGGCTGACCCTGGCTTTCAGTATGCTCAATGTGACTGAAGACCAGCTAGAGGGCGATTTTGACAGCCGCTGCCCGATCTGTGCAAATGAAGACAACATGCTCAAGGTGGTCAAACAGAATATGGCCGCTGTGGGACTGACCCTGGAGAATGACTCTATGAGACCGCCTCACCATGTAGACGGAAACTCCCATTTTGTGAAGACCTTGTTAAAGGTTTATGAGGATTATACAGGGAGAAAAGGAGAATGCCAGTCCATGGGCGGAGGAACCTATGTCCACGACTTGAAAAACGGCGTGGCCTTCGGCGCCGCCATGCCAGAGACTGACAATCATATGCATGGAGCAGACGAATTTGCTGTTCTGGAGGAACTGGTAGTCAGCGCCAAGATTTTTGCCCAGGTGATTGTGGAACTGTGCAGCTAAACATATCAGGCTATTGTGCCAGAGAAGTTGCAAAAAACTCTTGACAACTTAAGAAAGCTGGAGTAGAATACGACACAGAACAAAATCCCGGTTATGGTATGGGAAAACATTTGCAGGAGGAACTGTAATGTACAATTCAAAATCCATGATGATGAATATGTATATGATGAGCGGCATGGGTATGTGTCGTATGTTCATGTGCATAGAAATCTAATGGTTTTTGAAGGTCTGTGTAGACAGCGCTTGCAGAAAAAAGACGAGGGATATTTTATAAAGAATATCTGTAAAAGTTGGATTCAAGCCGTAGGTCTGTGAGACTTACGGCTATTTGTGTTTTCAATCCAATGTTTTTGGGGAAATGTGGAAGAAAGGGGAATCTATGGAAAAGCCGATTATTCAGATTCAAAATATGGGAAAAACCTTTAAGACAGCCAATGGACTGGTTAAGGCTCTGGATCAGATTAATCTGGATATCTGCCAGGGAGAGATATTCGGAATCATCGGACTGAGCGGGGCGGGAAAAAGTACGCTGGTGCGGTGTATCAACTATCTGGAGGTGCCCACAGAAGGCCAGGTTTTATTTGAAGGGGAGAGCCTGGCAGAAATGACCCCCATTCAGCAGAGAAAGACCAGGCAGGGCATGGGCATGATTTTCCAGCAGTTTAATCTTTTAGCTCAGAGAAATGTGATTCGGAATGTCTGCTTTCCGCTGGAGCTGGCAAAGGTTCCCAAAAAGGAGGCTGGCAAAAGGGCCATGGAGCTTTTAAAGACTGTTGGTTTAGAGGATAAGGCCAAGGCGTATCCGGCCCAGCTCTCAGGCGGCCAGAAGCAGAGAGTGGCGATTGCCAGGGCATTGGCCACTAATCCCAAGGTGATTTTGTGCGACGAGGCCACCAGTGCTCTGGATCCCAACACCACAAAATCAATTCTTGGACTTTTAAAAGAAATTAACCGGACTATGGGCGTGACGGTGATTGTAATTACCCATGAAATGGCGGTTATTGAGGCGATCTGTGACAGGGTGGCTATTATTGACCAGAGCCGTATTGCAGAGGTTGGGACGGTGTCGGAGATCTTCTCTGAGCCTAAGTCGAGAATCGGCAGACAGCTGATTTTAGGAGATGCGATAAAACGAGTTAACTTTAGCGGGGCCAGACAGATTCGCATTATCTTTGACGGCCGAGAATCCTCAGAGCCAGTAATTTCTAATCTGGTGCTTGCGTGCAAGGTCCCCATTAATATCATGTATGCTGCCACCAAGGATATCGGGGGTACGGCTATGGGACAGATGATTATTCAGCTTCCAGAAGGAGAGACCGAAGCAGCCCGAGTGATCCATTATTTGAAAAATGTGAAGATTCCCTTTGAGGAGGTGACAGAAGATGACATTTGATGCGACAACGATCAATATGCTGAAGACAGGAATTTGGGAGACCTTTTATATGGTGCTTTTGTCCTCATTTCTGGCTTATGTAATCGGAATGCCTTTGGGAATTATTCTGGTGGTGACAGACACGGACGGTATCCACCCGATTCCATTATTGCAGAAGATTTTGGGACTTGTCATTAACCTGATGCGTTCGGTTCCGTTTTTGATTCTCTTGTTTATTGTGCTTCCACTGTCCAAGATTATTATCGGAACCCGAATCGGCTCTCCGGCTATCATTATTCCGCTGACCATAGCGGCGGCGCCCTACATTGCCAGAGTCGTGGAGTCTTCGTTTCGGGAGATTGACGCAGGCGTGATTGAGGCCGCAAAATCCATGGGAGCTTCTACATGGCAGATAATTTGGAAAGTTCTTCTTCCAGAATCAAAGCCTTCCCTGCTTTTGGGTGCGGCCCTGGCTATTACCACGATTCTGAGTTATTCCGCCATGGCAGGATTTACAGGCGGCGGAGGCTTAGGGGCCATTGCCATCAACTACGGGTATTATCGGTATGAACCAGAACTTATGTGGATTGCAGTAATCCTTTTAGTGGTCATGGTTCAGATTATTCAGGAGATAGGCACCCGCTTGTCAAAAAAGAGCGATAAGAGGATTCGATAGAGGATAGGTTAGATGATAAGGGCTTAAGTGGTCAACCCACTGGCCTTTATGATAAATTCATATGGAATATGAGAGGAGAATGATTATGAGAAAAACGTTATGTGTATTTGCAGTCACAGCATTACTTGCAGCTACAATCACAGGCTGTTCAGGAAAGAGTGGTTCTGAGACTACAGCCGCCCAGACGACAGGGGAAGAGACAACGGAGACTACAGCCGCTTCAGAGACAAAGCCGACAGGAGAAATGAAAAAGATTGTGGTGGGAGCCAGTCCAGCCCCTCACGCAGAGATTTTAAAGGCAGCAGCGGACAGTCTGGCCCAGAAGGGATATGAGCTGGACATCAAAGAATATGTGGATTATATTCAGCCAAACCTGGCTTTGGAATCTGGGGATTTAGCTGCCAACTATTTCCAGCACCTTCCATACCTGGAGTCCTTCAATGAGGAAAACGGGACGAAACTGGTGTCTGCGGCCGCTATTCACTATGAGCCTTTTGGTATTTATGCAGGAAAAGCCTCTTCTTTGGAAGAACTCCAAGATGGCGCAACGGTGGCAGTTCCCAATGACACCAGCAACGAAGCCAGAGCTCTTCTTCTTTTAGAGGCCCAGGGTCTGATTCAATTAAAAGAAGGGGCAGATTTGACAGTCACGAAAAATGATATTGTGGAAAATCCAAAGAATCTGAATCTCTATGAGGTGGAGGCAGCCCAGATTCCACGTGTGGTAGAGGATGTAGACATCGCTGTTATTAATGGAAACTATGCCATTGAGGCCGGATTTAAAGTGTCTGAGGCTCTGGCAGTAGAGGATTCTGAGTCTATTGCCGCTTCTACCTACGGAAATGTAATCGCCGTTCAGGAGGGGCATGAAAATGATGAGGCTATTCAGGCTCTGATTGAGGCTCTAACCAGCGACGAGGTGAAAAAATTTATGGATGAGAAGTATGAGGGAGCAGTGGTTCCTCTGTTCTAATCGCAGGATAACGCAAAGGGAAGTATAGAGAAAGAGGAGACATGGTATGGAGCAAAAAAATGATATGGCTGCGGCTTCCATGGTACTTGGCATTGTATCCATCGTTCTTTCCTGCTGCTGTTTTCTTGGCATGATGCTGGGCAGTCTGGCGGTAATCCTTGCCGCCCTGTCCAGGGTTGACGAGATGTGCAGGCAGGCAAAAACAGGATTAATCACAGGCATTATCGGAATCTGTGTCAGTATGTTGTCAATCGTGGTTTGGATTGTGTTACTGGCATTGGCATAGGAGGCGCCATATGAGAGCAGATAGAGCAGAATTAAAAAGAAGAGCCAGGCAGGCCTTAAAAGGCAATTATGGAACAGCCATCGGAGGACTGATACTGTTTTACATTGTTTACTGGGTGTTAGCCATGGCAGTGGAGGTGGTAGGCGTCATTGTGGTCATGGTGGGAGGACTTTCCGCCATTTCCGTCGGAGAAACCTACTATGGAATGGAATTTGACAGCATGGCGCCGGTGGCGCTGATGATCGTTTTATGGGCTGTCATGTATCTGGTGATCGGTCTGGTAATGTATATAATGGTTCCGGGCCTTATGCGTCTGTTTATGAATATCTGTAAGGGAGAAACGGCAAAAACCACAGATATTTTCTGGGCGCTTCAGAATAAGCCTATGAAATTTGTTGGGATTTCCCTGGGGTTCAGCCTGCTCCTCTTTGTGTGCAGCCTGCCGACGATGATTCTTTCTTTTGCCGGAACTGTCACAGGCGACACTATGTTTGTGGGGATTTTTGTTTTGGTGTACACTCTTGTTTTGATGGGATTTTCCATCTATGCGTCTCTGACCTTCCCGATGTTTTTCTACATTCTGGTGGAGGACCCGAAAAAGAGCTGGATTCAGGCTTTGGCAGAAAGCCGTAGAATGATGATAGGAAACCGGCTTCGGTTCCTTGGGCTGAGCTTTAGCTTTTTGGGATGGATGATTCTGGGAATGATGAGCTTTGGTCTTGGCATGTTATGGCTTATGCCCTATATAAGCTGTACCACGATTTTCTTTTATCTTGATTTACAGCCTCAGATTGAGACCATTTCGCCTCAAACTGCATGGAATCCTTACGTAGAGGGGTATGAGGAGCCAAGACAGGGAGAGATTGTGGATTTTTATCCTGACAGAGACAATAAGTAGATGGAATAAGACAAAAGAGCCTGCGCATAGGATACACTAAACGATATGGCAGGTCTTGTGAAGATTGAGAATATCAGAGCTGAAACAAAAGGAAGTCATCAATGCAGAAGACTGTAAGCGGCTGGGGTTTGTGGGGGATGTTGACTTTGATATGAACAATGGCTGTATGATAGCCTTAATTGTTCCCGGCCCAGGATGCTTTTGTGGTTTTCTCGGAAGAGAAAAGGAGTATATTATTCCTTTCTGCGATATTTTGCAGGTGGGGGATGACATTATTCTGGTGAAGGTAAAACGAAAAGAGGTTGAGGAAAGCTGCCGTACGTAGAGTGCGGCAGTTTGTCTGCAGTCTGAGACCACACTGTTTTTAGTGTGGTCTATTTGTGAAACAAAAAATAAAAATCTAACATGGAACAGGTTCTATTCTTTTTGGCTAAATATTTAGTAGATCAGCAATATCAGAGAAGTTGATAAGTAGATCATCGTAGATATTTACCTTAATTGTGGAATCGAAAGAATACTGGATATTAAGCATATTTTTCTCAAAATAGTTGACGGTTACGGTTTTGCGGCGAGGATCCACGATCCAATATTCACGAACACCGTAAGAATTATAGTAGTATGCCTTCCGGATATAATCATCTGCCGGATTGCTGGGAGAGACAATCTCAATGATGAAGTCGGGAGCGCCATTGCAACACTTTCCATCAAGTTTGTCTCTGTCGCAGATAATCATAATGTCAGGCTGGACAATAGTGAGGGGAGCGTCATTCAACTTTACATCAAATGGGGCATGGAACACTCGGCATGGCCCATTTTTGCTTTTGAGATATGTGTTAAGAATAGTCGAAAGTTCCATGGAAATTGTTTGATGTATCTGTGATGGGCTGGCCATATCATAGACAATTCCATCAAAGACTTCTGCTCTTCTGTTCTCTGGAAGAGCCTCGTACTGCTCCAGAGTGATTGTCTCTGGCTGTAATGCTGGTGGCATAATATACACTTCCTTTCGTAGTGATTACAATCAGTTCTGAAAGATACCTAGTGGCCGCCGGTGGCAGGAGTGATTAAGAGAGGAGCGGGCCTGCTGCTAGCAGCAAATCAGAACTGAAGCTTTGAAAAATCAATTTCCAGGTTGTCATAAATATTCGTCCTGATCATGTCAGTAAAAGAATAGATGGTAGGCGCTGCAGCCTGTTCCATGTCATACACAAGGATGGTCTGTTTATTTGAATCAACGATCCAGTATTCTCGGACGCCGGCCTCACGGTAGAGAGAGAGCTTTGTGTAATAGTCCATGGCCCTGCTGCTGGGTGACACGATCTCAATGATCCAGTCAGGGGCGCCTTTACAGCCATGTTCATCCAGTTTGCTTTTATCACAGATTACAGATATATCCGGCTCCAGATATTTGGAATGATCTGCAAATAGAAAGACGGCAAAGGGAGCCGGGAAGACTTCACAGGTTCCTCCCTTTGCACGGATATGATTTCCTATTTCCAGATGCAAAAATGACAATATCCGCTGATGCTTGGTGCTGGGTGGGGCCATATAGAAAATTTGGCCGTCAATCAGTTCGGCACGTTCTCCGACTGGTAGAGCATAAATATCGTCAAGGGTATAAAATTTTTCTTGTGCTAATGATGGTGGCATGATATCACTTCCTTTCTTGGTGGTAGTGTGGTTTGCTGATTGATTTTTCTATCAAATATTTAGCTTAATATTTATGGCATGGCATTTATATGCTGAGTTAATAGTGTTCTGTAGGCTTCATAATAAATTCTTCTTGTAGTATAAATTGACTTTTTATAAATAAAAATGGCTAAAGAAAATAAAACCAAAATAACATAAAACAATAGAAAAGCAGGTATTAGAGTTTTAATAAACTTGTTGATTGATGATAAAAAAGTTAAAATAGTAATAATCGTAGTAAGAAATACAGCAGATCCCTTTATCATATTTTGGCAATCGTTGATTTCCTGATTTAGTTTTGCCAAAATAATATCAACAGCAAGGAGACGTTCAGTAGCTTTTTCCTTATTGGAAATCTCTTTTATATTCTCTGAATATTTGTGTATTCGTTGTTCATGATTAGGTATATTTTCCTCTGTACCATTACTTGCGAAATAGTCCAACGGTTTTACTAAATCTTTTGCCATTTGTGTCCTCCTAGTTTTATAGTTTTGGCAGTCGGCAGTAATCAGTTTGGAGAATGGCTTCATATCATTCAGCCGCCTGGAAGCAGATAGGGCATTGAGATAGTCATTTCTCCATATTGGGGGAATCAATGCCACATCCTAGTCCTCTGAACCAGCAGGAACCCAAGAAATCCGTTTGCCAATTATGGCAGCGATTTCTAAAGCTTCAGAATACTTTAGCGTTCCGCGAGTGAGCTTATTAGAGATATTCTGTGATGTTGTGGTTTCGTCTGGATGTAATAGGTTCATTTCTTTTACAATGTCGGTTAGAGTCCATCCAGATTTTGCAATTTCGGCTTTTATTTCATTTCTGATGTTTACGTCTGCCATGCTATCACCATCCTCTATTGAATTTTAATAATAGTATATCACATAATTTCAAAAGTTTGAATATAGTGTAAAAATATTTAGAAATGAAGAAAAAGTTTTAAAATAGTGTTGGAGTTTATTGCGATAAGGTATTCTAAACCACCACTGGCTACAAAGTATCCTCTCGCCCATAGATGGCCTCTACAAAACTCCTTATTCAACAAAAATGAAAAAATCGTTACCATATATGCAATCGTTGATGGCAGACAGGAATATAGGAATTTGAAAGTGCGATTTACATAATGGCAGAAACAGCGCAGTTTGAAAGAGGACTATTACATAATCCAGCTAATGGGTTTACTGTAAAGAATGGAGACTGATTATATGCGCATAAAGGTAAAGTAGATGAGTGACTGCTAAAACAGATTCTTTAAAATCAAAAAGCAAAAATGGTTGAATATAGATAGAGGATGTGCTAAAATTGGGGAAATATTTAATGGTTCTTTCCCTGATTTTCATTAGGAAGGAGGCAGTGACGAGAAAGTCGCTGAATGGGAAGGAATTAGGTAAAATATTTGTCAGCGTAAAGATGGCGTTTATATGGCTAGATTTATAAACAGGTATGGCAAAAGGCAAACCATCTACGCAAAGAGATTGGATGAATGGTACAATTTTATCAAGGGACGCCGGAGTCTGTTATGGAACGTCTATCAATTCGTGTGCTGCATTATTGAAAATTGTCTTTTCATGCGATGATATCATACTAAAGAAAAAGATAGATGATCAATTAAACAGCATATTTTTGCAGTGATGGTCATCTTTTATCTGTATGCTCAGGGGCAGACATTCAATTCCATTGACACACAAAAAAATCAGAAATTAAGGCAGATTTTAAAGCATTTACACCACATACGTTTAGACATACATTTGCGAAATGATGTAAAATTGGTGTAAAGGAATACTTAAAAATACTTACGTCAGGCCAAAAGCCTGCAAAAACGGAGGGGCAAGGACGAGATGGAAAACTATAAGAAAGAATTTATTGAATTTATGGTAGAAAGCAATGTGTTGAAATTTGGCGATTTTACTTTGAAAAGTGGGCGAAAATCGCCTTTCTTTATGAATGCAGGTGCTTATGTGACAGGAAGCCAGTTAAAGAGACTGGGGCAGTATTATGCTCAGGCTATTCACAACTGTTATGGAGAGGACTTTGACGTACTCTTTGGTCCGGCATACAAAGGAATCCCCTTAAGCGTAGCTACGGTGATTGCCTTTAGTGAGCTGTACGGAAAAGAGATTCGCTACTGTTCCAATCGGAAAGAGGCAAAGGACCATGGAGAAGCAGGGATTTTGCTGGGCAGCTCGATGAAGGATGGGGACAAAGTGGTGGTGATTGAAGATGTGACCACTTCTGGAAAGTCCATTGAGGAGACATTTCCAATTATCAAGGCCCAGGGGAATGTAGAGATTGTAGGGCTTATGGTTTCTCTAAACAGGATGGAGAAGGGCAAGGGAACTAAGAGCGCGTTGGAGGAGATTCAGGAATTGTATGGATTTAAGGCTAACGCCATTGTTTCTATGGCAGATGTGGCGGAACATTTGTACAACAAGGAATGTCAGGGAAGAATTGTTATTGACGACAAGATGAAAGAGGCGATTGATGCGTATTACCAGCAATATGGGGTAAAATAGAAAGTAAACAGGTAAGGAGAGAGACCATGGAAAATGTATATAAGACGATGAGGAATATAGGCGCGGCGAATATTGCTATAGGGATTATCATGATTGTGACAGGGCTTTCCACAGGAATTTTGGCTATTGTCACAGGCGCAAATTTGCTGAAGAAGAAATCGCAGCTCACGTTTTAGATGAAGCGGCGGCCTCTTTGGGATACTGCTGCTTTACGCCGCCATGGGAATATAGGATTATATGATTCGAAACACCACAAAACTTCAAAAGTTCGGCTGGGTGCTGTTTCTTATGTACCTGATAGCCTTAACATATTTTATGTTTTTTGCGGAGTCCTTTGGACGGACTCCGAATACACAGTCAGGCTATGCTTATAACCTGGAACTGTTTAAAGAGATTAAACGTTTTTATACGTATCGGGAACAACTGGGATTCAAGGCTGTTTTTTTGAATCTGGTGGGAAATGTGGTGGGTTTTATGCCATTTGGTTTTTTCCTTCCAGTGGTCAGTCGGAGAGGGAGAAAATGGTACAACGCCTCTTTATTAGGATTTTTGTTGAGCCTGTGCATTGAAACGATCCAGCTGGTGTTTAAGGTGGGAAGTTTTGATGTGGACGACTTGTTTTTAAATACAATCGGTGGAATTTTAGGATTTTTGTTATATAAAATTGTGCAAAAGATTCGGATAAGGAGGAAACTTCGTGCCAGGAAGGGGAAGCTCTAAAAAGAGTGGACATTCTAAGGGAAGGTATGAGAAGAAGGGGAAAAGTGTAAAAAACAAACGGCCGGTGAGAGAAGTAAATTATTCCGAGTACCGGTTGGTGGAAGGTAAAAACGGGCGTGTAGAGCTGCAGAAACAGGAGTTGGACGACGCCGCAAGGAGACGGGAAAAAGAAGCTGTCAGAAGAGAACTGGCAGAGATGAAAAAACAGAAGGAACAAAGAACCAGGGCGGCCAGGGAAACGGCTGCTACAAGGGTATCTTATTTAAGAAAGCCATTGGCAAGGCGCAGTCTGTTTGGGGCAGGGCTTTTGGTTGCTGCGTTGATTTTCGGAGGTATTGGTATTTATTGGGCAGTGGCCACAAAGGGGAACGCTCCTTTATTATCTGCAGCTTTTGTGTTCTGCAGTTTCCTGTTGGGACTTGTCGCTCTTTGGTATGGCTGTATTTCGTTTCTCGAAAAAGGAAGGAATTATCTATTAGCCAGGATTTGTATCGGAGTGGGCGGACTTTTGGTCCTATCCTGGGGAATCACAATTTTGATTGGAGTGAGAGGGTAAAGAATGGACTATCGGGAATTGTGGAGAGAAGAAAACGAGGCGGTAAGGGAGCGGTATGACCTTACTATAGAACGAATTGGACAGATTATCAAGGAAGAGACTACACAAGAACCGTACAGAGAGTATTTTTGCAGAACAGCACAATTCATTATACTTATGGACCAGGCGCGCCTTTTGGTGGAGAAAGGCGTCTGGATGAATCAGACCTTGGCAGAATTAAAGGAATGGAACCGAAAATTTTATGGAGATATTCTGCCCCAAAATTATGAAAAGAGCTATGGAAATCCGGCTTATGCAGTAGAAAAGCTGGGACTGGATATAGGGCGTCTTCTGTCGTTTTTGTATGCAGAAATTCGGGGAGAGATTGTTTTTGTCCAGGAAAGCCGACTCACAGAGATGACAATTTTAAATGAATTGTTTATTGAAATCTACAATCTGTTTGAGGAAGAGGCGCCAGAAGCCCAAAAGGTGAAAGACATTCTTTATTGGTTTACCAGCGATTACACAGACTTAACCGTGACCTATCGGGTTCGGGAGACTTATGATCCGACGCTTAATTTCGCCAAGGATATTGTTCTTTCCAGCGATTTAAGCGATTTGCGGTATCTGTATGCTTATGGAGAATATATTTCAGAGGAAGATATAAAGCTTGCCTCTTTTTTGAATAGCTTGTCTCAGGAGACTGTGGATCAGATGGCAGATACCTACACAGAAGGCTACCGAAAGGGCTTCCAGGTTATGGGGCGGGATTTATCAAAAAAACGGACTGTAGCCGTGTTGTATCAGTTGGGATTTGAACGGATGGTGAGAAAAGCCATTAAGAATTTCAGAGCTATGGGACTGGAGCCGATTCTCTTTCGCAACGCGGTTTGGTGCGTGAATCGAAGACCTGGCAGAAAGAGAGGATTTTATGGTTCTTCTCCTAATAAGCAGTACGAGTATGATCACAGATACGACGAGGGCATTTACCTGAAAAAAGCGTTTACAGACCGAAAACTGGCGGTGTTAAAAACTGCGTACGAGACTTACAAAAAAGAAGGGGCTGATTTTGGCGGCCCAGCGTTGATAGAGACCTTTGGAGAAGTGGGGTTTCAGCCTGTCAATAAGCCGGAATGTGTGGCTTTGAGCGAAAAACAAGAGAAATTAACTTTGGCGTATGCCAATGAATCCGCACAGATCGGAAATGAGTATGTGCCAGGGCATGAGACCAGTTTTACCATTATCGCATTTCCAAGACCAGAGATTGGAGAAGATTTTTCGGAAATATTCCAGGAGACGATTCGCATCAACACACTGGATTATGAAATTTATAAAACTATTCAGCAAAAGCTGATTGACCGCCTGGACAGAGCGGAGCATGTGGTGATTACAGGAAAGGGAGATAACCACACCAATTTGAAGGTGATGCTCCATCCCTTATCAAACTCTGACAGCCAAACAAATTTTGAAAATTGTGTGGCGGATGTGAATATTCCTCTGGGAGAGGTCTTTACCTCTCCGGTGCTGAAGGGGACGAACGGAATCTTGCAGGTCAGCAGCGTATATATTGGAGACATTCAGTTTCAGGATTTGAAGCTGGAATTTTGCGATGGAATGGTGAAGGAGTACTCCTGTGCTAATTTTGCAGATCCCCTTCAGGGAAAAGCTTTGATTAAGCAGATGATTCTGAAAAATCATGACAGCCTTCCTATGGGAGAATACGCCATTGGGACTAACACAACGGCTTATGCCATGGCTCAGAAGTTTGGGATTGTAGACCGGCTTCCGATTCTGATTGTGGAGAAAATGGGACCTCATTTTGCAGTGGGAGACACCTGCTACAGCTGGTCTGAGGATTCGGCTGTGTACAATCCAGACGGCAAAGAGGTCATTGCCAGGGATAATGAAGTATCCGCTCTTCGCAAAACCGATTTAGTAAAGGCATATTTCAACTGTCACACGGATATTACCATTCCTTATAGGGAGTTGTCGGAGATTTATGGTGTGACAAGGGAAGGAGAGAAGCTTCCGATTCTTGCAGATGGAAGGTTTGTGGTTCAGGGCACAGAGCTTTTGAATGAAGCTTTTGAGCATATTTAGGGTTCCTTCTTTCATATACTGTAAAAAACGCCGGGTATGATTCATGACAATTTATGTAGTGCAAGAGGGCGATACAGTAGACGAAATTGCAGCAAAAACAGGAGCGGATTTGAATACCCTTCTTGAAACAAATCAATTAGAGTATCCTTACAGGCTTGCCATCGGGCAGGCCTTGTTGCTTTTTGCCAAAGGAGAGAGGCAGATGAGAAAAGCGGTAAAAGGGCGTCCATTGGCGGAAAGCAATGGGTATGCCTACCCATTTATCTCTGAATGGATTTTGGGGGAGACTTTGCCCTTTTTGTCAGAGCTTTCTGTGTTTTCCTATGGCTTTACTGCTAAAGGAGAACTGCTTCCACCAACGCTGGATGATAAGTGGATGGTGGAACAGGCTATTAAGACAAAGACCAGTCCTACGCTTACTCTGACGCCTCTGGGTGTGGACGGACGGTTTAACAATTCTCTGGTGAGCGCCTTGGTCAGACAGGAATCGGTGCAGATGACCCTTTTGCGCAACTTGGTAGGGGAAATGACCCAGAAAGGATATGGAGGAGTCAATATTGATTTTGAGTACGTTCTGTCTGAGGACAGGGATGCATTTACGGACTTTGTCCGAAGAGCCACAAATCTTTTAAATCCCTTTGGCTACTATGTGACAGTGGCTCTTGCGCCGAAATATTCTGACAATCAGGCAGGACTTTTGTATGAAGGAATGGACTATGGTGGGCTGGGACAGGCGGCCAACGGCGTATTTTTAATGACGTATGAATGGGGATATACGTATGGTCCGCCAATGGCGGTGGCTCCTATCAATCAGGTTCGCAGAGTGGTGGAGTATGCCCTTGGCAGAATCCCGGCAAAAAAAATAAGTCTGGGAGTTCCTAATTATGGGTATGACTGGCCCCTTCCTTACCAAAGAGGCGTCACAAAGGCTGTGACGCTGGGGTATACAGAGGCAATTCAGAGGGCTGTTTTCTACGGTGCGCCCATCCGATTTGATGAGGAGAGTCAGTCCCCGTATTTTCGATTTTGGCAGTATGGGGTAGAGCATGAGGTATGGTTTGAGGATGTGAGAAGCTATGAGGCCAAGTTTGATCTTGTGAAGATGTATGGACTGAAGGGAATCGGTGTGTGGCAGATTATGCGGCTGTTTCGGGCAGGATGGGAGCTTTTGGATTATCAGTTTCAAATTGAAAAAAATGATTGAGTTTTTTACAGGCAATGATTATAATAGCGGATAGTGATTGGAAAGAAACAGGAGGAGAAAAGATATGACATCTGCATTAGACAGAGAGCAGGCGCTAAAACTGCTGAAAAAGTATAATAAGGAGCCTTTTCATCTGTTACACGGTTTGACTGTGGAAGGCGTCATGAGATGGTATGCGAAGGAATTGGGATATGAACAGGAAGAAGAGTTCTGGGGTCAAACAGGGCTTTTGCATGATATTGACTTTGAACTGTATCCAGAAGAGCACTGTAAAAAGGCTCCTGTGCTTCTTGAAGAGGCGGGGATTGGCGAGGATATGATCCACGCAATCTGCAGCCACGGTTATGGGCTGTGCAGCGATGTGGAGCCTGTTCATGAGATGGAGAAGGTACTGTTCGCAGCAGACGAATTGACAGGATTAATCGGAGCGGCGGCCAGAATGCGCCCGTCTAAAAGCGTAATGGATCTGGAGGTTTCCAGTTTAAAGAAAAAATTTAAAGATAAACGGTTTGCGGCAGGCTGTTCCAGAGATGTGATTCTTACAGGGGCTGAGAGATTGGGATGGACTTTAGAGGAATTGATGGAGAAGACGATTCTGGCTATGAGAAGCTGCGAGACACAGATTCAAAAGGAGATGGAGTGCTTATGAAAAAGGTTGTGAAGTTTGGCGGAAGTTCGTTAGCCAGCGCAAAGCAGTTTAAAAAGGTGAAGGACATTATTGTAAGTGACAAAGCCAGAAGGTACGTGGTTCCCTCCGCGCCAGGCAAAAGAAACGACAAGGACGAGAAGGTGACAGACCTGCTGTATCAGTGTTATGAGGCGGCGTCTACAGGAGCCCCTTACGGAAAGATTCTGGATAAAATCAAAAACAGGTATGGAGAGATCATTGAGGGGCTGGAGCTGAATCTGAATCTGGAATTTGAGTTTGCTAAAATTGAGGAACAGTTTTTGGCAAAGGCAGGAAAGGACTATGCGGCTTCCAGAGGAGAATATCTAAACGGCCTGGTTATGGCTGAGTATCTGGGATATGAGTTTATTGATGCGGCTGAGGTGGTGTTCTTTGACGAGAACGGAGTGTTTGATGCCGAGGCTACCAATAAAGAGCTGGGAGAGCGGTTAGAACATGTGGAAAGAGCGGTGATTCCGGGTTTCTATGGATCGACTCACAGTGGAACCATTAAAACGTTTTCCAGGGGCGGTTCTGATGTGACCGGTTCTATCGTGGCGAAGGCCATTCATGCAGATATGTATGAAAACTGGACCGACGTGTCAGGTTTCCTTGTGGCGGATCCAAGAATTATTAAAGACCCAGAGGTGATTGAGACCATTACCTATCGGGAATTGAGGGAGCTGGCTTATATGGGCGCAAGCGTGCTTCACGAGGACGCTATTTTCCCAGTGCGCAAAGAGGGGATTCCCATTAATATCCGCAACACCAACAAGCCCAAGGATAAGGGTACTTTGATTGTGGAGAGCACGTGCAGGAAGCCTAAGTTTACCATTACCGGAATTGCGGGAAAGAAGGGATTTTGCTCCATTAATGTAGAGAAAGCCATGATGAATTCTGAGGTGGGGTTTGGAAGAAAAGTGCTCCAGGTCTTTGAGGACTATGGGATTTCTTTTGAGCATATGCCTTCAGGAATTGATACTATGACGATTTTTGTTCATCAGTCTGAGTTTGAAGAATATGAACAGTCTGTGATTGCAGGGATTCACAGGGCCGTAAATCCAGATTTTGTGGAAATGGAATCGGATTTGGCTTTAATCGCTGTAGTGGGCCGTGGTATGAGAGCCACAAGGGGAACTGCCGGAAGAATTTTTTCTGCTTTGGCCCATGCCAGGGTGAATGTGAAAATGATTGATCAGGGTTCCAGTGAACTGAATATTATTATCGGCGTGAAGAACGCAGACTTTGAAGAGGCAATCAAGGCGATTTACGATATTTTTGTTTCTATAGAGTTATAGTAAAATCGAGATTTGGCGGGGTTCATCACAGTGGATGGTGGGCTCCGTTTTTTGGGATTTCTATCATGGTTTATCTTGTAGACAATTTATTAAACTATTTCATATATCTTTTTATCATTCATTTTGGATTCCGGTTAAATCCAAGAAAAAACAGACTTTTTATTGGGGCGTCGGTTTTGATTATGTTGTCTGCCGGGGCTTACAACGTATATTTTGATACAAACTCTCCGATTGTCTATCTGTTATGGAGTGTGATTTCCATATGCTTATTTTTTGAAGACAGATTGTGGCATCTGCTTGTATTGAGCGCCGCTCTAATGTATTTTACGGGAATCATGGATACATTCAGCGTCATGCTGATCCAGATTGTTTTAATAGGCAGAGGGGTTGATGGAACGGACATAACATGGTGGATGGAGCCCGCCTATCTGCTCTCATTTTTCGTATATCTTCTAGTATATTTGCGGATCTTGAAGAAAAATGACGTTTATTTATGCGATATAAAAATTAAGTACAAGTTTGCGTTCTTAATACAGATCAGCATCTTTCAGATGTTTTATAATTTTGTTTTTTATTTCTTTCATGAAAATCACACTATGTATGGTTGGGATGCATATGCAGTATTTTTAATCAGTATCGTGGGGGCAATCTATTCTCTATTTCTTACCCTTAGCCTTGCTGTTAAACAGATACTGTCAAACAGACAGAACAAGGAACTTCAATCTTTTCTGTATATGCAAAAGCAGCAATACGATTATCAGTTGCAGCAGTCGGCGGCGATACGACGTTTTAAACATGATTTGGTAAATCATATGGGGGTTCTTAGAGAGTTAATGAACGAGAAAAAGACAGAGGAAGCCAAGGAATACATTGATGTGATCTGGAATCTTCAGGATGAGTTTGATTTAAAGATTCATACAGGAGATAGTTTTCTCGATGTGATTGTTAATTACTATTTGTATTTGGCGATAAAGGAACAGGTAGAGTTTGTTGTTTTGGGGAAGTTGACGGAAAAAATACCTCTTGAACTGTTTGATATTACAACATTGATGGGAAATATCTTGCAAAATGCTGTGGAAGCGGCGGTAAAAGCAGATGTTCCCAGAATACGTGTTGAGCTTATAGAACATAAGAAGGAAATTTTCATTGTTGTCAGCAATAGTGTGGCCGAAAAAGTAACTATAGAAAAAGGCTTTTTTATGACCTCAAAAAAGGATAAGGCGAACCATGGTTTTGGTTTGAAAAATATGATCGCCACAGTTACAAAGTATCATGGCGAATATTATATGGAATCTATGGAGGAAAATGGCGAAGCGCTGTTTAAAATCAGTATTGCTATCCCAAAGGCAGGGGATTGAAAGGATATGCGCTAAAGCGTACAAAGGGGTGCAGGCATGAAAATAGGCGTTGTAGAAGATGAGGCAGTATGGAGAAATAAGATACAGGCTGTTATCGAAAAATATTGCAAGGATAAAAATATATCCTCTCAAATCAATTCCTACGGCAGTGGTAAGGATTTTATGAAAAATCCAGATGCAGACTTGCTGTTTCTGGATATTGAACTTGCAGAAGGGGAAGATGGTTTTGGGATTGCGGAACAATTAATGCACTTTGGAAGCAAATGCAAAGTATGTTTTCTGACTTCCCATACAGAAATGGCAAGGCTCGGCTATCGGGTCAATGCGTTCAGATACCTAGACAAAAGGCATTTGGAGGAAATCAAGGAAGCCCTTGATTTTTTCCTTGAAACCAGGATTCAGGATCGGATGATTGATTGTAAGGAAACGAATGGGATTTGTACAAAAATAAACTTGAACGAACTTCTGCTTGTTGAAACATATGGAAGAAAATTAAGATATCTCATGTTGGATGGAAGCGAGCATTTTTGTGAGGGCAGGATATCGGAAACGGCACAGAGTCTGTCTCAATTTGGCTTTTTTCAGATACAGCGGTCTTATATTGTCAATTTGAAATACATCGAAAGAGTGAACAGCCGTGAGATTACACTTTGTAACGGATTAAAGGTGGTGATTGGAAGGACTCATAGTAAGGAATTTAAAAAGGAGTTCTTTCAATGGAGAATGCGGTTTGACTGAATAGAATGAGGTCCAGTGTCGTTTGTGCAAAATCTATGTCGTTTATGCAGATAACATGCCATTTTTTCCCCTGTGTGGTATAAATAACATGTCATGATCGAAAAACAGGTATCATGTAAGAACAGCGCAGGAAAAAGTGAAGTGATATCGCGCAGAAATGAGGAAAATGATTTATGAAAAGAATGAAAATGGCAATGGCGATGATCGTGTTTGCATGTATACTTTCATCATGCAGCCAGACAAAGGATTTGGGAAATGCCCAGATGGAGGCAAAGGGCAGTACTACCGAAACTTCTGAAGGAAAGATACAAGCAGTATTCGATGAAGCCGAAACGGAATCCTATGATTACGATGCAGATGCCGAACTGGAACATTTGACAGGAGAATATGATTATTTATCGGATTATGGAACCGGTAAATTAACGGTTGAAAAAACATCTTATGGCTATGACATTTTTGATTATGAATCAGAATCTTCCTATCGTTTTTTAGCTAATTTATCCAATATAGAAACCATAAAAGATAACAAAATCTACATAAAGTATCCAGAACAGGCATTTTCTGATGGAGAGACGGTTTTTGGTTATTATATTTTAGAATATGGTACAGATGGGATAGATGTATATTATGGGGAATTTTCATTTGAAGAGGCTGAGTTTCTATATCATGCCACAAAGAGAATGGAAACGGGGACAGCCAGATATGAGTATGAGGGCGAATATAATAGTTATGATATAAACGAGCCGGCGCTGGAAATAAAGAAAAACGATGATGGAACTTATCAGATTCAGATCGATTTATTCAGGCTGTATTTGTTACGTGATGGTATCGGAAAGGAAACAGAAGATAGATTAGAGTTTGCAGCAACAGGGCCTGGTGGGAATGAGGTGAATGGAGTAATAAGACTGGAAGAAGATATCGCAGTCGTAACCATCTATGGTCAGGAATGGCTTGATTTTGCAGGATTAAGTGAATACAGATTTTATAAAACGTCAGATGTTCCCCAAATGCAGAGCGTTACAGAGATAGATTTGGAAGCAATAGCAGATAGTCTATTAGATTCCTTTATCAATGGCAAGGTTAACGCCTCCAGTTCCACGGATTTGACATCGGCATTTTATATTACCGATCTGAATATGGATCCTGGAGAATGGGATTCCTATTCTGTTGGAGAGAAGATTGATCTGGACAATGACGGAGAAAACGAACTGATAATCAGCGGTCCTTATGGCGGAATCTACCTTGATGCGCGTGAAGGCAGGGTATATGAATTTGCGAAAGGAGAGGGTACTGCGCTCACGCTTTCTTATACCTATTATAACGGCGCTATATGGATTATGTATAGCAACAGGTCGAGCGCAGGATTTGAATTTTACCATATGGAAAAATTTGAAGGTGCTGATAACTTAGCTGCAGAAATGAATTTTGGTGAAGAATTTGACAGTAATAACGCAGAGGCTGGAGTGAAATATACATTAAATGGAGCTGAAATTTCTTATGATGAATATACAGAATTGTGCAGCAAGATTTTCGCTGCTGAAGTAAATACAAACTGAATGGTAATAATGCTGCGACGGCAGAGCGGGGGTCACCTTTTGCAGCGGGGCAGAAGGTGGAATGGAGAGAACGGCGGCGGGCAGATTCTGGGGAAATCCGGATACTCTGCCCGCTGTTTATTTATAGTGAAATTCGCCGCTTATTCTGGCAAAATATAAACCATGAGTGCCCATTGAAAAATTGTATTAATTTGGACACGCAATATTGATGAAAAACAGGAGGCATGTATGATTTTTACAGTGACATTAAATCCAGCTTTGGACTATGTGATAAAGGTAGAGGAGTTTGTTTCTGGAAAAGTGAACAGGGCAGCAGAAGAACACATTTTTTATGGGGGAAAGGGACTGAATGTGTCTCGGGTTTTAAAGACGCTGGGGCATGAGAGTGTGGCGCTGGGATTTGTGGCAGGGTTTACAGGGAAGGAGATTGAGCGAGGAATGAAGTCATTTGGAGTGATGACGGATTTTGTCTCTGTGAAAAGCGGGATGTCCAGGATCAACGTGAAGCTGAAGTCTGGAGAGGAAAGTGAGATTAACGGTGTTGGGCCGACAATAGGAGAGGAAGACGAAACGGCATTCTTTAAAAAGTTGGAGGGGCTGAAGGAAGGGGATGTTCTGGTTCTGTCAGGAAGTATTCCAAAGAGTATGGAAAAGGACACGTATGAGCGGATTTTGAGGCAGGTAGAGGAGAGGAAGGTTTTGACTGTGGTGGATGGGGAAAAGGGATTACTGATTTCTGTGCTGAAATATCATCCGTTTTTGATAAAGCCTAATCAGTATGAGCTGGGCGAGCTGTTTGATACAACAGTTGCAGAGGAAAAAGAAGTACTCCACTATGCAGCCAAGCTTCAGGACATGGGAGCCAGAAATGTGCTGATTTCCATGGGAGAGAAGGGGAGCATTCTTTTGGGAGAGACAAAAGAGGTGTATAAAAGGGACGCAGCAAAGGGAATTGTGAAAAATTCAGTGGGGGCAGGAGATTCTATGGTGGCAGGCTTTTTAGCTGGATATCTGGAGCGGGGAGACTTCGGCTATGGGTTGAAGCTGGGAACCGCAGCAGGAGGAGCGACCGCGTTTTCGGATGATTTGGGGGATGGGGAACTGATAAAGGCTGTATTTCAGAGCCTGTAACCGTTCACGTGATGAACGGTTCTAAGAGCTCGCAGTTTTGAAAATTTTTCCAAAACCCCATGTTTTATTTTTCTCTCTTCTATGGTATACTGTATCTAAAGGCAAAATCCGGTTTTTGCCATAAGTGCGGAATGCAGATTTAAAGGAGGAGAAGGTCCATGTTAGAAAAAATTGACTTATCGAAAAAGGTAAACAAGGAAACGTACAAAAAGGTTGTGGAGGAGGAAGGCGCCAGGTTAGGGCTGCTTCAGAGAGAATGTAAGGCAGCGGGGATTCCGGTGATGATCGTGTTTGACGGCATGGGGGCTGCCGGAAAAGGGGTGCAGATTAACCGATTGATTCAGGCTCTGGACCCAAGAGGATTCTCTGTGTATGCCAGCAATTCTTCCAATGAAGAGGCGAAGATGAGGCCGTTTCTGTGGCAGTTCTGGACTCAGATTCCGGCCAAGGGCAGAATCACCATTTTTGACAAGAGCTGGTATCAGAGCGTACAAAAGGACAGATTTGACGGTTTGACCAAGGAAAAAGATCTTCAGGGAGCATATCAGGATATCATGTCTTTTGAAAAGCAGCTTACCGACGACGGAATGGTAATCATTAAGCTGTTCCTCCATATTTCCCAGGAAGAGCAGAAGAAGCGGTGCAAAAAGTTAAGTGATTCCAAAGAGACTGCCTGGCGTGTGGCCAAGCAGGACTGGAAGAGAAATAAAGAATACGACGAGTATCTGAAGATTAACGAAGAGATGCTGGAGAATACGGACACGGAGTATGCGCCATGGACCATCATTGAGGCCACAGACAAGGATTATGCGGCTATGAAGATTCTGACCACCGTGACCACCAGACTTGCCTATGAGTTAGAGCGCAGAAAAGAGAAAAAAGAGAAAACGAAAGCCCAGGCCGTGAGACCGTCAGAGCGTTTCCACAATGGGGTCCTTTCTGGAGTGGATTTGTCAAAATCTCTTACAAAGGAACAGTATAAAAAAGAGTTAAGTAAACTTCAGAAAAAGCTGGATACCCTTCACAGCGAGCTGTACCGCCTCCGTATTCCGGTAGTATTGGGATTTGAGGGATGGGATGCAGGCGGAAAGGGCGGAGCCATTAAACGCCTCACCAGCCATTTAGACCCAAGAGGCTATCAGGTAAATCCTACGGCTTCTCCCAATGATATTGAGAAGGTTCACCATTATCTGTGGCGTTTCTGGAATAATATGCCGAAAGCCGGACATGTGGCGATCTTTGACAGAACCTGGTATGGCAGGGTGATGGTAGAGAGAATCGAGGGCTTTTGTACAGAAGAAGAGTGGAAGCGGGCTTATCAGGAGATTAATGAGATGGAATCCCATCTGGCAAACTTTGGCGCCGTAGTCTTAAAATTCTGGCTCCACATTGACAAAGATGAGCAGGAGAGGCGATTTAAGGAGCGTATGGAAATTCCTGAAAAACAGTGGAAGATTACAGATGAGGACTGGAGAAACAGGGAAAAATGGGATCAGTATGAGGAAGCGGTAGACGAGATGCTGGTGCGCACTTCCACCACCTACGCGCCCTGGATCGTAGTGGAAGGAAATAATAAATATTACGCCAGAGTAAAGGTATTAAAGACCGTTGTGGAAGCTCTGGAAAAGAAAATCGAGGAAGTAAAGAAATCATAAACCCCATTGTCCTACTTGCATTTTTTTGGAAGATGGTGTAAATTAGATGAAAAACAATGTGGAGGTAAGGGAACATGGAAGATGCAGCAAAATTATTTGATATGAAGGTGCTTCATGTAGGAATCAACGCCAAGAACGGCGAGGAAGCTTTGGGATGGGCAGACGAGTTTTTGAAATTCTTTGATCTTCCAATCAAAGATGGCAACAGCTCCGTATTTTCTGGAACTTTGGTAGAGATTATGAAGGGAAACGGACGGGGAACCATTGGACATATTGCCTTTGGTGTCAATGATGTAGATAAGGCTGTGGAGTATTTTAAGGGCAGAGGCGTAAACACCATTGAGGAGACCAGAAAAGTAGTGGACGGTAAGACCACATTCGTTTATCTGGACAAAGAGATTGCCGGATTTGCCATTCATTTAAATCTGGTAAAATAATGAGCAAGGTATTGATTGTGGGCGGCGGCGCGGCTGGAATGGCCGCTGCCATCGCTGCAGCAAAAGGCGGACATAGCGTTCATTTATATGAGAAAAACGAGAAACTGGGGAAGAAAATTTACATCACCGGAAAAGGGCGATGTAATGTGACCAATGCCTGCGATATGGAAACGTTGCTGCAGAAGGTGGTCACCAACCCCCGTTTTTTATATAGCAGTTTTTACGGATTTACCAACCAGGATATGATGGAACTTCTGGAACAAAACGGCTGTCCTTTGAAAGTGGAGAGAGGAAACCGGGTTTTTCCTGTTTCTGATAAGTCATCCGATGTAATCGCCGCATTGACCAGGCAGATGAAAGCGCTTGGAGTGCAGATTCATCTGCACAGCGAGGTCAAAGAACTTCTTTTCACAGAAGAACGGTGCAGGGGAATCATACTTATAAAAGGCGGGGAAACCGTACTAGGGGACAAGACCATTATAACCACAGGCGGCCTTTCCTATCCAACTACCGGTTCCACAGGGGACGGCTATAAATTTGCAAAGGCCTGCGGACATACGATAACAGATCTGTCCCCTGCCTTGGTTCCCTTTTGCGTCAAAGAAGACTTTATAAGGGATCTTCAGGGCCTATCCTTAAAAAATATTGAAGCGGTTGTGCTGGATGGAAAAAAAGAGCTTTACCGAGAGTTTGGAGAAATGCTCTTCACTCATTTTGGGGTAAGCGGCCCAGTGCTTTTAAGCGCCAGCAGTTATGTGACAAAACTCCTGAAAAAAAGGCCTTTAAGCCTTTCCATAGATTTTAAGCCGGCTCTTACAAAAGAGCAGCTGGACGCCAGAATTCTCAGAGATTTTGAAGAAGCCTCTAACAAGCGCTTTAAAAATGCTTTAAGTCGCTTGTATCCCTCCAAACTGATCCCAGTCATGATAGCCTTAAGCCAGATTTCACCAGACAAGAAGGTAAATGAGATCACAAAACAGGAAAGAAAGAATTTAGTGGAGCTGACCAAAGCATTCCCGCTGACCCTGACAGGTCTTCGGGATTACAAAGAGGCGATCATTACTCAGGGCGGCGTCTCTGTAAAGGAGATTCAGCCGGCCACAATGGAGTCCAAGCTGGTGAAAGACTTGTATTTTGCAGGAGAAGTTCTGGACCTGGACGGGGTCACAGGAGGCTTTAACCTTCAGATTGCCTGGTCTACAGGATGGGCGGCTGGGAGCCATATCGGATAAGGATAAAGTATCTTTGCCAAAGCCCCCTGGAACCAACACCCCCTTTAAGGAGATTACAAATCATGCCACAGACATATAATATAGCGATTGACGGTCCGGCCGGAGCCGGAAAAAGTACCATTGCAAAACAGCTCGCCACAAAGCTGGGATTTATTTACGTGGACACAGGCGCCATGTATCGGGCTATGGCTCTCTACTGTCTGAGAAAAGGAATCGACAAAGAGAACCAGGCGGCGATTGAGGAGGCGTGTAAAGAGATTACCATTTCCCTCCAATACGAAGATGGGGCCCAGCAGGTTTTGCTGAACGGGGAGAATGTCTCCGGCCTCATTCGAACCGAAGAAGTAAGCGCCATGACCTCGGCAATTTCCGTTTACGCAGCAGTGCGTCAGAAATTGTTGGAGCTTCAGCGAGAACTGGCAAGAACCAAAGACGTGATCATGGACGGCAGGGATATTGGGACCTGCGTTCTTCCAAATGCTCAGACAAAGATTTATCTCACTGCTTCCACTCATGTGCGGGCTTTAAGACGGTATCAGGAACTGATAGAAAAAGGTGAGATGTGTAATTTGGAAGAAATTGAGCAAGATATAGAAGAGAGAGACTACAGGGACATGCACAGGGAGATTGCGCCGCTTAAACAGGCTGAGGACGCGGTACTCATCGACTCCTCTCAGATGACCATCAGCCAGGTGATTGACGCTATGACAGAGGCGGCCAAAAACCATGGACTAAGAGAAAACAGATAAAATTGGCATAAGGGAGGAAATGATGGAGGTAATAGTTGCAAAAACGGCAGGCTTTTGTTTTGGAGTTAAGCGGGCTGTGGAGCAGGTTTACCATCAGATTGAGTACGGTATAAAACCAATCTATACCCTGGGTCCAATCATTCACAACGAAGAGGTGGTAAGAGATTTAGAAGAAAAAGGCGTGCAGGTACTCCACAGTGAGGACGATTTGAAAAAACTGAAAGAAGGGACCGTGATTATTCGCTCCCATGGGGTTGGAAAATCGGTATATGACCAGATAAAGGCTCAGGGGCTGGAATTGGTAGACGCTACCTGCCCGTTTGTAAAAAAGATTCACCAGATTATGCAGGACCAAAACAAAGAGGGACGCAGAGTGGTGATTATTGGAGATGAAAACCATCCGGAAGTAGTGGGAATCAAGGGCTGGGGAGACGATAAAACCCTGGTGGTAAAATCGGAAAAACAGCTTGACGGGCTGCCTGTCGAAAAGAGCGAGAAACTGTGTATAGTTTCCCAAACGACATTTAATTACAATAAATTTAAAGATATAGTTGAAAAATTTTCGAAAAAGGGTTATGATATAATTACTTTAAATACGATTTGCAATGCAACACAGGAAAGACAAGTGGAAGCGGAACGTATCGCATCCCAGGTGGAAGCCATGATAGTAATTGGCGGAAAGAGCAGTTCTAACACCCGGAAGCTTTACGAGATATGCCAAAGGGAATGTAAAAACACTTATTACATTCAGACTCTGGACGATTTGGATCCTGAAAGTGTAAATTCTGTGCGCAGCGTAGGTATTACAGCAGGGGCTTCGACCCCAAAGAAAATCATTGAGGAGGTTCATACTAATGTCAGAATTAAACGAGTTTGAACAAATGTTAGAAGAATCATTAAAAACAATACGTACAGGAGAGATTGTCACTGGTAAGGTCATCGACGTGAAAGAAGATGAAATCGTCTTAAATATCGGCTACAAATCTGATGGCATCATTCCTAGAAACGAGTATACCAACGAGCCGGGCGTCGACTTGACCAAAGTGGTAAATGTAGGCGATGAGCTGGAGGCTAAGGTCATCAAGGTCAACGACGGAGAAGGTCAGGTCGCACTGTCTTATAAGAGACTTGCGGCAGACAGAGGCAACAAAAAATTAGAAGAGGCATTTAACAATCAGGAAGTTTTGACTGCAAAAGTGGTACAGGTTCTGGACGGCGGCTTAAGCGTTGTGGTAGATGAAGCCAGAGTATTTATTCCTGCCAGCCTGGTTTCCGATACGTATGAGAAGGATTTGACCAAGTATGCAAATAAAGAGGTTGAATTTGTCATTACTGAGTTTAACCCACGCAAGAGAAGAATTATCGGTAACCGCAAGCAGCTGATGGCGGCCAGAAAGGCTGAGATGCAAAAAGCCTTATTTGAGCGGATTCAGGTAGGCGACGTAGTAGAAGGCGTTGTAAAGAATGTGACAGATTTTGGCGCGTTCATTGACTTAGGCGGAGCAGACGGTCTGCTTCACATTTCCGAGATGTCCTGGGGCCGTGTGGAGAATCCAAAGAAGGTGTTTAAGGCAGGAGAGAAACTTACTACCTTGATTAAGGATATTAACGGAGAAAAGATTGCTCTGAGTTTAAAATTCCCAGATCAGAATCCATGGGCGGATGCAGCGTCTAAGTATGCGGTGGGGAATATTGTTGTCGGTCGTGTGGCACGTATGACAGATTTTGGTGCGTTTGTGGAGCTGGAGCCAGGTGTGGATGCTCTGCTTCATGTATCTCAGATTTCCAGAGAGCATGTAGAGAAACCATCTGACGTACTGTCCATTGGCCAGGAAATCGAAGCCAAGATTGTAGACTTTAACGAGGCGGACAGAAAGATAAGCTTAAGTGTCAAGGCTCTTCAGATTGCGGATTCACAGGCAGCCAGAGAAGACGATGCCGATGTGGCGGATGTAGATGTGGAGGCTGTTGCCGCTCAGATGGAGTACGAGACAGAATAAAAATAAAAAAGGCCGGATGACAATTTTTCAGTCATCCGGCTTTTGGTATAATGATTAAGCTTTAGTCTTTGATAATCGGAGGCACCTGAGCCATCAGGTTGTCGATGTCCTCAAACATGGCGCTTTTGGTAGTTCCAAGACGGCCTGCGCTTGTGATATGTTTTACAACCTCCTGATACTGGACTTTCATCTTATCAAAGAATCCGCACAGAGCCTCAAGCGCTGTTCTGGAATCGCTGATAACCCCTGTGATCTGGCCATGCACCGAAGTAGCCCCCTCGGCGGCCTGAGTAATCTGATCAAACATCTCATAGGTTTCCTGAACCTTATCAAGACTGTATCCCAGAGCTTCTTTTGAGGTGTCTATCCGCTCGCTTAGTCTATCTGTACCTTTCTCAACATCCTTGATACCAGAATCCACCTCAGTAGCTAAATCCTTAATTTCATCAGCCAGTTTTTTCACCTCTGTGGCCACTACGGCGAATCCATTTCCCCTTTCGCCGGCTCTGGCAGCTTCGATCGAGGCGTTGATGGCAAGAATGTTGGTCTCGTCTGCAATAGACACGATTCTGCTCATTCGCTGCTTAATCTGTTCTACAGACTCCTGTAAAGCCTGAAACGTACTATCCATCTCGCTAAAGTGGTTTTCTACCTCCAGGGAACTGTTTTTTAAGATTTCTACCTCATCCTGGGCCCGACTTACGGATTGCGCGATTTCCTCTCGTACAGTTACAAACTGTTCGGAGGTTTCCTGAACGCTTACAAAATTTTGTCCCATATCCTCCAGCTTTTTCTGGAAATGGTCTGCTTCTCCAAGAACATGGTCAAAGGAGCTCCCGATGAGGCTTAATTCTCGCAAGGACTGGACTTCTTTGTTTACCAGGTCAGTGTGATATTGCTTTAAACTGTCGATTACATATAGAATCGGATACAAATCTTTTGGAGCATTGGCGTTTTTTCCTGCGCCTTGTCTTTGATCTTTGCGAAACAGCATGTCGTTTTCTCCCCCCCTTTTATTCAAATACAACGCATGTCATGGATTGATTGACAAACTGATTGTTATAATGTTCTCCATACCCTACCAGACCGGCATGATTTCCTAAAGCTCCCATCTCGCCTAAATATTCCTGCATATAACCTGCTTCGCTGAACAGTTTATACCGGAACAGACAGTTGACGGAGAATACTGCGGAACGTCTGGGGAAATCTTGGCAGATTTTTTGGATGGTAGATCTTACAATGGCTTTATAATCGCCTAACTCCAGAAGACTTAAGACGTCAGAATCATTGACCTGTCTGAAACATGACAGAGCGTTTCCGCTTACGTCCTTGATGGAAATGATGCAGGTTTCATCCCCATTAATCTTTCCAAAAGGATTTTTAAAAGTCTGGGTTAAAATCTGCTGTTCTGAAATATGAAGGATATCCTGATACACTTGTCTGGCAGGACGGCCGTTTAAGGACCCCATTTTGTAATTGGCCTTATCCGTATCAGAGGCGATGAAACGGTAATTTTCCATTTGACGATAAATGTTTTCTTTGTACGCCTTTACCCGTCCGTTCAGATTCTTTATAAGGGCGAAGGCCACGCCGTCTTCATATACCCTGCCGTTGGCAGACACCTTGCCGCCGTCGCCGGTTCCGCCGACCAGGGAAATGTTCTGACGCCGCAGAGCTGTATGTATGGTAGTTAATACACAGGCGTCATTTCCAGAGCAAAAATCAATGCATATGGTGTCCGAATGGGAAGCATTCACCTTTCGCAAATCGTCCTCTAATCTTCGGATATATTTAACTGGCATAAGACTTACTTGTTCCAGAACATTGGCAGTGGCATTGACTCCGTCCGTGAAAGCGATTACGCCTACACCATGTTCTGCCACTCTGGTATTATAACACATTCCTATACAACCGATGCTTGGTACTTGAGGATAAAGTTTCTCCAATTCCTTAACATGCTCTTCAAACTGGCGGCTGTTTGACATCAGCATAATCAACTGAGGATTCACAAGCCCCTGTACGGCGGCCTTCAGGTCCCCTTGCTGGCTCATACCAAAAAATTGTCTCACTACTACGTTCCTCTCTTCCGCATTTATTCATTAAATATGCAAAGATATTATACTTGACAGGGGATAGAGGAGTCAAGAGCAATCGTTTTGTTTTCTTTACAAAGAGAGGAAATGGTAGTATACTTTCAGAAGAGTCGTGGTTTTTTAGAGCTGTTGGGAGGGGAGAGATGGAAGCGTATTCGAGCTTTGCTGCGGTTTATGATTCGCTTATGGATAATGTCCCGTATGAGGAGTGGGCGAAATATCTTTGTGGATTGTTAAGAGAATATGGTATAAGAGACGGACTGGTTCTGGATTTAGGGTGTGGGACCGGAAATGTGACCCAGGCTTTGGCGCTGCAGGGATATGACATGATCGGGGTGGATAACTCAGAAGAGATGCTTCAGATTGCGTTGGAGAAGAGAGCGGAGTCAGAGCTTGACATTCTTTATCTTCTTCAGGATATGAGAGAGTTTGAACTGTACGGAACTGTGGCGGCAGTCGTCAGCATCTGTGATTCCATGAATTATCTGACACAGTATGAGGACCTGGTTCAAACCCTAAAATTGGTTAATAATTATCTTGATCCAAAAGGAGTCTTTATTTTTGACTTGAATACCTTGTATAAGTACAAAGAGCTGATTGGAGACAGTACCATTGCGGAGAGCAGAGAGGAGTGCTGTTTTATCTGGGAAAATGAGTTTGATGAAGAGAGCAGAATCAATGAGTATGATTTAAGCCTGTTTGTTCGAAAAGAGGGGAATTTGTACCAGCGGTTTGAGGAGACTCACTATCAGAGAGCTTATACCATAGAGGAGATTTGCCGGGCTGTGTCTGAGGCTGGGATGGAATTGGAGGCGGTGTATGAGGCGTTTACCAGAGATAAACCAGAGAGAGACAGCGAGAGGATTTATGTGGTGGCAAGAGAAAAGGGAAAATCAAAAGTAGAATGAGAGGAAAAAGAAGATGGATTATATGATTCGCGCCACGGCTGCCCAGGGGCAGATTCGCGCCTTCGCCGCAAATACAAGGGAGCTGGTGGAGACAGCCAGAAAGGCGCATAACACAAGTCCGGTAGCCACGGCTGCCTTAGGACGGCTATTGACTGCAGGAGCAATGATGGGGAGCATGATGAAGGGAGAGGAGGATCTTCTGACCATCAAAATCCAGGGAGACGGCCCCATAGAAGGGCTTACCGTGACTGCAGATTCCAAGGGAAACGTAAAGGGATATGCCCACAATCCCGTAGTGATTCTGCCTGCCAATTCTCAGGGAAAGCTGGATGTGGGAGGCGCTTTAGGAGTGGGAGTTTTAAGCGTCATTCAGGATATTGGATTAAAGGAGCCTTATGTGGGCCAGACCATTCTGGTGACAGGAGAGATTGCAGAGGATTTGACTTATTACTATGCCACATCAGAACAGACGCCCTCCAGCGTTGCGCTGGGCGTTTTGATGAATAAGGACAATACGGTTAAACAGGCAGGCGGATTCATTCTTCAGCTTATGCCGGGAGCGGCAGAAGGGATGATTGAAAATCTGGAGGAAAAGTTAAAACATCTGCCTTCCGTTACAACGCTGCTTGATCAGGGCATGACGCCGGAATCTATTTTGGAAAGGCTTTTAGGGGACTTGGAGCTGGAAATTACAGACAAGCTGGAGACGCGTTTTTTTTGTAACTGTGACAAGAAAAGAGTGGAGAAGGCTTTGATCAGCATTGGGAGAGAAGAGCTTAAAAGTATGATAGATGACAATAAACCAGTAGAGATTAACTGCCATTTCTGCAATCACAATTATACGTTTTCTGTTCAGGAACTAGAGGAACTGATGGAGAAGACGATTCGCTAACGTAAAGAGATCATTTTAGAAAACAAAAAGAACCATCCTGGCAGGGTGGCTCTTTTCGTAATCAACCACGGTGTAGCTCTTTTATAAGATCTATATAACACAAAAAGGTACACTGAGAACTAGATGATTAAAGTTTTGTTACATTGGTAGCCTGTGGTCCTTTAGCGCCGTCAACAACGTCGAACTCTACTTCAGCGCCTTCTTCCAGGGTTTTGTAGCCGTCCATGTTCAGCCCGGAATAATGTACGAAGACGTCTTTTCCTTCTTCGTCGCAGATAAAGCCATAACCCTTCTGGTTGTTGAACCACTTAACTGTACCTTTGCTCATGATGATACCTCCAAAAAATAAAAAAGTTGTGTCATCGTTGCAAACTATTTGCAACTGTTTTAAGAATAGCATAATTGTAAAAATGTGTCAAATATTTTTAGCTATATCCTACAAAAATGTACAAAAAATATACATGCAAAATGGCAAGAGGTGAAGAGATGAAATGTTCAAATATTTGGAACCATTTTAAGACGATTACGGAACATAAATTGCTGGTAATGGGAGGCTGTTTTAAGGTAGGACTTTTCAAACAAGGGCTTCTCCATGACTTGTCAAAATACTCGCCAGAGGAGTTTTGGATCGGAGTACATTTTTTTCAGGGAACCCGCAGCCCCAATGCTGCAGAACGAGAAAAATATGGATTTTCAAAAGCCTGGCTTCATCATAAAGGACGAAACAAACATCATTTTGAATACTGGATTGATTTTTCTCTGGATAAATCCAAAGGTCTGGTGGGACATAAAATGCCTGTAAACTATGTGGTGGAGATGATGATGGACCGGATTGCTGCTTGTAAGGTTTATAAAGGAAAAGAGTATACAGACAGAAGCCCTCTGGAATATTATCAGAGAGAAAAGGATTTTATTGTCATTCACCCAGAGACCAGGAGATTACTGGAGAAACTATTGATTATGCTCAGTGAAAAGGGAGAGAGACGGACCTTTCAGGTTATGCAGAAATTGTTGAAAAAGAAGAGCTATTAAAAGAATAGGATTCATGAAAATGTGCACACTGAAAAAGACAGGGAACGTATCATTTCGAAAAGGGAGAATTTTCATGAATCAGGATGAAAAGAGACAGGAAAAAGAGATCGAAGAAAAACAGGACGAAAAGCTGGAGGAGTATGGACAGATAACTCTGGAAGAAAATGAGGGAAAGACGAAGATCCATCTTCTCTCCATTATCGGGGAGGTGGAAGGTCATGAAAATGCGCCGGGAAACAGTAAAACCACCAAATACGATCATGTGCTTCCTATGCTGGCACAGCTGGAGGACGATGATAAAATAGAAGGGATGCTGGTTTTGTTAAACACATCTGGAGGAGACGTGGACGCAGGGCTGGCGATTGCGGAGATGATCGCATCGTTAAGCATCCCCACGGTATCTTTGGTTCTTGGAGGAAGTCATTCCATTGGGGTGCCTTTGGCTGTTTCCACAGATTATTCCTTTATTGTTCCTACAGGGACGATTATGGTCCATCCGGTCCGAATGACCGGAATGGTGATCGGCGCCTCTCAGACTTATGAGTATTTTGAGATGATTCAGGACCGGATTATCAGCTTTATCTCCAGACATGCGTCCATTACCTATGACCAGGTAAAGCGGCTCATGCTCAATACGGAGATGCTTACCAGAGATCTGGGAACTGTTTTAGTAGGAGCAGAAGCGGTAAAACAGGGGTTGATTGATGAGGTTGGCGGTATTCGGGATGCATTGGCAAAGCTTCATAAGATGATAGAGAAAAAAAGGATATAGGAACAGAAGACCTGCTTTAGAATAAACTCTGAAGCAGGCCTTTTGCCTTTTTTGGTTGACGTTAAAAAGAGATTCTGATAGGCTAAAATATAGAAAATACGTGTGAAACGGATACATATGGAGAATGACAATGGAAAAAGAACATCAGGCAGAGCTTCCCAAAGCGTTTTTAGAAAAAATGGAACGGCTGTTAAAAGAAGAATATCAGGACTTTTTAAAAAGCTATGAGGAAACGCCCAAGCAGGGGCTTCGTATAAACCCATTAAAAAAGCTGTCAAACAGCCAGATCTTAAGATTAAAAGAACGATTTCGACTTGAGAGCATCCCATGGGCAGAAGGGGGATACTATTTTGATGCACAAACCCGCCCGGGAAAGAGCCCTTTTCATGAGGCAGGAGTTTACTATATTCAGGAGCCCAGCGCCATGGCCGTGGTGGAACTTTTAAAGCCCGTTGGCGGAGAACGGATTCTGGATTTATGTGCTGCGCCCGGAGGAAAGACTACTCAAATTGCAGGGAAAATGGGGCAGAAGGGACTTTTGGTCAGCAATGAGATTCATCCGTTAAGAGCAAAGATTTTGTCTCAAAATGTAGAACGGATGGGAATCGCCAATGGAGTGGTGACCAACGAGAGCTCACAACGACTTCTTAAATCCTTTCCTGAGTTTTTTGACGGGATTGTGGTGGATGCTCCCTGTTCTGGAGAAGGCATGTTTCGGAAGGAGGAGGCGGCCAGAGAACAGTGGAGCCTGAACCAGGTTTCTGTCTGCGCTGCCCGCCAGAAAGAGATTTTAGACAATGCTGCAGGAATGTTGAAAACGGGCGGAAGGCTTGTGTATTCTACCTGCACCTTCTCTCCAGAGGAAAATGAGGGGACGATCCAGACGTTTTTAGACAGCCACCCAGAATTTGTTTTGGAAAGAACACAGTCAATTCCCGGATTTTCCTGTTTAGGGCAGGGACGCCCGGAATGGGTGGCAGACGGAAAAAGTCAGCTGTCACAAACTGTTCGTATCTGGCCTCACAGAACAAGAGGAGAAGGACATTTTCTGGCTCTTTTGAGAAAAGAGGAGGGGAGTATTAAGGAAAAGAGGAAAAAAGCTTTTCAGGCCCCCAGACTTTTGCCAGAGGTTTTAAAGGTCTGGGAGGAATTTGCCGCTTCCGTCTGCCATCCTTTTTTTCAGGAGGAATTTCACAATGCTTCGGGAAGATTTCTCATGTTTGGAGAGGAGTTATATGTATGCCCAAACCAGATGATTGATATGAAGGGGCTGAAAGTCTTACGCCCGGGCCTGGATTTGGGGACGTTTAAGAAAAAAAGGTTTGAGCCGTCCCATAGTCTGGCTCTGTATCTGAAACAGAACCAGGTTAAACAATGGGTTTCCCTGCCAGAGGAGGGAGAGGCGGTTTTTCGTTATTTGAAAGGAGAAGCTCTGGATTTGAGTGGAATTGCCGGCAATGCAAAATGCCAGATATCCGAAAATGGATGGGTTTTGGTGTTAGTGGAAGATGCCTCTCTGGGTTTTGCAAAACTGACAGGAACTGTTTTAAAAAACCATTATCCCAAAGGATTGCGGCGTTCATGAGAAAACACAAATTTCATGTCTTCTGGTAAAGGCGCTTCCAATACCAGCTCTTTTTGGGACAGCGGGTGGCGAAAGGACAGTTTATGGGAGTGGAGAGACTGTCTGGCGATCAGGCGGTAGTCTGGGTGATACAGAAAGTCTCCCAAAAGCGGATGGCCGATATGTTTAAAATGGACGCGGATCTGGTGAGTCCGTCCTGTTTCCAGAGTCAGCGCAGCCAGGGAACAGTCAAGCTCTGGATTATAGTGCAAAAGGCGGTAATGGGTGCAGGCAGGGTCCCCCCGTTTAAAATCTACCTGCCGCATAATGGTGGAATCCGCTGTCCTGGCAATAGGGGCGCGAATAACCCCTTGAAAATCCAGAAGGCCCGAGGCCACTGCCAGATACTCTCGGTGAATCTGGTGATCTTTTACCATTTGAGATAAAATAGCGGCACTTAAACTGTGACGGGCCAGGATGAGAAGACCAGTGGTGTCTCTGTCCAGACGGTTTATGGCGCGATACACAAACGGTTCATTCTTCTGTCTGAAATACCAGGCCATGCCGTTGGCCAGCGTAGTGTCATAGTGGCCCTGAGAAGGATGGATGGGAAGTCCTGCCGGTTTGTTTAAAACCAAAAGATCTTCATCCTCATAGACAATATTCAAATCCATAGGAGTCGCAACGATGTTCGGAGAATCTTCCGGTTCGTCCAGTCGGACTTCCAAAACTTCTCCTGTTTTCAAAAGATGATTGGAACATACTTTTACACCGCCAATGGAAAGTCCCAGAGGAGAATGTTTCAGGCGGATTAAGAGATGCTTAGAATAACCTTGGGATTTTAAAAATTGTTCAACTGTTTGAGAAATCGGCGTCTCTGTGATATGATAGGTAAGTAGTTTTTTCATACGGGAATTTTACCATAGAAGATAGTCGTTGACAAGAGATGGGAAGATGATAAAATATTAGATAATGTGATGGGACAGTTACATAGAGAAGGAGACGGATGGATGGAGAGACAGTTAGCGTTTCATGTTTTGGGCATAAAAGAGACAAAAGACGAGCAGCAGATTCAGGATGCATACAGAGGACTTTTAAAGAGGACTAATCCAGAGGATGATCCAGAAGGGTTTAAGCGTCTGCGGGAGGCGTATGAGACGGCTGTTTCCTGGGCCAGGCAGCCAGAACCTCTGGAAGAGGGAGAGAAAACCGATATTGAGAAATGGATTGACCAGGTGAATGAGATTTATCTGGACATTCATGACCGGTGCAATCCGAAACTGTGGATTGATGTGTTAGAGGACCCTGTTTGTACGGATTTAGACACCTCTTTGCAGGCAAGGGAAGGTTTGCTGGCTTATTTAATGGACCACATTTATCTGCCCAACATCATCTGGAAACTGTTGGATGAATGTTTTCAGATTGTAGAGGAGAGAGAACTTTTAGAACAGCAGTTTCCCACTGATTTTTTGAATTATGTGATGTATTACATTCGCAATACAGAATTTATCAATTACTATTTGTTTGAAATCTTGGACAGAGACTCTATGGATGCAGATGCCTATATCCGCAATTTCCTGGGAATCAAACGGCTGATTGATCAGGGACAAGTGAGAGAATGCAAGGAAAAGCTGGAGCAGCTGGAGGTTTTCGGCATCTATCATCCCTATGAGGATGTGGAGATGCTGCGGGTATTGTATACTCTTATGGAACAGGCGAAAGAAGAGCTGCCGGAAACAATGACTCTGGAAGAAACCGCCGGCGGAAAGGAAGCTGTCAGACTGATCAAGGCGCTTTTGGAAAAGTATGAAGAAGATTGTTATATAAAGCTTCACTGCGGCGTGGCAAAGTGGACGTTGGGCCAGAAGGAGGAGGCCAATCAGCTGTGGGAACAGATTCTTATTCATCAGCCTTCCCATTATATGGCAAAATTCTATACGATTCGATATCTGATGGAGAAAGAAGAATATAAACAGGCAAAAGAGCGAATGTTGGAACTTCTGGACATGGATGCCAATGATGAACAAGTGATTGAATATCTTCACACAGCCAACGATGCTTTGATTAAAGAGTATGAGACAAAGCTGCATGAGGAAGGGGAAGAGTCAGAGAGATTCGAGAATGCCATGGAACTGGCCCGCTGCTTCTATCAAAATGATAAACCGGAGGATGCAGTTCCCCTTTTAGACGGTTTGGTTCCTGATGAAAAGCAGGAGTACGATTATGTAAATCTTTTTGGTCGGATTTTATATCGGGCGGACGAGTATGAAAAGGCGTGTCCGAACCTGAAACGGTGGCTGGAGCTGATTCGCCAGACTCCAGAAGAAGACGAGGAGTATGAAAATAGAAAAAACAGAGAATTTCGGGCCTGCCACATTTTAAGCGGATGCTGCCACGAGATGGGGGACAGAAAACAGGCTATGAAATATGTGGAAGAGGCAATCCGAGTGGCGCTTAACCAGGAGGATACAGTTTCTGCCATGCAGTATAAGGCATACATGCTGTTTACCTATGAAGAATATGAAAACTGTGTTGACGTCTGCGATCAGGTGATTCGGCTGAATGAACGGTATTTTCCTGCCTATTTACAGCGGCAGGAGGCGGCTTTCAAACTGAAGAGAGGGCAGCAGGTAGTAGATGATTATTATAATGCCATCAATATTTATAACGGTTATTATAAACCTTATCTTCTGGCTGCGGAAACATTTTTCTACCATGACCAGTATGAGGATGCAAAGGGAGTTTTAGAGCGGGCCAGGGAAAATGAAATCGAGTTTTCCGACAATATGAAATTGTATGAGGTAAAGATTTTAAGGAATCTGGCCGAAAAACGAGAAGACAGGGAAAAACCGTTTGCCATAGCCAAAGAGCTGCTTTGCCAAGTGAAAAGTCCGGAAACAGATATTGAGGATTTGTCCGAAATCGAGTATGAGATTGCTCTTCTTCACTGGGACAATGGAGATTTGAATGAGGCATTGGAGCATTTGAACGCTGCGATCAAACAGAATCCTGACAGAATGCAGTATCATATGGTTGGCGGACATATTTATCTGGATAAAAAGGCGTATAAGAAGGCTCTGGAAGAGTATGGAATTGCCAGGGCAGATTATGAAGAGTCTCCGTCGCTTCATTATAATTGCGGTTTATGCCAGGAGGGGCTGGGGTTAAAGGAGCTGGCGCTGGAATGCTTTAAAAAGACTTTGGAATATAAAGAAGGGTATCGGGATGCCTGTGAGAAAATTGCAGATTACTATAAGGATCGGTATACCAGTTTCTATGATGAAGCAGATTATGAGCTGGCCTTAAGTTATATGAACCGTCAGTTAGCTGTAAAAGAAAGCTGCTATTATCTCGTTGAGCGGGGCAGAATCTACATGAGCGCCTATAAGCTGAATGAGGCAATCCGGGATTTTGAAAAGGCTCTGGAGTATGTGCCAAACGATTGGGCTTCCTATAACAATATGGGATGCTGCTACAAATATATGGGACAGTTTGAAAAGGGAATCGAATGTCTGAAAAAAGCAGTGGAGTGTATGGGCGAGGAAAAAAGTGTGCTGCCATACAGCAATATGGCGGACTGCTATGAGGCCTTGGAGCAGTATCAGATGGCGATTGAATGTTATTTAAAAGATTTGGAAATGTTCCCAGACAGGAAGGTGTTCCACAAGGAGATAGGAAATCTGTACCTGGCTATGGAGGATTATGATAATGCCCTGAAATATTATGAGATGGAACCGGATTTGGAAGACTATTATGAAAATGTGGCGACGATTTATTATCTTCAGGGGAAGGAGAAACAGGCGATTCGGACCTATGAGGAAGGAATCCGCAAGGCGTCCAAAGAGGATAAGTCGGACAGGTTCAACGATCTGGCATATTTTTACAACAAAATCCTGGGAGATTATAAGAAAGCAGAGTATTATTACAAAAAGGCTCTTGCCGCCGCCACAGACGACGGAGACCGACATGAACTGGAGTGGAAAATGGCCTCTTTGTATTTTGGGATTGGAAAGAAAGACAATGCGAAGCTTTTTGCCAGAAGAGCTCTGGAGCATTTTCAGAAAGCGGGATATGGAAAAGAGGAACATTATTTAAAGTACGAGCAGTACCGTCCTGCCAGGCTGATGCGGTTTGGCTGGATTTATATCTGTCTGGGAGAGACTGAAAAAGGGCTGGATATGTTCCGAGAAATGGCTAAGTGCAGGCGCTGCCGTCAATGCCGCCATAAAGAGTGCTTTGAGGCGTATCAATATATGGGAAGATATTATGAGATTGTTGGAGATTATAAGACCGCTTTAGAGTTGTATGAGAGAGCTTTTGCAATCAGCAGTCGGGATTTGGTGTCAGAGATGGCAATTAAGAGAATTAAAAAAGAAATCGGCAGGAGATAAGAAAAATCTATGATCATTGGAATTGATTTAGGGACTACGAACAGTTTGGTGGCGTATTTTACAGAGGAAGGCCCAAAGATAATTCCCAACCGTCTGGGAAAGAACCTGACGCCGTCTGTGATAAGCATTGACGAAGAGGAGCAGGTTTATGTGGGGGAACTGGCTGTGGAGCGGATGCTTTTATATCCAGAAAGTGCTGCCAGTGTGTTTAAGCGGGACATGGGAAGTAAGAAACAGTTTAAGCTGCTTCATAAGACCTTTTTGGCAGAGGAATTGTCTGCTTTGGTTCTGCGCGCTCTGAAAGAGGATGCAGAGAGTTACTTAAAGGAAGAGGTGACTGAGGCTGTAATCAGCGTTCCGGCGTACTTTAATGACGCCAGAAGAAGGGCTACCAAAAGGGCTGGGGAACTGGCAGGACTTAAGGTGGAACGAATTATCAGTGAACCCACGGCCGCGGCTATAGCTTACGGATTGTATCAAAGTAAGGAGAGAGCCAGATTTTTAGTGTTTGACTTAGGCGGCGGTACTTTTGATGTGTCGATTCTGGAGCTTTATGACACCATTTTAGAGGTCCGCGCTGTGGCAGGGGACAATTTCCTTGGCGGTGAAGACTTTACGGCTATATTGGAAAACATGTTTTTTGAAAAATTCAGAGAACTGGACAGGCTGTCTCTTGGCGAAAAGACATTGCGCCATATCCACAAGCAGGCAGAACAGTGCAAACTGGGGTTTACTGATAAAAAAACGTCTCAGATGCGATGTAAAATCGAAGAAAATGTCTATGAGATGGAGATAGAGCTTTCCAAATATGAGGAAGCCTGCGGGGAACTTTTGGAGCGAATCCGAAAACCGGTTAAGAGAAGTCTGGCAGATGCTCATATCCGCCTTGCTGATATTGATAAGGTGGTCTTAGTAGGAGGGGCGACAAAAAGTCCTGTGGTCAGAAGATTTGTGAGTAAGCTGTTTAAAATGCTTCCTGATATCAACATTAATCCAGATGAGGCAGTCGCTTTGGGCGCAGCCATTCAGGGTGCCATGAAGGAGAGGAAGGAAGCGATCAAGGAAGTAATTCTGACCGATGTGTGCCCCTTTACTCTGGGGACTGAGGTGGTCAGGGAGTGGGAGAACCATCAGTTTGAGCATGGAGTTTTCTGCCCGATTATTGACAGGAATACAGTGATTCCCGCCAGCAGAACGGAACGGCTCTACACAGTGAGAGATAATCAGGACAAGATTCGAATCAATGTGCTTCAGGGAGAAAGCCGTTTTGCTTCCAACAATCTGTCACTGGGAGAATTGATGATTGAAGTGCCTGGCGCCAAAGCAGGACAAGAGTCTGTGGATGTGACCTACACCTATGATATCAACTCTATTCTGGAGGTAGAAGTCAAGGTGGTATCCACAGAGAAGGTGATGAAGAAGGTCTTTTTAGGCCAGGATGTGGACATGTCTCCAGAGGAAATTGAGGAGCGGTTAAAGACCCTGTCCTATTTGAAGATTCACCCCAGAGACAGGGAGGAGAATAAATATCTGCTTCTTCGGGGAGAGCGCGTCTATGAGGAAAGCCTGGGAGACGACAGATTATTTGTGGAAACCGCTATCCGAAAATTTGAGAAAGCTTTAAATACGTATGACCAGGGAATCATTGAAGAGGCCAAGGCAGAGTTTAAGAGGTTTTTGGAGATGATGGAAGAATAGGGAGACATATGAAAAATATTATTTTTGCATGGATTCTGGTTTTATGTATCGGCACTGGCTGTTCGGTAAAAAAGGCAGATATGGAAACGAAAACTGGCATGGTGGTTTCGGCAGAAACAGAGGCGGTTTTTGCCGAAACCACTGGCAAAATAGAGGCAGTTTCTGCTGAGGAAATAAAGGCGGCTTCTGTCGAGACTACTGAGGAAGTGGGGACTGAGGCAGAGGAAACGAAAGGGCCAGAAGAACTGTTTGCAGAATTGGGTCTTCCTGTCTTGTTGGCTTCCAATTCCAATTGGATGAAACATGTCGAGTATCATAAGACCAGTGACAGGAGCCTGGAGGTGTGTTATGATGATGATATTCTGGGCGGAGCCTGTAAGCTGACGGTTGTCAGGGATGGCGACTGGGACCTGCCAGAATATGATTATGAGGATTCGCTGGAGGAGACCTGGGGAGGGACTACGGTTTTAGGAACATGGATTGACGTCAGAGTCCGGCACTCCTCAGATGGCACGGTGGTGGCTGCTGACTGGGAGTATGGGGATTACAAGTTTGTACTTGTGGGAAATGTGCCTGACAGTAAGACGGATACAAATCCGGTTCCCAAGGCGGCGCTTTCTGTAATCAGCAAATTGGAATGAGACAGAGGTGGATATGGGGGAGTTTAATTTAATAAACTTAGGAAGTATTGGGGAGCCGGCAGCGGGAATCATCAATCATTATAAAAGGTGTATCAAAGAATATGCCAATCAGACCGACGTCGTGGAAATTGCTCTTGAGCATTTGAACAGGGAGGCCAGACCAGAGGAGGTAACCGATGACTGGATTACCTTCTTTTTCGACAAAGTCAGAAATGTAAATGAAAGCTATATGAAAATTATCTGGGGTATCATCCTCAGATTACGGAATGGGGAGCAAAAAGGGTTTAGCTTTTAAGCAATTTGCTTCAGGAGAGGTGCTTTTTCTTTCCGGCGGCATGTTCTACAAGCGCCTCCTGATTTAAAAAGCTGGCTCTTTTGATACTGTCCACTCCATATTTCTGGCGTATCCTGTCAATCGCTCTGTCCATCTGCTCCAGCTTTTGGCTTTTCCTGGTATCAAACAGAGACAGTTGGGTGAAACCATCATCAGAAATCTGGCTGGCCCTGACTCCGATGAGACGTACTGGAGTAAGATCCCAAAACTCTCTCAAAAGCTTACAGGAATTTTGATATAAAAGCGTCGTGGAATCTGTGGGAATATCCAGGGTCATCTGGTGGGAGTGAACATGGAAATCCCAGTCTTTCAGCTCTACGCAGACGCAGCTGCACAGAACGTTGTCTTTTCTTAAACGAATGCCCACTGTTTCACACAGAGATAAAAGTACCTGAAAAGCGGTGTCATAATCAGACACATCTCTGGAGAGGGTGATGCTGTTGCCGTATCCCTTGCTGACAGGTTCTCTTTTGGCGACTGGGTCTTCGTCGATTCCATTTGCATAACAAAGAATCTGAGCGGCATATTTATCTCCCAGATGAAATTTTAAAATTTGTAAATCACAGTGGGCCAGGTCTCTGATCGTATGGATGCCGATAGACTGCATCTTTTTTTCAGCGGAGGCGCCCACAAAAAACAAATCTCTGACCGGAAGGGGCCACATCTTTTGAGGGATTTCTTCTGTCCATAAAGTGTGGCATCTATCTGGTTTCTCAAAATCTGAGGCCATCTTAGCCAGAAGCTTGTTGGGGGCAATTCCCACATTGACCGTAAAACCCAGTTCTTTTTTTACCCTTTCCCGAATTTGATCTGCCACAGTCACAGGTTCTCCAAACAGGTGAATGGTGGAAGTCATATCTAAAAAGGCCTCGTCAATGCTGAACTTTTCAATATCCGGCGTATACTCTTCCAAAATCTGCAAAAGCCTTTGAGAAAAGTCGTGATACACCTCAAAACGGGAGGGCACGACGATTAAATCAGGACATTTTTTAAGAGCCTGGGCCAAAGGTTCTCCAGTGGTAATGCCATACTTTTTGGCAGGAGTGGACTTGGCTAAGACGATACCATGGCGGGAAGCACGATCTCCGCCTACAGCAGAAGGAACATCCCGTAAATCGAGAGCTTTTTTATCTTGTGACAGGCGAAAGACAGCCTCCCAGCTTAGAAAAGCGGAGTTGACGTCTATATGAAAAATAATTCTTTTTTTCAGTTGTTCCATGGAAGAAGTCTCCTTTTTATTCTGTCGTCAGTCTCAAGTGGTCAGAACACTAATCATAGTATAACAGAATATATGTTCGAATGCAAGAAAAAGATTAAATGAAAAGCGATATGAATAAGATAGATAATAACGCCTTCAGGGGGAATGTGGTTTGAAGAAATGGAAAAGATGGAAGGTGAAGGGATTTTGGATAGTCCTTTGTACTGTGCTTCTTTTTGCGCCTGTCAGATTTTTGTCTTTTGGAGCAGAGCTGGAAGAAGAAAAAGAAGAGAAATTTCAAAAAAAGCTGCACGCCCAGTCAGCAGTATTGCTTGATGCAGATACAGGGCGGGTTCTCTATGGAAAAGAGGAGGAACAGATTCGCCCCATGGCAAGCACCACAAAGATTATGACCTGTATTCTGGCTTTGGAGTCTGGAAAGCTGGATGAGGTGGTGACAGTATCTGAAAATGCAGCAAAACAGCCCAAGGTTCATTTAGGAGCGTCTTCAGGTCAAAAGTTTTATTTAAAAGATCTTCTCTATTCTCTAATGCTGGAATCTCACAATGATACAGCTGTCATGATTGCAGAGCATATAGGAGGGGACGTAGAAGGATTTGCAGAATTGATGAACCAAAAGGCCAGGGAATTAGGATGTGAGGACACATGTTTTATTACTCCCAACGGATTAGATGCCTCTGCCACCACGAAAGATGGGAAAACGTTGACTCACAGCACGACAGCCAAAGACTTGGCGCTTATTATGAACTACTGCGTCTGGCAGTCTCCTGAGAAAGAAAAATTTTTAGACATTACCCAAACACAAAATTATTATTTTTCAGATACAGAAGGGAAACACAGTTACTCCTGTGTGAATCATAATGCACTTTTATCAATGATAGAAGGCCTTCTTTCTGGGAAAACAGGTTTTACCGGGGGAGCGGGATATTCCTATGTGGCGGCGTTTGAAGAGGAAGACAAACATTTTTCCCTGGCGCTTTTGGGCTGTGGATGGCCGCCCCATAAGACCTACAAATGGCAGGATGCAAAAGCCCTGTTATCCTATGGAAAGGAGAATTATGAAAAGAGAGAGGTGTTTCAGGAGCCGGATTTTCAGCCTGTTGTGGTGGAAGGAGGAATCCCTGCAAAGGAAACTTTGGATAGTCCTGCCTGTGTGAATCTGACTTTGAATTTGAAGACGGAGGAGAAATCTTTGAAGGTACTTATGAGAGAGGATGAAAACGTTCAGATAAGGCTGATTCTTCCAGAGACGTTAAAAGCGCCTGTGAAAGAAGGGGTGGCTGTGGGATATGTGGTGTATTCCTTAGATGGATTACAGATAAAAAGTTTTCCTGTCTATGCAGAACATGGTGTGGAGGCGATTTCCTTTGGGTGGTGTTTAAGACAGGTGGGGAAGGAGTGGATGGCGTTTTCGCTGTAGGTACGCTATGTTGATTAATAAATGCATTCATGATATACTGTTTTCGGATTTACTGAGTTAAAAACAGAGAGGAACAGAGATGGCTATAAATGACTATGAACAGATGTCCCTGTTTGTTGATGGGGAACCATCCGAAAAGGATAAGAGTGAGGAAATGATTCCTGCTTTAAATTTTAATTTTTGTAACTTATTTGTTGAACCACTCAGCGAAGAACATCAAGAGAGTCAAAATTCGATGGCTATTCTTGGGGACAGCCTTACCGTTTTAAAAAAGATGAAGGATCAATCTGTTCAGCTCATTTTTGCAGATGCCCCATATAATATCGGGAAAAATTTTGGAAATAACATCGATAAGTGGGAAACGGTTGAGAACTATGTCGAATGGTGTAAATTGTGGATTGATGAGTGTATGCGAGTTCTTTCTGATACGGGGACAATGTATTTAATGACAGCAACACAGCACATGCCATATATTGATGTTTTTGCATCCGAAAAATATAATGTACTTTGCAGGATTATTTGGACGTATGATAGTTCTGGTGTTCAATCAAAAAAAATGTATGGTTCTCTTTATGAGCCCATTTTGATGATGAATAAGAGCAGAAAATTTTTCTATACATTTAATTTTGACGATATTCTTGTTGAAGCAAAAACAGGAGCCAGAAGAAAGCTGATTGACTATCGAAAAAATCCACCTCAGCTATATAATTCTAAAAAAGTACCAGGGAACGTGTGGGATTTCAGTCGAGTAAGATTTAAAATGGATGAATATGAGAATCATCCCACACAGAAGCCGGAAGCTCTTATGGAACGAATTATAAAAGCCTCCTCGAATCAGGGGGATTTGGTTTTAGACCCGTTTTCAGGTTCGTTTACCACCTCGGCAGTTGCGGCTCGGTTGGGACGTGTATGTGTTGGAATAGATCTAAATGAAGAGTACTATGAGATTGGACTGCGTCGAACAGGAATTGCAACAAAACGAAATGGGAAGAGTCTTGGAAAGGTAAAAATAAGAAAAACGAATGCGAAATCTAAATATGTACGAGGGGAGCAAATTTGAATATTAAAGAAGATTTTGTCAGAGATATTCTGGAAAAGGAATATCCAACAGACTTTCAGCAGGTCTATGATAACAGTATGCTGATTCAATATTTGGATAAAAAAATGAAAGCAGTCCACAGTAACAGTAAAACGCGCAGAAATCTGGCGAATATTTATGCTATTTATTCTATCTTGTATTTTTATAAAAACCACTTTTATGAGAAGGCAGAGGAATATCGTGGATTTGAAGGATATGATTATATGTTGCTTTTTAATCATTATCGAAGCTTATATGGCGGCAGCAGATTGCAAAATCATTCCTTTAACTCTCGGGTAAATGGAGAATTTCATAACAGAATAAACAATGCTGTTAATGATTTGATTATTGCTAATAATGGAAAATATCTTATTCATATTGATTACTTATATGTGAATGGATACGATATAAGTAAAGTGGTTTGTAAAATTATTGAGATGTATATTCAGTTATTGAGAACAAAAGACAATGTGCTTATAAATCATTTATCTGAGCTGCAGAGTCTTACAGATTACGCTCAGAAGAAGGAAAAAGTCAGCACTCTTCTCACAGAAGACGCGGAGGCAAGAATTTTTGAGATAATCAGTTATGCAATTCTTAAAAATCATTATAGGAACATAAAAGTTTATTTTGGATATTCCCAAGAATCTATTAAAAAAGTTAGTTTAAAGTTGTATAAAACGGGAAGAACCAATGCAAATGATGGTGGAATTGACTTTGTCATGCGGCCAGTGGGAAGATTTTTTCAGGTAACGGAAGTTAGTAATTATGACAAATATCTTTTGGATATAGATAAAGTTATGCATTTTCCAATTACGTTTGTAATTAAAACGAAACAAAGTAAAAATGATATTTTAAGTGAGTTGGAAAAGCATATAAGGACACGTTCAAGCGGTATGACTGTTTTGGAAAACCGATACCGAAAAGCGATAGAAGAAATCATTACAATTAATGAGCTGCAGATATGGATACAAGAACTGGATGACAGCGATATTGACAGGATTATCAGAGATATTGATATTTACTTTAAGTTGGAGATGAATATGGAAGAAAATGAATAGAATTTATTTCTTCCCGTTTTCGTAAAGGAATTGTAAAAAACAACAAAATCTGCTTGAAATTTTGCCCAGTACCGTTTACAATTATAATCGGCAGAGATTGGATTTACAGGGTGGTAGTTTGTTAAAAAACAGACAACCGCCATAAAATATTTAAAAATGGAGGACTGCAAAATGAGTAATTCAGCACAAACTTCAGCAGGCAGCCGGATTCATGCGCTGCTTGATGAAAACAGTTTTGTTGAAGTGGGCGCTTATGTTACAGCGAGAACTACCGACTTCAACATGACAGGCAAGGAAACACCTGCAGATGGTGTTGTGACCGGATATGGTACCATAGACGGGAACCTTGTGTATGTGTACAGCCAGGATGCTTCCGTTATGGGCGGCTCCATGGGCGAGATGCACGCAAAGAAAATCTCTAATATTTATGGCCTTGCCATGAAGATGGGCGCGCCGGTAATCGGTTTGGTTGACTGCGCAGGGTTAAGGCTTCAGGAGGCTACGGATGCGCTTCATGGTTTTGGTCAGTTGTATTTGAATCAGACCATGGCTTCCGGCGTCATTCCTCAGATTTGCGGGATTTTCGGTACCTGCGGCGGCGGTATGGCAGTGTCTTCAGCGATTGCAGACTTCACCTTTATGGAGGAGAAGAAAGCAAAGCTGTTTGTCAACGCTCCAAATGCCATTGACGGAAACTATGCTGCAAAATGCGATACCTCATCAGCAGCTTTCCAGTCAGAGGAAGCAGGACTGGTTGATTTTGTTGGCGACGAGGCGGGAGTTCTTGCTCAGATTAGAAGCTTGGTTTCCATTTTACCTGCAAACAACGAAGAGGATATGTCTTACGGTGAGTGCACAGACGATTTAAACAGAGCATGTCAGGGGTTAGACGGTTATGTGGGTGATACAGCCTCCGCGTTAACCGTAATTTCTGACGATCAGTTCTTTATGGAAGTAAAGGCAAACTATGCGCCTTCTATGGTGACAGGATTTATCCGTCTTAACGGCAATACCGTGGGCTGTGTGGCTAACCGTACGGTAAGCTATGATGAGAACGGGGAGAAAAAGGCAGAATATGAACCGGTTCTGACAAGCCGCGGATGTCAGAAGGCGGCAGAGTTTATCTCCTTCTGCGACGCGTTTAACATTCCTGTTTTAACCCTGGTAAATGTAAAGGGATACAAGGCTGACAAGTGCAGCGAGAGAAATATAGCCAGAGCAAGCGCAAAGCTGACCTATGCTTATGCCAATGCAACGGTTCCTAAAGTAACGGTGATTATCGGCCAGGCTTATGGCACCGCATATCTGACCATGGCAAGTAAGGCCATTGGCACAGATATTGTGTACGCATGGACCACTGCTTCGATCGGCATGATGGATTCCAAGGCGGCGGTTAAGATTATGTATGCAGATGAGATTGCAGGGGCTAATGACGCTGTTTCCATGATTAATGAAAAGGCAACAGAGTATGAGAACCTTCAGTCCAGCGCCGTGGCGGCGGCTAAGAGAGGATATGTAGATGACATCATCAAGGCAGAGGAGACCAGACAGAGAGTGATTGCCGCTTTTGAGATGTTATTCACAAAGAGAGAGGATCGTCCAGCAAAAAAACATGGCACGGTTTAAAATGAGGTGACAGGCATATGAAACAATTTAAAAAACGGGTATTATTGGCGCTTTTTATGGCGGTCTGCCTTTTCTCCCTTTCTGCCTGCAGCAAGGAGGCGGATAAGGCCAGCACAGTAGATCCCCTGATGGCTGCCAACTTACAGGAGCAGACCGTTCTGCTTTTAGAGAATATCACCGCGCTTTCCGCTGATGAGCTGGACCTTCTGATTGAACAGAACAGGGCCGCAGGCTCAGAGGCTGTGGCATTGGGACTGGAGAACTACGAGAGCCTTTATGATGACCTGGGAGCGTATCAGTCCAGTGATGAGGGAGCCATAGAAGAAGCGGAAAACGGCTATGAAGTGAGAGTCAATGCAGTGTTTGCCAACAGAGCATGTGAGTTTATTCTGCTTGTAGACGGGGAGACCTTAAATATTACTTCCCTGACTTTTGAACCAGAATACACTCTGGGAGAAAACATGTCGAAGGCATTCATGAATATGGTGATGGGTATGGGAACCGTATTCCTTGTGCTGATCTTTATCAGCTGGCTCATCAGCTTGTTTAAGTATATCGGCAACTTTGATAAAAAGTCCAAACAGACGGCGCCTGCTCCTAAAGCGGCGGCTCCTGCTCCTGTGGCAGCTCCTGTTGTGGAAGAGAATTTGACAGATGATTTGGAACTGGTGGCAGTCATTACGGCAGCGATTGCGGCGTCAACAGGCACATCTCCAAACGGCCTGACGGTTCGTTCTATCAGACGTGCGCCTGGCAATAAATGGAAAAGAGCGTAATAATTATTAGGAGGATTCTTAATCATGAAAAATTATACAATTACAGTGAATGGTAATGTTTATGAAGTAACCGTAGAAGAAGGCGTATCCACAGGCGCAGCAGCAGCTCCAAGAGCAGCAGTTGCAGCACCGCCAAAGGCAGCACCAGCGGCGCCAAAAGCGGCACCGGCAGGAACTCAGGGCTCTATCACAGTTGTGGCTCCAATGCCAGGCAAAATCCTTGGCGTTAAGGCCAGCGTAGGACAGGCGGTTAAGAAGGGCGAAGTTCTTCTGATTCTGGAAGCTATGAAGATGGAAAATGAGATTGTGGCTCCTTCCGATGGAACTGTAGCCAGCATCAATGTGTCCGTAGGCGATTCTGTAGAAGCAGGCGCAACCTTGGCTACATTAAACTAGGTCTTACGCATATGCGTAGATTCCAGATGGAGGGATTAACATGAATTATATTACAAATACAATGGGTAATCTTCTTCAGCAGACAGCATTCTTGAATCTGACCATCGGCAATCTTGCCATGATCGGCGTGGCCTGTTTCTTCTTGTATCTGGCGATTAAGAAGGGATTTGAACCACTGCTTCTGGTTCCGATTGCCTTTGGTATGCTGCTTGTGAATATTTACCCGGACATCATGGCCAAACCTTACGTGGATGCCATGGGAATCGAACATGCCGGAGGGCTTCTTCACTATTTCTTCCTTATGGATGAGTGGAGCATTCTGCCTTCTCTGATTTTCATGGGAGTAGGAGCCATGACAGATTTTGGTCCGTTGATTGCAAATCCTAAGAGCTTTCTGCTTGGTGCAGCGGCTCAGTTTGGTATTTATACCGCTTACTTTATGGCTATTTTCATGGGCTTTAATGACAAAGCCGCAGCTGCGATTTCCATTATCGGCGGCGCGGACGGCCCTACCTCCATTTTCCTGGCGGGAAAGTTAGGTCAGACAGGACTTATGGGCCCTATTGCCGTGGCTGCTTACTCCTATATGGCCTTAGTTCCGATTATTCAGCCTCCTATTATGAAGCTGTTAACCACAGAAGAAGAGCGGAAGATTAAAATGGAACAGCTTCGCCCTGTGTCAAAACTGGAGAGAATTTTGTTCCCGATTATTGTAACGATTGTGGTATGTTTGATTCTTCCTACGACTGCTCCATTAGTAGGCATGCTCATGTTAGGCAACCTGTTTAAAGAGTCAGGCGTGGTTGGACAGCTGGCAGAGACGGCATCCAATGCCATGATGTACATTGTGGTTATCCTGTTAGGTACTTCCGTAGGCGCAACCACCAGCGCAGAGGCATTTTTAAATATGGATACCATTAAAATCGTGGTATTGGGTCTGATTGCTTTTGCAGTAGGTACAGCTACAGGCGTTTTTTTTGGCAAGATTATGTGCAAGGTTTCCGGCGGAAAGGTGAATCCGCTGATTGGTTCCGCAGGAGTTTCTGCAGTACCTATGGCGGCACGTGTGTCTCAGAAGGTTGGAGCGGAGGCAGATCCTACCAACTTCCTGTTAATGCATGCCATGGGACCAAACGTGGCCGGAGTTATCGGTACCGCTGTTGCAGCCGGTACTTTCATGGCGATTTTCGGTGTGAAATAGCCCAAAGAATAATAAACACAGAATATAGGAGGTAATATAATGGCCGAGATTCAGAAAAAGCCGGTTAAGATTGTAGAGACAGTTCTTCGTGACGCTCATCAGTCTTTAATCGCAACCAGAATGAGCACTGATCAGATGCTTCCTATCATTGAGAAGATGGATCAGATTGGATATTATGCAGTAGAGTGCTGGGGCGGAGCAACCTTTGACGCTTCCCTTCGCTTCCTTAAGGAAGACCCATGGGAGAGACTGAGAAAATTAAAAGCCGGATTTAAGAACACAAAACTGCAGATGTTGTTCCGCGGACAGAACATTTTGGGATACAATCACTATGCAGATGATGTGGTAGAGTATTTTGTTCAGAAATCCGTGTCAAACGGTATTGATATTATTCGTATTTTTGACTGCTTAAATGATATTCGCAATCTTCAGACAGCGGTAAAAGCTGCAAATAAAGAAAAGGCTCATGCCCAGATTGCCCTTAGTTACACATTAGGCGATGCATATACTCTGGATTATTGGAAAGAGATTGCCAAGAGAATTGAGGATATGGGTGCAGATTCTCTTTGTATCAAGGATATGGCTGGTCTGCTTACTCCATATGCAGCTCAGGAACTGGTCAGCGCTTTGAAGCAGTCCACAAAACTTCCGATTGATCTCCATACCCACTATACTTCCGGTGTGGCTTCTATGACCTATTTAAAAGCAGTAGAGTCCGGATGCGATATCATTGATACCGCGATGTCTCCTCTGGCTCTTGGAACCAGCCAGCCGGCTACAGAGGTTATGGTTGAGACCTTTAAGGGAACTCCATTTGATACAGGACTGGATCAGACCAAACTGGCAGAGATTGCAGATTACTTTACGCCGCTCAGAGAGCAGGCGTTAAAGAGCGGTCTGTTAAATCCAAAGGTTTTGGGCGTTAATATCAAGACCCTTCAGTATCAGGTGCCTGGCGGCATGTTGTCCAATCTGGTTTCTCAGTTAAAGGAAGCAGGAAAGGAAGACAAATACAGAGAGGTTTTAGAGGAAATCCCAAGAGTGAGAAAAGACTTTGGCGAGCCGCCGTTAGTAACACCGTCTTCTCAGATTGTGGGAACCCAGGCAGTTATGAACGTGATTGCAGGAGAGCGGTATAAAATGGTTCCAAAGGAGTCCAAGAAGATTATGCTTGGAGAATTTGGCCAGACTGTAAAGCCGTTTAATCCTGAAGTACAGAAAAAGATTATTGGCGATGAGACGCCGATCACATGCAGACCTGCGGACTTAATCCCGCCGCAGTTGCCGGAGTTTGAGAAAGCATGTGCACAATGGAAGCAGCAGGATGAGGATGTATTGTCCTACGCGCTGTTCCCAAAGGTTGCAGAAGAGTTTTTCAAATACAGAGAAGCCCAGCAGACCAAGGTGGATTCTGCAGTGGCCGACACAGCCAACAAAGCTTATCCGGTATAAATGTAAAGAGATGTGATGAAAAAGCTCTATGCGGATGGATAAAAACATCTGCATAGAGTTTTTGTGTGTGATTCAGAGGCTTTCTGAAAACTTTAAATTTTGCTTACGATTGATGTTGAAACTTTGAAGTTTTTGTGTTCTGGTTGACATATTGTGCAGATTGTCCTTATAATGGATACAATGTGAAATTTTGGATTGAAATAAACGGAGACTGAAAAGAAGTACGCAGGAGAATATTGGATGAAAAAGAAAACAAGGAAACAGGGGCTGGCTGTACTGCTGGCACTGTTTATGGCGATAAATTCCTGTTCTGGCTTTAAGCCATGGACGTCTATGGACGCTTATGCAGATGTTGTCAGGACAGCAGTGGTCAATGCTACCACATTGAATGTACGAAGCGGTCCGGGGACTTCTAAATCCATTGTGGCGAAACTCACGAATGGAACTTCGGTCAGTGTACTGGGAGAGACCACGGGGACAGACGGCAAAATGTGGTACCACATTCAGTTTGGCGGGGGGAGTAAAGGGTATGTTTTGTCTAGTTATCTTAAATTCCCCACAGCTTACACCAGTGATGCAAATTTTGAACAATATCTTAACTCCCAGGGATTTCCAGAAAGCTATAAGGCTGGATTAAGACAGCTTCATGCAGAATATCCAAACTGGGTGTTTAAAGCCCAGCATACGAATCTGGATTGGGAGACTGTCATTACGAATGAGAGCGTGGTAGGAAGAAACCTGGTCTACAGCAGCAGTATTTCTTCCTGGAAGTCTACAGCGGAAGGCGCCTATGACTGGAATACCAGCACATGGCCGGGACTGGACAGCAGTTCCTATGTGGCGGCTTCAGACGGGATTATCCGCTATTATATGGATCCCAGAAATTTTTTAGATGACAAATATGTGTTTCAGTTTCTTGTACATACGTATAACAGCTCCTTACAGACAGCAGACGGGTTAAGAGCCATGGTTCAAAACACGTTTTTAGGCGGAAATTCAAGCGTCAGCGGGACTCTTGACTTTGATATCTCAACAGGAAATAATACCAGTCAGGGACCTGGGTCTACCACAACACCAGGCAGTTCAACAGGTCCCATAGCTCCGGGGTATAACCCCGGAAGCAACAGCGGAAATCAGGGCGGACCAGGTTCCGGAACAGGGACTACTTCTGGAGGCGGCAGTCTGACAAGACCGGGAACCTCTTCTGGCGGTTCTAGTCAGGGCGGACCAGGAAGTTCTTCTGGTGGAACCAGTCAGAGCGGACCAGGAAGCTCTTCTGGCGGAGTCAGTTTAGGAGGGCCGGGGACTTCTTCTGGAGGCAGCCAGTCAGGAACAGGGAGTTCTTCTGGAAAGGTCAGTCTGGAGGGACCGGGAGCGTATTCCAAAAGCGGGAAAACGATCAGCAGCACAAAAGGAGCGGCCCTTATCCAGAAAAAGGAGACTTCCCGCGTGACTACGCCTGTCGGTCCCGGCATGTCTGGAGGTCCGGGAACTGCAGGCACGTCTTCTGGAACACCTGTAAACAACGGCTCTTCTGGCACTGCGTCTTATGTTGACATTCTGATGAGTGCGGCTGCCCAGTCCGGCGTCAATCCGTATGTGCTGGCGGCTATGATTATCCAGGAACAGGGCACAGGGGGAACCGGTAGATGTATATCTGGCTCTGTAGCTGGGTATGTTGGATATTATAACTTCTTTAATATTGAAGCATATCAATCAGGGTCGATGAACGCGGTTTCCAGAGGACTTTGGTATGCCTCCCAGTCAGGAAGTTACGGAAGACCATGGAATAGTGTGGATAAATCCATTATCGGCGGAGCCGTTTACTATGGAACCAACTATGTAAATGTGGGACAAGATACATTTTATTTGAAAAAGTTCAACGTACAGGGGAATAATCTCTATAAGCACCAGTATATGACGAACATTCAGGGAGCAGCCGCAGAGGGAGCGAAACTGGCGGAGGCATACGGACAGCAGGTCAAGCAGTCTGCATTGGAATTTAAGATTCCAGTGTATTTAAATATGCCGGCCACAGCCTGTCCAAAGCCAACCGGAGACGGAAGTCCCAACAATAAACTGTCAGGTCTGGGAGTGGAAGGTTTCTCCATAACCCCAACCTTTAACAGAGATACCACCTCTTACAATTTGATTGTAAGTCCTTCCGTTACCTCTGTTACAGTCAACGCTTCGCCGCTGTCTTCCATGTCCTCAGTAAGCGGAACAGGAACCATTCAGCTTCAGAGTGGTAATAATGAGATTACGGTTTCTGTCACAGCACAAAACGGAACGGTCAGAAATTATATGATTCATGTGGTGAGACAAAATGACGGTCCGTCTTACAACAGCGCTTTAGGCTCAGGAGTCAGCAGCGGAACGAATAACACAACTTCCAATAATAACTCAAACGGTCCGGGATATAACTCTGTATCGCCTGGTCCCAATTTGGGCGGTTCCACAGGCATAGGCCCCGGAGCTTCCACGGGTAATGGCTCTGCAGGCACAGGCCCTGGAGCCTCAAATAGCGGAGGTGTTTCCGGCACAGGTCCCGGAGCGTCTGCTGGTAATGGAAATCAGACAATGATAGGAGGCGGCCCCAATACGTCCGGCGGAAACAATTCCGGCAGTGTATCCGGACCAGGGGGAAGCAATGTAACCATTGTTCGATAATATAGAAATGAAAGCAGGAGAGCGTATGAACAGAAAGATAAAACACTATTTTGCCAGTTTGTTTTTGGCCCTTGTTATGACTTTGGCCATGTATTCCCAAGCATTTGCCGCCAGGATTGCATTTTCTGATCCTTCCGGCAATGTGGGAGAAGAGATTTCAGTTAGCATGAAGGTCACATCAACCGGAACAGAAACCATCAGCAATGTTGATGTGATGCTTTCCTATGATGCCTCGGCCCTGGAATTTTTAAGCGGCACAGGAGCCACTGGCGGGGCAGGTTCCATTCATGTGTCAGGAGCCGCGGAGAATCAGGGAAACAAGGAACTGGCTTTTACATTGAAGTTTCGTGCCGCCAAGGCAGGAACCAGTTCGATCAATATCAGTACCCAGGAGGTTTATGACCAGGACAGCCAGGTAGTAAATGTGGAACAGCAGGGCTCCTCAAAGGTGACCATTCAGGGAACCTCAGCTGCATCCAGCAACGCCTCTTTAGCAGTTCTGGAGATTTCTCCAGGAAATCTTTCTCCCTCCTTTTCCGCAGACGTGGTGTCCTATACAGCGACTGTAGGAGGAGATGTGGAGCGAATCAGCGTGTCAGCCCCTGCTCAGGATGCCAATGCCAGTGTGTCTGTTTCTGGCAATGAGGGGCTTCAGACAGGAGAAAATCAGGTTGTGTGTACGGTTACGGCCCAGGATGGGCAGACGGTAAAGACGTATACCATCAATGTGACAAAGGTGGAAGGCACTGACGGCACAGGAGCCGGGACTTCTCAGGACGGCGTACGGTTAAAGACTCCAGAGAGACTGATTACTGTATTCTCAATTCCGGCTGACGTGGAGGTTCCAGAAGGATTCGTGTCATGCACCATAGGAATCGACGGACATGACGTTCAGGGATGGGTGCTGGAGTCCGAAGAAGAGCCAAGCTATTGTGTCTTCTACGGAATTAATGAAAACGGAGAGCAAGAGTTCTATCGGTATGACAGGGCGGAGAGAACTCTCCAGCGGTATTTCCAGGATTTGACCCCGGGAGGAATTACCCAGGCAGAATATGAAGCAATGGTGACAGAGTATAATTCTCTTGTTCATGATTACGACGTTCGGTTCTGGATTATTATCGGTTTGATTGTATTCTCTGTACTGCTCTTAATCGTCATCATCATTCTGGTGGCTACAAGAGGGCAGAGAGACGATTTCATTGAGCGCAGGGATTCCAGGGAGGATTATCCTGAAAAGGTAGCCAGAGAGCGGGCCAGCAGGGAACAGAAGCGAACCAGAGAACCAAGGGAATCAAGAGAACCAAGACAATCGAGAGAGACAAGGGAAGTAAAGGTCAGAGAGCCAAAAAGAACCGTGTCTCAGGCAGAGCGTTATCAAAGAGATTTAGAGCCAGAAGAGGAGATGCGGGAACAGGTTGAAGCCCAGTATTTTCGGAGGGAAAATCAAATCAGAGAGCAGATGAACAGGGAGCGCATGGTCAGACAGAATGGGACTCAGCCGATAAGCAGGCCGCCTGTTCAGCCGGCAAATCCTGCTCAAAGGCAGGGAGGCGTTCCACAGCCTAAAGAGGATGAGGGGTTGGAGTTTATCGACTTATAATAGATATAGGAACAACCATAAAGAAGGGGTGTCAGAACATCTGACAGCCCTTTCCATCTTGACGAAAAGGAAAAATTGTTATACAATTCCTATAACAGATATAACGAAAGATGGTGGACATATGATTCTAAGGATTGATTTTAATAGTGACGAGGCCCTTTACATGCAGCTTCGGAATCAGATAATCATCGGTATCGCTACAGGCAGACTACGGGAGGGGGATACTCTGCCCTCTGTGCGGCAGTTGGCGGATCACGTCAGTATTAACATGCACACAGTCAATAAGGCATATTCTGTATTAAGGCAGGAAGGGTTTGTAAAGCTGGACCGCAGAAAAGGAGCCGTGGTTTCTCTGGATTCTGATAAGCAGCGGATGCTGGAGGAGATGAAGCATGAAATCGCTGTGGTTATGGCAAAAGGAATCTGTAAGGGAGTTCAGAGAGAAGAGGTCCACAGTCTGGTGGATGAGATTTATGATCTGTTTGTCAACTGGGAAGAATCTGCCACATAAAAAGATGGAGGATAGCTATGTTATGTGAGAGGTGTAAGATTCGGGAAGCCAATATTCAATATACAGAGGTGATTAATGGAGTGAAGACGGAGCACAATTTTTGTGCTCAATGCGCCAAGGAGCTGGATTTTGGACAGTATTCCGCCATCTTTGATGGAGAGTTCCCTCTGGTAAAGCTGCTTTCCGGACTTTTAGGCTGGGAAGAGCCTGAGGAGAAAGAGGGGAAGCACCAGCAGGTAGTGTGTCCTACCTGTAAAACGACGTATGAGGAATTTATAGAGAACAGTCAGTTTGGGTGTGCAGACTGCTACAGCGTCTTTGACGTACTGATTCATGACAACATTAAACACCTGCAGGGAAGTGACTGCCATAAGGGAAAGGTTCCTCTTGAGCAGAAGGAGCAGAAAAGCAAAGAGAATATCGGCAAACAGGTCACGGATTCTCTGGTGGAAAATGTTATGGAAAAGGATTCTGTGGAAAGCGAACTGCGTTCTCTGACACGGCGTCTGAAAGAGGCGTTAAAATCAGAAGATTACGAAACCGCAGCCATGTGCAGAGATAAAATGAAGGCGTTAAAAGAGGGGAGCGGGGCGGATGCTTAAATGGTTTGAATGTGAAGAAGAAAATAGACAGAACATCATAAGCAGTAAGATCCGCCTGGCCCGCAACTGGAGCGAGTATGTGTTTCCAGCAAAATTGTCAAAAGAAGAGAGCCTGGAAATGGTGAAACGGCTGTGTGAGGGACTTGCCGATCTGGGAGAGCAGGACGGAAACCAGTATGAGACGACGTATCTTGAGGACTTAAGCGAGCTTGACAGAAGGGCCTTAAAAGAGAGGCGAGTATTGAATGCTTCCGTTCTTTCAAGGAAGGCGCCTATGGCGCTCATGGTCTCTGAGAAAGAAGACATAAGCTTAGTATTTAACGGTACAGACCATATCCGCATACAGGCATTGTCCACAGGCCTTCATCTTCAGGAATTATTAAAGACGGCCAATGAGGTGGACGATTTTATCAACGCCAGGTTTTCCTATGCTTTTGACGAAAAGTACGGATATTTAACGTCCTTTCCGACAAACGTAGGCACAGGAATGCGGGCTTCTGTCATGGTGCATCTGCCCAGCCTGTCTTTGGGAAAGAAGTTTTCATCGGTGCTGACCAATATGGGGCGTTTTGGCGTCTCCATCCGAGGGGCTTATGGAGAAGGCCGGGAAAACTATGGTTCTATTTTTGAGGTGACCAATCAAAAAACCATGGGACAGACGGAAAAAGAACTGGCGGATCTGGTGGGAAAGGTTGCCCAGCAGCTGAATGACCAGGAAAATCAAGTCAGGGCTCTGACTTTAAAAAATCATAAATTGGAGCGGGAAGACGAGGTATACAAGTCTTACGGCGTGTTAAAGTACGCCAGACGCCTTACGATGAAGGAAGCAATGACGTATCTGTCCCAGCTGATGGCTGGAATCACAGATGGACTCATAAAGCCTGACAATTCCTGTTCCATTTACCGGCTGATGCTGGGAATACAGACAGCAAATCTGCAGAAGCTGTCAGACCGCCCGTTAGGGAAGGAAGAGCTGGATGTGGCCAGAGCCGCTTATCTGCGCAGAGAGCTTTTGGAGTTAGGATAGACAGGAGGAATAGAAAATGATAGATCGTTTTACAAGCAAGGCAAGAGATGCCATTGGGCTGGCTGTAGAGGTGGCAGAAACATTAGGCCACCACTATGTTGGCACAGAGCATTTACTGATAGGACTGCTGCAGGAGGGAACCGGCGTTGCGGCCAGGGTATTAGAGGAATGCGGAGTCCAGGCAGAAAAAGTCATGGAATTAGTCGGTCAGCTGATTACCCCTAATCAGCCAGTGCGTATGGCGGAAAAAAATACGTATACTCCCAGCGCCAGGAAGGTGATTGAGAACAGTTATCGGGAAGCGGTTCGATTTAAGGCTCCCTTAATCGGCACAGAGCATATTTTGATCGCCATTATCAGGGAGAACGACTGTGTGGCCACCAGGCTTTTAAACACTATGGGAATCAGTATTCAGAAGCTGTACATGGACCTTTTGGCCGCTATGGGAGAGGACGCGCCGGCAAACGGAAGAGAGGAATTTCAGACCTCCCGCAATGCGAAAGGAAAAGCCACGCCGGTTTTGGACAATTTCAGCCGCGATTTGACAGCATTGGCCAGAGAAGGAAAACTGGACCCGGTGATTGGAAGAAAGACAGAAATTCAGAGAGTGATTCAGATTTTAAGCCGCCGTACCAAAAATAACCCTTGTCTTATCGGAGAGCCGGGAGTGGGAAAGACGGCGGTGGTAGAAGGTTTGGCCCAAATGATTGTGGCAGAGGACGTTCCAGAAACCATTGCCGGAAAACGGGTGGTAACCCTGGATTTATCTGGTATGGTGGCAGGCTCTAAGTATCGGGGAGAATTTGAAGAGCGCATCAAGAGAGTTTTAGCAGAGGTCATGGACAATGGAGAGGTCCTTTTGTTTATTGATGAGATTCACACCATTATCGGAGCAGGAGGAGCGGAAGGCGCTATCGACGCCTCCAATATTTTAAAACCTTCCCTTGCCAGAGGAGAGATCCAGCTAATCGGAGCTACTACCATTGAAGAGTACCGGAAATACATTGAAAAGGATTCTGCCCTGGAACGGCGGTTTCAGCCTGTGACAGTAGAAGAGCCTACCGAGGAAGAGTCTTTTGAAATTTTAAAAGGCTTAAGAGAGCGATATGAGGATCATCACAAGGTAACCATTACAGACGAAGCCATAAAAGCAGCGGTAAAACTTTCAGCCAGATATATTAACGATCGTTTTCTTCCAGATAAGGCCATAGACGTGTTGGATGAGGCCTCCTCCAAGCTTCGTCTTACGAATTTTGTAGAGCCGGAAGAGATTAAGATCCTGGAAAAAGAAATTGAAAATCTGGAGAGACAAAAGGAAAAGGCCATTATGTCTGAAGCCTATGAAAAGGCTGGAGAGATTAAGAAAAAGCAGGAAAAGAAGCGGGAGAAGATTGCAAAAATCAGGGATAAATGGCAGAAGGAAAAGCATTCCAGGAAGCTGGTTGTAGGAGAAAACGAGATTGCGGATGTGGTTTCAGGCTGGACAAAGATTCCGGTTCGGAAATTGGAGGAAGAGGAGTCAGAGCGGCTTAAGAAGCTGGAGTCCATCCTTCATGAACGAGTTGTGGGACAGGAGGAAGCGGTATCGGCGGTTTCCAGGGCAATCCGCAGGGGAAGAGTGGGACTAAAAGACCCAAAGCGCCCCATTGGATCGTTCCTGTTTTTAGGGCCTACGGGCGTTGGAAAGACAGAGCTGTGCAAGGCATTGGCAGAGGCAATGTTTGGAACAGAAAATGCGTTAATCCGTGTTGATATGTCAGAATATATGGAGAAACACAGCGTTTCCAAGATGATCGGTTCTCCGCCAGGTTATGTAGGCTACGAGGAAGGCGGGCAATTAAGCGAAAAGGTCCGCAGAAATCCTTATTCTGTGATTCTGTTTGACGAGATCGAAAAAGCTCATCCCGACGTGTTTAATGTTCTTCTTCAGGTATTAGATGACGGCCATATCACAGACGCCCAGGGAAGAAAGATTGACTTTAAAAATACCATTCTGATTATGACTTCCAATGCAGGAGCGGAAAATATTATTTCTCCGAAACGGTTAGGGTTCCTGTCTGTAGATGATGAGAAGGAAAACTATAAGTTTATGAAGGAACGCGTCATGGAAGAGGTGAAGCGGCTGTTTAAGCCGGAATTTGTAAACCGAATTGATGAAATGATCGTCTTCCATCCTCTGAATAAAGAGAATTTAAAGGAGATTGTGTCCATCATGTTAAAAGCTATCAATAAGAGGACCAGACAGCAGATGGGAATTGATCTTCATGTGTCAGAGGAGGGAAGAAGCTTCCTGATTGAGAAAGGATTTGACGAAAAGTATGGAGCCAGACCCTTACGCAGGACTCTCCAGAGCCAGGTAGAAGACCGTCTGGCAGAAAAGATTCTGGAAGGAGAAGTGCGGGAAGGCGATCAGGTGGAAATCACCAAAGTGGGAGACAACCTGGAATTTCTTTTAAAAGCGGAAAAGACTTTGCAGAAACAGTAAAATGCGCTGGTCATTTTTACAAAATTCGTGTATAATGAAAAGTACCAACCAAAAGAGGATAAGCGACATAAGAATACTAGGAGGGTGAAAAACATGCCAGTGGTGGAAGAATTAATCCGCACAGAGGCGGACAAAAGCATTAGTTTTGGCAATTATAAACTGGAAAAGAAATCCAAGTTGGACAACTTTGAGCAGGATGGAGACTTATATAAGATTAAGACTTTCTATGAAATTACCAAACTGGAGCGAAATGGAATGTTTGTCTATGAGTCTGTTCCTGGGACCACAGTAAGGAATTTTGTGGCGGCAGACTGGGGCGTGGAGTTTCTGGTGGAAGGTGCAAAAGATGTACAGATTACGGTTCAGTTGGAAGATGACATGAAATATGAGGTGTTTGTGGACGACGTGGCTGTAGGAAGTATGAAAACCAATATGAGCGGCAAGCTAAACTGCAGTGTGGAGTTAAATGAAGGCGTGACTGCCAAAGTCAGGATAGAGAGACGGTAGGGCGTGACGAGAAAGGCTTCTGAAAGAGGAGGGGCATTTAAGGTCCCGAACCAGACAGAAGCCGTTTTTGATTGAGGTACGTTGAGATATGAAGTTAAAAGGGATCTATGAGAAAATTTTGCCATTTGGAATCCTGGGAGCCTTATGTTTTCTATTCTTGGCCTCTCTGATTCGGTTTCGTCCGGGAAACGGATCGTCAGATCTTAAATTTACTCCATATACGGGAGAGATTGGAGTGAAAGGGATCTTAAACGGTTCGTTTCAGGAGGAGTGGGGAAAATGGTTTACAAACAATTTTTATGGACAATCTATGGCGGTAAGCTGTCGGAACCAGATCAAATACAGCCTGTTTCATGACGGATCAGGGGGATGGATTTGCGGAAAAGACCGATATCTGTTTTCCGCCTCACAGGTTGAGCGGTATCTGGGAAGGCATGAAGAAGAGGTCGCCACAGAGGAATATGAGAAATTTGCCAGTAATGTTTCTCAGTTGCAGACGAGTCTTGAATCTGCGGGAAAGAAGTTTGTGTATATCTTGACTCCCAATAAGGTGGAGATTTATCCAGAATATCTGCCATGGTATGAGCAGATTATTGTGAGGTACGGCGTGGACAGAAAAAGGAGCGCTCACGTCAGACTGGTGGAAGCCTTTGACAAATACGGAGTTCATTATTACGACACCACAGAGGATATTCTGCGAATGAAGGAGGAGGCGGATTTTGACGCCTTTGCTAAAACCGGACATCACTGGACCTTTACCGCCTGTGCAGCAGAGATGAATGCTATTTTTTCAGGGATTGGCCCCATGACTGCGGGGATTGATTATCCCCAAATTAATGTAGTAGGCATCTCGGATGAGGTTTGTCATTATGATTTGGATATTTTGAATACCCAAAATGTTTTGTACAAGCATAATCAGGATGTTCGCTATCAGTCGCCGGTGATTGAATATCCGAAAATCAGCGATACAAATGTCTACTGGTTTGGAACCAGCTATGGAGCCCTGTTTACGATCGCCATGTATCAGGGAGTGGAGGAGAGAGCGTTTGACAGTCTGACCTTCCAGCAATATTTTACAGGTTTATTTACCTTTAATGAGGAAGGACTTTTGGCGAAGGATTTTACGGCTGAAGACACGCCGGAGGATATCGGTGTGATGGAGCATATCCGGGACAATGACTTGATTGTCATGGAGCAGCAGGCGGACAGCGGCATTTATCCAACCCATGTAAAATTTGTCGATTATGTCAACCAGGCTCTCTTAAAAGCCAATCAGTAACCAGAGAGGAAACAGCATACCATGTCGTTTACATCAGCAGTTTTTTTGATTCTTTTTTTCCCCGTCTGTATTGTGATAAATTTTCTTTTGAAAAATCGGTGGCAGAATCTGTTTTTGTGTCTTATGTCCATGATCTTTTATGCCTGGTGCGGCGTGAAATTCTTGACATTAATCACAGGAATGGCCGTTTTGGCTTATGGGGCCGGCCTTTTGATTGAGAAAGCCAGGACAGAAACTGCCAGGCGTGGGATTTTGTGGATTGCCTTGGCATTTAATCTTAGCGTCTTATTTTTCTATAAATATTTGTTTCAACTTTTTCCAGAGTGTCTCAACCTTTGGGCAAGAGTGTCTGGCAGCGAATCGGTCCAGTCTCCCGCCCTTCCTTTAGGACTCTCGTTTTACACGTTTTCGATCCTTTCCTATCTTTTGGACGTTTACTGGGAAAAATGTAAGGCGCAGAAAAAAATCAGCAACGTACTTTTATACGTATTGTTTTTTCCCAAGGTGATTCAGGGGCCTATTATGCGGTATACCGACTTTGAATCTCAGCTTTTGGACAGAACGGTGGATCTGGACAGTTTAAATGCAGGGCTGGAGCGCTTCATCAAGGGAATGGTGAAAAAAGTCATGATCGCGGATCGGGTGGAATGGCTTGTCTTGTATTCTTTTTCTCATGTAGAACGGGTTGGGACTATTTCCGCATGGATTGGGCTTATTTCCTATCTGGTCCAGCTTTATTATGATTTTTCAGGATACAGCGACATGGCTGTGGGTCTGGGAAGGATGGCCGGCTTTAGACTTCCTGAAAACTTTGATCATCCCTACCTGTCAGCATCTGTGGGAGAGTATTGGAGGAGATGGCATATTTCTTTGGGAGAGTGGTTTCGGGATTATGTGTATATGCCAGTGTCCCGATTCTTGCTTGAAAAGAACTGGATCGGCGTTTTAAAGCATCCGATGTTAGCCTGCGACCTTCTTTCGTTATTTGCAGTTTGGACATTGACAGGAATCTGGCATGGAAGCGGGTTAAAGTATTTCCTGTGGGGAATGTGGTATTTTGTGTTTATTGCCTTTGAAAGAATCCGAGATTTCTATCGGAAACAGAGAAGAAAGAAAAGGAAGGAAAAGGGAAAGAAGAAACTCAGTCTTTCCCAGAGAATCGGGGACCGGCTTCTGGTGATTTTTGCTTTTGTGTTCGGCCAGGTGATTTTCAGGGCAAAGAGTATAGGAAATGCTCTGGACTACTGGAAAAAGATGGTGGTATGGGATACGACGGACAAGCTGTATTTTTTCCACGAATTTGATAATTACGAATTGTTTGCTTTATTTATGGGCATTGTGTTCATATTCCCTGTGTATGGCTGGATAAAAGGAAACGTGTTTGAGAGAAACGATGTGACCAGGGCGGCGTATCGTTTAGGGCTTCTGGCTGCGGCAGGAGTGGCTTTTTGTTATGCCATTGGCGCAGGGTATTCTGCATTTCTGTATGAAGTGTTCTAATAAGGAGGAACAAAGCGTGTATTCTTTTATGGAATTAAAAAAGGCGGCAAAACAGCAGATAGAGGGAAAGGAAGTGAAAGCGGCAGTTTTGGGAAACTGTGCCACTCAGTTTTTTTCCATGGCGATTTGCGGCTTTGCAAAGAAGAAGGGACTGAATCTGAATCTGTATGACGCAGATTACAATCAGATTGAGGCCCAGCTAATCAATCCGGCGTCAGAGGTGTGTGAGTTTGGGCCGGAGTATGTGATTTTGTGGCTGGCCACAGACAAATTGTATGAGGAGTTTCTGGACCTTGACGCCGCTCAGAGGAGTGGGTTTGCAGATCTGGTTATGGAGAGGCTTTCTCATTATTGGGATTTGATTTCTGCAAATATTGGCGCCAGAATCCTTCAGCCCAATTTTACGGAGATTGACGACAAGGCTTTAGGCCAGTATTCCTGTAAGGTGGAAACTTCTTTTATTTATCAGATTCGGAAACTGAACTACTTATTAGGGGAAGCGATGAGAACGAGGCGGGAGGTCTATCCAGTGGACCTTTTGTCTGTTCAGGTTCAGATGGGACAGAATCAGTTTTACGACGCGGCCTTGTACTACAATGCTAAAATGACCGTTACCTTAGATGCCCTTCCTTTTGTGGCTAAGGCTGTGGTGGATGTGCTTCTTGCCATGGCGGGGCGGATTAAAAAGTGTGTGGTGTTAGATTTAGACAACACCCTTTGGGGCGGAGTCATCGGAGACGACGGCATGGGCGGCATCGAAATCGGAGAACTGGGGAGAGGTCACGCATTTTCTGATTTCCAGCGGTGGTTAAAACAGTTAAAGGAATGTGGCGTCATCCTGACAGTTTGCAGCAAAAACAACGAGGATACGGCAAAGGAGCCGTTCCTCCACCATGAGGAGATGATTTTGCGGTTATCGGATATCTCGGTCTTTGTTGCCAACTGGGAAGACAAGGCAACCAACATAAGAAGAATCCAGGAGACGTTAAATATCGGCATGGATTCCATGGTTTTTCTGGACGACAATCCGTTTGAGAGAAACCTTGTGAGACAGATGATACCGGAGATTGAGGTGCCAGAGCTTCCCGAGGATCCGGCTTTGTATCTGGGATTTTTGCAGCAGTGCAATTATTTTGACACTGTATCCTATGTAGGGGAGAGCGCGGACAGGACCAGACAGTATCAGGCGGAGTTTGAGAGAAAGAAACTTGAGCTTACCTACGAATCCATTGACGAGTATTTAAAAAGCCTTGAGATGGCGGGAGAGGCAAAACCCTTTGAGCCTGTCAGATATGCGAGAATCGCTCAGCTTACCCAGCGCTCCAACCAGTTTAATCTTCGGACCATCCGATATACGGAGGACGAGATTGCGCGAATTGCAGAAGATGAGAAATACCTTACGCTGTATTACACTCTTCGGGATAAATTCGGGGATCACGGTCTGGTGGCCGTGGTGATTCTGGAAAAATTGTCAGAAGAAGAGCTGTTTGTTGACACCTGGCTTATGAGCTGTCGGGTGTTGAAACGGGGGATGGAGGAATTTATTGTAAACCGCATGGTGGAGACGGCCAGAAAGGGAGGGTTTACCACCTTAAAAGCGGAATATCTTCCTACTCCAAAAAATAAGATGGTTCAGGACATTTATAAGACCATGGGATTTACTGAGACGCAGGAGAACAAGTACAGCCTGAAGGTTCAGGATTATGTGGAGAAAAGTGTGTTTATAAAGGAGGAAGGATGACAATGGACAGAGAACAGATGTTAGAGCAGATTCAGGAGCTTTGCAGAGAGGTATTTGAGGATGATGAATTAGAGATTACGGAGAGTACCACAGCCGCGGATGTGGAAAATTGGGACAGTCTGACTCACTTAAGCCTGATTCACGAGATTGAGACTACGTTTCGAGTAAAGTTTACCATGGGCGAGATCCAGGGCGTCAATGATGTGGGAGAATTGGTGGATGTTTTGGCAAAGCGTGTGAACGAGAGGTAGGAAAATGGCCAAGGCAAAAGCTACCGCATTCTTTTGCGGGGAATGCGGATATGAGTCTGCAAAATGGATGGGACAGTGTCCGGCTTGTAAACAGTGGAATACGTTTGTGGAGGAGCCTACGGGGAAGAAGGATTCTGCCAGTGGAAGAATTCGGCCTGTTCAGAAGGCAAAGCCTGCTCTTTTATCGGAAATTTCCATTGAGGAGAAGGATCGGGTGTCCACCGGATATCAGGAGCTGGATCGGGTTTTAGGAGGAGGCGTGGTAGGCGGCTCTCTGGTTTTAGTAGGAGGAGACCCGGGAATCGGAAAGTCCACTTTGCTTTTGCAGGTGTGCAGAAATCTTGCCGCCAAGGGGCAGAAGGTTCTATACATCTCAGGAGAAGAGTCTTTAAAACAGATTAAGCTGCGCGCCAATCGAATCGGAACGGTGACAGGGGAGCTTCTGTTTCTCTGTGAGACCAGTCTGGATGTGATTGGAGAGACGATTCGGGAGGTGAAGCCGGATATTGTGATCATTGATTCCATTCAGACCATGTTTCGGGAGGAGATCGCCTCCGCGCCCGGAAGTGTGAGCCAGGTTAGGGAATCTACCAGCCTTCTCATGCAGATTGCAAAGGGAGACGGAATCACCATTTTTATTGTGGGTCATGTGACTAAGGAAGGGGTGGTGGCAGGCCCCAGGGTGTTGGAGCATATGGTGGACACCGTACTTTATTTTGAAGGGGACCGTCATGCCTCTTACCGGATTTTAAGGGGAGTAAAAAACCGGTTTGGCTCTACTAATGAGATCGGCGTGTTTGAAATGAGGCAGGAGGGCCTTATTCAGGTGGAGAACCCCTCGGAGTTTATGCTGGAGGGAAGGCCCAAGGGAGCCTCCGGCGCAGTGGTGGCTTGCGCTATGGAAGGCACCAGGCCCATTCTTTTGGAGGTCCAGGCTCTGGTGACTCAGAGCAATTTAGGCATTCCCAGACGGACAAGCGCCGGTACCGATTACAATCGGGTGAATCTTTTGATGGCGGTTTTGGAGAAGCGATGCCACTATGAGATGGGGCGGTATGACGCCTATGTGAATATAGCAGGGGGCATGAAGATGAATGAACCTGCGCTGGATCTGGCGATTTTAATGGCTCTGGTGTCCAGTCTAAAGGACAGACCGGTAGAAGCCAGCACCATTGTTTTTGGAGAGGTGGGACTGTCTGGAGAGGTGCGGGCTGTGTCTATGGCCGAGCAGAGGGTTCATGAGGCGGTAAAGCTGGGATTTGAGACATGCATTCTGCCTCAGATTTGTCTGGATAAGATGAATAAGACGGATAAGCTTCGTCTTATTGGGGTGCGGAGTGTGAGAGAAGCCATTGGAGTGTTGTGAGATGACTTACAGTATGGGAATCTCAATCTGAACAATATAGTCTTCTATCCTGTCAATCACATTTTCGTTGATACCCATTTCGTAGGAATACTCACAGAGGGTCAGGTGGTGTTTCTTGGCAAATGCAAAGATTTCTTTGTATCGTTGGGGAATGGCGTTCCAGTCTCCTTGATGGAAAGCTCTTAAATACCGTCCCTTAGGCGCTGCATGGAAATGGGCGTTCTCTGTAAGGTTAGGCAGTTCGATAAAAAGTTTCGTGTAATCGTCATAGTCGCCTTTTTCCAGGCTGGAAACGGGAATCATGGAACCGTAGGAAGCGTGGTGGAGGCGGCCCAGATGATGTTTTTCTGTTTCGGCCGTAATTCGTTCCACGGTTTCTTCAAAGGAAGCGTCTTTGCCAATGTCCACTGTGACAAGGCGGCGCTTCTTTTTTTCGATGATGGTGATTTCAGATAAATCCATAGTCAGAAGGGTAGTCATATTCTTTTGGTGTGATTGTAAGGTGGTTTTAACGGCCAAAAGATGAGCGATTTGGGAGTCCAGATCTTTGATTTTTTCTTCCAACAGTATTTTTAAGCTGCTGGCACAGCGGTTTTTCATAAATTGTTGTATTTCCTTGATGGAGACGTCCAATTCCCGCAGGAGAAGAATGGTTTCCAATATGGGACTCTGATAGTACGTGTAGAAGCGATATCCGTTTTCTGGATGAATAAACGCAGGTTTTAATAATCCGATTTCATCGTACCACATGAGAGTTTTTTTGTTGATTCCATGCATGGCGGCAAATTGGCCGATGGTGAGAAGCTTGTGATGATCCTTCATTTTATCTGTTACCTCTTGAAATTCAAATTTGGTCTTGACTGTACAGTTACTGTATCCTTTATGATACTATATACAGGAGCAAACGACAAGAGGATGGAGGAAAAAATGGAGAGTCAAAATGTTTACGAAAAACCTGTAACCTTAAAAAATATTTTTAAATTTGTGGTGCCAACCATTGCCATGACGGTGTTTATGTCGTTTTATACCATGGTGGACGGCTTGTTTGTGTCTAATTTGATCGGTACAAAGGCACTCTCGGCAATCAATCTGACAGCGCCGGTGATTCAGCTTGTCACCGCCATTTCTACTATGCTTGCCACAGGCGGAAGCGCTGTTATAATGAAAAAAATGGGGGAGCAGAAGGTAGAGGAGGCCAGAGAGGACTTTACCTTTTTGATACTGGTAAATGTGTTTGTGGGATTTGTAATGTGGGGCCTTGGGGTTTGGCTGACAGGGCCTGTTTTTGCAGCAATGAATCTGTCTGAGGATGTTGTTCATTATTGCAGGGAATATTTGAGCCGCTATTTGATTTTTACGGTTCCGATTCTTTTGATGAATAATTTTACGCTGTACATGATTGCCAGTGAAAAGGCGACTCTTTCCCTGATCTGCTCTGTGGCAGGGGGTGTCTTAAATATGATTCTTGATTATGTGCTGATTGCAGGATTCCATATGGGAATTGGCGGCGCGGCAGTTGCCACAGGTCTGGGGTATAGTGTCACAATGGTTGTGGGGCTGGTGGTTTTTGGAAAAAAGAAAAGTCTCCTTCACTTCAAGAAACCTGTGTTTCGGCTTCGTGTTCTGGCAAATGCAGCCGCAAACGGAAGCTCGGAAATGGCCACTGCTCTTGTGACCGGAATTGTGACCATGATGTTTAACTGGACCATGCTTCACTATGTGGGGGAGGATGGAGTGGCGGCCGTCACAATTATTATGTATGTGCTGATGTTTGCAAGCTCTCTGTATACGGGATATTCTTATGGGGTAGCTCCTATGCTCAGTTTTTATTATGGGGAACAGAATCATGAGAAGCTGAAAAAACTGGTGGCAGTCAGTCTCAAAGTGATTGCTAAAATCTCCGTGATTACGGTGGCAGCTTCGTTTTTGCTGACAAAGCCTTTGGTGTCGGTCTTTGCCAGACCAGATAATCCGGTGTACGATTTGGCAGTGACGGGGAATCGGATTTGTACGGCTGCTTTGGTCTTCATTGGTTTTAATATTTTTGCCAGCGGGATGTTTACCGCTCTGTCCAATGGAGTGGTATCGGCGGTTTTGGCGTTTTCCAGGTCTTTTGTGTTTATGTTCATTACTATGCTTGTGCTTCCGCTGCTTTTAGGGGTGAACGGCATCTGGCTGGCTACGCCTGTGGCGGAACTTATGGCTCTTTTCTTATCAGGGGCTTTGTTTTTGAAAAATCGTAAACGGTACGGATATTGAGAAGTTACGACACAAAAAGAGAAAGAGATTGTTTTACAAAGGCTGAGATGGTATAATAATGGAATCAACCTGATTTCTATCCAAAGAAATCTTGAAACATGGAGGAAGGACATATGTACCACTGTCATATTCACATCTACCTTGCAGGGCTTTCTAACGAGGCGGCAAAGGTCTTAAAACAGATGCCCCCATTGGAAGCCTTTACTCACAGTTTTTTTGAAAGTGACAGAGCAGACGGCTCTCTGGCGTCAAAGGCGGATGTGATTCTGGCCGATTTACAGAATAAAAATGAGAGGGAAGAGCTTCAAATCTTAAGAGAGCACATGGCGGACTCTGCCCAGTTGATCCTTCTCATTGAAAAGGAGCAGTTTTTGGCTTTGCAAGAGGATTTACAGGTGGTAAAAGATCTTTGGATTTTGCCAATGACAGAGGCAGAGCTTACGTTTCGTTTCCTTAAGTGGCAGCAGGAGTATAAGAAGGATAAGGATTTTTGGCAGACCAGCCATTTTTTGGACTCTACCATCAACAGCGTTCCGAACCTGATCTGGTATAAGGATAAAAATGGCATCCATGAGAAGGTAAACGACAGCTTCTGCAAAACGGTTAATAAGACAAAAGAGCAGGTGGAGGGGAGAGGACACGCTTATATCTGGAATGTAGAGCAAGACGACCCTGCCTGTATTGAGTCTGAGCGGGTGGTGATGACCACAAAAAAGACCTGGGTGTCAGAGGAGACAATCATGACCGGCGAGGGAGAGCGGCTATTGACCACCTATAAGTCTCCTCTGTACAATGTGGATGGAAGTGTAATGGGTACTGTGGGAGTGGCCATTGACGCTACAAAAGAAAGGGCTTATGAAAGGGAGCTGATCAGGAAGAATCATACGCTGGAAACGATTTTTACCACGATGGACTGCGGCGTGATTACCCATTCACTGGATGGGGGAAGAGTCATCAGCGTGAATCGGGCAGCCCTTCAGATTTTAGGCCATGAGTCATTGGAGGAACTGATGTCTCAGGGATTTGATTTGTGTTCTGCCGCAGTTGTGGCAGAGGACAGAGCAAGGCTTTTAGATAATATCCGCAGTTTAAAGAAAGAAGGAGACAGTGTCAGCCTGGAATATCGGATTCAGCATAAAAATGAGGGAATCCTTCATCTTATGGGAAATGCTAAGCTTATCCGGGAAAATGGAGAGCTGATCTGCCAGCGTTTCTTTTTAGACTGCACAGCCCAGAAGCAGCAGGAGGAGCTGGCACGTCTGGAAGCCAGAAGGCGGCATATAGAGCTGATTCAGGCTTTGACCATCGACTATAATCTGGTTTGCTTTTTTGACCTGTGCACAGGTGAAGGAAACGCTCTGCGGATGAACGATGAGGATGGCAGCAGATTTGGTTCTGCCTTTGACGGAAAGATTTCTCTGGAAGAGAGCATGGAGAAATACATACAGGAATTTGTCTGCGAGGAGGATCAAAACCTGGTGCGGGAGTCGCTGCGCAGAAGCCGTCTGGAGGAAGAGCTGTCAGAAAAATTGCTGCTCTATATTAACTATCGGGCGTGCGTTCATGGGGAAATCAAGTATTTTCAGATGAAGGCCGTGCGCACAGGCGGGTGGAGTAAAAGCCATACCATTGTTTTGGGACTGCGCAGTGTGGACGAGGAGGTTCGCAACGAGATGGAGAAGAATCTCCTACTGGAAGATGCCCTTTCTCAGGCCAATCGGGCCAATAAGGCAAAGAGTATCTTTCTTTCCAATATGTCCCATGATATCCGCACCCCAATGAACGCCATTGTAGGATTTACTACGCTTGCTATCAGTCATATTGAAAACAGCGAGAAGGTGGAAGAGTACTTAAAGAAGATTATGACATCAGGCAACCATCTCTTAAGCCTGATCAATGATATTCTGGATATGAGCCGAATTGAAAGCGGCAAGATGCAGCTTGAGGAGGCTCCGTGCAGCATGCCGGAAATTCTCTATGAGCTGCGCAATATTTTGCAGGCAGATATCCGTGCCAAGCAGTTGGAACTTCAAATGGATGCGGTGGATGTTTTAAATGAGGAGGTCTACTGTGACCGGCTCCGGTTAAACCAGATTCTTTTAAACCTTTTGGGAAATGCGGTGAAATTTACGCCGGCAGGAGGCGTTGTAAGTCTGCGGCTTACAGAAAAGCAGGGGGCTCCGGCTGGTTATACCAATTATGAGTTCCATGTAAAAGACACTGGCTTGGGGATGAGTCAGGAATTTGCCCAGCACATATTCGAGCCGTTTTCCAGGGAGAAAACTTCTACCATTAGTGGGATTCAGGGGACCGGTCTTGGCATGGCGATTACAAAAAATATTGTGGACATGATGAACGGTTCTATTTCCGTGGAGAGTAAAGAGGGGGAGGGAACGGAGTTTACGCTTTCCTTGACCTTCCGACTGTATGCCGAGGTAAAGGAGTCACAGATCATTCCAGAGCTGGAAGGACGCAGGGCTTTGGTGGTAGATGATGATTTTAACAGCTGTGACAGCGTGTCTTACATGCTTCAGCAGATTGGAATGCGGGCAGAGTGGACGCTTTCCGGAAAAGAAGCCGTGCTTCGCACCCGCCACGCGGCTATGCGCAGCGACAATTACTGCATCTACATGATTGACTGGCTTTTGCCAGATATGAACGGCGTGGAAGTAGCCAGAAGGATTCGCAAGGAGGCAGGAGAGGAAGCGCCCATTATTGTCCTGACTTCTTATGACTGGTCTGATATTGAGGAGGAGGCAAAGGAAGCAGGCGTCACTGCTTTTTGCGGCAAGCCGCTGTTCCTTTCGGCTTTAAGAAAATGTCTGAAGTCTATTGTAGGAAATCCAGCCGGACCGAAGACAGACAGCGCCAAAAAGCCGGTGGAACAATATACAGGTCACATTCTTCTTGCTGAGGATAATGAGCTGAATCAGGAGATTGCAGAGACGATTCTGACAGACGCCGGTTTTACTGTAGATATAGCCGGAAATGGACAGATTGCCGTGGATATGCTGAAAAACTCAAAGCCGGGCTACTATCAGCTTGTGCTTATGGACGTGCGGATGCCGGTAAAGGACGGTTATGAGGCTACCAGAGAGATCCGCAGACTGGAGAATAAAAAGCTGGCTTCCGTGCCGATTATTGCCATGACGGCCAATGCGTTTAAGGAGGATAAGGAAGAAGCGCTCAGGCAGGGGATGGATGCCCATATTGCCAAACCCATTGAAATTGAGACTTTGTTTGAGGCGTTAGAAAAAGTATTTTCGTAAAAAGGATACAAAAAGGATATATGGAAGTGATAAAGTAAAACCATCAAAAAAGACCGATAACGGAGAAGGAACATGGAACGAAGACTTCTGATTGTGGAGGACGACTGCCTGATAGCAGAAGCTGCAGCCGATTACTTTACCAGCAAAGGGTGGCTGGTGAAGACAGAAGAAAGTGGAATCCGTGCCATAAGGCGGTTAGAGAGGGAAAGCTTTCATCTGATTTTGTTGGATGTGATGCTGCCCTTTATGGATGGTTTTTCTTTATGCAAAAAAATCCGGCAGAACAGCGACGTGCCTGTGATTTTTATCACAGCCAGAGCTATGGAGGAGGATAAGCTAAACGGCTATTCCCTGGGGGCGGATGATTATGTGACAAAGCCCTTTTCCCTGCCTGTGCTCTATGCAAAGTCTATGGCTCTTACAGGAAGGATTCAGAGGAAAACTTCCTTTTTGGAGGCAGGCACATTAAAGGTTGATGTAAAGAGTCATAAGGTGTGGAAACAGGGGAAGATTTTGGGGCTTCCGCCAAAGGAGTATGACATGCTTGTTTTCTTTTTGGAGAACCCGGGAAGGATTTACAGCAGAGAACAGCTTCTGATTCGCTTTTGGGGATATGATTTTGACGGAAACGAACGTGTGGTTGACAATCATATTAAAAAGCTGCGAAAGGCTATGGGCTCCTGCGGCTGCTCGATTCAAACCGTTCCCAAATCCGGCTATCGGCTGGAGGTGGAAGAATGAAGGGGAAAAAGAAGAGATTTATAAAGCCTGTGGTACTTGGCTTTGGGGTCATGTATTTTATGGTTATGGTTTTGTCTACCTGGCTGGTGAAGGAAAAGTTTGTAGAGGAATACAACCAGGAGCTGGAGGAGGCAGCAGTTTCTTTGTGCCGCAGGGTAGATGGGGAACTGGATAAAGAAAACGGAGCTGATTATGAGAAAGTGCTGAAAGATTTTTTATGGGGTGTTCAGGATGAGGATGTTCAAATTTCGGCAGCGTTTTATGATGAGAAGAAAAGGCTGTTGACAAAGACCACGAAAGGGAGTGCGGGCGGAAACACCATTGTTTTCACAGATTTTACCAGGAAAGAGCCAACGTATGAGCTGGAGGACTATCTTTCCCTGAAGGAGAGAGAGGAGCTGGTAAAGTATGAGTGGGACAATATACGGACTTTTTCTGTACAGAGGCCAGATAAGTACCGGATTTCCATTCAGGTTTCTCCAGATAAGGAAACGCTGTGGGCAGTGATTGTTCAGGAGATTACCTGGAAAGAAGAGTCGGAAATAGGAGAAGATGAGGAGCATTATAAAGACCCTTTAGACGGAACCATTTACAGTATGGAAATAGGCATAACTGTGGATTATGCCACTGGAGAGGAGCTTGGAGGCAGAAGTTATTGTGAAACAGACAGTAAAATTGTATGGCAGTGGACCAATCCTTTGATCAGCGACGAAAAACAGAGCGACGGACAGATCAAAAGCGGTTCAATCCTGTTTCCCTATCTGAATTGTGCCAATGGTTCTTATGAGGGATGGCATCGATGGGCCGTCAGCCAGTATCTCCATGACTATCCTGTGGAAGGAATTTTTGAGTGGAAAGCAGGCGCTGAGTATCCTGAGATGATCGTGGATTCTGACGGGCTTTTTTACAGAGGAAGATATCAGCTTCAACTAGGCATGATCGGCGATCCCCTTGTCTATATGGAAATCCGCATGGAGGCCTGTCCGTGGAAAGCGGCTGTGGATTATATGAAATATGTCTATCTGGCAGGATTTGTGCTGGCTCTTGCCTGTATGACTAAAATTATCGCTGCGTTTCACAAGGTTTATGACAGACAGGCCGTCCTGGAGGAGACCAGGCGGGATATGACGAATGCTATGGCCCATGAGTTAAAGACTCCTCTGGGCATTATCCGAAATTTTGCAGAAAATCTGGCTGAGCACAATCTGGAGGAGAAACGGGATTATTATCTTTCTCAGATTATCAGACAGACTGAGGAGATGGATCGGCTTGTGGTGGAAATGATTGAGCTGTCTAAACTGGACTCTGAGGAGTTTGCGTTAAAAAAAGAAGAGGTATCTTTTTTGGATTTGGTTCGGGAACAGGTAGAAAAATTTGGGCCTGTGATAAAGGAGAAAAACATTTGCGTTCAGTATGAGGGAAAAGAGGATTTTAGAGTAAAAGGAGACAGGGAGTATCTTTCCAGGGCGGTATGGAATCTGGTCTGCAATGCGGTGGACTATAATGTTTTGGGCGGCAGGATTACGGTTGAGATGGGGAAGGAACAGTGTGTGATTGAAAATACGGGAAAATTTTTGACAGAAGAAGAACTTCTTCACGCTTTTGATTTATTCTATATGGGGGATAAGAGCAGAGGAAAGAGGCAGGGACATCTAGGGATGGGGTTGTTTTTGACAAAGAAGATTTTAGGGCTCCACGGATTGGAGATTCTGTTGGGGAATGGGAAAGAGGGCGTTAGGGCGACAGTGAAACAGGCTGTAAAATGTCGTTCAAGAGGATATGGGGAAAGATGTGGTACAGTCAACCAGTGTTAGAAGAGCTGGGAATGAAAATTCCTGAGACAGTGGAGGCGTTTCTTACCTATTTGAGGACCGTTAAGGAAAAGAAGCCAAAGCTGATTCCTTTATTTTTTAAATCCGGGCCAAAATGTTTGTCTGTCCTCACTATCGGAATTGCTTACGAATTGGCTTTACAAATTGGAAGCAGCAAGGAGAAGTTTATGAAAGAATTTACGGAGGTGCGTCGCGTTGAGAATCGAAAATAACATAGTAAAGTATTATTTGAAAAATGTATATTTCATTACAGGTACGGCTTATGCAGGAAAGTCAACAACGGCGAAAATGCTTGCCAGCCGATATGATATGGTTTTTTGCGGAGAAAACTATTATATTGCAGTATCAGACGCTGTGGCGACACCCGATGTACAGCCCGATCTTTGCTATAGGAAAAGCCTTACCGATTGGAAAGATTTTGTCACTCGATCGCCAAAAGAGTATGAGCGCTGGATCTATAGCTCGGCCAAAGAAGGCGCAGGGTTTGAAGTTGCCGAACTTATTTCCATAGCAAGAGACAAAAAGGTAATTGTGGATACGAATATTCCTGTTGAACTATTGAAGGAGATTTCCGAATATGATCATGTGGCTGTTATGCTCTCGCCGCAGTCTATGAGTGTGGAGCACTTCTTTGACCGAAGCGACCCCGAAAAGCAATTTATTCTCAGCGTTATTGGTAGCTGCGACAATCCCGAAGAAGTCATGGATAATTATAAACGTGGCCTTGCGTTGATTAACAGCCAAAAGCATTATGACGAATTGGCCAATAGCGGTTTTTTCACAATTACGCGTGAAGATAATGGAGCAGACACAAGAGAAGAGGTATGCGATAAAATCGCGAGGCATTTCAGACTGATTTAATGCGGCTCAGAAAAATGTTTTAAGTTGCTGAATGAGATAGGAGATGATATAATCTCGTTTTTGACACTTTAAGAATCAAGCAAGTGCCACAACCCCTCATAAATAGTGGGGCGGTAGCACTTTATGCTGTATGCATGAAATATAGTAATGTTTTATCTTTGCTTACTTTTTTTCTGAATTCCTTTCATTTTCCGTTTTGTTATAAACTGATAGTCCGTCCGGAATCCACATGTCTCATGAAGGTCATCCGTTATCTTCTGGCGCTCATATACAGGTATAAATCCTTGTTCTTCTATATCTGCAAATTTTATGTTTCTTAAGGTTTGAAGTAACTGTTCCGTGGTATAAGCGTCCTTCAGAGAACGTTTTAATAACCGAAAATGAAGCAGAGATAGAAAACATGTGAGAAAATGCGCTTTGATACGGTCCTCACGGTTCAGATAGACTGGCCTTGCT
>CAJTUV010000002.1 GCA_910579515.1 uncultured Hungatella sp.
CCTAAAACAAAGGTTTTTTGGCGGGTCTTTTAATCGTTACATGGATTTTAGTGTCAGCAGCATTCCATGCGCCGCTTAACAGGAGCAGAAGCAGTTATTTTATTATGATGGAAATATTTGCAGCATCCGGATTTACACCGTTTGCGGCTATCTTTCAGGGGCTTGCTTATGCCTCTGCCTTTTGTGAAGAGTATGGCAGCGGATATATAAAACTGATTTATTCCAGAATGTTACCCAGAAAATTTGCGCTTACCCGTATTGCTACAGTCGCGCTTTCTGGCGGTACCATGCTGGCTATTCCATTTATCATTGTTTTGAGTATTGCTTACTGCTTCGGTATTCCCGGAATACCAACGGGAAGTGATGAGGGACTTATGGCGGGAACGGCATTGATTTTTTATATAGAAAACTATGGAGAGTGGTATATCTTTCTTTGGAAGGTGATATTGGGTTTTCTATTTGGATGTATATGGGCATTGGCAGGCCTTGCATTTGCAGTATGGCTTCCCAATAAATACGTGGCGTTAATTGCTCCATTTGTATTGTATGAGGCTATGTGGCTGGCGTTAGGGAAAATTTCGGTACTGAATCCGATTTATCTTATGCGAGGGGATGATTTGAACAATTATCCATTGTCTGGGTTTATGGAATGTATTTACATTTTGCTGGTATCATTTGTAGTCATGTGGGGATCGAAAAGGAGGTATCGGAATGGCTAGGATAAAGCAGGTCTTTTACATGACGAAAACTACTTTTCTGGAAGAGCAGCATAATAAGCGGGTAATTATGGGGTTTATTTTGGGAATAACATTGTTTGGATACTGGTTGAATTTGTTTTTGCAGTATGCATTGGATACTGGGGAACCGGTTAATGTATTGGAAGCATTCGTCGTAGTGGAACATCATCATAAAAGTATTTTGTTTCTTGTCGTTGGCTGGTTATTGATGATATCAGATGCTCCTTTTATTAAAAAGAATACATATCTGTTATTATGCAGGAGCAGTCGGAAACAATGGGATGCAGCCATGCTGCAATATATTATGATTCAGACATTTCTATATGTTGCCAGCATAGTTGTTGTATCGGTAGCTGTCAGTATATTGCTTGGATTTTGGGGAAATATGTGGAGCAGTCCGGTTTATCATTTGGCTATGGATACGAATAATTATTTAGGAGTGAAATATAATATTTCATTTCCGTGGGTGAATATCATGCAAACAATGACTGTACCGCAGGCATTTATGATTACTTTTGTCTTTCTATTCCTGTATTTGGTATTGATCGGATTTTTGCTTTATGTTTGCAATCTTTTGTTAAAAGAAATTTATGGAATATTGATCGTATTCGGTATACAAATTGCAGGATACTTATTACAACAAGAGGGAATTACCTATTTATTATCTCTCATGGCAAAAGCAATTCCCGGATATGCCATAGATGGAAATGGCGGGCAATGGAAAGTTGTAGTTTTGTTTTGTGCTGTCATATTGATTTTGGCGTTTGTTTCTTTGTGGTTAATTGGTCGGGTAGATTTTAATGATGAGGCGGAGGAGGGATAGGTGGGAATGTCTTTGTTTTTTCGGTTGTTTGCAGGTGTTTCTATGGATGAAATGGATACTCTACCGTTAGTTCCTTTGGGATGCTGGCTGTTTCCGATAGGGATTTATCTATTGGTACTTGGCTTTGGGCTTGGCATGGATAAGCAGAATAGACGTTTTGTTATTGTCCGGTATGGGTGGATACAGAAGTGGTGGAACCGTGTTTTTTTAAAAAACTTGTTAAAAGGGGGATTTGCAGCAGTCGGTTTATTGACGCTGTTCAAGATAATTGATTTGTTTGTATTACAGATGTTTACAGGAAATCGAAAGGAAATATCAGTGATTTTTGTTTTATGGACAGTTCATACCATGACTTTATCGGCATTATTTCTTTTTTTGGAAACTTTAAGGATTAAAAAAATGATACCGGCAGGTCTATTGTTACTGGAAGGCTTAACGTTTCTGAGTGGTTTCCATTTTAGAAAGAGTGCAAAGTTTATGTTTGGAGTATGGGGAATGTGTGTACAGAGTAATTTATATGAAGATATGTATGGATTCTCTATTATAAGAGTAATGATTGTGCAAATTACAATCGTTGTTGCTTGTTATTGGCTTGGCGGCTGTTTTTTGAAAGGCAAAGAAATGGAAGGAGTTTAAGATTATGGAAAGCATTATAAAAGTTGATAAAGTAATAAAAAATTTGGTTCGGATATTGCTCTTAACAATGTTTCTTGAAACCTACCAGCGGCAGAGTCTTTGTAGGCGGTAAAGAAATTGGCAAGGATACAGATTTTGCTGATAATATAGGAATTATCATTGAAACTCCCGGTTTTCTTAGTTCTTACAGTGGATATAAAAATCTCGATTATCTCGCGAGTATTAAAAATATGATTGGGAAAAAAGAAATAAAAGAGAGCATGGAACGGGTTGGACTTGATCCGGGCAGCAAAAAGAAAGTCGGAAAATATTCTTTGGGGATGCGTCAAAGACTTGGGATTGCACAGGCTATTATGGAAAATCCGGATATTCTGATTTTGGATGAGTCAATGAACGGTTTGGACAATCAGGGCGTGGAAGATGTAAGAGAAATCCTTCTAAAATATAAAGGATGAAGGGAAAACGATTATTTTGGCAAGCCATAACAAAGAGGATATAGAAGTGCTGTGTAATGAAGTGTACGAGATGGATCATGGAAAGCTGACAGTTTCTGGGTAATCAATCATTTCTTGTTAAACCGACAAAGTCAAATAGCTTCGTTCTGTACGATTTATAAAATTTTCATTATGGTATTTGCAGGTTTTATGATAAAATCAAAGGAAGGGTATAATTATTTGTAAAGTATCTATGTACAGGAAAGGAGCAGAGGAATGAATGAGATAAAGCCTTCGAGAAGGCCGCTGATTTACTATTATGGTCTTATGGCTTGTATTTTGATGGTGTTTAATTTTCTGGCTATGCCTTGGTTGGCCAAGAGACAGATTATTCAGGTGGATTACGGAACTTTTATGGAGATGACAGAAAAGCGGGAGATCGGCAGAGTGGAGGTGCAGAGCAACCAGATTCTCTTTACAGATAAAGAAGATACGAAGATTTATAAAACGGGTCTGATGAATGACCCAGATCTGATTTATCGGCTGAAGGAGTCAGGAGCAGTATTTTCCAGCGAAATTGTTGAGCAGGCCTCTCCGCTGCTTGGCTTTCTGCTCAGTTGGATTTTTCCGATTTTGATTTTTGTAGGTTTGGGGCAGATCATGTCCAGAAAACTGATGAATAAAGCAGCAGGTTCCAATTCTATGATGTTTGGCATGGGGAAATCCAATGCCAAGGTTTATGTGAAATCGTCAGAGGGAATTAAGTTTACGGATGTGGCAGGCGAGGATGAGGCCAAGGAGAACCTGGCGGAGATTGTGGATTATCTCCACACTCCAGATAAGTATAGGGAGATAGGGGCTTCTATGCCAAAAGGAATCTTGCTGGTGGGTCCTCCAGGAACGGGAAAAACGATGTTGGCCAAGGCGGTGGCTGGGGAGGCTAATGTGCCGTTTTTCTCTATGTCAGGATCTGAGTTTGTGGAGATGTTTGTGGGAATGGGAGCTTCCAAGGTGCGGGATCTGTTTAAACAGGCTAAAGAGAAGGCTCCTTGTATTGTGTTTATTGATGAGATTGATGCGATTGGCAAAAAGCGAGACGGTCATGTTGGAGGCAATGACGAGAGGGAGCAGACCCTGAATCAGCTTTTGACAGAGATGGATGGCTTTGAGGGAAATAACGGTGTGATTATTCTGGCAGCTACCAACCGGCCTGAGTCTTTAGACCCAGCGCTTACCAGACCGGGACGGTTTGACCGCAGAGTGCCTGTGGAGCTTCCTGACTTAAAAGGCAGGGAGGAGATTCTAAAGGTTCACGCCAAAAAGATTCGGGTGGCAGATGTTGTAGATTTTGGCCAGATCGCACGTATGGCCTCTGGCGCTTCAGGCGCGGAGCTTGCTAATATTGTGAATGAGGCGGCGCTTCGGGCTGTTCGTGGTGGGAGAAAATTTGTGACTCAGTCCGATTTGGAAGAGAGCATAGAGGTGGTCATTGCCGGTTATCAGAAGAAACATGCGATTTTGACAGATAAGGAGAAATGGACAGTGGCCTACCATGAAATCGGTCATGCTCTGGTGGCGGCAAAGCAGAGCCATTCGGCTCCGGTTCAAAAGATTACGATCATTCCACGTACCTCTGGGGCTTTGGGATACACCATGCAGGTAGAGGAAGGAAACCATTATCTGATGACAAAAGAGGAGATTGAGAATAAGATTGCCACCTACACCGGCGGAAGGGCCGCTGAGGAAGTGGTATTCCAAACGATTTCCACAGGAGCTTCCAATGATATTGAGCAGGCCACAAAACTGGCCAGAGCGATGATTACCCGATATGGCATGTGTCAGGATTTTGATATGGTGGCTCTGGAAACAGTATCAAATCAATACCTGGGCGGCGATTCCTCTTTGGCATGTTCGCCGAAAACTCAGGCTGAGATTGATTTGCGGGTGGTGGAACTGGTCAAGACTCAGCATGACAAGGCACTGGAGATCTTGAAGGAAAACAGAGAGAAACTGGATAAGCTGGCTAAACATCTGTATGAAAAGGAAACCATTACCGGAGAAGAGTTTATGGAGATTTTGGAAGAAGCGTAAGATAGCGCCAGAGTGTATCTGACTAAAGCTTTTGGATACACTCTGGCGCTCAGACGCTGGCTATGAGAAAAAGAAGGAGAACCTGCAAATGATAAAGAGAACGATTCCCTGTTTTAGTCTTGCACAAATCTGCCAGTCAGGTCAGTGTTTTCGTATGCTGGAAAAGGAGCCCGGCCGTTTTTGGATGATTGCAGGGCGGCGATGGCTGGAAATGGAGCAGCAGGGGATGGAATGTACATTCTACTGTGAGGAGGATGAATTTGAGGATTTTTGGAAGTCCTATTTTGATTTGGAAGGGGATTATGAGGCGTATATAGGGAAGATTAATCCAAGGGATTCTTATCTGGTGAGGGCAGCGGACTGGGGAAGAGGAATCAGGATTCTCCGTCAGGACTTGTGGGAGATGCTGATTTCTTTTTTGATTTCTCAACAGAATCATATTGTGCGAATCCGACGATGCATTGAAAATATTTGCACAGTCTATGGAGAAGAGAGGAGGAACCCTCAAGGAGAGAGGTACTGGGGATTTCCCACGCCCCAGGCTTTGGCAGGCTTGGAAGAATCGGAACTGATGGCCTGTAATCTGGGCTACCGCAGTAAATATGTGGTTCGCGCAGCAAAGGCAGTGGATTCTGGACAGATGGATTTAAAGGCTATAAAGGAAATGCCCTATAAGAAGGCAAGAGAGGAATTAATGAAGTTTTTTGGGGTGGGAGAGAAGGTGGCGGATTGCATCTGCCTGTTTGCTCTTCATCATTTATCTGCATTTCCAGTGGATACGCACATCAAGCAGGCTATGGAGAGACATTATAAACGTGGATTTCCTAACCGGCGGTATCAGGAGATTCGGGGAGTGATGCAGCAGTATATTTTTTATTATGAATTACATGGTAACAAGGATTAGTTGATGCAAGGAGAACGGGAATGGGAAAAGAGTATTTGATTCAGGAAAAGCCTCTAAAGGCCTTATTGGTATTTGCGCTGCCTATGATTATTGGGAATCTGTTTCAGCAATTTTATACGATGGTGGATTCCGTTGTGGTAGGGCGGTTTGTGGGAGAGCAGGCATTGGCCGCTGTAGGCGCTTCTTATTCTCTCACTACGGTGTTTATTTCTATTGCCATTGGCGGCGGCGTAGGTGCTTCGGTGATTACCAGCCAATATTTTGGGGCCAGGGAATACGGGAAAATGAAAAGCTCAGTGCGGACGGCGCTTACGGCCTTTGTGGTATTGAGCGTAGTTTTAGGTGGTTTTGGTCTTTTGTTTTCTCACCAGATAATGGTCTGGCTAAATACTCCTCAGGCGGCGCTGGAACAGGCTGCAAAATACCTGAGAATTTATTTTTTAGGGCTGCCATTTCTGTTTATGTATAATATTTTGTCTTCTATGTTTAACGCTCTGGGCAAGTCGAGGATTCCTCTGTATTTGCTGATTTTTTCCTCGGTTTTTAATATGATTCTGGATGTGATTCTGGTTCGCAGTGCAGGAATGGGAGTGGCGGGAGTTGCCTGGGCCACGTTGATTGCTCAAGGGATTTCGGCCGCCTGTTCTTTTTGTATTTTTCTCAGGGAGATGAAACAGTATGATGAAAGAGGCAGTATTGGATTTTTTGATAGGAATGAATTTTCTAATATGACAAAAATCGCACTCCCTTCGATTTTGCAGCAGTCTACGGTGTCTATTGGAATGATGCTGGTTCAGTCTGTGGTCAACAGTTTCGGGACCGAGATGCTGGCCGGTTTTTCAGCAGGAATGAGAGTAGAAAGCATCTGTGTGGTGCCCATGGCTGCTATGGGAAATGTGATGTCTTCTTATGCGGCTCAGAATATTGGCGCAGGAAAATATGACAGAGTCCGTCAGGGATATCGTACTGGATACGCAATCGTGTTTTCGTTTGCTGTGGTGTTGTGCTTGTGGATGGAGTTGGCTTACAGACCTTTGATTCAGATGTTTCTAGGAGAGCAAGGAAGTATGCTGGCTTTCCAGACTGGGACAAAATATCTAAAATTTATTGGATGGTTTTTTGCCCTGATTGGTTTGAAAATGATCACGGATGGCGTGCTTAGAGGGGCTGGAGACATGAAAATGTTTACAGTGGCTAATTTGGTTAATCTTGGAATCCGTGTGGTGATAGCCATTACGTGTGCTCCAAGATGGGGCATTGCGTTTGTGTGGATTGCAGTGCCTATTGGCTGGCTGGTTAATTACCTGATTTCCTTTGGAGAATATCGAACAGGAAAGTGGAAGAGCAATTTTAATTAAGACAGAGGAGCGGGGCCAAAGGTATAATCAGATAAAAAACAGAAAGGGCGCTTTCATTCTATGAGCAATCGTGCAATGACAGAAAGAGTACTTTGGTATATTGAAACGAATCTGGATAAGGACTTTGGGCTGGATCAGATAGCCAAGGAACTGAATTATTCGAAGTTTTATATGATACGGACATTTAAAGAGGAAATAGGGGTTACTCTGTACCAGTATATCAGAAACAGGCGGCTGAGGGAAGCAGCCAGAAAATTGATAGAGACAAAACAGCCTATTGTGGAAATAGCTTTTGAAGCAGGTTATGGTTCTCAGCAGGCGTTTACGCAGGCATTTCGCAGGACGTTTCAATGTACGCCTCAGGAATGCAGAAAGGCTGGAGTGATTCTTTCCAAGCAGGAGAAGCTTTTGAATTTCTTTGGAGGATCGGAGGGCAGGCTTATAGCATGAGTATCATTCCTTATGTGATAAAACAGACGGGCAGAGGAGAACAGACCTTTGACATTTATTCCAGGCTCCTTTCAGAAAGAATCGTGTTTTTAGGCGAGGAGGTAAGTGACGATTTAGCCAAGGTGGTAACTGCACAGATGTTATTTCTGGAAGCTCAGGACCCAGGAAGGGAGATTCAGCTTTACATTAACAGTCCCGGCGGTTCTATATCGGCAGGTTTTGCGATTTATGATACCATGCAATTTATTAAATGTGATGTTTGTACGATCTGTATTGGTATGGCGGCCAGTTTCGGAGCGTTTTTGCTGGCGGGCGGAACGAGGGGAAAGCGGATGGCTCTTCCCAATTCGGAGATTATGATCCACCAGCCAGCCATCCACGGAAACGGCGTCAGAGGACAGGCTTCGGATATTAAAATTGTTTCGGACCACATAGAGAGCAGCAAAAAGAGATTAAACAGGATTTTGGCAGAGAACACAGGAAAAACGGTAGCGGAGATTGAGACGGCTACAGAAAGGGATAATTATTTGTCAGCGCCGGCGGCATTGGAATTTGGGATTATAGACAAGATTCTTTCATTTGAGAGATGAGACAGCAGTGTCGGACAGATTAATTTCAGAAGATGATGAAAGATTATTGATAATATTTAACAGAGAAACGGCGTAGCAGAGGCTATGCCGTTTCTTGAAAATCTTCCTATGGTCAGGATAATTGCTTTACCGTCAGAGTTGAGCTTACACCATTGCTCAATCTGATTCCTACCCCTATTAAAGCAGACAATGCCATATCAATGACAGCCCCTGCTGGCAGGGAGATGATGATACTGCCACTAAATAAAGAATCGATTCCTATCTCTAAAGGACGAGAAACAGTGGTTGAGGCAATGTTGGTTCCGTTTGAACGTACTGCAAAGGTCAAGGTTGTCGCAACGGAAGCCGAGGCGTTAAAGTAGTAGGTGATTTCATAAATGCCTGCATTGGCGACCGTGATGCTGTTATTAGGAGTGTAAGTTACGTCTATGGAAGGCATTGTGGTTTCAAGTGGCACTTGCACTGGGGTAAGTGCGGCGAGGTTTAGGATAGATGGAACATCACTGTACCGCCCTCCCAGAGAAGCTAAACCGCCAGCAGGTCCAGTGGGGCCAGTTTCTCCGGTGGGTCCAGTAGCTCCTGTTTCACCAGCGATTCCAGCAGGTCCGGCTTCGCCAGCAGGTCCTGTTGGCCCTGTCGGCCCTGTCGGTCCAGCGGGTCCCTGTAATCCTTGAGGCCCGTCAGGTCCTGTAGGTCCTTGTAATCCCTGAGGTCCTGTAGCGCCCACGGCCCCTGTAGGTCCCTGTAATCCCTGAGGTCCCTGTAATCCTTGAGGCCCTGTAGCGCCTGTTGGCCCCGTAGGTCCTTGTAATCCCTGAGGCCCGTCAGCGCCCGTTGGCCCTGTTGGCCCCGTAAGTCCTTGTAATCCCTGAGGTCCTGTAGCGCCTGTTGGCCCCGTAGGTCCTTGTAATCCCTGAGGCCCGTCAGCGCCTGTTGGCCCTGTAGGTCCCTGTAATCCCTGAGGCCCGTCAGCGCCTGTTGGCCCCGTAAGCCCTTGTAATCCCTGAGGTCCTGTAGCGCCTGTTGGCCCTGTGGGTCCCTGTAATCCTTGAGGCCCGTCAGCGCCTGTCGGCCCCGTGGATCCCTGTAATCCTTGAGGTCCCGTAGCGCCCGTGGGCCCCTGTATTCCCTGAGAACCATCAGGCCCCGTGGCCCCAGTCGCGCCCGCTGGTCCTTGTAAGCCTTCTGATCCGGCAGGCCCTGTTGCTCCGGTGGCTCCATCTGTTTATGCAAAACGAAAAACTAAAAAGCAAAAAAGACCGTATCAATACTTTCTGAGAGATGACGTCTTAAAGAATAATCTGACAATATGGGTCAGAAAAGTTAAATTCTATGGTAATCCCGCCGTTTTGATGAATATAAAGATTTTTTACCAGAGTGACCAGTATCCCTCTGTTTAATTCCCCTATATTTTGATACTGAAGAAAATGTGACAGAAAAGGGTCGTTTTCTGAATCTCTTTCTGCTATTTGGCTGCACTCAGACTGAAGACGTTTGATCATTATTTTCAGGTGTTCGGTCTGAGAAGAATATTTTGCCTTAAGGCGATGGTACTCTTCTTTGGAGATATGGCCATTTTTCCAGTCGTCATAAAGTCCGTCCACAATGTCCGTCACTTTTTCTAATTCCTTTTGACGAAGATGGAGCCTGGTTGCAAGGCATGAGGATTCCGTTTGCTTTACAGGCGCTTGAAGAATTTTTTCTATGACTTTGGTTGAATCTATCAGAGAAATCAATGTTTGGATTACGGTTAAAACAGTGCTTACAACAAGAGTTTCTTTGACTGCATGTTTGGTGCAGGCATTTTTAGATTTATCCCGAAAGGTACGGCAGTAATAGTAAACCATATTTTTGGATTTTTGACGTGTCATGGATTTTTTACAATCAGCACAGAGGATTAATCCTGACAAGAGATAGAGGTTTTGCTCTCCTGGCGCTGTTCGGGTATCTTTTATCTGAAGGCCGGCGGCCTTTGTAAAAAGCGCCTGCTCAATAATTGGCTCATGAGTGTTTGGGACAATGTACCAGTCTGTTTCTGGAACAGGGACCTTGTGATGTACTTTGTAATTGATTACAGTCTGCTTTCCCTGAACCATAGTGCCAGTATACATTTGGTTTTTTAAAATAGAGGATACAGAACCAGGCGACCAGAGACCATCGTTTTTGCCGGTGTGAGGACAAGAAAAGTTCAGACCTTTGCTTTTCTTGTAGGCAGTGGGATTGACAATACCTAATTCATTTAAACGGCGTGCAATTCCGTTTTTGCTCATTCCTTCGTAGACGAACCATTGGAAAATGGTTTGGACTACCTTGGCAGCCTCTTCATCAATGACAAGAGCATTTTTGTTTTCCGAGGCTTTTTTATAGCCATATGGAGCAAAGGCTCCAATAAATTCCCCTTTCCTGCGCTTGGTTGCAAATGTGGCTCGTACATCAAAAGAAGTCTTTGCGGCAAAACGGTCGTTCATCAGGCCATTTATAGGGATTTCCAGCCCTAAAAGAGCTTCTGGATGAAGGTAGCTGTCTATTTTGGGATCGCTGACAGTGATAAATCTGGTCTTGTGCATCGGAAAAATTTTTTCCAGAAAATAGCCTTGATCGGAATAGTTTCGGAACATGCGGGAAAGATTTTTGCAGATAACGCAGTTAATCGTTCCTGTTTCTATATCGTGGAGCATTCTCTGAAAACTGGGGCGGTCGTAATCGGTTCCGGTAACGCCGTCGTCTATGTAATAATCAACAAGAGTAAAATTTCCCTGAAAATAGGTTTCCAAATATTCACCAATAATTTTTTTCTGATTTGTAACGCTTAAGCTTTCATCATTCCCATCCTCTCGGGAGAGGCGGATATAGGCGGCGATATACCAGAAACTGTTGATAGGCTTTGAGGATACAGTGCTTTGGGATGATTTTCGGATTCTGGCCATTTTTCCTCACTTTAAGGAAGCAAGATAATGGGTAAGCAGTGTGGAAAGTTCTGGCTGATGGTCTGCAAAGACGAGCTGTACAGGTGTATCACCGCAGAGAAAGCAGTATGGATTTTCAATTTGTTGAATGTACAGAGATCTGCGCAAGTCAAGGGGAAGGCTGGTATCTATGGCGATCTCCTGGATATTTGCCTGACTGCTTTTGGAAATAGTTTTTTCTAAGGGCAATGTGATTATGCTCCTTTCTATTTTGGGATAGTAAAATGTATGCTGTTTGATTTGTCCAATAGAATCTTAGCAAAAATAAAAAACCTGTGGCATTTTTTGTAAAATTTTAGTACAATGCCAAGTGGGTCCTTTCATAGGACTATAATGTACAATGATATAGGTGAGGACTTATGAAAATTTTTAATGCGATAACTCTCTTTGGTGGACTGGCTATGTTTCTTTACGGGATGCGCCTTATGGGAGATGGATTAAAAGCCAGTTCTTCGGGGACACTAAAGAAAGCTATGGAACGGATTACCGGTACTCCGTTTAAAGCATTTCTTCTGGGTCTGGCAGTGACTGCAGTGATTCAGTCTTCGACTGCGACGATTGTTCTTACGTCAGGGCTTGTGGGAGCGGGAATTATTTCTCTGCGTCAGTCTCTGGGAATTATTATCGGTGCAAACGTAGGGACTACGGTTACCGGACAAATTATTCGGCTTTTGGATCTAAATTCTTCGGGAACCTGGTTTTTGCAGTTTTTGAAGCCGTCAACATTGGCGCCGTTGGCTCTGATTATTGGTATCATCATTATCATGGGGCTGAAATCCAGTGATTTCAGCAAGGTGGGACAAATCATTATCGGATTTGGAATCTTGTTTTCAGGACTCATGAATATGACGGATGCCGTGCAGGTTCTTTCTGACAGCGGAATTGTGGAACGGCTTTTTTCCAGCTTAGGCCAAAATCCTCTGCTGGGCTACGTGTCTGGAGCAGGGGTTGCTTTTGTTCTCCAGAGTTCTTCGGCGACGGTTGGAATCCTTCAGGCGTTTTCTACCTCTGGGCAGTTGACTTTTGGGGAAATCTATGCAGTGCTGGTAGGTGTTTATTTGGGCGATTGTGTGACTACGGCGATTGTCTGTAACATCGGCGCCAAGCCAGAGGCAAAGAGAGTGGGCGTCGTAAATATTTTGTTTAATTTAAGCAAGTCAGCTCTGATATTGATTGTGGTTGCTATTTTACATAAGGCGGGGCTTTTAGAGGGGATTTGGAACAGAGCGATCTACTCTGGCGGCATTGCCAATGCTAATACAATTTTTAATTTGTCTTGTGCGGTTCTTCTGCTTCCCTGCGTGGGGATTTATGAGAATATGAGCCATCGGTTTGTAAAGGATGAACCTGTGGCTGTGGGAAAATATGATGAGATGTTGGACGCCTTAAATCCGGTATTTATCGGTACGCCGGCAATGGCTTTTGGCCGTTGCTATGATATCCTTTTGGTAATGAGCCAGCTTGCCAGGACGAATATCAGCCGTGCTTTTGGTTTGTTTACTCAGTTTGATCCTGGGATTATGGCACAGATGGAGGAGGATGAGAATTATATTGACAAGATGGCGGACCATGTGAGCAATTATCTGGTTCAGATATCCGCAACCATTACTTCTCACTACCATGTGGAAATTATGAATTATTATTTTTCAGCGATTACGGAATTTGAACGTTTGGGAGACCATGCTCTGAATATTGCTGAGATTGCTATGGAACTTCATGAGAAGGACAGCACTTTTTCAGAGGAAGCGTTGTCTGAGCTGGCTGTGTTGTGGAATTTGCTGGATACTATTTTAAATCACACAAGCGAGGCGTTTCGAAAGCAAAATCTGGCCGAGGCCCATAAAATTGAGCCTTTGGAACAGGTTGTGGACGAGATGGTGAATGTGTTAAAACAACATCATCTGGAGCGGCTTCGGAGCGGAACGTGTGAGGTTTTCAACGGTTCAGAATTTTTTAATCTTCTATCAGAGGCGGAGAGAATTTCCGACGTCTGTTCTAATGTAGGAGTAGCAACAGTGGCAAGGGCATTACCGGAAATCAAACATCAGGTCCACAATTATATTTCCATGCTGCATTCTGGGCGGGATGAGGAATTTAACCGTATATACCAGACAGCCCACGATGAGTATTTAGGCCAGCTGCCAGAGCGTGGATAAATGATAAGAAAACGCTGCCTTGAGGAGTTTTCCCAAGACAGCGTTTTTCTTATTGCCGTTTTTCCATTTCTTCCAGGATGGAGGCAATATTTTTATACAGCTCCGCTTGATAGCTTGTTTCTGCAGTGCGGGGCTCATAGACAAGGGAGCCCCAATTATTATAATACTGTTGAAAATTCATAGCTGTGTTCACGTCCTGAAAGGAGCTAAGCGCCTTGAGTGGGATTCCACTGCTTGCTTTTACACTTTTATCTCCTAGCTGCGCCAAATGAACCCGCAAGGCAGTCATCTGGGCGGGAGTGGCGTTTTGAGCATCTATGTGGTTCAAATGAATTTTTTGGGTAAACGTTTTCCCTTGAAGGTCTCTTCCTTCTACGAGCATAACCGGATCTTCATCTGTGGAACTCTCATCATATTTCATGTGAAGTTCTTGGCCTGAAACAGGGCTGAACTCACTATGTAAATACCCCATTTTCAGGGTTCCATGATAATTGCCGTTTGAGGAAACAGAGGACGATTCATGGAATATGCTTTGTTTGGAAAGTTCGACATTACCTCGACTGTACTTCCATGCCAGATATTTATAATCATCGTCACTGAGTACTTTGTCTTTTGGGACGGAGCTTTTCTTTTTTTCAGCCGCACGCAGTTTGGAAGAAAAATCTTCTGTTTCAGAAATGTTTTTGTTTGAGTTTGGGATGCCAGGATAATTCCCAAAATGATACACATGATTTACATACATAAATCGGTCCTCCTTATTTTGATTTCGTAAATGCAATTACTTATAACAGTTTTTTTAATTCCTCAGTCTCTTCCCTTGTCAGCTTTCCATCTCCGATAAAAGCGGCTACAAAAATTCCTAAGGAATTGCCATAACACTCTGCCACCATTTTTTTCGTCCAATTATGGATGTGTTGGTCTTTGGTGCATAAAGCATAGTAATAATTGCAAGAAGTACCTTTTTGGGCGCCTACCAGTTCCATTTTCTGAAGTCCCAAAAGAAAGGTATTCAATGTCTGAACCTTCCAGGTTTTATTCCATTCGGTGGTCGCGATATCCATAATTTCCCGGAAAGTCATAGGGGCTTTTGCTGCCCATAACAATTCCATAATCTGTTCCTCTGTCTTTGTCAGACCGTAGTTCTTTTTCATTCAAACAACCTTTCCATGATTAATGAGGGCAGGGGGCATAAGTGGTAGTACCCAGCCATTTCCCATATTTAATATCATAACATTTTGTACATTGAAGTGAGTCAAACGTTTCCATCCTGCAGTTGCCCTTATCATCCTTTTTGTGATTGGATATCATAGTAGAAATGGAATAATAATGTTCACAAGTATTTTTGGCGTTTTCCAGTGCATCGACGTCATATATAACAAAGACATTTGCCGCAGAGGCAGATTGATTGGTTTCATTTGTAATTATACTTGGCGGCTGGTATGCAGAAACTGCGATTCCGTCTATGATACAGATAAGGATGGTCATAATTACAGCTAAAAACGGCTTATGTTTTCGTTCTTCTTTTATTTCCAGAATCCTTCTGTGCATGGTTTTTCTTCTGAAGTTTGCAAAACCGATTCCAAATTGCCGTCTGTTTGAGGAACTTTGTTCTGTGATAAGTTCTAGTAATAATTTCCCATAGCGACTGCGTTCTTTTTTTCCTTTTCCTTCCATTACCACACTGTCACAATACATCTCGCTGATAGAGGAGAGTTCATTAATAAAAAGATACACAAAAGGATTATACCAGTGAAGGGCTACCACAAACAAACCGATCAATTTTATCAGCAGGTCATTATGTTTGATATGTACCAGTTCATGTGTGATCATATCGTCGTAAGATTCTTCACATATCCTATGGTCCTTGTCCCAAATTGGAAATATGACTGTGGGGTTTCGCAGTCCGCTTGTGATTGGTGATTGGCAGTAGTCGGAACAGACGAATTTAACCTGTTTTTTTATCTTTAAGACTGCCTTTTTTCTGGAGAATAATTCCTGCAGTTTTTTGTCTGGCGCCTTTTTTAAGTCATAAAAACATATTTTTTTTAATTTCCAGTACCAAGTGATTTGCGTCCCCAGGATAAGGAAGGAAATCAGTATCATTAGAAATACAATCATGTAGACAGCTTGAACCTTTGGTGACAATGAGATGGAATCAGGATTGGCAATAATGATATAACCTGCATCCTCTGATGATTTAAGACGACTGGCAAATTCCCGTACAAAGGAAACATGATCGTAGAAAAAGCCCCATATGCGATATTTGTACAGTGGGATGGGAAGCAGGTAAAACAGCATCGTTATTTTTAGTATACGATAGTTCCATTTCAGAGAAAGGTATCGTTTGGATAACGGATATGTCAGCAAATAGAAAAGGAAAACAGCTGTTCCTGATAAAGACATGGCAAAGTAAAGGTTTTTTAACATCGTACAGGTTCTCCTTCATAGCCTTTTGAATTAGCATTGTAGTACTATTAATTATTAGAACTTTCTAATAACAACTAATGAACACATGATAGCTTAGTTTTACAGGTTTGTCAATAAATTGTTTTGGGATTTTTATTGTCAAGTGATGAATTGAATTTTTATTGAGAAAATTGAAGCTGTATGATAGAATAGGGAATTATCAAATAAAATCGAATTTAATCAAGGAGAAGTACATGAAAATCAGAAAAACAGCTAAATTACATATAGCAACAGCTATGATTTTATCGGCAGCTTTCTTATTGGTAGGCTGTGGAACCTATACGCCAAAAGAAACAGCACCTGATGTGGTTGAGAAAGAAACCTCAAATAATGAAAGCTTGGTGATAGAAAATGATATAAAAGAAGAAAACCAAGATAAAGACATGACAAGCGGAAATGATGTGACAGACAATCAAAAAGCTTCCACTGAAAATACAAATATATACGATTATATTTTAACGCAATATAGCGACATGGTTCAAAATGATTTTTATATGAATCTTCGGGATTCAGATAACTATGAAAGCAGTTTTGGAGAGGATATTGGACTTGAAATCCGCACCCATAAGCAGGATATTTATTACACGTTTTATGATATAGACGGAAATGGGACAATGGAACTTATTATTGCAGGTGGAGAACATGCCGTATCAAATCCCACTTTTTCCCCTTGGAATTATGATTTGTATGGTTATGACGGAACGAATGCAGTTCATATTTTCCCAGAAATGTCGTTTGGTTACAGAACAAATTTTTCGTTTTATGAAAATGGGGTGATAGAAGTATTTTACAGTAGCAGCGCTGCGGAATCTGGCGTTGATTTTTATAGAATAGGCACAGATGGAGTTACTCCCGAACTAATTGATTCCTTTACCGCAGTTGGTCATTTGGAAGGAGATAAACCTGTTTTTACCTATTCTCAAAATGGGAATGAAATTACGGAAGAGGAGTATAATGCCAACATTCAAGGATACGAAATTGCTCTTACAGCGTTAGATTGGATACAGATTCAATAAAACATTTGTCCTTGTCCTATTACCCACATCTATTTCTGGCAGAAGAGAGGGAAAAAGATAGTTCTCGGGTGCGCTATATCGAATTTGTGAATTTCACAAACCACAGATTGTGGCAGAAAGACGGCTATGATATAATTAGAGCAACAAACCCCAAATTTGAGAAGGTGCATATATGGATACAGTATGGATTATCGTCCTTGTGTTACTGATATATTTTGCCATAGTGGTTTCGATTTCAGCAATTCGGGCCCTATTGACAAAAAATGGAAAAAATTTTGCAAAAGAGGCATTCAAAGAAACATTTTGGGATTTTTTCTTTGAGTTAATAAATCCGTTTAATTGGTTCTAACCTTGCTCGCTCTAAATTTAAATTTGCAGTCGTCCAAATCAATGAGATGCTGTAAATCGGCTCCTCTGTTTAAGTGGTAGAGTCTACCACGATAAGGGCTTTGTATGTAATGTGGCGAACCATAGTTTTGCATAAATGAATGGCTCCGTCGGTCCCGTCGGTCCAGCTGGTCCTTGTGGCCCAGCCGATCCCTGTAAGCCCTGAGGTCCGGTAGGTCCAGTAGCCCCGTCAGCGCCCGTTGGTCCAGTTGGTCCTTGGGGTCCCGTTGGTCCAGTAGCACCAGCAGCTCCGTTAGTACCCGTTGCTCCAGCCGGTCCTTGTAGTCCTTGAGGTCCCGTAGGCCCCGTTGGGCCAGTAGCCCCGTTAGCGCCTGTAGGTCCAGCCGGCCCCTGTAAGCCCTGAGGTCCGGTAGGCCCAGCAGCCCCGTCAGCGCCTGTAGGCCCAGTCGGTCCTTGTAGTCCTTGAGGTCCCGTAGGCCCCGTTGGGCCTGCCACACCCTGCAGCCCCTGAGGTCCTTGGGCTCCCTGAGGTCCGGCTGGTCCGGTAGCTCCTGGAGCGCCGGCTGGCCCCTGTGCCCCTTGCGGTCCTTGGGGTCCCATGGCGCCTACTTCACCTGGAATCCCTTGAGGCCCCTGAGGCCCCTGTAATCCGGCGGCTCCGGTGGGGCCTGTTGGTCCGGTAGCTCCTCTGGGCCCGGTAGCCCCGGTAGGACCAGCGGCAGTCACTAAATCATAATCTGGAGAGATGCCTGGAATCCCTCTGGGGAAATTCCGGTTTGCCCGGTAGATGGAACCATTATAATATACCAGATCCCCGTAAAAATATTGTTGATTGGGATCAAATGGACTGACCTCGCTCAGACCAGATCCGGCCGGTCCAGTTGGTCCCATGGGACCCTGAGGACCGACTGGACCCTGAGGCCCCATAGGCCCGGGAGGACCGGCTGGTCCGGTAGGACCAGGGCAGGAAAAAATGGGATCAGTGTAGCAGAAACAGTCATTTCCATTGCAATTTCCACCACAGTTTCCACCGCAATTATTTCCGCAGCCCATATTTCTTCCATTGTTAAAATTCATGGAATTGAAAAACATATGATCACTCCTTGTATCATTTTATCACGGCCGGTTTCCCAGCCGCTCTACTGTATCATATGTTCCGCAAACAAGTTTGGTTCGTCCATGGGGATTCCTTCAAAATAGCGCATATTCCACTTTACTGCCTCTGCCTCTGGCTTTCTGGCCTTGGATTTTAAATGGTATTCGTAAGCTTTTTCTCTGTTTCCTATGTGGTCATAGCAAACACAAAGGTTAATCTCAGGCAGATAGCCGTAATAATCCCATCGAATAAAGCCACCGCTTTCTAAGGGCGGAGTGGTTCTTAACGCCGATTCATACCAAAATATCGCTTCCTGCCAACGTTGTCTGTCCTGAAAGTAACGGCCAAGTTTAAAACAAGCTTCTCCTCTGGGAGGAGCATACAAGAAACTTTGGAGCAGGGCAGAAACTTCTTCCTCTTCCTGTTTCAGATTTTGGAAACATTCTGCAAGGTTGTAGCAGGCTTCTATTTTATTTTCCACCCACCCATATCCTTTGAGAAAATCCAAAAACGTTTGAGCAGCTTCTTGAAACTTTTTGTGGGCGAGCAGCTCTCTTCCATAATAGAAGAGATTTCTTCCTGTCAATGTTTGCCCTTCTGCCAGCATTTTCTCGTAGATTTTTAAGTTTCGATCAGGGTCTGAAGGAGAGACTTTCCTGTGAACAATCACAATATCTGCGTGTATCACATTTCCCATTGGAGTGATGGCTTCGTGAACCCGCCCTTCCCAGAGATAACCGGCTTTATTTCGAATGAGCCGTTCGCGATAATAAGAAAACAGAGGGTTCTGGTTCTGATCTTCAGAAATGGCATATTTCATCATTACGATATCTGTATCTTTGTCCAGTGTGCTTTTAAGAAGTTTCAGCTTGTTCTGATTTTCTTCGGTCACCACGTCATCCGCATCCAGCCACATACAATAGTCCATTGTGGCTTTGGAGAAGGCTTCATTTCTTGCAGCGGCAAAGTCATCTCTCCATGGAAAGTCAAAGATTTTTCCGCCATAGGTTTTGCCGATTTCTTTTGTTTTATCAGTAGAGCCTGTGTCAACAAGGATGATTTCATCTGCAAATGATTTTGCCGATTCCAGACAGCGCCTAAGCACCTGCTCTTCATTTTTTACGATCATACATAAACTGATGGTAATCAAAATGACTACTCCTAAGGGGTCTTTGTACTATACTATGAGTAGAAAGCCCGGATTGTCCTGTAATTTATGAAATTCTACTGCCAGTCGCTTATCAGTTTAGGGCAGCGTGAAGTTTATGCATGAGATTAATAAGACGGCTTTTGGAGAATTTCTGGCAGAGAGAAGAAAACTGTTTCTCGAAATTCTCAGCCTGATTTTTGGAGTTTATTTTTGGCTTTTTATGAAGGAAAGGATTCCAGCTTATTATGATGAGAATCGAGTAAGCATATACAATGACGAAATGTTTCGGATAAACGCTTTGGAAGTGACCTTCAATAACAGCAACTGGCCTCATATTGTAAGGATTCCTTATGGGGGAAGTTTTCTGGTAAATACTAAAGTTATGGGGACTTCATGCCGATATAGTTAGTAAGCTGGCTGTAAAGTATTTGGTGATTGCAAACTTTTTCAGACGCGTTCCCGCACAGAGCATAAACCGAAAGAACAGGCATCCTGGGGCTTTCTGGAATTTAAGCCGGAGAGTTGCATTTTCAGGCTATTTATGCTATATTATACGCGCAATAGTTTCGTGTGCTGACCGCGAAAGTAATACATACTAGTGCAACGATGTACTAAGAAAAAGGATGTTGGAAAATGCCGTCGGACAAGATATGCAAGACGATTCACCAGTATAATAGAGAACCGATTCCAAGGGAATATATGGAAAAGCTTGTGGAAATTGCAGAGGATTACACAAAGGTTAAGAATTATGTGTATACCCGTTTTGGTGGAATCGGAAGCTTGTCAAAGCTTTATCCTGGCTATATGGTTCAGAACGAAATGACGCAAAGCGGGCTGAGAGGGCAATTACAGATGCCCTCAGTATATTTTTATCTTGCCGTTTTTGAGGCTTTAGGAGATATCAAAAGCCAGTGGTCCAATATAAGAGCAAGAATCTCTAAACTGGTAGGGCAGAATGAGGGCTTTACGGAAGATGAAAAGCACTATCTGCGATTCCTTTTAAAGGTGACCAACGCATTTGACGCTGCATTGAATGAAAGGCCTATAAAGCTTCAGAGAGACATACAGGCTCAGTATGATTGTCTGGCAGGCAAGGTGGACGTTCTGAAAATGCATCGGTATGTGCGCAGGCAGGTGCGAAAGTACCATGTAAAACTTCGCGCTACAGAGGCAGGAGGATTTTCCACAGCCGGAAAAGCATACCGCTATGGGGACCATGGAATTTATATTTCTATCAAAGAAAAGAGAAAACGTATTTTTGTGCCTCTGACGGATAACAACCAGTATGACAGACAGCTTTATATCAAGCTGATTCCAGAACAGAACAATTTGGAGATCAAGGTTCCCATTGATGTGGCTGTGCGCAGTTATGCAGATTATACCGGAGAAATCGGTCTTTCTTTGGGGATGCAGGTGATGCTGACTACAGACGAGGGACACCGATACGGAGAACGGTTGGGGGAGTATCAGTCGTCTTATGCAGACTGGATACGGGAACAGACCGCTGTCTATAACCGAAACAGAAAGGACAATCCTGGAAGAAAGAAGTACAACGCCAGGAAAAGTCAGTTTGAGGAACAGCTTCACAGTTATATCAATCAGGAGCTGAACCGTTTTTTTCGAACAGAAAAGCCAAGAATTTTGTATCTTCCCAGGCTTCCCAGGTCTATGACAGGGGGAGTCAGTAAAAGGATTAATCATTACGCGGCGCTGTGGCAGAGAGGCTACATCCGCAGCCGTTTAGAGCAGAAATCCAGAGAGCGCTCTGTGGAGATTGTGGAGGTTATAGGAAAGGACATCAGCAATGAATGCAGCCGCTGCGGAGCCATAGGTTCCAGACAGGAAGGAACGTTTTTTTGTCAGTCCTGCGGATACAAGGCAGAGGAAAAAACCAATGGAGCCCAGAACGCAAAGAAGCGCGGAACGACGGGGAGAGTTTTGGTTGAAAGATAGGAATTGAAACACAACGGGCGGTGGCAGAGCTCCATAAGCCGTTATGCGATAAAGTCAAAAGGGACGAAACGAGATGAACAAATCACAGAAAAGTCATGCCGGAGAGTATGTGAAACTGTTGAGCAGAGCTCATGACGAGATAAGAAAAGCAGCAGAAGTGAAAAAATATGATATTGTCAGAGACTTATTGGAGCAGTGCCAGGAGGCGGCTCTCGAGTTAGGCAACATGATTGAAGCCGTTGAGGGAGAAGGTGTCCCTACGATTCCTCTTCTGGAAAGTTATTGCGAGCTGACGTATCAGCTCCATGAAGAGATATGGGAAAATCATGTAATCAGCCCTGGAAAGGTGTATAAAAGCCTGCGGAAGTCTCTGGTTTTGGTGGAGAACAGCGTAAAACACGATATTCCCCTGCGCACAGAGGCGGTATTTCTTCCTTACAAGGCTTCTATGTGGGATTCTTTAGAGAGTGTGTGGAAAGCGGCAGACGAGGACCCAGATTGTGACGCTTATGTGATTCCGATTCCATATTATGATAAGAATCCAGACGGAAGTTTTCGGGAAATGCACTATGAAGGGAATGACTATCCAGACTATGTGCCTGTGACCTGGTATGAGGACTATGATTTTGCAGAACGTCAGCCGGATATGATCTTTATCCATAATCCTTATGACGAGTGCAATTTCGTTACCAGTGTCCATCCGTTTTTTTATTCGAAGAATTTAAAGCAGTTTACGGAAAAATTAGTATATATACCATATTTTATTTTGGGTGAAGTCGATCCGAACAACAAACAGGCGGTTGATGGAGTGGCCCATTTCTGTACCTGTCCTGGGGTCATAAATGCCGATAAGGTGATTGTGCAGTCAGAAGCTATGCGGCAGGTTTATATTCATGTTATGAGCGATTTTGCGGGGGAGGATACTAGGAAGTATTGGGAAAAGAAGATTCTGGGTCTTGGATCGCCGAAGGTAGATAAGGTGATGAGCACCAGGAAGGAAGATCTGGAGGTGCCAAAGGAATGGCTGAAGATTATTGAGAAGCCGGACGGAAGCTGGAAGAAAATTATATTTTACAATACCAGTGTGACAGCTCTTCTACAGAATAATGAGAAAATGCTTCAGAAAATGGAAGATGTGTTTCGGGTATTTAAAGAGAATCAGGCAGAAGTGGCGCTTTTGTGGCGACCTCATCCTCTGATTAAGGCCACGATTGAGAGTATGCGACCGGAGCTTTGGAAGGCATATGAGAAGATTGTGGAGAAGTATTGTATGGAGGGATGGGGGATTTATGACGATTCGGTTAAGCTGGAGCGGGCGATTGAGGTGAGCGATGCGTATTATGGGGATCCTAGTTCGGTGGTGAGGTTGTTTCAGGAGGTTGGAAAAGATATTCTGATACAGAACCTAGATTTTACTAATGTAATAGAACAACAGATTGTTTCGGCAGAAGCAATTTCAGAAGCTGAAGATGGATATTGGTTTGTTCCATTTTATGGAAGAACTTTGTTCAAAATGAATAAATATACGTATGAAATAGATGTTGTGGCTCATCTCGATGAAGAAAGAGAGGCAGCACTCTATCTCGGAGTCTTTGAGTATAGAGAGAAGCTGTTCTTACTTCCAAAGACAGCTGAAAAAATAGCTGTTTATGATAAGAACAATCAGGATGTTCATTATATAGAATTCAGAGATGGTGAAAAGGCACATCCAAGCAATAGTAGTTTTTTGAGTTTTCATGTACAGGAAAACAAAGTTTTTTTGATTCCTCAATGTTATGACAGTATTGTCCAAATTGATATGGAGACAGAGCGAATAGAAAAAGCAAGAATCCCCAAATGGATTGAAGGAGACAGGGTATGCGTCGGAAACTCAGCTATATTGGGTCAGAAAATATATATTCCCTGTTTTTCTCATAAGTATATCCTGATATATGATATTCAGAATTTTAAATGGGAATATAAAATTCCAAACGAAGAGAGTTTGGCATATACGCATATTTTTGAAAAAGATGGAAAGCTATGGTTGCTTCCGTATGATATAGAGAAAGAAATACGAATATGGAATACAGAGGAAAATCGATTTGAGGATACAATTCCATTTCCGGTTCAGGTTTTGAATCAGAAGAGGGAAGGAAGAGTTGGATTTGGTAAAAGTCTAAATGATGAAGAACGGGTTTTTCTGCTTGCAACAGGTGGTGAATACAACGTAACAGTTCACATGGAAACAAAGAAGATTGATATATGGAGTATTAAGCCACATTACAATGAACATGCTGAAAGTGTTTGGTATCAAAATTTGAGGCAATTAGCATTTTTAAAGACACAGGAACATGTATATATAATCAGCGGAATGACTGGAGAATGGTTTCAGTATCAAGAAGATACTTGGGAAGACTTGAAAGCCAAATCTCAAGTTAAAAATTTTGAAGCAATATCATTGGACAACAGATTTATGTTTTTTGGCAACTCTTTATGGGGAGAAAAAATGGAAAATTCCTGTGCACAGCAAATCTATAAAACGATAGGATATGAAAAATGAAAAATTACATAGAAAAAATAAAGTGGCTACTTGACGAGGCACAGATTACAGATAGATGTATGTGCAGTTATACATATGAAGATGGATTAACAAATCTAATTCATTTATTAGAAGCATGTAAGAAAAGTCAAAATACACTTTATTTTTGCGGAAATGGTGGAAGCGCGGGGATTGCGCAGCATATGACAGCGGATTTTCTCAAGAATGGTGGGATGAGGACCTACAATCTCTATGGGCCCTCGACGATTACCTGTATTTCAAATGATTTAACTTATGAATATGTTTTCTGCAAACAGCTCGAGATGCTTGCAGAAACAGGGGATATTTTGATTAGTATTAGCAGTTCGGGGGAGTCAGAAAACATTGTAAAAGCCATTGAAACTATGAGAAAACAAGGCGGGGTTGTCGTGACTTTGACTGGATTTAGAGAACAAAACAGAATCAGGAGAATGGGAGATTGGAATATTTATATTCCTGTGGAACATTATGGAATGGTTGAGTCAATCCACAATCTGATTCTTCAGCAGATTGTGGATATGATTGTTGAAGCTGACGGCATTGCTATGAAAATATAGGATAATGGAAGAGCATATGAATAATGGAAGAGAGACAGATTAAACAGGCAGTTATTTTGGCAGGTGGATATGGGGAAAGGATGAAACCATTTACAGAACAGCATCCAAAACCAATGTATCCATTTCAGAAGACTCCGTTTATTGACTACTTAATAAAACAGATTAAGGGATTTGGAATTACGAAAGTATTACTGCTTTTGGGATATATGGCGGATCAGATACAAGATTTTTTAGGTGACGGAGAGCATTACGATATGGAGATAGAATATTGTGTTACTCCGCCAGAATATGATACAGGGAATAGGCTATTCGATGCAGAGGGGAAATTAGACGATGCATTTTTACTAATGTATTGTGATAATTATTGTCCTATTCATTTTCAACGGCTTTGCCAGGATTTCTTTTATAATAACGCAGACATACAAATCAGTGTCTATCGAAATGCTGATCAATATACAAAGGACAATGTTAGGCTGGCAGCTAATGGAATGGTATCGTGTTATGATAAGAAGCGAGTAACGGATGGTCTGCAAGGGGTAGATATTGGATATGCAATAATCAAAAAGAGTGTTTTGAAGCGTTTACAAATAAAGGAAAACAACCCTGTGAACTTTGAGGGGCAGGTTTATCCTATCATGGTGGAACAGGGGACGATGTTTGGAACGCAGACAGAACATAGATATTATTCTATTGGTTCATGGAAACGGATTGAGCTTACAAAAGAGTTTTTTTCTAATCCTAAGACACTTTTTCTTGATAGAGATGGAACCTTAAATGTCAGACCGCCAAAAGCATGCTATGTGGAAAAGCCAGAAGACTTTAAATGGATAAAAGGCTCCATGGAGGCAGTCCGTATTTTAAAAGAGGCAGGGTGGCGACTGATTTTAGTTTCAAACCAGCCGGGAATTGCCAGAGGGAATCTCACCAGAGAGAGTCTTGAACAAATCCATAAAAAGATGCAAGAAGACCTAAAAAGAGAGACAGGGTATGAATTAGATGCTCTTTATTACTGTCCTCATAACTGGGATGAAAATTGTGAATGCAGAAAACCAAAGCCAGGACTGTTGTATCAGGCACAAAAAGATTTTTCTCTTGATTTAACAAAGTGTTATTTGATTGGTGATGATGAAAGAGACATACAAGCAGGAGAAGCAGCAGGGTGCCATTGCATTATGGTTAATGAAACATATAATTTGTTAGATGCAGTGAAAGAATTATTAAATATAAAATAGCGTGAGGAAGAGAAATGGTTATTTCAAAGACTCCATTGCGGGCTTCATTTTTTGGGGGCGGAACGGATTTTAAGGATTACTATGAAAATACATTGATTGGCTATGGAAGCGTAGTTAGTACTACGCTGGATATGTATGTGTACATTATGGTAAACAAGAGATTTGATGACCAGATCCGAATCAGCTACCGTATCCAGGAACTGGTAGATCAAGTTGATAAAATTCAACATAATATTATCCGTGAGGCATTAAAAATTGCAGGAATTGAAAAAGGGATTGATATTGTATATTCTGCAGATATTCCGATTAGCAGTTCAGGAGTTGGCCTTGCATCTTCCAGTGCATTGGCGGTTGGCGTGTTAAACGCTCTTTTTGCTTACAAAGGAATCCAGCTGTCACCGGAGCAGCTGGCAAAGTATGCATGCCAGATTGAGATAGAATGCTTAAAAAATCCAATCGGGATTCAGGATCAATATGCAGTAGCATATGGTGGTTTAAAACGATACCGTTTTCACGCAGATGGAAAAGTTGGAGTAAGTCCAGTAGTGGTAAAGCCAGAGATAATCGCAAACCTGGAAAAGAACTTTATGATGTTTTATACAGGGATTACTAGAGTATCCTCACAAATACTAGGAGAACAAAAGCAAAATATCAATCAGAAAATAATGACGTTGGATCAGATGACTAGAATGGTGGATGAAGCAATCGATGTCTTGCAGCAAGGAGATATTGATTCATGGGGATATTTGCTTGATAAGGCATGGAACCTGAAAAAGCAGATGTCTAGTCAAATCAGCAATCCTCAGATAGAGCGAATATATGAGTTGGGAAAGAATGCAGGTGCGCTTGGTGGAAAAATCCTTGGGGCAGGTGGTGGAGGATTCTTTTTGTTTTATGTTCCAGAGAAAAGACAGAATCATGTAAAGGAAGTCCTGACAGAATACCGTCAAGTGAATTTCGAGTTTGAGAGAGAGGGAAGTAGGATTATATTTTTAGAATAGGAGAAATCATGGCGGATGGAATAATAGCTCCATTTCGAGGAGAAAAATACATTTTGATGAGAAGATGGCTGGAGTTATTTCAAGCTCAATCGAATTTATATATTTGGGGCGCCGGTAATCGAGGTAAACAGATTTTAAGATGGCTTAAGATAGAAAATATAGCAATCATAGCTTTTATTGACCGTGATATAACTTTGGAAGGGAAAGAAATAGAGGGTCTTCCAGTATTAACAGAAGGGGTGCTAAAAGAGAATTCTAAAGTGATTATTTCACCATATGACTATGAAGAAATAGAAGAATCTTTAAAAGAAAAAGGGTTTAAAATAAACAACGATTATTTTGTTTCAAGACAGATAGAGATTCCAAATGTTGATATTAAAATATTCTTGGATAATGATATGTTTCATCACATAAGAGAAAAGATTGGCAGTAATATGCAAAGGCCATTTCCTGTATATTTAGATGATCGAATTGTAGATTACTATAAGCTCCATGCTTCTTTTGAAATATATGATAAAGCTTTGGACTTTTTGATATCTGGGAAAGTGATTTGCAATCTAAGATATCTGAAGATACCAAGAGATGGAATTATACTTCAGGAATGGGATGAATTATCAGAAAAAATAAACAAATTTTTCAATAAAAATCAGACGTTAGTTCGCTTTGATAGTAAACTTCTTGAATGTGGATATGCTGAAATTTTGGCAATAAAGGAAAATTCATATGACATGAAGGAATCTTCAGAATGTTTGATGATAGAACAAAATTTTGGTTTTCTTATAGATTTGTTAACATATAATGAAATTTTAGATGCTATTCCGCATATACGAAAATTGCAAGAAAAGGAAATTAATTTTGTGCTTGCACGGTTGCCTGAAATCTCGGAATTGAAAGAAATCAGTGAAAGCGAGAGATTTAGAAGTGAAAATAATATTACTGGATATAGCCAATTTAGTGATGAAAGAGAAGAGCAGGTAAAGAAAGTATATGGTAATGATTATGAAAGATGGAAGAACAGAGAAATTGGGAATATTATTCAATACTATGTAGGTAATCGTTCCTATTTAAAAGATACAACAGGCGAGTACACAAATGTAAAAGATGGGATTAGATATACAGTATTTCAACCATTAGAATATTATAACTCTGTACATGTGATGGGACCTTGCATTGTAGGGGGAGCGTATGTTGCAGATAATGGAACTATCCCCAGTATTTTGCAAATAAGGTTAAACGAGTCGTATCCAAATACATATAAGGTAGAGAATCATGGAATATGTGGTGGGATACGGTCTTACTTAGAAAGAGTAAAGGAATTAGACTTATATAGAGGGGATTATCTGATATTTATAGATACATTTCCAAAAGAGATACTCTATGAATGTGAAGATATTATATTTATTGATTTATTAGGCGCTATTGAGTCAAGAGATCAGGATATATTTTTTGAAAAACCAATACATTTAAATTGTTTAGGGAATCAAATATTAGCCAACGAAATTTATTTTGAAATTGTATGGAAATTTTGTGAGGAAAAGAGGTTGATTCAAAAAGGAAATATTCTGATGCTGGATATCGAGAGTGAATTTGAGGGCTATAAGGAGAAGTTATGGGAGATAAAAAGGGAAATTCCCGATGGAATGAACTGTGGAGCAATCGTTATGAATTGCAATCCATTTACAAATGGACATTTGTATTTAATAGAAAGGGCTAGGAAATTAATAGACTTTTTAATAGTTTTTGTTGTAGAAGAGGATAAGTCCTTTTTTTCATTTCAGAAGAGGCTTGAGATGGTAAAGGCAGCATGTGAACCATTTGATAATGTTTTAGTCTTATCTATGGGAAAACTTGTTCTATCCTCATATACGATGCCAGAATATTTCAAAAAAGACGAACTACAGAATATACTTATTGATCCGGCGAAGGATGTTGAAATTTTTGCAACATTTGTTGCTCCAGAGCTAAACATTACAAAAAGATTTGTCGGTGAGGAGCCTTTTGACACCGTTACTCGACAATATAATGAATGTATGAAAGAGCGGTTTCCACAATATGGAATCGAACTGGTTGAGCTTCCAAGGCTAATACAGGATGGGGGGGTAATTTCAGCGACAGTGGTCAGGCGCTTAATAAAAGAAAACAATATCGAACAGATAAGAAGATTAGTCCCCCAAACTACATTTGCAATTATAAAAGAAATGATGGTGTAAAAATATGATATCCGTGATAATGCTTACTTTTAACAGACAGAATTATATAAAAAATATGATAGAGGATATATTAAGTCAGACATACACAGATTTTGAATATATTATTGTAGATAATGGATCTTCTGATCAAAGTGGGCAGGTCGCGGATGAATATGCTCAGACAGATCATAGAATGCGAGTGCGTCATCTAAAAAAGCCATATAGCATTGGATATGGAAGAAATTGTGGACTTGATCTTTCACAAGGCGAATATATTACATTTGTTGATGATGATGATCGAGTAAAAAGCCATTACTTGGAAACTCTTTGGAGTATGATTGAAACTCACCAGGCAGATATAGCGGTTTGTGGTATTGAAGAGAAAAGAGGAGAGCAGGTGTTTCCTCAATGTGTATACAAGGAAAAGTATATATTATCTGGAGAGGAAGCTGTGGTGGAACTGTTGAAACGAGAGAAGATACGGTCAGGGCTTCCGACGAAGTTAATAAAAAGAGAACTATTTGAAAAAATCAGATTTGATGAAAATGTAAAGTCAGAGGATGCAAGAATATCATACGAGCTATTTTCAGAAGCGTCCAAAGTTGTTATGGAGGGGATTCCTTTATACTGCGCTGTAAGGCATTTAGATAATAATTCTGCTTTTACAAATGACAGCAGTAAGCTGACCTTTTCTATATTGAATGAATATATTGAGACATATGAGCTTCGCCGAAAGTACTTGTTAAAACGCTTTCCAGAAAGAGAACAATTTTGGAATTATGTAATCTGGTCTTTTTTCATTTCTATGTGTGGGAAAGTTCATGCTTATCATATACAAGAATGCCTGGGGCTTTACTATGATATGAGAGAACAGCTAATACAGAATAAAGAAAAGATACTTAGAAATCCATATTTAAAAGAATATGAAGCTAAACAGTTGTTTGAAATTGTAGGTGAGGAAAATGAAGAGAGAAAAGGTTAGGCCATCATATGATTCAAATAGAAGTGTTTTAGGGGAGATATTTCCATTATCTACTCCGTTTAATGTGATTTTAGATACTTCTGAGGTCTGTAATTTTCGGTGCGGGTACTGCTTTAGAGGGCAGAATGATAAAAGCAAATGGGGGTATGCTCAAAGGCTTGATTATATGGAATGGAATCTGTTTAAAAAAGCAGTTGCCCAGCTTCAGGATTTTCCTGAAGAGGTCCGGCAGATTTCTTTATCAAATCATGGAGAACCATTATGCAATCGGAAAGTACCAGATATGGTGCGATATATAAAAAGCAGGGGAATAAGAAGCAGAGTGTCGATTCATACCAATGGAGCAATGCTTGATGAGGGATATGCTCGTGATCTTGCGGATTCTGATATTGACAGAATTGTGGTCTCTTTACAAGGTTTGACAGCGGCAAAGTACAGAGAGGTTTGTAAGACAAATATAAATTTTGAATCCTTTTACTATAATTTGTCAGTGTTGTATCAGAACAAAAAGAATACACAGATACATTTTAAAATTATGGACATCGCATTGGAAAATGGAGAAGAGGAAAAATTTTATGAATTGTTCTCGGCGATTGGTGATCGGGTATATATTGAAAAAGTAGTTCCCATATGGAAAGATGTTGAGATTTCTTCATCTGAACCAGAAGACGAAGCTGCAGTTCTATATAATAAATATGGAGACTTGTTTCGAAAGCAGGAGTGCTGCCCACTTATTTTCCATACAATAGTAGTTGCACCAAATGGAGATGTATATCCATGCACACAGTTACTGAATCCATATGTATTGGGGAACATTCAAGAACAAACCTTGGCAGAATTATGGAATTCTCCAAAAAGAAGGAAATTGCTTGTGGCCCAGTGTGAAAAAAATAATCCAGAGATTTGCAGAGAGTGTTTTATTCTGCAAAATTCGATTTATACGGCGGAAGATATGATTGATGACTATAGAGACAAAATTTTAGAAAGAATATTGGGAGAACAGGGCAATGAGTGAAGTGAAAAATTATGCTTGGCCGATAACTGCGATAAGTAAAGAAAATTATGATGCCATTGTAAATTGTGTAAAAAAAAATAATGATTTATTTAGGAACAAAAAAATAATGATTTTTGGAGCTGGCATCAGAGGTGCTGAAATATCGGTTATCTTAGAAAGTATTGGATATGATAGGATTCTGTTTACAGATAATAACAGTGAAAAGTGGGGAGGGGTTATAGATAAATACCCGATCATTAGTGTCAAGGAAGCATTAAGTCTGAGCAAAGAAGCATTATATTTGGTTTCTGTAGAAGAAGGGGACTCCATTTGCTGCCAGTTAATAGAAGAAGGGAAGAAGGAGAACAAGGATTTTTTTTATCCAAAACCGGACTTGTATGAGCGCTTTATGAGAGAATTTCGAAGACCGATAAAAAATAATATTTTGATAATGGGAGACTGCATGTTTGAGGTAGTTTCCTTTGATGATGAGAATAAGGATTCTCTTACTGAGATTATGCAGGATAAGTTAGGGTATGAAAATGTAAAATTGCTTACAATGCATGGAATGGGACTTCCATCATTTTATCATGTGTTGAAAGCACAGATTAATTGTGGTATGCAGCCTGGGATTGTTGTCGTAATGCTTAACTTTGAAACGCTTACTGGAAAACAGCATCTCTTACCCAGATCTCAACATACCAAACTTATTCGAGAAATTTGTAAGGTTTCTCCAGATCCAGACGGTCAGTTAGCAGCATATGCAAGGTTAACAGAAGAACGGGTCAAGAATATTCAGGCAGAATTTTTTACCACAAATAAATTTTCTTCGAAAAAACAGGGGAATAATAATAGAGGTATGATCAGTGATTCTGCCTCAAAGATGTTTTTTAAGCTAAATTATATGTATAAATTGAATCCTGAAATAGAAAGTTTACAGTATTTAATTAAGATTATGAGACTGGCAAGAGAAAAGGATTTTGATGTGATTCCATTTGTTCCTCCAGTCAATTATGAGCGAGGAAGAGAACTATTCGAAGATAAGTTTGAACAGGCCTATCAATATAACTATGACATATTGGAAAATGTTATTGTATCAGAAGGATATAAATTGTTAGATTTAAGTCATATATGTACAAAAGAGATGTTTGCACATGTGACGACTCCTGATGAAACGACAAATTATGACGGTCGATTGAGAGTGGCTTCCTATATATGTGATGCGATTCTGAAAATAAAGGAGGTTTAATATGGGAGTTAAGGAAATAGAGAAGAAGATAATGGACATTATCAAGGAAATTAATGAGGAAATTGAGATTGATGAATCAACACTATTGCTGGAGGAGGAGGTATTAGATTCTGTCAGCATGTTATATCTTGTTACTGAACTGGAAAATGAGTATAAGATCCAGATACCTTTGGATGCTGTTACAGAGGACAACTTCAAAAATATAGATTCTATAGTAAAATATGTGTTTTCTTTAATTTAAATGATGGGATGAAAAATGTTGGTTTATAGAGAAAAGAATGTTGTTAGTTATTTGAGAGATTCATACATAAAATATCCATTAAAAATAGCTTGTAGTGATGAAAATGATTCTATAACTTATAAAGAGTTATGGGAGGCTTCCCATACGATTGCAGGCAATCTACTTAAAATAACAAATAAGAATACGCCGATCCCCATTTTGATGAAGAAATCTTGCGTTGCAATGAAAGCACTATGGGGAATCATCAAAGCAGGAGCCTGTTACGTAATTATAGATCCTATGCTACCTAAGGAAAGGATTAGGCAGATATTAGAAAATCTCTCTGTAAAATGGGTTATTGGTGAAGAAAGCAGTATCGCGAAAGTACCAGAAGGTACAAAGGTTTGTTCAATTAGTACGCTAATGCTTCGAAGCGAGGGCGATGAGATTGTAGATAAACAAATTGGACAAATTTGTGATATAGACCCATTGTATATTATGTTTACTTCAGGTTCTACAGGAATTCCTAAAGGAATTGTGGCAAATCACCGTTCCGTAATGGACTTTATAGACTATTTTATAGAAATATTTCATATTAGAGCCAATGATATTATCGCAAATCAAGCGCCATGGGACTTTGATGTATCCATAAAAGACATTTTTTCTTCCGTTAGGGTTGGGGCTGAATTACAAATTATTCCCAAAAAATATTTTTCTTTACCAGTTCAATTAGTAGAATTTTTGGAGAAGAAAAAAGTAACCACATTAATATGGGCGGTATCTGCTTTGTGCATTATATCAACGAGAGGGATATTAGATCATATACGTCCTTCTGGTATTCAGAAAATTATTTTCAGTGGTGAGGTAATGCCAATTAGACAATATAATATATGGAGAAAACATTATCCACAGGCAATGATTGCTAATGTATATGGGCCCACAGAAATAACATGTAATTGTACGTATTTTTTTGTTCACGGGTTTTATGACGAGGAAGGAGAGATTCCTATTGGTGAGGCTTTTCCAAACGAGCGGGTGTTTCTTTTAGATGAAGATGAAAAACTGATTGAAAAAGAAGAGACAGAGCACAGGATTGGAGAAATATGTGTTTCAGGGACAGCCGTTACAGCAGGTTATTATAATAACGCAAAAGAAAGCGAAAAGAGCTTTGTTCAAAATCCATTAAATAAAAGCTATAGAGAGATTATCTATAAAACAGGAGATATGGGATATTACAACAAAGATAAACAGCTTTGTTTTGCTTCCAGAAAAGATTATCAAATCAAACATATGGGACATAGGATTGAACTGAGTGAAATCGAAAAAGCGATTAGCAGCATTCCCGGAACAGGTCTAAGCTGCTGTATTTATCAAAACAGCGAAATATATGCTTTTATTGAGGGGAAAATTGAAGAACGAAGGATAGTTATGGCACTTAAGAAGAAGCTGCCAGTTTATATGGTTCCTGCAAAGATTTTAAATGTGGATACAATTCCTCTTAATAAAAATGGAAAGATTGACAGGAAAAAACTTAAGGAATGGTTGGTAGAGGCATGTTAAGTGAGGAAAAACTTAAGGGACTTGTAAAGGAATTTGGCACTCCGGCATATGTTTTTGATATTCATGAATTGAGAAAAAGAGTGAAAGCAATAAAAGGGATACTAGGGGATCAAATTGAACTTTGTTTTGCAATGAAGGCAAACCCCTTTTTAATTTCATATTTAGACCCTTTTGTTGATAAGTTTGAGGTTTGCTCTCCTGGAGAATATTTGATTTGTAAGAAAGAGAAGATTCCAGCACAGAAAATTGTTATGTCTGGCGTTTATAAAAGGTTAGAGGATATAAAAGATTCATTTCAGGATAATTTTAATGGCATATACACAGCAGAATCCATAGATCAATATGAAAAAATAATTTTCTGTGCTCAAAATGGCCAGAAAAAGGTAAGAATATTGCTTCGCTTTACAAGCGGCAGTCAGTTTGGGATGAGTCAGGAAGATATAGAGAAAATTATCTTAAAGAGAGAAACTGATGATTTTGCCGAGATTGTAGGTATTCATTTTTTTTCAGGAACTCAGAAGAAGAATACAGAATTAATTCGGTATGAGCTAAATGAGATCGATAGCCTATGTAAGCATATTTATGAAAAATATCATGTTAAAATAAATAATATTGAATATGGTGCAGGATTATTTTTCGACTATTTTAGTAAGGAAGATGGAATGTTAGGTGAAGTGAAAAAATTAAAAGCCATCTTGGATAGTTATCAGAATAGATATCATTTTACGATTGAGCTTGGAAGATATTTATGTGCTGAATGTGGACAGTACATATCTAAAGTAGTTGATATAAAAAATAATAATGGAAAAAACTATTGTATTATAGACGGAGGGATTCATCATCTAAATTATTATGGCCAGATGCTGGGAATAAAAGTACCAGATGTTCAGGTAGTGAGAAAAGACCACGACATAAATACAGAAGAAAAGTGGACAGTATGCGGTGCGTTATGTACTATTCATGATATCTTATTAAAGGATTTTAAGGCTCTTAAGATAGAGAAAGGAGATATTTTTGTTTTTAATAATAGCGGGGCATATTCCGTCACGGAGACAGGATATTTATTTTTAAGTAGAGATTTGCCGCAGATATTGGCAGCAGAAGACAAGATAGAACTAATTAGAGGCAGCAGGCCTACCTTTGATATAAATTCGAGAGATATAAAGTGAGGAACCTATGAATATAGAAGAAAATTTGATTGATGCAAAAGCATATTTTTTTCAGATTCAGAATACCCATCATGTTGTTTGCTATGGGGCGGGAAGCAAGGGAAAGCAAACGATTGAAATATTAAGGAACCAGTATAATATATTTCCGGAATTTTTTGTAGACAGTAAGGCAGATAAATGGGAAGAAGATAGAATGTATGCAGGGATTCCTGTTATTGCTTATGATGAGTTAATTAAGAAATATGACAAATATTGCATTCTTATTACATGCGTTTATAAAAATGCGAAAGATATTTATGACATGTTGATGGAAATGGGAGAAAAAAATCCGATTTACTTTGTCTGTAATCCATATAAAGCAGAAAATAAATTTTTAACTATTGAGGAGATACAGAGGCAAAAGGAGAAATTAAGTATTACATATCATGCATTGAGGGATGGAGAGTCTAAAGAGTTACTGATTCATTTTTTAAATTGGAAATTAACAGGGGATATGTCCCAGATAGCCAATTACACACAAGGAAACTGGATGGAATTTTTTGGTTCTGACCTAATTCCATTTGACGATAATTATACATTTATAGATGTAGGTGCATATACAGGGGATACAATTATTCGATTTCTAGCCTTTTGTAATGGAAAGTATAACCGAATTGTGGCGTTTGAGCCAGACCAAAAGAATTATTCAGAGCTTCAGCGATTTATTTTTAATGGAAGGATGGATAGGATTGAAGCAAAAAACATTGGCCTTTGGATGAAGAAGGAGGAGAAGCCATTTTTTAGTGCTGGGGGGATTTATGAAAGTTCAAATTTCTTTCGAAGTGTGGAAAATACGATTAGAACAGACAGATTGATAGAATCAGAGAAAACTTTGGAACAGACAATTATTGCAGATACTTTAGATAATCAGATCGAGATAGATTCACAAAAAATGATAATTAAAGTAGATGCCTTAGCTGCAGAGGTCCCAATTCTATATGGTGCAGAAAAAATAATAAAGAGATGTAAACCCATTATTATTATGGAATATGGAACCTATTCAGAGTATATGGGAGATAGTATTCCATATTTATTGAGTTTGAATCCTGAATATCAATTTTATCTTAGACAAAGATATGTTTTTGATAATAGCAGAACAGTGTTATATGCTGTTTAAACAGGGAGCATGAAAAGATGAAGTATGCAAATCTATATTGGCAGAGTACTGATTTAGGGAATGGTGGTTACAGGGCAGTTAATATCGGGGATAATTTGCAGTTTATGGTAATGGATTATTTGTTCCAAACATATTTACCATCTGAGAAACCGGTAAAATTGCAGGTTTCTGAATTGAAAATGTATACAGGAGAACCATTGCGGTTACCTTTGAATTGGTCTTTATTTGATATAAACTATATGGATGGTGATAAAATTGCGATTTCGCAGGATATTATACCTGTTTTTTTAGCAATGACGATCGAATCAGGAACCTTTCAACCACGCTATTTAAATGAGTATAATTTTTCCTATTTAAGGAAATATGAGCCCATAGGGTGTCGTGATGAATACACAATGAAAACATTAGAGCATTATGGAGTAAAGGCATATTTAAATGGCTGCTTAACTTCTGTATTGCCTAAACTGGAAATGAAGGGAGAACGTAAAAAGGTTTTTCTAGTGGATGTACCGATAGAAGCTGAGAAATTTATTCCTAAAGATATAAGAGAACATTCGGAGATTATGACTCAGCAATATTACTTTTCCGCAGACATGAGTATAGATAAAATATTAGATACGATAAAAAGTCAGTATTGTAAATATGCGAGAGAAGCCAAATTAGTGGTTACATCAAGGCTCCATGTTGCCTCTCCTTGTATGGCTATGGGAATACCTGTGGTTTTTACAAAAAATCAAATTGATGCAAGATTTGGATGGATAGACAATTATATTCCGCTCTATGATCTGAAAAGTTATGAGAAAATTAATTGGGAGCAGGGGCCCGTTGAATATGAGGAAGATAAAAAAAGAATTATAAAAAATTTTGTTCAAAGACTGACAGGAATACCCGATTTACATTTAGAGACAGATCTTATTTCAGATATTTTTAAAAGTCGGGAAGGAAGGCAATATATCAATTTTCGGGATACCGTTTATGATAAATTTGAGAAGGCCAAAGAATTTTTAAGGGCTAATTACAAAAGGGAAGACGAATTTCTTTATTCCATCTGGGGCTATACAGATTCAGCAGAAAGTTTTTATAACTATATGTGTATACACTACCCCAAGGCACACATAAAGGATGTTATTGATACGTATAAAAACGAGGAATTTCATGGAATAAAAACAAAAAGGCCAGAGATGTTTATTCTTGAAAAATCCGAAATAGTCTTCGTTTTGCCTGTAAAAGCATCAAATGTGGCAAAGGAATTTTTTACTGATAGGGGGGTCAGTGACAGGCAGTATGTATGTTGTGGACAACAGTTCATTACAATTAAATGAGGAGTTTAGAAAAGGAAAATAGATGGAAACAGATAGTTACAGAATAAAAAATTTTGACTTTTTTGGAGAAGGAGAAACCGAGTTTTACGATAAGTTTTCGATAGAATCTGTTTTGATTCAGGGAAAACATAGAGAGACAGCTCCAATGGTTACAGTGATTTTGCCTACATATAAAAGACCGGACCTCTTAAAACAGTCCTTGGAGAGTGCTCTTAATCAGGTTGAGTTTGATGATTATCAAATCCTTATTGTAGATAATGAAGGCGCTGATATTGAAAAGGAAACAGAAACTGCCAAATTGATTTCGCATTATCAGGATGAAAAGATAATCTATTACAGACATAGGGAATCCGTAAATTTTAAGATGGATTATGCGGTAAGGCTGGCAAGAAGTAAATGGATATGTTTTTTGCATGATGATGACATATTGGCTTCCAATCATCTTATTTCAATGAGCAAAATCATAAAAGAGCATAGAAACATAAAGTTTTTATCCAGCACATTCAAACATTTTTTCAATACTATCTCAGATAATGAATTTGCCACTATGACGGCTCCACATAAAGTTTTGTACCAAATAAAAAAGTATCCTAAGTCATACACATGTGTGGGCTATTTTCCAAGCTGGGTTGGAGCTTTTATTGACAGAAAAGCGTATATTTCCATAGGAGGTATGCCTACCTTACATGTAGGAATCGGAGATTATTGTATGGTAGGAAAGTTCATATATAAATATGGGACATATGAAGTGAAATCCAGCGTTCCGTTATATTTTATACGAAGATGGAGCGGCCAGGTTACTGCAAGTGGGACTGAAATGTGGAGGCAGGCATATATAAATGAGTATAACTACCATATTTATGTGACTCGAAAATATCATAAGATTTTTTGTGATTTTTGGAATCGAATCAGTGCCTATAGAATTTTGGAAAAATGTGAGAGCCTTAATAGAAGTTATTATCACACTGCCATTGATTTGGATAATTTTGTACAAGAATGCCATATGCAAAGCGATATATTGGAAAAGGGGAAATTATATAAAAGGGATGTAATCTGGCAGACGCTTTACGAACAATGTATAGAGAAGTTCTGTTTTCCCATTAAATATAAAGGAGAAATCTGAATTTGGTGAGAGTAATTATAATAGCAGTATTTTCTATGGCAGCAGGTATTCTGATAGGCGGTGTCGTTGTTGGAGATATTTTAGGCGCAAAAATGGTTTATTATAAACAACTGGCAGACAAACATCTATATATTATGGATGTTTTTAAAAATTGGCTTATGGCTATTGAAAAAGGGGAAACCATCGAGGGGTATTTCAAAAGACATGGATTTAACGTAATAGCCATTTATGGTATGGGCTATTTGGGGGAACGTCTGCTAAAGGCATTAGAAAAAACAACGATTGAAGTAAAGTATTTGATAGACCAACAACAAGGCTCTGTTTATGGAAAAGTTCCTGTGTACTCAATAAATGATAGTTTGGAAGTTGTGGATGTTATTGTGGTAACGCCAGTATATCAGTTTTATGCTATCCGAAGGCAATTAAGGGAAAAAACAAGCAGTAATATTATTTCTATTCAGGAGATTTTCAGAATTAATGCTGAAAAATCATAAGAAGTTATCTGAAGGAGAAAAATGGAGGATGAAAAAAGTATATATTTGGGGAACTGGAAAGTATGGAAGAAAGGTATTGCCAGCTGTCAGAACAGAGTATTGTTCCATAGAGGGATTTATTGATAACGATCCCTCTAAATACGGAAAGGTGTATTCGGGTATTGAGATTGTACCTTTTAGAGAGATAATGGATGATTATGATTATATTGTCATATCTGTCGTAAAGTATCATGGAATATTATATCAACTTAAGAAGGAAAAAGATATTGATTTATCTAAAGTTATTATATTTTTTGATGAGAGCTATTATGAAAATCCCCAATATGGAAATATTTTAGATGAGCTTAAATGGCGAATTATTTTGTTGGAGGAAAAGGTTGAGAGGCTGGAAAGAACGTTAGAATTTAGATTTAATAATATAGGATATGAAATTATAGATAAATATAGAAAAGAAGGGTATCAATATCCGAGAATTGGAGACACAGAAGAGGCTGTGAATAAAATTGTAAAGGAAAGATGTTCTTTTGTACGCTTTGGCGATGGCGAATTTGAGATTATGGCGGGAAAGGAAGGACCCATTTTTCAAAAATATAGTCATAATTTGGCCAAGAGGTTATTGGAAGTGATTTCCTCAGAGGAGGACCGGCTTTTAATTGGGATAGCTAATAATTATGGGAACCTTGATGTGTATGATGAAGAAATAGCAGATGGGATCCGATCATATATGAGGGATGAGATAAGGGAATTTCATAGGTCTGTCTTACAAAAAGATAGGGTTTATTATGATGCTTATATGTTTAAATCCTATTTCCCATATAAGAATCGTAAGGATACTTGGAAGAGAGTTAATATGGTCAAGAGAATCTGGGATAAACGTGACATATTGATTGTGGAAGGTGATAAGACAAGAACAGGGTGCGGCAATGATTTATTTGATAACGCGAAAACTATAAAGAGAGTTTTAGCGCCAACACAAAATGCTTTTGACAAATATGATGAGATTTTACATGCCATATTAAGAATAGATAAAAGTAGTCTGATTTTGGTTATTTTAGGATCGGCAGCAAAACCGCTTGTATATGACTTGACTCGAAAAGGGTATCAGGCGGTTGACGTTGGACAGATTGATATGGATTATGAATGGTATCTTGCAGGAGAGGGGCATAAGGTACCGATTTCGAATAAATATGTATCTCAATTACCGCCAGCAGAAATATTTGATGTTACAGATGAACAGTACAGAAATCAGATCATAATGCAGATAAAATGATTTTGAATGATTGGACGGAAGGGAGCCTGCAATGCAGAAGCAAATAGGGAATGTGATACTGGACTATACGTATTATAAAGGCAGAGATTTATACTCAGATGGAGAGATTGAGGACTTTTTACTTCATATCGTAAAGACGGAAAAAGAGAGAGAAGTCTTATATACCAGTAGTCAGTGGCCTGTTTTATACCATTTATCGGATATAAGAGAGAACATTATAGAATGGTATCCCTTTGCGTCTGATTCCAGTGTTTTGGAAATTGGTTCGGGGTGCGGGGCTCTTACTGGGATTTTAAGCAGAAAGGCAGGACATGTCACTTGTATAGAGCTGTCAGAAAAACGTTCTTTGATTAATGCGTACCGTAACAAGGGATCAAGCAATATCAAAATTTTATTAGGAAATTTTCAGGATATAGAAATAGACGAAAAGTATGATTATGTTACCTTAATTGGAGTGTGGGAATATTCGGGGTTGTATGTAGAGCACCCAACTCCATATCTGAAAATGCTTGAGATTGTAAAATCATATTTAAAGAAGGATGGAAAAATTATCATTGCAATCGAAAATAAGATGGGATTAAAGTACTGGAATGGAGCATCAGAAGACCATACCGGCAAATTATACAGCGGATTGAATGATTACACAGATTGTCCAAAACTGCGGACCTTTTCTAAACCGGAAATAGAATGTATTTTAAAGGAAGCAGGAATTTCAGAATATACTTTTTATTATCCTATGCCAGATTATAAACTTCCAGAGACCATTTATAGTGACAACATACTGCCAATGCCGGGATGGGAGCGGAACTATGGAAAAGACTATGATAAATGTAGAGTTTATAATTTTAATGATGCTGTGATGTCAGATCAGGTTTGCCAGGACCGGATGTTTCCTTACTTTGCCAACTCATTTTTAGTGATAGCTGGACAAAGGGAAGGTCAAAATTATTTTGAGAGATATAACAGACAGCGAAAGGAGCAGTTTAGGATTAAAACGGAGATTATAAAACGTGGTAAGGAGAGATTAGTCAAAAAAAGCGCGTTGAATCCATTGGCTCAAGCACATATATTACATTTGAAAAGCAACGAGGAAAAATGGAAACATGCTTTATCAAACATTAAGCATGTAGAGGGATATCTTGAAGATGGCGATTACATTTGCCCTTATATAGAAGGAGAGGATTTAGAGACGGTTTTTTATAAATATAGAAATGATATAGAACTGTTTGCAGAAAAGTATAGCTATTATATTCAAAACTACTTTATGCCTTCGAAGGAGGAAGTGGTTCCTTTTAAATCGTCTGAAAATTTTGTGACTGTATTTGGAGAACAGTATCCTCATGATCAAAAGTCAATGGAGTGCACGAATGTCGATATGATTTTTTCTAATGTCAAAGTAGGCGAAGATGGACAATTATATTGTTATGATTATGAATGGATTTTTGATTTTCCGATTCCCTATGAATATGTGCTTTGGAGAGGCGCAAAGATTCTGTATGAGAAATATATGGCTTATCTGAAAAGAATGATATCAAAACAAGAGTTTCTTGTGAAGGTAGGGATTTCACAAGAAAATATACAGATTTATGAAGCAATGGAGCGGAATTTTGGAAGATATGTTACGGAAAATCAAAAGTACCTCCACAATTACCGTAAAAGTTCTATTATGCAGGCCATAACAATTACATAAATTAAGGAAAATTCAATGAAAAATCAACCGATTGATATGATTCTTCCCTGGGTCGACGGAAATGATCCTGACTGGAGAGAAGAAAGAAATAAGTATGATTCAGAGTATGCGATTTCAGATGTCCGTTACCAGTCATGGGACAACCTCCAGTATGTTTTTCGTGGAATCGAAAAGTATATGCCCTGGATACATAAAGTCTTCTTAGTTACATGGGGGCATATTCCTGAATGGTTAAATACATCCTGTGACAAACTCGCGGTAGTAAAGCATAGTGATTATATTCCTGAAAAATATTTGCCAACTTTTAACTCCAACGTGATCGAGATGAATTATTTTCGTATTAGAGATTTGAGTGAAAATTATATTTTGTTTAATGATGATTTATTTCCAGTGCAGCCAATACCAGAAAAGTACTATTTTAGGGATGGCCTTCCCTGTGAGGAAGCTGTAGAGACCCATTTTATCCTGAAAGCAGAAAAAGGAATGGACCTTCAGATGAATTATGCCTGTGTTAATAATATGGTATTAATAAACCGACATTTTGATAAGCGGGAGGTTATACGGGAGAATCACAGCAAGTGGTTTGATCCTATCTATGGCAAACGCTTGGAGCAGAACAAAAACTTGCAGTTTTGGCATAATTTTGAGTCCTTCGTCTATCCTCATGAAGCCATGCCAATGAAAAAGTCCGTTCTTGCAAAGATTTGGGAAAAGGAACCAGAAGTTCTTGATAAGGCCTCCCAGAATCGTTTTCGTTCGTATTCAGATATTACCCAGAGACTAGTTACTATTTGGCAAATATGCAGCGGAGAATTTGTTCCCCATAAGTATCAGGGGAAACTGTTTCTGATAGACAAGAATAATTTTAAGGAAGCCGCAGATGCCATCAGGAATCAAGCTTATCCGATTATCAGTTTAAATGAAAGCAACACTGAAGATTTTGAAACAATTAAAAAGGAAATCCGTAGGGCGCTGGAGGAAATTTTGCCAGAAAAGTCAGGATTTGAATTATAAGGAGCAGAGGGATTGCAGGTATTTGAAGTTAAGGAAAATGATAAAATTTTGGTGGTTGCTCCACATCCAGACGATGAGTGCATAGGAGCTGGGGGACTTCTTGTGTGTTATCCTAATATTTGTAAAGTGTTGGTTCTTACAGACGGGAGGCAGGGTCAGGGAGATATGACTCCTGAAAAGATAAGAGTCATAAGGGAAAAGGAATTTATAAAGGAGATGGAGGCAGCAGGGATAGAGGAATATGAGCTCCTTGGATATGAAGATGGAACACTAATGCAGCATATTGACTGTTTAGAAAAGACAGATTTATCTATTTTTACGAAGATATTTGTCACTGGAATCCATGATGGGCATCCGGACCATACAGCAGCGTGTCTCAGTGTCTTGAGGGCCTTACGCAGCCAAGGAATTAAAGACATGGAGATATATCTTTATGAAGTACATTCTCTTTTACATCAGGCGACTCATATGCTGGACATTACAGATGTGCTTGACAGAAAGCTGCATCTTATAAGATTTCACCAGTCACAGCTAAGGGGATTGGCCTATGACAAAATGGCAAAGAGCATGGCAGAGTACAGAGCGTTACAGAATCGAAGGGAAGGGCATTATATTGAGGCTTATACTTGTATGGGGCCGGAAGATTCCCCGGAGGATTCTACTATAGATTTAGAGAGGCGATTACAGAAAAGTGTTCAGTTTTATTGGGTGCTTACCCGTTGGATGGAGCTTAAGATTACAGGCCATAGTGTGGCTGAGATTTTGGAGAAATCAGGATACAGCAGGATAGCAGTATATGGTTATGCAGAGCTGGGAAGGCTGCTTTGCCAGGAACTTTTTGGAACGGTGGTTGAGGTATCATATGTTTTGGATAAAAAGATTACCCAAACGGGGAGGGAAGACCTCTCTGTATTTGCTCCCTGCCAGAGACTTCCAGAGGTTGAAGCCGTAATCGTAACAGCTATATATGATTTCGATGAAATAAAGAAAGAGCTTTCAGAGAAGGGCTTTCAGAATATTTTGTCTTTCAGAACTTTGTTGGAAGGCATGGATTTCTGACAGACAAAAATATGGAAAGGAAGGCTGTATGGAGGAGATTATTGTATTTGGAACAGGAAAATATTTTGAATATAAAAGTCCAGCAATAGAGAAAAACTATGATATTGTATGCTTTCTTGACAATAAGGTAAGCGAACAGACTCAGGCGGTCTATAAAGATACAGAAATAAAGATAATCAATCCTAAAGAGATAGATATAGAAGGAACTACACGGATTTTCCTTATGTCAGTCCATTTTGTCAGCATGTGGAGACAGCTCTGTAAGATGGGGATTAACCCAAAACGTCTGGTATTTCCATATAAAGAGAAGCCATATTTTGAAAATGAAGAGGCGCTTTGCAGCTGGCTGGATGAGATAGAGTTTGGGATAGAGTCATTTTCTTGTATTCAAAAGAACGGAGAAATTACAAAAGTCGCAGAAGAGGGAGAATGGAGAGCGCTGTTAAGAGCGGCATATAGACATAGATATCCATTCATTGGGGCAGCGGCATCAATGGAAACTCTGCCTATAAGCAGACAGTTTGGCACTGAACGGGGAACACCTATTGATCGCTATTATATAGAACAGTTTTTAGAAGAACACAAAAAATTTATACAGGGAGATGTCCTTGAGATCGAGGATAATTCCTATACGAAGCGCTTTGGGCAAGACAAAGTAAAACTGTCTATAGTAATGGATGTGAGCAGCACAGACAGTGATATTACATTTCATGGAAACCTGGAAACAGGAGACGGCATTCGGGAAGAGATAGCCGACTGTTTTATTTTAACCCAGACTTTAATGTATATTTATGATTTGAAAAGCTGTGCACATCATATTTCGCGTCTCCTGAAGAAGGACGGAGTAGCATTAATTACATGCTCTGGAATTTCGCAGAATTCTGTAAGGTGTATGGACAACTATGGGTGCTATTTTAATTTTAATGAGGGCGCTCTGGTTAAAATGTTTGAACACGAACCTTCTCTTATAGTGGAAGAAAGCGGAAGTATGGGCAATGTGAAAACTGTTATTGCACATCTCGGAGGGCTATGCTGTGAGGATTTGGAGGAAGAGGATTTTAAGGTTGAGGATAAATATTACCCATTGATTGTGTATGTGGTGGTGAAAAAGAATGGATAGAAAGATGAGAGAAAAGACAGTTCCTAAGGTACTGGCAGTTTATTTGCCGCAGTTTTATGAGAATGAGGACAATAACAGGTGGTGGGGAAAGGGGTTTACAGACTGGAAGTCTGTAAAGACAGCAGAACCATATTTTACAGGACATCAGCAGCCGAAAATTCCTCTCCATGACAATTACTATGATTTAAGTCAGAAGAGAACCATGGAGAGGCAGGCGGAGCTTGCCAGGGAATACGGCATCAGTGGTTTCAGCTTTTACCATTATTATTTTAAAGATGGAAAAAAAGAATTGGAGCTGCCAGCCGAGAATCTTCTAAAATGGACAGATATTCAAATGCCGTTTTGTTTCAACTGGGCCAGTGAATCATGGATAAGGTCATGGAGTCGGATCAGTGGAAATGTCTGGGCGGAGAGATATGAAACAGGAGAGGAAAGACTGGACTCTGGAGTTTTGGCGGAACAAGACTATGGTACCTACGCTGATTGGGTCAGGCATTTTGAATATCTCTTACCCTTTTTTAAAGATAATCGCTATATAAAGAAAGATGGGAAACCAGTCTTTATTTTTTATAGCCCTGAAGATATTGCCTGTCTAAAGGAGATGACAGAGTGTTGGCGCGCTTTGGCAGTAAAAGAGGGGCTTCCCGGAATTTATCTAATAGGGGCTCGTCTGCATGTTCCCAGTGAGTTTTTGGATGCAGGCATGATTTACGAACCAAGAAATAGTATGAATCAGTTAAACGAGAACGGTGATTTGGAAGTTAAGAATGGAGTAAGGTGTTTTCATTATCAGTCTATCTGGGAGACGATTACGCAAACGGGGCCTCTTTTTGAATATAGAACCTATTTTTGCGGAGTTTCTGGCTATGATGATACGCCAAGGAGAGGAAAAAGCGGGGAATGTCTTATCAATAGCTCACCAGCAGTCTTTGAGAAATATTTGATTAGGCTCTTACAGAAAAGCATTCAGCTTGGCAACGAGTTTCTCTTTATAAATGCATGGAATGAGTGGGGTGAAGGGATGTATCTGGAACCTGATGAGAGAGAAAAGTATGAGTATCTTGAAGCTGTCCGAAATGCGATCGATAAAGTTTCTGGGATTCACAGCCCTGTAATGGCGGAGACCCATTGGGACGATTTGAAGAAAGAAAGGGAAGGGCTTTATTATAATCTGAAAAAGTTTAAGGGATTGTTCGACCTTCTTGACAAATGGCTGTTTTTGGAACAGGAAAATAAGTGTAGTTTTTTGTCGGTTTTGGCAAATAGAGGGATTGAGACGGTTGCCATTTACGGAATGGCATCTTTAGGAAAGCATCTTTTGATTCAATTAAAAAAGGAAAAGGTACAAGTGAGTTTTGGAATCGACAGATATGTAGGGCAGTTTGGAGAGGATTTTAAAATTTACAGGCCAGAGGAAGCGTTTCCAGAGGTGGATGCGATCATTATTACCGCATTTGATGTGGAAGCGATAGAGGCGCGATTACGGCATAAATACGTTGGAAGGATTTTGGGAGTGGGGGAGTTAATAGATGAGATGATGAGAGGACAATAATAAGTATGAAATTTCTTCTTTTCGGCACAGGCGATTACTATGAGCGGTACAAAAAATGGTTTGATAAGAATCAGGTTTTGGCCCTTTTGGATAATTCGCCTGTAAAACAGCAGACGTGGATAGATGAAATCCAGGTGGTTTCGCCAGAACAAGGGATACAGCTCCCCTACGATGTGATTGTGATTCTCAGCTTCTATGTGAAGTCTATGAAACGCCAGCTTCTGGAATTGGGAGTGGCTGAGGATAGGATCTATCATTTCTATGAGATTCACAGGCTGCTTCCTCACTTGGCTTCCTGTTCTTGGCCGATTCAATACTACGGGGAAGCAGAACAGATCATAAAGTGTCCTTGTGGAGGACGTAAGAAAATACTTCTGTTGTCTCACGACTTAAATCTTGGGGGACCATCCCTTGCTCTTTATCATGGAGCCCAGGTTCTTATAAGACATGGATTTTTAGTAGTTTTTGCCTCTATGATAGACGGACCTCTCAGGGAAAAGATGGTGTCAGAGGGGATTCCGGTGGTGGTCGATTATGGGCTTCAGGCATGCACCATGGAAGAGATCAGCTGGACTGGCTCTTTTTCCTTCCTTGTCTGCAATACCATTAATTTCTATGTGTTTCTTTCAAGGAGGGATACCAGGATTTTGGCGCTCTGGTGGCTCCACGATTCAGAGTTTTTCTATGATGGGGTGGATAAAAAACTGCTCTGTGATTTAGAGTGTAAAAATTTAAAGCTTGCAGCTGTAGGGCCAGTTCCCAGGAAGGCTGTCCAAAAATTTCTTCCTGATGTGCCAGTGGCCAATTTGCTTTATGGAGTGGAGGAAGAGGGCGGTGAAGAAAAGCAGGAGTGTAGGAGCGATGTCCCAATCTGTTTTGTGACCATCGGATATATTGAGGCCAGGAAGGGGCAGGATATTCTGATACAGGCAATAAAAATGATGCCGGAAACCGTTAGGAGACAAGCAATATTTTATCTGGTAGGACAGGATACTTCAATGATGGCTCAGAGGCTGAAGGAAGAGATAAAAGAGCTTCCCCAGGTGGTTATGACCGGAGTTTTAGGGCGGGAGGATATTGATCGGATTCTGAACAGAGCAGATGTTTTTATCTGCCCGTCAAGAGAAGACCCTATGCCTACTGTGGCAGCGGAGGCCATGATGCACAGAGTTCCCTGTATTATTTCGTCGGCGGCTGGGACTTCGGCATATCTTCAGGAAAAGGTAAATGGGATGATCTTTCCCAATGAAGAGGCAGGCGCATTGGCAGAGAAGATCCAATGGTCCATAGAGAACAGGGGAGAACTTCAGAGAATGGGCATTGCGGCAGAAAAGATTTTTGAGGATTACTTTTCCATGAAGGTTTTTGAACGAAATTTTCTGGAAATGGTAGAAACGGTTTGAGGATATGAGAGGGCAAGGCGGTGGAAAAATCGTGTCAGAGTTAGAAAAGCGGTTTCACAGATATAAGGATAGTAAGATCGCAGTATACGGTCTGGGAGCAGAGACAGAGCGGGTGTTGGAGGAGATTGGACAGAAGTTTCAGATTATTGGGCTTCTGGACGGATATCGAGACACAGGAGATTTGTTCGGCAGACCGATTATTTCTATGGAACAGGCAATCGATGCAGGAGTGAAACTGATTCTGGTGGCGGCACGACCTGGTTCCTGTAAGGCTATTGCAAAGCGTATTGGAAGCCTCTGTGTGGAGAAGCAGATTGATTTGTTTGACGTCAGAGGAAAGAATTTATGTAAAATCCAGAAGTCGGTTTATGATTTTTCTGGACAGGCAGGTATGACGAAACAAGAGTTGTGGCGCGAGATAGAAGGGGCTGACGTAGTAAGCTTTGACTTGTTTGACACCTTACTTATGCGTCAGGTTTTGTTTCCGGCAGATGTGTTTGAACTGGTGGATGACAGATTGAGACAGCGGGGGATTTTGCTTGAGGGCTTTTCAGAAAAACGAATGAGGAGCGAAAAAGAGCTGTCAAAATACAGAGCGCCAACTCTGACAGAGATTTATTCTTTTATGAAAGAGACCTATGACTTGTCCGATTTAAAGCCAGAGGAAACAGCTTTATTAGAATGGCAGACGGACTGTGAACTGATAGTTCCCAGAAAAGAGGTATGTGAAATCCTTGAAACAGCAAAGAAAATGGGAAAAAGAGTGTATGTTGTCTCAGATTCTTATTACAGCAGGGATCAGATAATAGGACTTTTGGAGCGCTGCAAAATCCGAAAGGATCTTGATGTTTTCGTTTCCTGTGAGTATGGGACAGGCAAGACTCAGGAGCTTTTTGAAAGATTTAAGGAAGTAGCGCAGGGGAAGTCTTATCTGCATGTCGGAGACGATATTGTGGCTGATGTGGAAAGCGCACAGAGAAACGGGATAAAGGCAGTTCAACTTTACAGCGGAATGGAGCTATTGGAGCTGTGTGGTTATATGGGGCTGTGGGATGATATGGATTCTTTGTCTGCCAGAATTAAAATTGGAATGTTTGTGGCAAATCTGTTTAACAGCCCGTTTCAGTTTGAAACAGAAGAAAAACGGATCAAGGTTTACCGGGCTTTTGACATGGGATATCTGTTTTTTGCGCCTGTAATCTGTGATTTTGTGATTTGGCTCTATAGACAGGTAAAAAAGGAGAAGCTGGAGACAATTTTCTTTTGTGCAAGAGACGGCTATTTGATGAAAAGGCTGTATGATGAGTTGGGCACAAATATAAAGTCCGTTTATTTCCTGACTTCGAGGACGGCAGCTATTGGGGCGGGGATGGAAACGGAAGCGGACCTTGGGTATGTAGAGAAAATGAAGTTCAGCGGAAATCTTAAGGAGCACTTGTGGCAGCGTTTTGGGATTGAGATAAAAGAGTCTGAAGACGTGGGAGGGGGCAGCGCCAGGCTGTCGGATTACTCCCGGGAAATTTTGGAAGCGGCAGTAAAAAAGAGGAGAGGGTATAAGGCTTATATCAGCAGTTTGAAGCTGAATACAGGGGAAATTGCGTTTTTTGATTTTGTGGCAAAAGGGACTAGCCAGATGTATCTTGGAAGGCTGGTTCCAAACCACTTGAAGGGATTTTATTTTCTCCAGCTTGACAGGAGAGAGATGGAGAAATATGAGCTGGATATTGTTCCATTTTATAAGGAAGAGGAGAGGGAGTCCAGTATTATTTTTGATGATTACTATATTTTGGAAACCCTGTTGACCGCTCCAACGGCCTCTGTAACAGGATTTGAGGAAAACGGACAGCCTGTTTATGGGAAAGAGACCAGATCAAGGGAAAACATTGCATGTTTTGAAGAGGCTCAGGAGGGGATATGGAAATATTTTACAACATATTTGGCAATCTGTCCCAAGGAGAAGATGAAGACGGAGAAAAGGCTGGATGAGATTTTTTTGTCTCTTCTTCATCAGATGGAGATTTTGGAAAAGCGGTTCCTGGATTTAAAAGTAGAGGACCCATTTTTTAATCGGACTACAGAAGTTATGGATTTAGTATAAAGGCTGTAGGAAAGACTTTACATAGAGCGGAGAGAATTGATATGAATTTTGAGCTGACGGCTTCCATGATGTGTGCCAATTACGGCAATCTGGAAAAAGAAGTGAAGGATTTAGAAAAGGGTGGGATTGACTCGTTTCATATTGATATTATGGATGGGCGGTACGTGCCTAATTTTGCTATGTCCTTAAATGACATGCACTATATTGCCAGCGCTACGTCGAAACCTCTGGATGTGCATTTGATGATTGAGCATCCGAATAACTGTATCGGCTTGTTTTTAAAAAATCTTCGAAAGGGAGATACGGTGTACATTCATCCTGAGGCAGAGTATCATCCGTCTACCACATTACAGAATATTATCAACGCGGGAATGGTTCCGGGAATAGCTATCAATCCAGGGACTTCTGTGGAGACAGTGATGGAGATGCTGCGGATTGTGAAAAAGGTGCTGGTAATGTCTGTGAATCCGGGGAATGCAGGGCAGATGTATTTGCCTTATGTGGGGAAGAAGATTACGAAGCTTCTCTCTTTAAAGGAAGATATGGATTTTGAGATTTACTGGGATGGGGCGTGCAGCGCAGGGAAAATTTTGGAGTATGCTCCCAAAGGGGTGAAAGGATTCGTTCTGGGGACTACGCTTTTGTTTGGGAGAGGCAAGCCGTATGGAGAGGTTTTAGAGAATATTCGGGACCTGAAATTTTGAGGGATGTTGGGAATAGTAAAATGAATCTGCACGGAAATAGAAAGGGCATGGGGTATCATGAACATAGCGTTGATTTTATCTGGCGGCATAGGGACAAGAATGGGAGTGGAGATCCCAAAACAGTATATAGAAGTTGGCGGCAGACCTGTCATTTCTTACTGTATGGAAAGTCTTTTTCAGCACTATGAAATTGATGCAGTGCAGATTGTGGCGGATCATGACTGGCAGAGATGGATTCTGAAATGGATTTTGGGAGAGGGGGATGGGAAGCAGTTTTTTGACTCTGGACGAAAGAAAAAGTTTAAAGGCTTTTCCGCCCCGGGAGAAAATCGGCAACTGTCTATTCTCCATGGACTGGAGGATATCAAAAAATATGCAGCAGATACGGACTATGTTATGATACATGATGCAGCCCGACCCTGTTTGTCTCAAGAGCTGATTGGCTTTTGCTTGAAAGCCGCCGGGGGACATGACGGCGCAATTCCGGTACTTCCTATGAAGGATACCGTGTATTCCAGCACAGACGGCCAACGGATTTCTTCCTTGCTAGAACGCAATGAAATTTTTGCAGGACAAGCTCCAGAGGTGTTTGTATTGGGTAAATACTTAGAGGCGAACGAAAGTTTACTTCCAGACAGGATTTTACAGATTAACGGCTCCACAGAACCGGCTGTCATGGCAGGAATGGATATTGCCATGATACCAGGGGAGGAGAAGAATTTTAAGATAACCACACAGGCGGATTTGGAACGTTTTTGCAGGATGATAGAGAGAGGAATAGATAGATGAAGGCTTGGGTATTACATGGAATCGGCGATTTTCGGATTGAGGAACAGAAGATTCCTGTCGTTGGGAAAGGAGAGGCGCTAATTAAGGTCAGGGCAGTTGGCATCTGTGGTTCTGATATTCCCAGAATCTATCAGACAGGAGCACATTGCCATCCATTGATACCAGGTCATGAGTTTTCTGGTTTCGTGGTGGATGTTGGGGAGGATGTTGACCATTACTGGAAGGGAAAACGGGTGGGAGTGTTTCCGTTGATTCCATGTGGGAGTTGCCTGCCTTGTCAAAAGAAACAGTATGAGATGTGCAGGAGTTACGATTATCTTGGATCACGCAGAAACGGAGGTTTCGGGGAATATGTATCGGTTCCGGCTCATAATCTCATAGAACTGCCAACAGGTGTTTCTTATGAGGAGGCGGCGATGTTGGAGCCTATGGCAGTGGCAGTCCATGCCATGCGAAGGGCGTCCCAGGATACGCAAAAGGCGCCGGAAGAAGGATCAGGCGTGACGGCAGTATGCGGCTTGGGAACCATAGGGTTGTTACTGGTTATGTTCCTTTTGGAGGCGGGAAGAAACAATATTTTGGTAGTTGGCAACAAGGATTTTCAGAGGGAAATCGTTTTTAAGATGGGGATACCAAAGGATTGCTACTGCGACAGCCGAAAGAAAGAGGCCGCAAAGTGGCTGAAAGAACGTACAGGCAATCTTGGAGCAGAGACATTTTTTGAGTGTGTGGGAAAAAGAGAGACCCTGGTACAGGCCATTGAAAGCACCGCCCCTGGCGGCCGTGTGTGTTTAGTTGGGAATCCTTATTCAGATATGGGACTTTCCAGAGAAACATATTGGAAAATCTTGAGAAATCAGCTTATTATCACAGGAACTTGGAATTCTTCTTTTACAGGTAGTCCCTTGGATGACTGGCATTATGTATTGAAGAGAATTGAGGAAAAAAGAGTAGTCCCAAAAACCTTGATTTCTCATAGGTTTTGTCTGGAAAAATTGGAAACAGGGTTTCATATCATGAGAGATAAAACCCAGGATTATGGGAAGATTATGGGAATTATTGAGTAAATTTAACAGTTGAATTGAAGAGTCAGCCGGAACCAAGAAAAGTCCGGCTGGCTCTTTTGCATGATTGGAAGGTTATAGGTTATAAGAGACGGTTTTATTTGATTTCACTTATTGAACATAAGCCCGATGTGGATTATAATGTATTTCAGGAAATGAATGGAGGAATTGATGAGGACGTTAAAAAGAATATGCATAACAACGCTTGTATTCCTTCTGCCTTTCACTTGTATCTCAGGCTGCAGGGGAAGAGCACAGACAGAGGGCGAGGCGCAGATCAGGGCGAAAGCTAAAGTTCAACAGGAGGCGGATCTAAAAAAGCTTCATGTGGTGACCACCTTATTTCCCTACTATGATTTTACCAGACAGATCGCAGGCGATCAGGTGGAACTGACGATGGTGGTTCCGGCAGGAATGGACAGTCACTCTTTTGAACCGACTCCAGCGGATATACAGACGATTCAGGAAGCGGATGTGCTGATTTGTAACGGCGGAGCCATGGAGCACTGGGTGAGCCAGACTCTGGAGGCGCTGGATACGTCGGAAATGACCGTAATTACCATGATGGATTATGTGGATGCGGTGGAAGAGGAACTTGTAGAAGGGATGGAAGAAGCTCACGGTCATGGGCAGGACGGCCATAGGGAGAACGACCACAAAGAGGAACGCCACAGAGACGATCCTCGCGAGATTGAAATCGAGTATGACGAACATATCTGGACGTCTCCGAAAAATGCCATGAGATTCACTCAGGTCATAGGGGAGGCGCTGGCGGAGGCTGACCCACAGAACAAAGCGGTGTATGAGGCAGGACTGAGAGCCTATATAGAAAAGTTAGAAGAGGTCCATCAGGGATTTTTGCAGGTGTCTCGGAACAAAAAGCGGAATATGATTATTATAGGGGATAAATTTCCTTTCCGTTATCTGGCGGATGAGTATGGGTTTGAGTACAGGGCGGCGTTTTCCGGATGCAGCACGGATACAGAACCAAGCGCCAGGACCATTGCTTATCTGATTGACAAGGTAAAGGAGGATGAAATTCCAATCGTGTATTATCTGGAGCTTTCCAGCCACAGGGTTTCGGAGATAATCGGAGAAGAGACTGGGGCTGCGCCTTTACTTCTTCATTCCTGCCATAATGTGACAAGGCGGGAGTTTGATTCTGGGATTACGTATGTGGATTTGATGATGCAGAATATAGAGAATTTGAGAAAAGGACTGGATGAATGAGTAAATTGATTACGTGCAGCCATGTGGACTTTGGGTATGAGAATCACGATGCAGTGATTGATTTGAACATGGAGGCAGAATCTGGAGACTATCTGTGTATCGTAGGGGAAAACGGTTCTGGGAAGAGCACGTTAATAAAAGGGCTTTTGGGACTTTTAAAGCCTACTGGGGGAACGTTGATAATCGCGGAGGAGCTAAAGAAGACAGGGATTGGCTACCTGCCTCAGCAGACCATGTCTCAAAGAGATTTTCCTGCCACAGTGTATGAGGTGGTGATTTCCGGATGCCTTAGCAAACGAGGAAACAGGCCCTTTTATTCAGCCAGAGAAAAGAGCCTGGCTGTGGAAAATATGGAAAAACTGGGGATTGGGAATTTGAAACGCCACTGTTATCGGGAGCTGTCAGGAGGACAAAAGCAAAGGGTTCTGATTGCCAGGGCTTTATGCGCCACAAAACAGATGCTGATTTTAGATGAGCCAATTACGGGCCTTGATCCGTCGGCGATTCAAGACTTTTATCACTTGATTCGGAGGCTGAATAAAGAGGAAGGCGTGACGATTCTGATGGTGACTCATGACGTGGTTAATGTTTCAAGGGAAGCCAATAAGATTCTGCATCTGAAACAGAAGGTCCTCTTTTACGGAACCCCAGAGGAATACCGGACTAGCAGGGCAGGACAATTATTTTTGGGAGAGAGTTAGCATGAATATGATTTTAGAAATGATGTCTTATCCGTTTTTAGTGAGGGCGGTGATCGGAGGCGTTTTAGTATCCCTGTGCGCCTCCCTTTTGGGGGTAAGTCTGGTTTTAAAACGTTATTCTATGATTGGAGACGGCTTGTCTCATGTATCGTTTGGAGCGCTGTCTGTGGCGCTGGCAGCAGGATGGTCTCCCCTGAAGTTTTCTATTCCGGTGGTGATTATTGCAGCATTTTTTCTTCTCAGGATTACGGAGAACGGAAAACTGAAAAGTGATGCGGCTATTGCAATCATTTCAGCAAGCGCGTTGGCCTTTGGGATTGTGGTGACTTCGCTTACCACAGGGATGACCACAGACGTCAGCAGCTATATGTTCGGAAGCATTCTGGCCATGAGCTCTGAAGACGTGAGGATGACGGTAATCGTTTCTGTGATTGTTTTGGGAATGTTTTTCTTCTGCTATAATAAAGTGTTTGCCGTCACATTTGATGAAAGCTTTGCAAAGGCCACGGGAGTGTCGGTTTCTTTATATAATGTACTGATTGCGGTTTTGACAGCGGTCACCATTGTTCTTGGTATGAGAATGATGGGGGCTATGTTGATTTCCAGTTTGATTATATTTCCGGCCTTAACGTCCATGCGGGTGTTTAAAAGCTTTCAGGGAGTGGTATGGTCCTCTGGAATTTTGTCCGTGGTCTGCTTTTGCGTGGGCATGGTATTTTCCTATGGATGTTCCACACCAGCAGGAGCCAGCGTGGTTTTGGTGAATCTTGCCGCATTTCTTATTTTCAGCGGTGTGCAGGCTGTGAGAAAATGTCTGTAAGACGGTTCAAACACGCTCTAATAAAAAAGGATGAGAAGAGGAGAAGACAAGGATGGAGCGAAAAAGGCATTCATTATCACAAACCCAGTATATTGCCTGTGGATTTCTGGTTTTAATTTTGATTGGGACAGGGCTGCTTATGCTTCCGTTTGCCAGTCGGTCAGGGGAAAGCATGAGGTTTATCGACGCTTTATTTACTGCCACCAGCGCTTCCTGTGTGACAGGGCTGGTGGTGGCGGATACCTGGAGTCAATGGACTTTGTTTGGACAGACGGTGATTATCTGTCTGATTCAGATCGGCGGTTTGGGGTTTATTTCGATTGGCGTATTTGTGTCGATAATTCTCAGGCGTAAAATCGGTTTACGGCAAAGAGGGCTTATGCAGGAAAGCACCAGCGCCCTGCAGATTGGCGGGATTGTGAGACTGACAAAAAGAATTATTATCGGAGCGTGTATCTTTGAGGGGATGGGAGCCCTTCTTTTATCCTTTCGGTTTGTGCCGGAGTACGGATTCTTCAGAGGGATTTTTTATGGAATCTTTCACTCTGTGTCTGCTTTCTGTAACGGCGGGTTTGACTTAATGGGGCATCAACAGCCCTACACCTCCCTGACCGCTTATTACAATGACTGGCTGGTGAATTTGGTGATTATGGCGCTGATTATCATTGGCGGCATTGGGTTTATTGTGTGGGATGATATTTGCCGGAATAAATGGCATGTGCGCAAGTATCTGCTTCAGACCAAGGTTGTGCTTTTGACTACCGGAATCATGGTATTTGGAGGCGCCTTCCTCTTCTATCTTTTAGAGAGAAACGCCCTGATTGCGGATATGAGCATCAGCGGAAAAATACTCACCTCTTTGTTTAGTTCTGTGACGGCTCGGACAGCAGGATTCAATACGGTAGATACGCAGGCTTTGTCGGATGGGAGTAAACTTTTAACCATGATTTTGATGTTTATAGGCGGCTGTCCTGGGTCTACGGCGGGAGGCGTAAAAACCACTACCATTATGGTGCTTCTTTTGTATGTGCATTCCAATGTAAAGCGGACGTACAGCATTAATATTTTTGGAAGGAGGCTGGAGGAAGAGGCTGTGAAGCGGGCTGGCGCCATCTGTACGATTAATCTGGCCTTGGCCTTGTCAGTGGCTTTGGCGATTATGGCGATTCAGCCTTTGCCGTTAACAGATACTCTGTTTGAGGCGTTTTCGGCCATTGGCACAGTGGGGATGACCACTGGAATCACCAGAGATTTATTGCCGGTTTCCCGGCTTTTGATTGCGTTTTTGATGTATTGTGGAAGGATCGGCAGCATGTCCTTTGCCCTTGCCTTTACACAAAAGAAGCGGATGACTCACGTAAAGAATCCGGTGGAAGCAATCAGCGTTGGATAGAGATTATGCTCAAGAAAGAAAAGGAGAGAAGAAATGAAGTCAATTTTAATTATCGGTATGGGAAGGTTTGGACGCCATCTGTGTAAAAATCTGGCGGAGCTTGGCAATGAGATCATGATTGTGGACGAGGTGGAGGAGAATTTAGAGGAAATGCTCCCTTTGGTAGTCAGTGCCAAAATAGGAGACTGCACAAATGAAAATGTGTTGAAAAGTCTTGGAATTGCAAATTTTGATCTCTGCTTTATCTGTATTGGCACGAATTTCCAGAGCAGCTTAGAGATAACCAGTCTGGTCAAGGAGCTGGGAGGCAAATATGTGATCAGCAAGGCCAACAGAGATATTCATGCCAAGTTTTTACTTCGGAACGGGGCGGATGAAGTGATCTATCCAGACAGGGACATTGCAGAGAAGCTGGCCGTGCGCCACAGCGCCAATCATGTGTTTGACTACATTGAATTGACTGACGAATATTCCATTTATGAGATTCCGCCCTTGCCGCAGTGGATTGGCAAAAGCCTGAAGGAATCTGGAATCCGCAACCGCCATAACATCAGTATTTTGGGAACCAAACGGGACGGCAGAGCAAAACTTATGCCCTCTCCAGATTATGTGATTAAGGGAGACGAGCATTTAATGGCAATCGGAAAGAAGGTGGATGTTGACAGGATTTTGAAAGCGCTTAATTAAAGGAGGACAAATGAATGGAAGACAATCAAAAGACAGTTTTATTCGAACAGACTCCAATTCCCAAGGCGGTGGCTCAATTATCGATCCCTATGGTGTTAAGTTCTCTGGTCATGGTGATCTATAACCTGGCAGATACTTATTTCGTGGGAATGCTCAACAATCCGGTGGAAAACGCCGCGGTTACTCTGGCGGCTCCTGTGCTCTTAGCGTTTAATGCAGTGAACAATTTGTTTGGCGTGGGAACTTCCAGCATGATGAGCAGGGCTATGGGAAGACGGGACTACGATACCGTATACCGAAGCTCTGCGTTCGGATTTTACTGCGCGTTGTTTAGTGGAATTTTGTTTTCCCTATTGTGTGTCTTGTTTCGAAATCCTCTTCTGGTTCTTCTGGGAGCAGATGAGGTGACGATTCATGCCACAGAAGGGTATATGCGCTGGACTGTTTTCTGCGGAGCGGCGCCTGCCATATTAAATGTAGTGATGGCTTATATGGTTCGCTCAGAAGGTTCCGCGTTAAACGCCAGCATTGGAACTATGAGCGGATGTGTGCTGAATATGATTTTAGACCCTATTTTTATTCTTCCGGGCTGTTTAAACATGGGGGCGGCTGGAGCAGGACTGGCCACCTTTTTGTCAAACTGTGCGGCCTGTCTGTACTTTTTCGTCTTCCTGTATTTGAAGAGAGGAAAGACGCTTGTGTGTATAAGTCCCAAGAAATTCAGTTTTGAGAGAAGGATTGTGCTGGGGGTATGCGGCGTAGGGATTCCAGCCTCGATTCAGAATTTGCTGAATGTGATGGGGATGACGCTTTTAAACAATTTCACTTCTGCATATGGGGCGGATGCAGTGGCGGCTATGGGAATTTCCCAGAAAATCAATACGGTGCCCATGCAGGTGGCTTTGGGATTTTCTCAGGGAATCATGCCATTGGTCAGCTATACATATGCATCAGGCAACCAAAAGAGGATGAAAGAGTCTATCCAGTTTGCCATCAAAACCATGATGCCTATTTTAACGCTGGTTGCTATCGGGTATTTTGTGGGAGCGGGACAAATGATTCATCTGTTTATGGATAATGAAGCCATTGTAGCATACGGAACCAGCTTTTTAAGAGGATTTTGCCTGGGACTTCCATTTATCTGCATGGACTTTTTGGCAGTAGGCGTTTTCCAGGCTTTAGGCATGGGGAAAATGGCGCTTATTTTTGCCATTATGAGAAAGATTATCCTGGAGATTCCGGCAATCTTTATTTTAAATCATTTCTTCCCGCTCTATGGACTGGCCTATTCTCAGGTTACGGCAGAGTCTGTGCTGGCTGTAGCGGCAGTCTGCGTATTGATTTGGATTTTTAAGAAAGACAGTAAACGCAGCGCTAATTCATTTTCCGAAGCATGACAGGAGCCAGGGCTGCTGTGACCAGGGTCATGATGCCCATGACCAGATAGGCCATAGAGTAAGTGGAAACGCTGGCGATTTGGCCTGTCATCACTGGACCGATGGTCATGCCAATCCCATAAAGCGCCTGAAACAGGCCCATGGCAGTGGACTGATTTTCCTGAGGGACAAAGCGGATGATCAGGGACATGAGAACCGAGTTAGCCATTAAATTACTGACGCCGCCGATGATTTGGGCCGCGTAGAGAAACATCATATGGCCGCCATATGCGACGAACAGACAGCTAAGCCCCATCAAGAGGAATCCAATGGTGACCGCCTGATAGGGCTTTAACCATTTCAAAACCTTTTTTCCAATGAAACCTGCACTTAAAATCTGGACTAAGGTAAACAAAACCGTGTTAAGGCCAATTTCAAAGGCGGAAGCGCCCAGCTCTTTGGCAACTGTGGAAGTAAAAGAAAATACGGTGCCCTGCAAAAACGCCTGCATGATAATGGCAAAGAAGGAGGCGCATAAAACGGCGGGATTGGAAAATACAGCCAGCACATGGCGAAACTGAAAGGGCTCCCGCTTTAATGTGATAGGCTTTAACTGGACAGCACAAAAAATGGCGGCAATGCCGGTAAGGAAGCTGCACACCAGAGGAATTTTATACCCCCAGAGGGTTGCCGTTGTCAGTCCCAAAATAAATGCGAGAAGTTTTCCTGCACTGTTAAAAGCATTGACATTGGTGACCGCCTGAACGCTTTCATCCGCCTCATAGTAGGCCGCATACAGAATGGTAAAAGCCAGCCAGGAGGAGGCCGCGATGCCTGCCAACATCCGGCAGATAAAAATGGTTATAAAATGGGTGGCAAAAATCAGACCGAAGGAGGAAAGCGTAGTAAAGACGGTTCCCATCAAAATGGTCTTTTTATAACCGCCGGTCACATCAGTGACAATGCCAAGAGGGATTCGTACCACCATCTGGGTAAAGCCATAGATTCCGGTCAGAAAGCCGATGAGACTGGCCGCAAAGCCTAACGTCTGGAGATAGGGAGTAAAATAGGGCATGTGGCAGTATTCCGATGCCCAGAAGAAAATAATGGTAGTGCTGAGTAATAAACGGGAACGTTTCATATGCGCCTCACAAGTAAAAAATTAATCTGCCAGCCGGAGCGTGTTCCCGGGATAATCAATGTGAGACCGGACACCTCCGATACGGCGAAAGGCCGTACTCCTCCCGGAACTGGCAGATATAGGTATTATAAAGCAAGTCTGTGGATTTTACAATAAAATAGGTTTTCATTTCCCTAAGAAAATGATAGAATAAAGGAACTAACGGTTACAAAGTAAAAGAAAAATAAAATTTGTAAGAATTATAAATAGGAGAATAAGGATGGCATTATATGATTACTCAGGAGCGTTAAAACAGGGACGCAAGCAGTACCAGGAGGCGGTGCAGAAGGGAAGGCATCCGTATCTGCCTGTGCTGGATGATATTCTGTCCTATACAGAAATTGTATCAGAGGTAAGTCTTGGGGTGATGGATATTCCTCTTTCTAAGATTGTGGGGACCAAGACCGCCGGACGCACCAGTGCGTTTGCCAACAATTTTATGCCCCTTTTGCCAGAAAAATCAGAGTTTGGGGCAAAATGGGCTGTATTGTATGACTATCAGATAACAGAAGGCATTCATGATCCCATTGTGGCCTATGAATTTATGAATAAGTTTTATGTTCAGGAAGGAAACAAGCGGGTCAGCGTCATGAAATATGTGGGTGCGTACAGCATCATGGGACAGGTAACCCGTCTCATTCCCAAAAAAACAGATGACATAGAAAATAGATTATACTATGAATTTCTCGATTTTTATCAGGTTTCGTTTAATTGTGACGTTTGGTTCAGCAAAGAAGGGAGCTACCAGAAGCTTTTAGAGGTGATGGGCAAAGAACCCGGGCATGTTTGGGATGAGGAGGAGAGGCTTTTATTTAAGTCTGCTTACGGCCGGTTTACCAAAGCTTTTGAGCTGTCGGGAGGGAATAAACTGGATTTAACTTGTTCGGATGCCTTTCTGATCTATGTGGAGATATCTGGTTATGATCAGGTGAAAGGGAAGACAGAGAAGGAAATCTACCAGGAACTTCAGAAGATGTGGAAGGAAATTCAGCTGGCGGCCAGCGGAAGTCAGGTAGAGCTGGTAGAGGACCCAGAAGAGGAAAAGAGCGCGCCTTTAAAATCCTCTCTGTTAAACTGGTTGCTTCCGACTGGCACGATTGAGCCGGAGATGCTAAAGCTTGGATTTATTTATACGAAAACCGCGGACACCTCCAGCTGGACGTATGCCCATGAGCTGGGAAGGCTTCACCTGGACGGCGCATTTCAGGGAAGGGTTCAGACTATGGCCTTTGACCAGGCAAACACAGAGGATCTGGTAGAAGAGGCCATTGAGGAGGCCATTAGACAAGGATGCAACACGATTTTCAGCACAGCCCCTCAGATGGTAAATCAGAGCGTTAGGTCTGCGATTGAGCATCCGGAAGTTAGGATTTACAACTGTTCCGTCCGTATGACGTATACATCCATCTGTACGTATTATGTGAGGATGTATGAGTCTAAATTTTTGATGGGCGCCATTGCCGCGGCCATGTCAAAAAAGGATCGGCTGGGGTATGTGGCGGATTATCCCATTTATGGAACCATGGCCAATATCAATGCCTTTGCTCTGGGAGCCAGAATGATTAATCCAGATGTAAAGATTTATCTGGAGTGGTCCAGGGTGAAGAATCATCGGGCCAGACAGCGCCTTGCGGAGGAAGGAATCGTTTTTATTTCCGGCGACGACATGATCACACCGGAACATGCTTCCAGAGAGTATGGTCTTTATATGAAGCGAGAGGATGGAAGTGTAGATAACCTGGCGGTTCCCATCTGGCATTGGGGAAAGTTTTATGAGCGGATTGTGAGAAATATCTGCAGAGGAGCCAGCGAAGCCAACGCCATGAAAGGAAAGAAGGCAGTAAATTACTGGTGGGGAATGTCGGCGGATGTGATTGATGTGATTTGTGCTCAGGATATGCCCCATGGCACCCATCGCCTCATCGAGTTTTTGAAGAGTTCTATCAGGGCAGGCAGCTTCCACCCATTTGACGGGCTCATCTATTCTCAAAACGGCGTGATTCGCTGCAAAGAAGGAGAAAGTTTAGGGCCGGAAGGAATCCTTACGATGAATTGGCTGGCGGAAAATGTGATAGGAAGAGTTCCGACGGCAGATGAATTGACAGACGAGGCTCGTCTGTTGCAGAAGCTGCAGGGTGCTAATATGGATGAGTATGAACATACGGAGGAGTAATGCCATGAACATCATGGTAATGGCGGATCATGAATCAAAGTCTCTGTATGATTATTATGATCCGGGAAAATTGGAAGGCATTGACTTAATTATTTCCTGTGGAGATTTGGATGCGGATTATTTAAGTTTCTTTGCAACGCTTTGCCATGTGCCGGTGATTTATGTGAGAGGAAACCATGACAGGCGGTATGAAGTAAAGCCGCCGGAGGGGTGTATTTGCATAGAGGACGATATTTTTGTGTACAAAGGAGTGAGGATTCTGGGACTGGGAGGTTCAATGGAGTATATTCCCGGTTCTGCCAATCAGTATACAGAAGGGGCGATGAAGCGAAGAATTAAGAGACTGCGATGGAAATTGTGGCGGAACAAAGGGTTTGACATTCTGGTTGCTCATGCGCCGGCTTTTGAGGTCAACGACATGGAGGATCTGCCTCATCGGGGATTTTACTGTTTTCGGAGGCTGATGGAAAAATATGAGCCGAAACTGTTTCTCCACGGACATGTCCACGCTACCTATGGAAGTAGTTTCAAACGAAGAGATACCTTTGGCAAGACTACGGTAATTAACGCATATGAGTATCAGGTGGTTGAATATCCTGAGGATTAAGGTATAGAAGGGAAGACACAATGAGCAAGAAACAAAGCGTACTGGAAAAGAAATTAAGCGGAACCATGAGTGAGTTTAAGGCATTTATCTTAAAGGGAAATATTATTGATATGGCCGTTGGTGTTATCATCGGCGGCGCGTTCAGCAAAATTGTAACCTCTCTGGTAAATGATATTTTGATGCCGTTACTTGGGGCTGTCACAGGCGGAGCTTCTTTCAACGCCTATAAGTTTGTGATTCATCCGGCAGTACTGGATGAGGCGGGAAATGTGATAACGCCTGAGGCGGCGGTTTTATTCGGAAGCTTTATTCAGAATATTATTGACTTTTTAATTGTGGGATTTTGTATGTTCTTTATGATTAAGGCTGTGGCCATGGTGACGGCCAAATTCCATCATGAAGAGGAAAAGAAGGAAGAACCGGCTGCTCCGGCTGGGCCCACCACAGAAGAGCTGTTGGCAGAAATCAGGGATTTATTGAGGGATAAGGGGCAGGACGCAGTATAGAAAGGAAAGCAGCAGTTTCATGAGTAAAAAATCAAAGTCACGAGTCAGGAACAAAAAGAAGTTTCCTGTGAAAGCATTTGCTATTGGAGCGGCGTCTGTGTTGACTGTGACAGGTGCGGGCACAGGATTTTATGTGTATATGGGAAAGCAGTATGAGACTGCATTTTTTCCAAACACAACCATCAATGGTTTAGACGTGTCCAACAAAACTGCAGATGAGGTAGAGGATTTGATTGCCTCCAGCGTGGATGGGTATCGGCTGATTATTCATGCGCGGGGAGGAAATACGGAGTGGATTACCGGAGAGGAGATTGGGCTTTCTTCAGTGTTCGACGAAAACTTGGAAGATTATTTGGATAATCAAGACGCTATGAATTGGTGGAAGTTACAGGAAAATCAATATGAGATATCCACTATGGTGACTTATGATGAAGAAAAACTGGCAAAGAGGATTGACAGCCTCAACTGTTTTTCCAAGATGTATAGGAAGGAACCAAAAGACGCCTATTTATCCGATTATGAGCCCGGCGTAGGCTTTCGGATTGTGCCGGAAGACCCGGGGGCTGTGCTGGATCAGGAAAAGGTGGCAAAAGGGATTGCAGATGCCATTAAAAATCTGAAGACAGAAGTGTATTTGGAGGATTTGAATGTTTATAAAAAGCCAGAAAGAACTTCAGAGGATGAAGGGCTCCAAAACACTGTGGATACATTAAACCGGTATGTGAATGTGGAGGTGGCTTATCAGTTTGGAGATCAGCAGGAGGTGCTCAACGGAGACACGATCGTGAATTGGATTTCTGTGGGAAAGGACGGACAGGTGTCTCTTCGCGGAGAAGACGTTGGGGCATATGTAAAGGAACTGGCCGCGAAGTATGATACTGCGTATCAGAATAAGACGCTAAAGACGTCCTATGGGCCTACAGTTACGGTTACCGGAGGTTTTTATGGCTGGCGGATAGACCAGGCAGAGGAGACGAACCAGCTTATGGATCTGATCAAGTCAGGACAGAGTCAGAGGCGGGAGCCGGTATACAGCCAGACCGCCAACAGCCGGGGCGACAATGATTATGGGGACACCTATGTGGAGATTAATCTGACCACACAGCATCTGTTTTTTTATAAAAATGGAAAGTTGATTGTGGAATCAGATTTTGTCTCTGGGAATCACTCTAAAGGATATGACACTCCGGCAGGAGCCTATCCCCTTACATATACCCAGAGAGATGCGGTGCTTAAGGGAGAGAATTACCGGACTCCGGTGAAATATTGGATGCCCTTTAACGGAAATATCGGTATGCATGACGCCAACTGGCGTTCTTCCTTTGGTGGGAAAATCTATATGACTAATGGATCCCATGGCTGTATCAATCTGCCGCCGTCTGTGGCCAAGACGATTTTTGAAAATATTACGGCGGGAGTTCCGGTGCTATGCTATCATCTGGAAGTTTCAGATAATAAGAAAGCTTCCAGCTCAGAAAAAGGAAATACGACGCCGACAACGGCGCCGACCCAGGCAGTTACTCCTACGCCAACTCAGGCGCCTGCCCCTGCACCGACACAAGCTCCAAGCCCGACGCCAGCGCCGACAGACGCGCCGACGCCGACCCTGCCAGAGCCAACGGAATCGTCCAGCGCCGTACCGGTGACAGCGCCTCAGAATATACAGGGGCCAACCAATGGACCTGGACAAAATCCGGCTGAGGAGTCATCACCGATGGAGTCTCCGGCGGCAACGCAGCCGTCTATAGGCCAGCAAACAGGGCCTTCTGGCCCCGGAGCTTTGGGAGATACAACCCAAGCGACCAAGCCGACACAGCCATTAGGACCTATGGCGCCTTAAAACGCGAACAAATGTTTGCAAAAGTTGGAATAATGTGGTAAGATAGTTTTCGTAACACATATTTTGGATAAACTATCATAAAAGACAACAAGGAGTTTTAAGATGCCCAAACAATATATCAAAATACGCGGCGCCAATGAGCACAATTTAAAAGATGTGACTCTTGACATTCCTAGAGAACAGTTGGTGGTCCTGACAGGTTTGAGCGGTTCTGGAAAGTCCTCCCTGGCCTTTGACACGATCTATGCGGAGGGACAGAGGCGGTATATGGAGTCTCTGTCTTCTTATGCCAGACAGTTTTTGGGACAGATGGAAAAGCCGGAGGTGGAGAGCATTGAGGGGCTTTCTCCGGCTATTTCCATTGACCAGAAGTCTACTAACCGGAACCCCAGATCTACAGTAGGAACTGTGACGGAGATTTACGATTATATGCGTCTTCTGTACGCCCGCATCGGCGTGCCTCACTGTCCCAAGTGCGGCAAGGAGATTAAAAAGCAAAGCATTGATCAGATGGTGGATCAGATTCTGGAACTGCCCGAGAGGACCAAGCTTCAGATTCTTGCGCCTGTGGTTCGGGGCCGGAAGGGGGAGCATGTAAAAGTGCTGGACCAGGCCAGGAAAAGTGGGTATGTGCGGATTCGTATTGACGGAAACCAGTATGAATTGTCAGAAGACATTAAGCTGGATAAGAATATTAAGCATAACATAGAGATTGTGGTAGACCGTTTGGTGGTAAGAGAGGGGATTGAGAAACGTCTGACAGATTCGATAGAGACAGCCATGGGATTGGGCAACGGGTTGATGATGGCAGAAGTGACAGATGGACAGATCCTGAATTTCAGCCAGAATTTTGCATGTCCAGACTGCGGAATCAGCATTGACGAGGTGGAACCCAGAAGCTTTTCGTTTAATAATCCGTTTGGAGCCTGTCCGGATTGCTTTGGTTTAGGTTATAAAATGGAGTTTGATGAAGATTTGATGATTCCGGACAAGTCTTTAAGCATCTCTCAGGGAGCCATAACGGTGCTGGGATGGCAGTCCTGTACAGACCAGGGAAGTTTTTCCAGAGCTATTTTGGATGCACTGACAAAGGAATATGGCTTTAGTCTGGATACCCCTTTTGAGGAATATCCAAAGAACATCCATGACGTGCTTCTCTATGGCACAGAGGGGAAAGAGCTAAAGGTTTATTATAAAGGACAGCGTGGAGAAGGCGTGTATGACGTGGCCTTTGAAGGGTTGCTGCGCAATGTGGAGCGGCGGTATCGGGAGACGTATTCGGAGTACAGCAAGGCGGAGTATGAAACCTTCATGCGGATTACTCCCTGTTCTCTGTGTAAAGGAAAGCGCTTGAAACAGTCTTCCCTGGCTGTGACAGTGGGGGATATGAACATTTTTGACGCCACCAATATGTCTATTGTGGATTTTCACCAGTTTCTGGATGGGCTTAAGCTGACCGACATGCAGCAGGCCATCGGAGCCCAGATTTTAAAAGAGATCAAGGCCAGAATCACGTTCTTGATTGATGTGGGGCTGGACTATCTGTCTCTGTCCCGGGCCACGGGGACTTTGTCCGGCGGCGAGGCTCAGAGAATCCGTCTGGCAACCCAGATTGGTTCCGGCCTGGTGGGAGTGGCTTACATTCTCGATGAGCCCAGCATCGGTCTTCACCAGAGGGACAATGATAAGCTGTTAAAGACCCTGTTCCATCTGCGTGATTTGGGAAATACGGTAATTGTGGTGGAGCATGATGAGGACACGATGAAGGCGGCTGATTATATTGTGGATATTGGTCCCGGAGCAGGAGAGCATGGAGGACGCGTGGTCTTTTCCGGGACATATGAGGAGATCATTCACTGCCAGGAGTCTGTCACAGGAGCTTACTTAAGTAAAAGGCTTCAGATCCCAGTGCCAAAGGAGAGAAGAAAGCCGACAGGATGGCTGACCGTTCGTGGCGCAGCCGAGAACAATCTGAAGAATATTGATGTGAAAATTCCCCTGGGGGTTATGACCTGTGTGACAGGGGTGTCAGGTTCTGGTAAGAGCTCCCTGATCAATGAAATTCTTAAAAAGGCTTTAGCAAAAAAGCTGAATCGGGCCAGGACCATCCCGGGAAAACATAAAAAGATTGAGGGTGTGGAGCAGCTGGACAAGGTCATTGACATCGACCAATCTCCTATTGGGAGGACGCCTCGGTCCAACCCGGCTACCTATACAGGTGTGTTTGATATGATTCGAGATCTGTTTGCGGCTACGGTAGATGCTAAGGAACGAGGATATAAGAAAGGGCGTTTCAGCTTTAACGTAAAGGGTGGCCGGTGCGAGGCATGTTCTGGAGACGGCATTATAAAGATCGAGATGCACTTTCTGCCAGACGTTTATGTGCCCTGTGAAGTGTGCGGCGGCAAGCGGTACAACAGGGAGACTCTGGAGGTGAAGTATAAGGGGAAGAGCATCTATGACGTTCTGAATATGACCGTGGAAGAAGCCATGAAGTTTTTTGAAAATGTGCCCACAATCCATCGGAAGATTTCCACTCTTTATGATGTGGGACTTTCTTATGTCCGGCTTGGTCAGCCTTCCACAGAGCTGTCAGGGGGCGAGGCCCAGAGGATCAAGCTGGCTTCAGAGTTAAGCCGAAGGGGAACCGGAAAGACCATCTATATTTTAGATGAGCCTACCACAGGACTGCATTTTGCAGATGTCCATAAGCTGGTGGATATTCTGCGGAAGCTGTCGGATGGAGGCAACACCATTGTGGTGATTGAGCACAATCTGGACGTGATCAAGACGGCGGATTATATTATTGATATGGGGCCTGAAGGCGGAGACAGGGGCGGAACCGTGGTGACCACGGGAACGCCGGAAGAGGTGGCCCAGTGCAAAGAGTCCTATACAGGACAGTATGTGAAGAAATACGTACTATAAAGGTGTTAACTCGGATTGCGAATACCGGCGGCTCTTGGGTGAGAGCCAAAGGGGCAAAGCAATCGGCTTTCATAGGGAATCTGGTGCAAAGGTTGAAAAAGGAGAGCATTTTCCTACTCTTTTTTCAACCTTTGATTTGCATCCTTGCTGATTAAAGTGCACAGCACAGAGGTGAGCGGAATGAAAAAGATCATTCCCATAATTCCGAACAGATTTCCGCCAATGATCAAGGCAATTAAAGTCCAGAGAGGGGACAATCCTACGGAATTTCCGACTACACGAGGGTAGATAAATTGATTTTCTACAAACTGTACACATTGGTATACAATAATTGCTATCAGCACTTTATGGGGATTGGACAAAAAGATTAAGACTGCGCCGATAAAACAGGAGGCAAAGGCTCCAACATAAGGGATAAACGACAGAATACCTGTCAAAACCCCAATCAATCCCGCATATGGAAGTTTAAAAAGTAAAAAAAATACAAACATCAGGGTTCCCAAAATAAAAGCTTCCACGCACTGGCCTGATAAAAACTTGGAATAGGTAGTCTGGATGAGGGAGGCGATAACATACACCTTATCTGAAATGGTTTTGTCAAAATAGGCATACAACAGCTTTCGGGCCTGGCGCGCCAGATTCTTTTTTTCCGTGAGAACATAGATTGCGATGATTACGGAAAGCAGGAATGTCGTTGTTCTGGAAAGAAAAGTGGAGAAGGTTCCTGCTATGACAGTGACCATGCTGTTTGCACTGCCGATTATCTGCTCTATGGTCTGTTTCATATCTAACTCTTCCACCCAGGAAAAAATATTAATATCTCCCGGCCAGTAAAGCTCTAAGGTCTTTATCCATACAGGCCACTGTGTTTCCACCTCTGCAATGATATTCGTCATGGAATTTGAAAGCTCTGGAAGGATCAAGACGACGCTTATTCCTAAAAGTGCGATGATGCACACAAGGGAGAGGAAAATGCTGACTGTATAAAGGATTTGTCTGCGTATGCTCCACTTCAATTTTTCAGAAATGGAAAGCAGCAGCTTTTCAAAGGCGCATACCGGAACATGAAGTACAAAGGCCATAAGAAAGCCAATCCATATTGGCGCAGTCACAGAGCCGATCTTTCCTAACAGCAGCCATAAGAGCTTTATGTTGCTCAACCCCCAAAATAAAACAATGCCAAAAGCGATCATATAAAATTTTTGCTTTGTATTTTTATCCAATGAATTACCTCCTAAATGACAGTGTATATAGAAAACTATTATATGGTTTGCGAAAGGAAAGGTCAATATGAAAAATAAGCCCTCCTTCTATATGCCGGAAAATATCCTATTGTATTTTAGAAAAAAATAGATATAATATATATATGGATCATTCTACTCTGGAGAATCATTTTACTCTGGAACGTATCGTTGGGGAGCTGGAAAACGGTACTTCTTCTCTGCTTCTGGAAAAATCACCAGGCGAGGTATTACTGCTTCAAATCCTTTTGGAGCAGGCATAAAAAAACAGCATACAGTATTATCAGGAACTATGTGAAATAACAAGGGAGGGACTAAAGTGAAATTCCTGAAAAAACAGAAACTGGCGACACAAATCAGCCTTTTGACATCCATCATTACGGTAGCAGGCCTTCTTCTGCTGTGGGGCAGCGTCATATACAAGACCACTGCTACCGTAAAAGCCAACCTTACAAACCAAATGACTGATGCGGTGAAAGCGAGAGCCGCCATCATTGATGATTATGTAGCTTCGGCAGAAGAATATATGACTGCCTTCGCACTCAGCAAGGAAGTTGAGGCTCTTTTACATGATCCAGAGAATCCTGATTTGATTCAACAAGCTCAACAATACACAGAAGAATTTGCTGCAGTCAAAGGAATTTTTGAGGGACTGTACATAGCCACGCCCGAAACATATGTCCGTACGCACACGGCTAAAGATGTTGTCGGCATGATTACCCGTCCGGGTGACAAACTAGAACCATTCCAGCAAACTATTTTGTCACAGCCTAAGCTAACTAATCTGGGCATTATGAAATCACCCAGTACTGGAGCAATGATTCTTTCTATGTATTACCCTGTTTTTGACGGTCAGCAGTGTATTGGATATGTAGGCGCCGGCGTGTATGCCAATACTCTTATGGATTCCCTTTTGGAACTGGAAATCCATGGTCTGCCGAATATTGAATATGTGTTCATGAATGCGGAAACAGGAGTCTATCTCTATCACGAAAATGACGAGTTTCTGAATACAGAAACCACAGATTCCGGCTATAAGGAAATCATGCGGCGTGTACAATCCAGCCAGAGCACGCAGCCGGGAACTTATACTTACCGAGATGAAAACGGTGTAAAGAAGCTTGTGGTCTATCAATACCTGGCAGAGCGGGGCTGGATTTTTATGGTTAGGGATAATACTTCCGAAGTATACCATCTTTTAGCGGACACAACCCTTACTACAGGATTAATCTGCGTGGCGGTCACAGTGTTGATCATCCTGTGCCTGATTCTGATGATGCGTCGGGGTGGACGGAATTTAATGACTGTGGAACATGCCATCAGCCGTTTGGGACGACTGGAGCTGGAGGCAGATAAGGAACTGGATTTCTTGTTTGACAGGGATGACGAAATTGGCAATATTGCCAGAACGACCCATGCCCTATGCGAGAGACTGCGTCTGACCATTGACGACATTGGCCGTATCCTGGGTGAGATGGCGGACGGTAACATTGCCGTTGATGTGGCTCGCAGAGAATCCTATTACATTGGCGACTTCCAGACTCTGGCCACAAGCCTGAAAACAATCCGCACCAAGCTGCTTCGCCTCACCAGTAACATTGCAGAGGTCTCGAACCGTGTGACAAATGAGGCTGACCAGGTCTCACAAAATACGGTAAATTTGTCCCATGGGTTTTTAACTCAGGAATCCTCTGTTACACGCCTGACTGAGAGCGTGGGAGACATCACCACACAGATTTGTTCCAGTACGGATAGCTGTTCTGCAGCTCAAAGGCTGGTGGATCAGGCTGCTCTGCATACAGCTGAGGCAGATAAAAAGATGGCCGGTTTAACGAGCGCTATGGATAATATTGCTCATTCATCCGCCGAAATTGAGAAAATACTCAAAGTGATCGAAGATATCTCTTTCCAGACGAACGTCTTGGCATTGAATGCGGCTGTGGAAGCCGCTCGGGCTGGCAGCGCTGGCAAAGGCTTCGCTGTGGTAGCGGACGAAGTTCGGTCTCTGGCCGCAAAATCCGCTGAGGCTGCAAAAAATACTGCTGACTTGATCAACCGCTCTATTCAGGATGTCCATACCGGAATGGAGGCGACTGTACAAGCGGCTGACATCATGCAGACAATCGGCGAATGTACCGGTGCGATCAGAGAACAGATACATGGGATTGCGGCGGCCAGTACACGCCAGTCGGATATGATCACCAGTGTAAATAAAGATATTGAAGAGATTTCCTATGTGGTGCAAAACAACTCTGTTGCTGTGCATCAGAGCGTTAATACGCTCCAGGAACTATCAGGGCAGGCGAAAAAGCTTAACACCCTGGTGGGACAGTTTCAAATCGAGCGATGAGGAGTCATCGTGTTCTTAGTTCTATCTTTTATAGTCAGCCGTCACGATTCAAAGTGGCGGCGATTTTTTTCCCTTAAAGACAGCAGCGGTTATTCTATACAAACCCCCATCATTGTTATAAAATAGAGTCAGGGAGGAAGAAACAAAATGGACTTTGGGAAAGACGTTTTTGATTTAATAATGGAGTTAATATCACTATATGATTTTGGGCGAAGCGCATGCAATAAGCTAATGGAAAAAAGTCAGTTTGAAAAGAATCGCAGCGCCAGAACCGACATCAGCGTCCAATTACAAGAAAAATTACATACTTTTATGCGAAACCATGAAGAAAGCTTATTTTTGGATTCCGATTGGTTTTTCAATTTTCTAAAATATCAGCATCCGATAGAAAAGATAATAGAATATACGATAGGGGAGAACCGTAAAACTCTAACATATTCCCAGAACTGCTTTATAGACGGCCTTGTAGGTGATGCGCAGAGAGCGGCGGAAGGGAGAGGCGGGATATTTAGGTTAGAGGATAAGTCTGTTTTAAAGGAATTATTTCGATTATTGATTGACTCGCTTAAAAGTATTTTAGATGGTCAAATGGATCTGCCGCAGATGTATGGAAAGAATGAGATAATACGAAACATCTGGCAGTCTCATGAATTACAGAATACCCAATTTGAAACTATGCTTGCAGCAAGAAAAAGAAGGTTTGCAGAGAAATCTTATGAGTATCCAAAGCCTCATATAAAACGTTTTTGCTATAACCAGGAGAACCGACTGACAGGTAAAAGTGAATTTGTAAACAGGTTTCAGCTGACAAAATTATGTCAGAGGCATCCGTTTATTGTCCTGTTAGGAGAAGCTGGAAATGGGAAATCCACGGAGTTACAGTGGACGGCGGCATATTATAGTGAACATCCAAACTTGCCAAGGCCGGTTTATTTGACATTAAAAACGTATATGGACGAAACCATAGAGAACTTAGCGAAAAAACAGGGCTTTTTTATAGAGGAAGAGCAAGAGCTGTTTTTTCTGATTGACGGGTTTGATGAGATATCAGGCGGCAATAAACAGAACTTTTTAAAACAGTTGACGGTTTATCATGAGCAGAATCCGAAAGCAAGATTTCTGGTGTCTGCAAGGAACAATTTTTATCGAAAAGATCTTCTGGGAGATTTTTTTGAAACCGTATGGATAGAGCCTTTAAGATACGAAGATGCGATCGCATTTATCCGGGAATCAGGCATAGAGGATGAAGAATTTATAACAGAAATCAAGAAACATAATCTGAAAGAATTGCTGTTGATTCCCTTCTATTTGATTGAACTATGTAAAATCTATAAGGCAAAAAAGACGCTTCCGAAACAAAACCAGTTGATGGAAGAGCTGATAGAACAAAAATTTGCAGAGGACTCAAAGAAGTTTCGAATGACAATGGATGTTGATTTCTTGGAACAAAGATCGAAAGTGTTTTCTCAGCTTCAGAAGATTGCAGTTGCAATGCATGGAATGGATTGTCATTTTCTGCAGGAGAGCGATTATGAGAAACTGCTTCCTTCCCCAAAGGAGCGAGAGCTTTTGCGCTTTAGCAGTATTTGGAAATCACAGGAAGGAGGATGGCTGTTTTCTCATAATAATTTTAGTGAATATCTGGCTGCTGAATATCTTGGACAGTGTTCCCTTGACGACGTAAAGAAGCTTGTATGTGCCGGATATCCAGAATTGGGAATTTGCAGAAACTGGAATCATGTACTGTCGTATTTGCTTTCCATGGAGAATAAGGATATGGAAGAGTGGCTTTTGGAAGAGGATTTTACCTTGTTTTTTGATTCTGACAAGAATCGGATTCCGATTGCAAAGCGTTCAAAAATTCTGAGGAAAGAGTGGGAGAGATTAAAAAGCCAGCATGAATGGATTACAAGCCAGCGATATCGGCCGGAAAAATTAATGCAATTTGGAATGAATTATCCAGAAGTCCAGATATTTCTTGAGGAGATTAAAAATCCTTCAGATATTATTGTACAACAGAACGCGATCCTTGCATTGGGATATTGTCCGAATTTATTTGGATGCGGTGGTAAAGTGCGGGATACTCTAATGGAGGTATGTCAAAAACCACAGGAGCATGGATGTGTTTATGAGCGCGCGATACTTTGTATTCTGAAACTGGGACTGATGGGGGAAAGCGAATTTGAAACATTAATGAAAATTTTTTGGGATACGGATTCTTCAGAGGTCCGTTATGCACTTTATTGCAGCATCCGTTTTTTAGGAGAGGCGGATCGGTATATTAGGTTTCTGACAAATGGACTGAAATATGTCTGCCTCAGAAAAGGCAGATTAGGAAATGAGGCGTTTGAGCTGCATTATACTATGATGGAAATAGAGGACCCCTCTGCATCGATAGAGGTTATTAAGGAGTTGACAGAAAACGACAGCTACTACTATATCTTTGAGATTGATAAGGTGATAGACCACATTTTCACCAAATTTAAAGAAAATGAAGTGAGGTTTTCAGGTGATAACTGGGAGCTGTTGGCAAAGTTTTATGAGAAAGTGACTTCTCTTGGGAGACATAACCTGGAAACGCTCGTATTAACCTATTTTTCGTCTGTTGGAGAAAAAATAAGGTTATTTGAATATGAGTTGAAAAAAGTGGCGGAAGGTAAAGCTTCATGGATTTTTTTAAGGCCGTTGGTTGACGATACAAGTTCCAAATGGGCGATGGAGCAATATAAAGACGGGAAGCTGGATCAGGCGCAGGTAAAGTGGTGTCTTGATGTGATGGATGAGGAAAACGCAGCGTTTAACGAACTCAAGGCGTTATACTTTGAAAGAAGCGGTTTTCAGATACCAGACCGAATCAAGATTGACTATGCTGCCCTTTGCAGCAAGGGAAAGGCTGATTATCAGAAAGCGATTATAAGAAAAGAAAGCTATCTTTCCTTAGTTGATGAGCTGATATGTTTATATGGAAAGAAGGAATTGAAACAGAAGGATTTGGAGGAAAGCTGTCTTGAGTGGAAGCAGAATCGGTATGATTTAGAGGCAATTAAAATGGATTTTCTCCGCAGCGGTGATAGACAAACGGTACAGCAGTGGAGAGAAAGTATTAAGAAAGAGTGGGAAGAGTTTGAGGGCTTTCTCCTTTTAAATTGGCTGTACAGTCATAACCGTGAGAGGGAGGATATTCCGAAGGAAATAGAGGCGGCGGCCCGTGCCTATTTTGACAGAAATATAGAGACCATAGACTTTTTTCAGGCAGTTAAATGGCAGACAGATGAAACGTATCAGATCATAGACTGGCGGGGACAAAAGCTTCTTTATTTTGCGTGGCTATTTGATTTTCCAATGGAGAAGAGTAAGGCAGAAGGGATATTAGTCTCTGCTTATTTTTTAGACGAAGGGCAGACGCGCAGCCTTCTGGAACGATATTTTGACAAAGAAGAATTAAGAAAGTTGATTCTGAACAATATGATGGAAGGTGAACTCAAAGGAATTGATATGGAGCTCCATCTGGGGTATTGCAAAGAGCTGGAAATTCGTGAGTGTGCAGATAAGATCTATAACATAGCAGTGGATCATACTCGGCCGGAGTGGGTTCGGGAAAGGGCGGTGGACTATTTTTATAATATCATTGGAGCGGAGGCAGTATGTCAGGAGATTCTTCCTAAATTAGGTGGAAGACTGTTTCTGGATACGGTTTCCCAAATTGTGGAAGAGGAACCGGAGGGACTGGCAGATATCCTTTGGGAATATTCTCAAAAGAGTGAAGAGGATAAGGTCTTCTGCTACAGGTATCTGATTCAACTGAAGGATAACCGGGGATTAAAAGCTTATGGAAAGCTTTTGGAAGAGAGACGAAAAGTAGAGATGAATCCGGCAGAAGATGGATTATTGAGAAATATTGGGAGTATTCGGAACGAGGAGCTATGGGAAGAATTATTTAATCTTGTGGAGCTGTGGTGCCAGCCAGATTTTGAGGACGCCAAATTTGAGGGGCTTGGCCAGGAACTGAGGAGAGCGCTTTCTGGAATAGCGGGAAACAGCGAGGAGGGATACCAGGCAGTGATGGCTGTGCTGGAAGAAAAAAGCAGTAAAGAGGCAGTAACATTTTTTAAGAAAGTGCAATTAGAACATTGGAAGGGGGAGGCAAGGGAGAATTATAAGCAGAGTGTCCAGAGAAAATGGTCTGTTGATGAGATGGAAAGATGGCTGGCAAGAGATGCTGCGGTTCCGTTTCCCAGCGTGACTTGAATGTAATAGCCGCCGCTGCTTCAAGCAGCGGCGACATTTTTTTGCCAGTTTATTGATTCTTCTCAGCCTCAGCCATTTTCAGAGCACGAACTTTTAGTGGAAGGCCAAAGAGGGTGATAAACCCGTCTGCATCGTGATGATCGTACAGTTCTCCAGTGGTAAAGGAGGCCAGGGACTCGCTGTACAGGGAGTAAGGAGAGGTGGTTCCGGCTTTGATGATATTGCCTTTATACAGCTTGAATTTCACTTCGCCGGTCACATAGGCCTGGGTGGATTCTATAAAGGCCTGAACCGCTTCCCGAAGAGGGGTAAACCATTTTCCCTCATAAACGATTTGAGCCATCTTATTACCCATATCCTTCTTCACTTCCATAGTGGCTCTGTCCAGAACCAGCTCCTCTAACTGCTGGTGAGCTTCCATTAAAATGGTTCCGCCAGGAGTTTCATAAACGCCGCGGGATTTCATGCCCACCACGCGGTTCTCCACAATATCTACAATTCCGATGCCGTGTTTGCCTCCAAGTTCATTGAGCTTGCGGATAATGTCGGACACTTTCATGGCTTCGCCGTTTATGCTGATGGGAACTCCCTTTTCAAAGGTCATGGTCACGTATTCACCCTCGTCGGGAGCTTTTTCAGGGGTCACACCCAATACGAGCAGATGTTCATAGTTGGGTTCGCTGGCTGGGTCTTCCAGCTCTAATCCCTCGTGACTGATATGCCACAGGTTGCGGTCACGGCTGTAGCTGTTGTCTGCAGAGAAGGGAAGATGGATATTGTGCTGCCTGCAGTATTCGATCTCGTCTTCACGGGAATTCATGGTCCACAGATCAGTCATGCGCCAGGGGGCGATAATCTTTAAATCAGGAGCCAGAGCTTTGATGCCAAGCTCAAAACGAATTTGGTCGTTGCCTTTGCCGGTGGCGCCGTGGCAGATGGCAGTAGCTCCTTCTTTTCTTGCAATTTCCACCAAACGCTTTGCAATGGCTGGACGTGCCATGGAGGTCCCTAATAAATATTTATTCTCATAAACAGCTCCTGCCTGAACGCAGGGAACGATGTAATTGTCACAGAAATCGTCTACCAGGTCTTCAATGTATAATTTGGAAGCTCCGGATAGTTTGGCTCTCTCTTCCAGGCCGTCCAGCTCATTTCCCTGTCCGCAGTCGATGCAGCAGCAGATGACTTCGTAATCAAAATTTTCCTTCAACCATGGAATGATGGCTGTGGTGTCTAATCCGCCGGAATAGGCTAAGATAACTTTTTCTTTCATGTGTATGTCCTCCTGAAATGAAAACTCTTATAATTATTTTTGAACATTCATAAATATACAACATTTTTAGGGAAAATGCAAGAGGCATTCATTTTTTATAAAAAAGTAGAAATAATATTGCATATTATACATAATTAATGTATAATTATAAACCGATGCCGTAAAGATGAAAAATAAAAGAAGTTAAAGCAGTTTGTGCTTTTCAAGAGAGGAAAAAGTTATTATAATAGGAAGGGCGCCGGGAGAATTTTGCCCGGGGAATGATAAGACAGGAGATTACATTATGATTAAAGTGGGAATTATCGGTTCTACCGGATATGCAGGAGGGGAACTGGCAAGGCTGTTGCTTCAGCGGGAAGACGTGGAAATTAAATGGTATGGCTCGAAAAGCTATGTAGGGCAGAAGTATGCCGCCGTTTATCAAAATATGTTTCAGATTGTGGAGGAGGTTTGCAGGGAAGAGGATATGACCAGATTGGCAAAGGAAGTGGACGTGATTTTTACGGCTACGCCTCAGGGTTTGTGCGCCTCTCTGGTAAGTGAAGAGATTTTATCTGAGACGAAACTTATAGATTTGAGCGCCGATTTCCGCATTAAGGATGTAGCGGTTTATGAGGAGTGGTATAAAATAAAACACCCGTCTCCTCAATTTATTGAGGAGGCTGTCTATGGGCTTCCTGAGATTAATCGGGAGGCTGTGAAAAAGGCCAGACTGGTTGCCAATCCGGGTTGCTATCCTACCTGTTCTACACTGACTGTTTATCCTTTGGCAAAGGAAGGTCTGATTAATACAGATACCTTGATTATTGACGCCAAGTCAGGGGTGTCTGGAGCGGGGAGAGGCGCTAAGGTGGATAACCTGTACTGTGAGGTTAACGAAAGCTGCAAAGCCTATGGAGTGGCTGTTCACCGCCATACGCCGGAGATCGAAGAACAGTTAACATATGCTGCGGGAAAATCAGTGCTTTTAAATTTTACTCCCCACCTGATTCCTATGAATCGGGGGATTTTGATAACGGCTTACGCTTCTTTGACAAGGGAGGTTTCCTATGAAGAGGTGAAGGCTGTTTATGACAAGTATTATGAGGCGGAGCAGTTTGTAAGAGTTTTGGAGAAAGATGTGTGCCCTCAGACCAGATGGGTGGAGGGGAGCAATTTTGTGGATGTGAATTTTAAGATTGATCCCAGAACAAAGCGTGTGATTATGATGGGAGCCATGGACAATGTGGTGAAGGGCGCGGCAGGACAGGCCGTGCAGAATATGAATCTTTTATTTGGACTGCCAGAGAACACGGGACTGAAACAGATTCCACTGTTTCCGTAAACGTTCCGTGGTGTTTTTTGGCAAGAGCGTAACGATATAGAAGCAGGAGCGGCAGAAGATGGCAGGAACGATGAGCATCAATATCCGTGTGATGGCGCCGGAGGATTATGATAAAGTATACCAGCTATGGCTGAGTATCACCGGATTTGGTATCCGGTCTGTGGATGATTCCAGAGAAGGGGTGGCCAGGTTTCTGAAAAGAAATCCAACGACCAGTGTGGTGGCAGAGCAGAATGGCCGGATTGTCGGGTCTATTATGTGCGGTCATGACGGGAGGACAGGCTGCTTTTACCATGTGTGTGTTGCCAGGGATTACCGAAAACATGGGGTAGGTTACCGGATGGTGCGGTTTGCTGTCAGGGCTTTGATTGAGGAAGGCGTCAGCAAGGTCACTTTGATTGCATTTAAGGAGAATCAGGTGGGAAACGTGTTCTGGAAGAGCCTTGGGTGGACTCAGAGGGAAGATGTGAATTACTATGACCTGATTCTCAATGAAGAGAATATTACAAATTTTGTGAAATAGGGAGGATTTGGATATGAAGCTTATAGAGGGTGGAGTGACAGCCGCAAAAGGATTCTTATCTGCCAGCACAGCGGCGGGAATCAAGTATCGGGACAGGATGGATATGGCCATGATTTACAGCGAGACTCCTTGTACGGCGGCAGGAACCTTTACTACGAATATCGTGAAGGCGGCTCCGGTAAAGTGGGACCAGGAGATCGTGAGTTCTTCTTCAAAGGCCCAGGCAGTGGTGATCAATGCAGGGATTGCCAACGCCTGCACAGGACAGGAGGGGTATGGGTACTGCAAAGCCACGGCCCAGGCTGCGGCCGAGGTTCTGGGGATTGAGGAAGGCTCTGTTTTGGTGGCGTCCACGGGAGTTATTGGAATGCAGCTTCCCATTGACCGGATTGTGGCCGGAGTGAAAACTATGGCGCCTGTGCTTGAGGGGAGTCTGGAGAGCGGAGCCCAATCTGCTCAGGCGATTATGACGACAGACACGAAGCGGAAGGAAGCGGCGGTTCAGGTGGAGCTGGGAGGTAAAATGGTAACGATAGGCGGCATGTGCAAGGGCTCCGGCATGATTCACCCTAACATGTGCACCATGCTTGGCTTTATCACCACAGATGCAGCCGTTTCTAAGGAGATGCTGCAACAGATGCTCAGCGAGGATGTAGAGGATACTTACAACATGGTCTCTGTAGACGGAGACACTTCTACCAATGACACGGTTCTTTTGCTGGCAAACGGCATGGCTGGAAATCCTGAGATCACAGAGAAGAATCAGGATTATGAGGTACTGAAGGAAGCGCTCCATGTTGTCAATGAAACTTTGGCAAAGAAGATTGCGGGAGACGGAGAGGGATGTACGGCCCTTTTTGAGGTACAGGTTGTGGGAGCAGCCTCCAAGGAGCAGGCCAAAGTTCTGGCAAAGTCAGTGATTACGTCTAATTTGACCAAGGCGGCTATTTTTGGACATGATGCAAACTGGGGGAGAATCCTTTGCGCCATGGGGTATTCTGGGGCAGACTTTGATCCGGAAAAGGTGGATTTATTTTTTGAAAGCGCCTCTGGAAGGCTTCAGATTATTGAAAACGGCGTGGCGCTTAATTACAGTGAAGAAGAGGCCACAAGGATTTTGTCTCAGCCAGAGGTGACTGCGATTGCGGATATAAAAATGGGCGCAGCCAAGGCTACGGCGTGGGGATGCGACCTGACCTTTGATTATGTGAAGATTAACGCGGACTATCGGTCCTGACAAGGGAGGTTAAAAATGGATTTAGACCAGAGCATTATGCAGAAGGCAGAGGTGTTGATTGAGGCTCTGCCTTACATTCAAAGATTTAACCGGAAGATGATTGTGGTGAAATACGGCGGCAGCGCCATGGTGGATGAGGAGCTGAAGCGGCATGTGATTCAGGATGTGGTGCTTTTAAAACTGGTTGGCTTTAAGCCTATTATCGTCCATGGCGGAGGTAAGGAGATCAGTAAATGGGTGAACAAGGTGGGAATGGAACCCCATTTTGTAAATGGCCTTCGGGTTACCGACGAGGCCACCATGGAGATTGCGGAAATGGTTCTGAATCGTGTGAATAAAAGCCTGGTCCAGCTTGTAAATGAGCTGGGAGTAAAGGCCGTGGGCATCAGCGGAAAGGACGGCATGATGCTTAGATGTGAGAAAAAGTATTCCAAGGGTGAGGACATTGGATTTGTGGGGGATATTAAAGAGGTGAACCCCAAAGTAATCTATGATTTACTGGAAAAGGATTTTCTTCCGATTATCTGTCCGATTGGATTTGATGAGAATTATTTTACCTACAACATTAACGCAGATGATGCAGCCTGCGCCATTGCCAGGGCAGTGAAGGCGGAAAAACTGGCGTTTTTGACGGATGTGGAAGGGCTGTATCGGGATTTTGAAGACAAAAATTCTCTGATATCTGAGATGGAGGTTGAGGCTGCTCAGGATTTTGTGAACAGCGGAGCACTGGGCGGCGGCATGCTGCCTAAGCTGCAGAATTGCATTGATGCCATACAGGAAGGGGTTTCCAGAGTACATATTCTGGACGGACGGATTCCTCACTGTCTTTTGTTGGAAATCTTTACGAAAAAGGGAATCGGCACGGCAATCGTGAAAACAAAGGAGGAGCATTATTACCATGCAAAATAAAATGGAAGCAATGGAAAAGGCGGAGCAGGTTCTGTATAAAACCTACAACCGGTTCCCTGTGATTTTTGATCATGGGGACGGAGTCTATCTGTATGATTCAGAAGGTGTGGAGTATCTGGATTTTGGCGCCGGAATCGCGGTTATGGGGCTGGGATACCATGATCCTGAATATACCAATGCTTTGACTGCGCAGGCAGGAAAGCTGCTTCACACCTCAAATCTGTTTTATAATCAGCCCGCCATTGACGCAGGGGAAAAACTTTTAAAGGTTTCTCAGATGGATAAAGTGTTTTTTACGAACAGCGGCACAGAGGCGATTGAAGGGGCTTTAAAGATTGCCAAAAGATATGCTTTTAATCGGGATGGCCATGGAGGACATGAGATCATTGCCATGAAACATTCTTTTCATGGGAGAAGTTTAGGCGCCTTGTCTGTGACAGGAAACGACCATTACCAGGAACCTTTTGCCCCGCTTCTGCCCGGGATTCGATTTGCAGAGTTTAACAATCTGGACAGCGTGAAGGAATTGATCAATGAACGAACTTGCGCAATCTTGATGGAAACGATTCAGGGAGAGGGAGGGATCTATCCGGCTGAAAAGGAATTTTTAGAAGGTGTAAGAAACTTGTGCGACGAGCATGATATGCTGTTGATACTGGATGAGATCCAGTGCGGAATGGGCAGAACCGGCCAGATGTTTGCGTGGCAGAATTATGGAATAAAGCCGGACGTAATGACCGTGGCAAAGGCCCTTGGAAACGGCGTGCCTATTGGAGCGTTTCTGGCAAGGGGGAAGGCGGCTTTTGCTATGAAGCCAGGAGATCACGGCACTACCTACGGGGGAAACCCTTTTGTGTGCGCGGCGGCGGATAAGGTACTGGAATTGTTTGAGAAGCGGCAGATTACAGAACATGTTCAGGAGATTGGAGCATATCTGTGGGAGAAACTGGAACAGTTTGTAAAAAAGCATGACTGCGCTATCGCCCATCGTGGAATGGGACTTATGCAGGGAATTGAATTTGAGCAGCCTGTTGCAGACATGGTAAAGAAGGCTCTTTTAGAGCAGCATCTGGTTTTAATCAGCGCAGGAACGAACGTGATCCGTTTTGTTCCGCCTCTTATTATTACCAAAAAAGATGTGGATATGATGGTGGAGCGGCTCGAAAAATCGTTGTAAGGAATGGGGAGTTGAAAAGGTATGAATCAGGGGATAAATCGGCAGATGAAACCAGTAAATTATAAAAAGCAGAAGAGGAATGCATTGGTGGGTATTGTGGCCTCTGTATTTGTCACTGTTCTGTCAGTGATTTTGGCAGTGACGGGGATGTTTTTCTATCTGGACGCCAGTCAGGAGAGCAGGATAAGCCAGGCAAAGGAGACCCCATTTAACCCGCTGGAAAGAGCAACCAGCTTTCAGGACTCCTATAAAACCATGGATATTGTGGGGCTGTCCTATGATTTTGCGGTAGACTTTAAGGAAACCTATCACTATTACTTCGCTTTTGATGATCAGGGGTATCCTATCATTGTGAAAATGAAAGGGGATTTAACTCCAGAGTATCAGGCTTTGGTGGATTTCTTGTTTGGGGATGAGAGTATGGAGATGCCAAAGCCAGTCCATCTTCGAGGAGTGGCGGCGGTTATTGAAGACGATATTCAGGAGCTGGCCATTGAAGGCATGAATGAAATGTATGAGGAGGAGTTTCTTGATGAGGATAATTTTCAGGATTATCTGGGCATAAGCCTTCTGGATACGACCCAGAAACCCATGGGCCATGGGGACTTCTCTGTGGCGTATACCTTTTTGGGCGTAGGAGCGGTCTTTTTGATGATTGGCGTCTTTTTGCTGGTTCTGAATGTGAGAAATCGCAAAGCGGCAGCGGCGGCAGAGGAGAGAGAAAAGCAGCTTATCAGCCGGATGAGCACCTATGTAAGTGATGCGCCTTCTGTGGAGGAACGGGAGGATCCGCAGTCCATGATCGACCAGAACCCTGCTCTGAATCAGGGGCCTCAGAGCCAGGTAGAAAACCTGGAGGGAATTTTCAGGCAGCAGGAGGAAAGCAGAGAAAGCAATCTGTTCCTGGGGATTATCGGCGCCATAGGCGGATCTTTGGTCGGTGTGGCGCTGTGGCTTGTCATCAGTCTGGTGGGTTTTATTGCCGGAGTTGCAGGATTTGTGATGCTGAAGTTTGCTCTTTTGGGATATCAGAAGCTTTCTGGAAGACTGGATCGGAAAGGTGCGTTTATCAGTCTTTTTGTCGCTGCGTTTATGGTCTTTGGGGCCAATGTGCTGGACTTTGTTATTGCTATCTGTAAGGCGTATTTCCAGTTTGAGGCCAGTTTTGACACAGTCAGGTTTGTGGTTATGAATTTTTCTTCCTTGATGACAGAGCTTGATATGTGGAATGGATTCGCGCTGAATCTGGTGATTGGGTATGGATTATCTATTTGGTCCAGCTTTTCGCTTATCAGATGGATTCTGCAGTATAAAGAGGGGCGCCAAGGGTAAAGTTTGTTTCGTAGAGGGAGGATCTAGGAAGATGATAGTGATAGGAAAAGAGTATGTGGCGGGAATTTTAGATAAGGGGATGAAACCAGCTGCGGTTTGTGACAGCGGGGAGACGGTGGTGTTTGAGACCAGGGATTGTTATGACGACAGTGTGGTCAGTGAGGAGCAGCCTTTGGGGGACAAGGAAAATCCGATAGAGAATCCGGCTACGGGGCCTCTTTTTGTAAAGGGCGCTTTGGCGGGGGATGTTTTGAAGGTGGAGATTCTGGATATTCAGGTGAGGGATTGGGCGGTTATGCGTTCGTCACCAGTCTATGGGGTGTTTCATGAGGACTTTTCGGAACGCACTGCCAGGATTTTTAAGCTGGATGGAGAAGACGGGGAATTTTCGTTTGACGGGAAGCTGAACCTGAAGCTGGACCCTATGATTGGGGTGATTGGCACAGCTCCGGCGGGGGAAGGAATTACGACGGATACCCCCGGCGGTCACGGGGGGAATATGGACTGTCGAAGGATTGGGAAGGATGCGGTTTTGTATCTGCCTGTAGAGGTGGAAGGCGCGCTTCTTTCCATGGGGGATTTACATGGTCTGATGGGAGACGGAGAGGTCCTGATCTGTGGTTTGGAAACAGGAGGGAAGGTTACGGTGAAGGTTACAGTGTTGAAGGCAGATGAAATCAGGGAAAATCGGATTCCTACGCCATTTTTAAAATGTGGGAGAGAGGTTATGACCATTCAGTCTGCAAAGACTCTGGATGAGGCTGGAGACATGGCGGCGAAAGCGATGAAGGAGTTTGTGAAGAAGGCATGTAGGAAAGGGGATTTCGAGGCTGGAATGCTGATGTCTCTGCTTTCTAATATGGCAGTGTGCCAGGTGGTAGATCCTTTAAAGACCGTAAGAGTGGAGTTTCCATTAGAGGTTTTGGAGCAGTATGGGTATAAGCTTCCGTAGGATAATGCGAGCTCTTAAGCTGTTGTACCCATTCCGAAACAGTTTTTCCATTTTAGTAAATTTCTACTGTACAAAACGGAAATTTTGTGGTAATCTATTAAGGTATTAAATCTGTGGTTGTGATTATGATACAGCAGACAGGATGGGGCATTAGCGCAGTTGGGAGCGCGTTTGAATGGCATTCAAAAGGTCGTGGGTTCGAATCCCATATGCTCCAGGAAAAGGAAATCCCTTGAGGATTATTGATTGAAGGAAGAATCAATAGTCTCAAGGGGTTTTTTCTATAAAAAAAGAAGTTCTTGCCGTTTTACTTTCAGATTATAAATATATCCACCTAAAGTTATTACTTTCCATTTACACTAAAAGTGAATGGAGGTGTAAACATATAATGAATACAGGAGAACGACTAAGACAATTAAGAGAGCAGTATCGCTTGTCGCAAAATGATGTCGCAAAGGTGTTACAAGTCACAACATCACTAATCAGCTCCTACGAGCATGGAGAGAGAACGCCCAGTCCTTCGAAACTGGTTCAGCTTGCAGATTTGTATCACACGACAACGGACTATCTTCTGTGCCGAAACAATTCTTATGATGATACCATATTCCTTTCGCTGAATGGCTTAAGCAGCCGCCAGATCGTACTAATTCGAGAGTTAGTGGAAACTATGCGTATTTTGTAGACAAAAGATAAAAAGCAGATGGAGGGGCTGTTTGAGGGGAACAGCCCCATCTGCTCTTACAGCTTTCGTCCGCATTCCATACACATAAATTGACCAGCTTCCACTTTGGCACCGCAGATACAGGTTTTGGTTTCTGCTTCATTTGTTAGAAGCACAGCCCTTTTTTCTTCTTCCAGCAAATCTTCGACACTGGTCCCACAGCCTGGACAGAATTTATCTGTCCGCATGACCGTTTCACCGCAATGGCAGATGATGGAATCGCTTTTGACTGGTGTTCCGCATTTAGCGCAGAAACGGGCCTTTCCCTCTAACTTTGCTCCGCAATTTACACAGACATTTTTTCCTGATTGTATCCGCTCCTGTTCTTTGGCCTCTATCTGCTGGTTCAGGTCTGTGATTTCTTTGTCAAATTCAGCCAGTTTTTCCAAATCCATAGAGAACTCTTTAAATTCCAGTCCCTGTTCTTTGTGCATCTCATAAACTGCCATACCCAGATATCCAAAATATTTTTGCTTTTCCTGAATCAAGGAGGCTTTCCGTTGTTTTAGGGCTTTTAGCGTAACGCCATCCTTTTCCAGAGCACTGTTTTCCGTAATTCGAGTGGTAAGGTTTTCTGCCTTTCCCTTCAGTTGTCCAAACATTTGATTAAAACCTGCCATCTTTTAACCTCCCCATGATTGATATTCGGCTAATAGCATAGAAGCCATGTCTGGTTTTTCCTCTGTTTCTTCTAAGGATTTGAGAACCAGTTTCTGATTTACAAATTCATAATGTTTCCTGTAGAGCTTTTGAATTTGCTGACTGAGATTTTCGAAAGCAGTTGTACATGCCTGCTTCCATGGCGCATTTGCTGTGAATTCCTGAAGCTGCTGCTGGGCGCATCTGCCAAGACTTCGGATTTGAGAGCTTTTACGGACTCGCTTTACAATGATATAATAGAGGAAGTAAAGCCATCCAAAGAAAATAAGTGCCAGAACCAGATTGATTCCCAGCCCAGCGGCTTTGTTTTCTTTTATAAGCGGAAGAATGTTCTGCATCACATTTAGAATGCCTTCTGTGGTGTCCTCTCCGTTTTTCACCATACGCTCTAAGAGCATATTCACTAACCGTTCCTGAAGGCTCTCTTTTTTGAATAGATAAGTTTCCAGTATATATTTGATCAGATACAAAGCAAGGGGAATCAAATAGAGCATTCTGGTTATGCTTTGATGCTTTTTGAAGGTTTGCTCCAGGGCGTTTCCGCATTTCGTGGCAAAGGCCTCAAAGGGAGCCCCCTCTAAATGGATGGAATCGGCTTCGGCCTGTATTTGGGAATGAAGCAGGTCTTTGCTCTGCCCGCTTTTTTCATACCATTCTTTTTCTGTGGTATGAAAAGATTCTATGGAAGTATTTATCATTCGAGTTTTTACACGGTCAAAGCAGCTGTCATATTCTTGAGAGATTTCCTGAGAAAAGGGAGAAGCGGCCGCCTTTAAGCGGCTGTTAAAATTCTCTGTTTTGGACATAAAAAGAGTCCTGAAATCCTGATAGCTTTTCATGGACCTCCAATTAGCCCCTGCGTTACAGGTATCCTGCAGTTCCCTTTTTAAAATTTCAAATTCTGGCTCTATGGTAAGCAGCTGTTGCTGTGTAATGGCGTTTAAGCGTTTTTCGCAGGCGGTCAGAAGATCTTGGATTTCAAAAAGAAAATGCTCCTTTTCCTTATACTCGTTCTCTTTATCGGCAGCTTGGCTTAAGCCCTGTTTTTGATGCTCTTTCAGAATGTTCTCTACCCGCTTTAATTCACGATGTTTTTGTTCCAGAGGTACCTCCAGTTCCAAAAGTTCCTCAATTTCTTCCAGCATATCAATTTCGTGGCGGTTCCAATGATCCTCTACTGCGTATTTCTTTACTTTTTTCATAAAACCTGTCATATCGAATTGCATCTATACTACCTCCAATGATTTTGTAAAATGGTCGAAAAGTTGTTCCATGGATTGCATTTTGTCCTCCAGCAGGGGAAGATTCCTGCTGTCAATATTGGTTGTAGTGCGGAACATAAGAAAGGCCTTGTCTGCATTGCTTAACATTTGTCCAAAGACCTGTTCCAGCTGTTCTCCCACCTGAGAAATCATGGCCTCTTTGATCCCTTCTACGCTGTTGCTAAATTCCGAGATATGCTTCTCCATATTTTTTTCAAAATGTCCTCCATACAGACATTCAAAGAGTTTCATTCCGGCATAGACGCCTGCGGTTCCAACGACTAATGCCCCCATAATCGGAAGAAGAGTGGAAACAAGGCCTGCTGTAGCCATCCCTGATGCGTATCCTCCTAGGACAGCCGCGCCGCCGGACAAAGCGCTTCCCGCCATTGCAGACATCTGTTTCATCCTGTCATACCGTTTGTTTTCTCGCTTTACCTTGTCATAAAATTCTTCTGTTACCTGAGAGAGACTGGAAAACTGTTCCTGGGAGGACTGGGCGACACCTAGGGTCTGATGAACGATTTCCTGCTTTCCGCTCTGAAGGGAGCCATAGAAACGATCTTCCAGGCCGATGTATTTTTTTCTTCCTTCTAACCTTTTTGTAACCTCTCCATAAACATAAGCCAGGTCGTCATAATACCACCTCATAACTCTCTGGGTTTGGTCTTGGACTTTCTGTTTCAGGATGCGCTCTCTTTTTTCCAACTCATGCTGCAGCCATTCCTTAAACGCATTTTTATCGCTGATATCCATATCATCCTGTATCTTTTTGGGATCCAGCTTTTTAATAATACAATCTCGGTAATTGTCGATTTCCTGGCTGATAACAGAAAACACCTCTGATTTCAGGCGCTTTGCTTTATCCTGCTGTTGCTGATAGAAATCATTCATTTTTTCATCCATATACAGCAGGATTTTTTGGTCTTCTTCAAACTGGCGTCTGCGCTGGAGAAAGGAAAGCCTTAACTCCTGGGTCAGGGAAGAAACCAGGGCAATATTGGCTGCGTGCTTTTCCATAACAGGGCATTTTCCTAAAACAGCCTCCCTTATGTAATGGCACAGCTCTTTTAATCCGTTTCGGTCTTCCTTTAAAGTGACGGTAAACAGCGTGGCCCGGATACCTGCCTCCTCCATATAACCCTGGAGACGTTTTTCCTTTTTTTCCATAATCTCTGGCGGATACAAATCGGACTTATTCAGGATGCAGACGATTTTTTTATTTTGGCAATAAGTTTCGATAAAAGACCAAACTTTGGGATTTTGGATATTTTCGGAAGAAAATACTGCCAAGACAGCCTGCGAGTCTGCTGCCATAGCAATTACCCGCGGGTCTTCATAAAAGCTCCCTTCCCCAATGTCCGTAAGGGCCAGACCTTCCAGCCTTTTGTTGGTAGAGAACCTTCGTGTCAGAGTCTCGTCTATAGTCAGCGCCGCTTCTGCTGCTCCAAAACGGATTTCTTCAATTCCATGGGTTTTCTTTCGAATGGAACCTTCTGAACCGGAAGCTTCCTCCATAAAAATATGTTCCAGTAAAGAAGTCCTGCCAGATTCTTCGGCTCCTACCACAAGAATCCGATAAGCGGCGGATACTTGCTGGATGGCCGCCTCGATCTTATCCTTTGATTCCTTGTCGTCCGTATCCTTTAGAACCTCTTTTAAGCGACTTAGAATCTCCTCTAAGTCTAGTTTTTCCTGACAGAAATAGTTTGTGAGTTCGGTAAACTGATCGTTCATAATATTTTTCTTAATAATCTCCTTATAAAAAAGCTGAGCAGTTGACTTTGAACAAGTCATTGATTTCAATTATAAGGGATAGGAAACAATATTTCAACAATTATTTTACTTTTAGTTAATACATATTGACACTTAAAGTTGACAAAGATATAATACCATCTATACTTATGAAAAAGGGAGGATTTAATTTATGCGTGCGAAACTTGTGAATGCTTCAGGACAGATGAAGGAGGTAAAGGTAGGATATTCATGGACAACCTTCTTTTTTGGATATCTGATTCCTTTATTCAGGGGGGATATGCGCAATTTTTGGATCGCGTTTGGTATTAGCTGCGTATGTGACGCGGCCAATGTAATAATACCGGGGATTCCAGTTATTATTCACGTGATATACAATATTGCTTACCTTGCCCCTCAATACAATAAGCTGTATACAAAATTTCTGGTCAGAAAAGGCTATCGGGCGGCTTCCGATGCGGATGTCCAGGCGCTGCGCTCCAAAGGCTACCCTGTGGGGGAATTTGCAGCGGCTGAAACAAATGAAGAATGAATCCAAAAAGAGAACGGTGACAGATATCGTTCTCTTTTTTGTTATTCGGAAATTGACGTATTTTGTTACAAATTGTAGAATATTGCGTTTTATTTATAGAAACAGAGGAATCTGAAAAAGCCAGAGGGACAAAAAATGAAAATAATTAAACAAACCAACCGAACGATTTTATTTGATGTAATCAATCCAGAGCGTTTTGATTTGATTAATCTTATGGCAGGAATTGAGCCTACGGGCAAAAGCCTGACAGATGAAAAAATCAAAGAAATCCACAGTCATTTGCTGGTACACAGCTTTGACGAATTTTTGAACAAGTTTGCTCCCACAATTTACAGTTATTTTGATGCGGAGAGCAAGCGGATGGTATACACACTGGAACGGCCAATGGGGATTCCGGGCCAGTTTGTGAAAGAAATCGTGATTAACAGGAATAATAATTTCCTAAAAACCTTTATACGTCTGATTGATGAGAAAAAAAGTTCCAATAAGCCCAATGTGACCTTTAACTATGAGTCCATGCTGGAAATGCTGTCTCCTCAGAAGACCTTAAAGGATATGAAGCGCCTCAACAAGGATGTTAATTATCTGGCAAAGGAAAGCATGAAGCTGGAAAGTGATTCTCCGGCCAAGCTGAAACGTCTTAAAATGCTCTCTCAAAAGATTAACGAGACGGAGAGCTACTATAATGAGTTCCCCACTCAGATTGCCCTTATGATTGGAACGATTCGGGAGAATTTGGTGGCGATCGAAGCGGCAGGCCGTAAAAACGGCGGGACTCCGGCCCCGGCTCTTCCCTATTTTGACGGTGACGGTGAAATGAAAAGTCTGGCTTTCCGTCCAGATGAGGAAATTCCGCTTCTGGAGGTGGATGACAAAGCTACGGCACTTCTGGTATCAGAGATTGAGCAGAGATATGACATGATCGAGCAGCGCCGGCGCAGCGCTGTGGGGATTCGGGAAAAAGAGGCGGATACAGGAGCAGAAAAAGTATCTTCTCTGATGCAGGAGCTTGTGGTTTCTGCGTTTACCAATAAGATGTCCTCCAAACTGGCTGTGATGGAGACAGGGAAAAAGGTGGAGATGTTTAATAACTATAGCGCTCTCTACAATACCTGGCAGAAAGATTTTATCAAAGTGGCCAAGCCGGTGTTTGAGCGGATTCTGGGAGTAAAGGCGTTCTTTGATGCATATACGCCCAAGATCAAAGGAATGGTGCCCTCTCTTTTGGTGACCAATCTTCCTATTGAGGAGTTGGTGGAATCCCAGAATATGGATAAACTGAAACTGTATCTGGAAACTGTGAATAACAAGACGGATTATACGGATACCATATGGTTTGGTATTGTGCCCAGAATAGAATTGCAGCGGGAGACTTCTCTGGATGATGATACCATGGAAATGACCGTAGATTTTGCAGAGAAGTGGGGGTATTCTGGCGATTACGACGACGGCGACATGGTATTTTGCTCCCCTATTGAAACATTGCAGAATCTTCTGGACGGAATTAAAAAATATAAGATTCAGACATTTTTCGGATTTGGAACAGGGGAGGAAAGTACCTTTTCCCGAATGGCCACAGAAGGGGCCAGTCCCTATATGGAAAAGGCGGAGGAGATTGCAGGGCATTCCTATGATGAATATGCCATTGCCTGCTTCCCCAATATGACGGTGGTTCCAGAAGATAAGTCCAGGGTGGTCACCTCCAGAGGAGCCAAGATCAATGAAGACGGAGCTGTGGAGTTCCCCAAAGGGTTAGAAAATGACGTGAAATTCTGGATGAAGGGCGTCTATGTGGGAGCAGAATTTGCGGCAGCCGGAACCGTGGCGGCATGTCAGTGTCCCAATTTCTTAAAGACATACTTAAAGAAAGTATATCCAGATTTCCCGGGAGTCAGGTTTGATTTGGAAGAGGATGAAAATGCACTGAGGCTTCCTATTGTATTTGCAAAGGAAATCTCAGGGTTTACCAATGACGTGAAGGAAGAGATTGATCAAAGCAAGTTCGGCTTTGTCTTTTCTTCTGACAATTATACTCTTGACGGAAAGGTGATCAGCGGAATTACGGTGATGAGTGCAAGAAGTATGCATATGGACCGCAGAACGTACCGGAGCGTATTCCAGACCACCAGGCGCACATACATCGAACGAATGATGGCGGCCCAGCTGCGCAATAAGGATGAGCGCAATATCCGCGCTTACTTCGAGCCCAGCGGACAGATCAGTGAGTGGATGAAGTTTGGAACATGGGATAATTCCATCATTCGAGAAGGAGAGCGGGTGGAGCTGGAGAACATTGCAGAAGGCCAGTGTGATATCCGCATCGAATCCAAAGGAGTATCCGAAAGCTTTACTATCAATATTACAGAAAACGAATAGGTTGGGATATCAGATTGTTAGCCCTGTTTGTGAAATTTGGCAAAGTAATAAACATCATTAAAAAAAGAAGGAAGGGAATTAAAATGGCTTTAGCGACAGTACAGGCAAATAGCTTAAAAATTGCGGATATCGCAGAAATTACAGAGGGTATTTCTTATGTGGAATTTACTTCTGTTATTGACGAACGCTCCTATGCGCGTTCTGCAGACATTTACTGCACTTTGGTAATTCAGGGAGTGCTTAACATGGATTCTACCAAGAAGATTCTTGGAGACGAATCCAAGAAGATGCTGGAGTGGTCTTTAGTAGCCTCCAACAGTGCAGACTGCTACAAGGCAGTGGAAGTTTCTTATACTCATAATGACGTAACCACAAAATATAAATTCAGCCATGCTTTCCCAGTTTCCTATAAAGAGGAAAATGGGGACCAGGAGAAGAAATTCACTCTGGTAGTAAGACAGAAAAAAGACAGGCTGGCAGACATTGTTGTAGAATAATGTAAGAAACGGTCAAGTTTACATATCAGGGCTAATAATGGAATAGATGTTGGACAACACAGGAGAGAATTTCTCTTTAGGGATTCTCTCCTGGAGTGTAATAAAAGATGGGAGGGCCATATGGCAGATCAGAGCAGGGTGCTCCTTTTCCTGGTGATTTCCGTGATTGCTTTGTGGGGGATTGTAATCGGTCTCGTCGCTGTTCATATTGCAAACTTCCTGAAAAGACGGGAGCGGATCAAAGCTCTGGTTCTGGACAGCCAGGGAGAAATTCGAGACGAGTATGAATTGGGAAAACAAAAAGAATTGCTGATTGGGAAATCTACGCCTGCAAATCTGGTGAATATTGATTTTTCCGACTCGGCCTATGCCGGTTCCATTGAGGAGGAACATGCATCGCTGGTCCGTTACAAAACATACTGGTATGTCTGCGCAAAAGCAAAGAACGGTATGGTGGGGCTGCGGCAGAAAGGCGGGGATACGGTATACAAATTGCAAAGGAACATTCCTTACCGGATTCAATGCGGCGATACAATCTATATATCATATGAAAAAATTATCATTCGTAACGGTTTAGTAAAGAAGATGCATGCCTGAAATGACCTGCGCTTGTAATGGGAAAGGATACGAGGTTGACATGGGTTTAATCAGATGTGAAAACGGACATTTATTTAGTGAAAAACGGTATGGAACCATCTGTCCCTATTGCAGTACGGCTGTCAATATAGCCAGGAAGAAGGGCGAAGACGTAGATGGTATTCTTAAAGATACCACCTATCTGGAGGAGCTGGAAGTGATGCATCCTGTGGTTGGGTGGCTTGTGTGTATTGAAGGGCCGTCCAAGGGCAAGGACTACCGGATGATTGCAGAGAAGAATTTTATTGGCAGAAGCCCTGAGATGGATATACGGATTCTGGGAGACAACAGCATTTCTTATAAAAATCATGCGATTGTTTCCTATGATGCAAAAAAGAGAGCCACATTTCTCCTTCCAGGAGATGCTCAGGGACTGGTTTATCTAAATGGAGAGGCGGTCTATGCGCCTACCCAGCTTGAGGCGTTCGACCAGATAGAGCTTGGGAAAAGTAAGCTTTTGTATATCCCTTTATGCGGGGCGAATTTTGAGTGGGAAGAGGAAGATGAATAGACGTTACGGGAATGCTCAGACCATAGGCAGTAATGTGACTCAAAATACTTATTTTTTGATGAAGCAGATCGGGGACGGCCTTTTGTCAGTGCTTGCCGACGGCACGATCGACAGCGTGACAGGGGCATACGCCGCGATTTTAACGTGCGAGACAATCGCAAAGGGGATTGTCTCACTGGAAGATTTAGACAGTCAGCTGGAGCGGCAGTTCTCTCATGCGGCGGCTCTTTTGAATGAGAGGATGTATAAGGGGAGGCAGCCAAGAGTGTCTGTTCTGGCCGCTTGCTTTATCAAAGACAAGATGTTTTACCGCAGCGTAGGGGATCTGTTCCTTGTAAGCTATAATGGCAGAGGATTAACCGTGGAGCAGGAGGAAGCCGGTCAGCTTGACAGGAAAAATATCACCACGCTTTTGTGCAGCCAGGGCGTGTGGCAGGCGCTGACGGAAATTGAGGTGGAGAAGCTTTTGGCGGGAAGAAAGCACCCTTACGAGAAGGCTCAGAGAATCATAGAAGCAGTAAATAACAGAAATTTAAAGAACCAAAGAAGCGCATTGGCAGTGATTGTGACATAACGAACTTTCGCTGCAGGCAGAGATATGAGGTAGCCATATGAGAAAATTGAACAGCCAGTTCATAAGCACATTTGTATCAGAGGCAGGATTGGACGGACAAAACGGGACATATTACGGTTTTGTGGAAATGGATCAGTACTATTGTATGGCTGTGGCGGAAGGATATGACGGTGACGGCGGGGGTGAGAGTGCAAAGCTGGCGGTAGACGCGGCGATCGAGGCATTCGTCCAGAAACCGGGCATAACGGCGGGAAAGATTCGGACATGTCTGAAAAAAGCCCATCAATGTCTGAAAGAACACAGTGTCAGAATCCGGCTTAAGGCAGGCATCCTCTTGCTGGTTTCTGATTATACCAGGTTTCGCTATGGCGTATGCGGCAACGTTATGTTGTACGGGTTTCGAAACGCAGGCATATTTCATCAAAGCGTTACCCATACGGTTTACCAGACTATGGCGGACAGAAAACAGATCATCGGCGAGGAGACCGGCCCCAAGGAAGAGACCAGAAATCTTTACCATTATCTGGGAGGGAGCGGAAGGATCTTAGTTTCGGGAAAGATACGACTGGAAGAGGGGGATATCCTTTTAGCGGCTACCGAAGGATTTTGGAATCGGATCAATCGTGTGGAGATTCTGGACGCCTATGAGTCCATTCAGTCTGTAGAGGAATTTCTGGGGGATTTGCAGGAACTCTATTTAAGGGGAAGCACAGAAAATATTCCCTGCTGCTGCCTGGCGGCTGTAGAGATCAAGAAGGCATATCAGGAAAATACAGCTTTAAAAAAGAAAATATGGATTTGGTGTCTTATCATTCTGCTTATTCTCGCAGTTGGAGGGACAGCACTTTTTTTCTATATAAGGGGAAAACGACGCAGACAGAGGGAAATACGCAATACAATAGCCGTATATGAGGATACAGGCGATCAGTATATGACGAATCTGAACAGTCTGCTGGCAAAACAGGAATATGAAAAAGCGTCAGAGGAGAGCAAGAAGCTTGATAAGAATGAGGAGCGGCTTGAAAGGGAGCGGCTCATTTCAGAGAAGATTCATATCACCACTATGATAGAAAATGCGGGTAAGTTTTATGACAGCCGAAATTATACTCAGGCCAGAGATGAATATAAACGTGCACTGGAGATTGTAGAAAAATATGAGGAGCTTTTTCCGTTAATCCACTCCATTGAACAGAAACAGAAGCTGGTAAGCGCTGGGATGGAGATCGACAGTTTCATGGAGAGCGCGGCGTTAAAAGAGGCTGGGGGAGACATGGAGAACGCAGGTATCCTATATAAACGGGCTGAAGCAATGCTCAGAATCGTGGATGATCCAGAGCGTTTAAAAGAGGTGCAGCTGGCTCTTTTGCGGGTAAAAGAGCAGGCTGACCAGGAAATTAAAGAGGAGAGAGCCAAGACCAGAGATGAGGTCATTATTGATGCAGATAAAACGGCGGCGCTGTCTGCAATCCTGGCAGGAGATTTTGAGACTGCCCTGGAGCAATATACAAAAATAAGGGATTCTTACATCGCCATGGAAGAGAATGAGAAGGCGGAAGAGACGACTCAGATTATTCTGTCCCTTCAAAAACAGGCCAGAGAGATTGAAGAGCTGGCGTCGGAAACCATTGATGGAGATGAAAGCGAGGCATTGTCTGCGCTTGCGGCAGGGGATTTGGAGACGGCTCTTATGATGTACGAAAAGGTACAAAAGGCTTACGCTGAAATGGGCAATGAGGCCGGTGCGCAGGAAATCGCAGTTCTTATAGAATCTCTTCAGGAACAGATAGATTCAGCACCAGAAATGGAGGAGCTTGAGCCCTCTCAGGAATCTGGTCCAGAACAAGATACACAGCCTGAGCCTGGTCAGGAAAGGCCCGTCATCCCTTCAGGGGAAAAACTGCCTGCTGCTCCAGGACAGGACGAGAGGCAGATTTTGTTGGATCAGGCAGTGGAGCGGCTTTTAAATGAGATGCTGCACGCCATAGCCAGACAGGATTTTGCGTCGGCGATGAACGCCTGTCAGGAGATAGAAAATCTTTCCGCTGAATACGGGGATTCTAAGACAGTGGGGACAGAACAAATCATAGAGGGACTAAAAAAGCTTATGGAGGAAGCCAATGGAGGCCCCGGGGGGAATTGAGATGGATGAAAGCTTTATCTACGAACGGTTAAAGGCCCTCAGCGGCGGTTTGGAGCGTTCTGGATATCGGGATATCAGCAAAGCATTTGAAGAGGTGGTTCGGTATAACGAGAAAGCTCTGGAGGAACTAAAACAAAGCCTTCATAAAGAATTAAGGGATGTATCAGAGCGTTTCTATTTATACGGAGCCGTAGCGGCGGCGGGGGACGTTCCCATTGTAAACGATTTTCTGTTTTCCATGGACGATGGGAGAGAAGAGGGAAGCATTGCCACCATTTTCTGTCAATGTTCCAGAAGCAGGATGGAAGAACTGTTTAAAAGCAGCCAGGAGATGATTGTGGAAACAGAAGAAGGAGAGACAGAGATCACCGTCTGGCTCCGGCCGTGCAAACGGTATCAGAAAAAGATCGAGGAGCTTAAGAACCTGTTTTACGAAAACGGCGTTTTTTGGAGAACCCCATATTTGCCTTATGTGGACAGATTCGGGGACGTCTTTTGCGAGAATTTTAATCCAGATTGGACCATACGGTCTGTTCGCTTTAAATCCGTCGATATCCCTGTGGGCGTAGGTTTAATCCCTCTCTGGAATGTAGAGCCTATAAGCCTTAAATGTACGGTTTTTCCCATTCCTGCTATGGATGAACAAAATTTTAGGCATACGCTGAAGCTGCCTTTTTGGCAGGACGGTTATGTGATCAAAATGGAGCAGGCGGTCAAAAATGTGTTTATGAGCGAGGACGGTCTGGAGATCATATCAGAAGAGAAAGTACAAAGAGAGTTTGAGTTGTATCGGATTGCTGTATATAGAGACGTCAAAGTTCCCCACTATCCCATTACCTCTAACTGTCGGCGGATGCGGCATATGGATCGGCAGGCGGATAACGCTGTGTCAAGAATCATGACAAGGGCGGAAATTGGGCGGATTGTGACCAGCTATGAGGCTGTAAAGGGATTGGAATTTATGGGGACAGAGGAAGGCAGCCAGGGGAGTATCGGAGGCCTGAAAAGCCGATATCAATATGTCCCCAGGGGGCGGGAAAACCTTCTTTTAAAATTCAGGGTAAGGAAGGCGGATTTTCTTGCAGAGGACCAGGTTTCGTTTTTGGTATCAGAGGTACAGAGCTATTTTCCACAATTTACCGTCACAGGGGAGTTGTTCTTTGAAGAATAGAGGAAGGGGAGGATGGTATGAAGCGGCTATGGCAGGCTGCCATAGAGGCCAGAGAAAACGGTATTCGGGAAAACGATCTGTTTTTTGACGTGGCCTCTACCAGCTCTCCTTATGGAGAAGCCACAGTGAAAAATGCGTATACGCCATTTGGACCCATCGAGGGCAGTGTGGCCGTCAATCCCTATTATAGTTATCAGTCTATCTTTGACCATATCATAAAGCCCGGAAAAATTCCAGAGCTGACCAGATATTTATGCGATTTGATTCTTCATCATCTGTGGAAGGTGGACGCTTTTTCGGGGATGGATCTGGAAGCGTTTTATGTCAGGTTTCTGGAGGAGGATATTGTGGCAGGAGCATTTGGACCAGAAATTCCTCTGGAGGATTTTACAGACAAGGAAATCCGCAGGATTGCATATTTTTATCTCAGGCTTTGCAGGACGGGGGACTATGAACGCTGCTTTTGTGATGTTCTTCGAAGCTTCTATCAAAATTCCTGGATAAATGCCAGGGAGGATGGAAGCATTGTGCTTATTCTGAATCATGACCTGTCGTCAAAGGAGGAACGGAAGGTATTTGCCCTCCAAAGCATCTTTTTGCAGGCAGGCAGAATCTGTAAAGTATTTTGGGATATTCCTCCCGGGATTGTGGAATGTGAAGAGACAACCATTGGTAATTTCGTATTATTTTAGAAATCGGAAAGAGGAGGTCTTGGAGGGGTGTCATACAGGTACAAGCTGTTTAAGAACGGCCAAGAACGTGGTATCCAGCGCTATACCTTGAATGAGCTGACGGATATGGGAACTTTTATGCTGCGTGATATCTGTGTCAGAGAGAAAATTATGACAAGATCTGCAGGCATTGAACCCAAGCGGCTGGATCGGGACGCTTTGATTGAACTGCTGTTTAGGTATCGGGGAAAAGAGGAGGAGACGCTGGCCGACGGATTCTGGGAAGAGTCTGTGGGACTTGTGAAGGATTTATCGTCTATGGCGGTTTTGGCTTCCCAAAAGCTGGAAATACCGAATAAAATTGAGATAAAAAAAGAGGTTCCCATGCTGGAGGCAGAAGATGTTTTTATCAAGCATGGATTTCCTGGAGAGTATTTTGTGGGAACTATTTCGGATGCAGAGGAAAATATTTTGGCGGTATTCGAAGTCAGGAAAGAGCGTATGACCCTGTCGCCTAAACGTATGGATCCGTCTCTTTGTGTCGGAGTTTATCAGGATCTTGTGGTCTTACTATTTGACGCCCCGTCCAGCCTTAAAGTTCTTCAGGCATATAACAGTCAGAAGTGCAGCATGGCCAGGGAGCGGAGCATGACGGCTGCCATGGCCAGGCTTCCGATTCTTTCTATTGTGGAAGTTAGAGATTCCCAAGAGCCTTTGGTGATTGATTTTGGGGCAGGATATACGACGGCGGCATCTGCGGCGCTTCAAAGTGTGGACTCCAATGAAATTTTAGAGGTCCGATTTCAGGGGGGAAGCCGTCTGTGTCCCAGCGCCGCTGCGGTGAAGCGCTGTGCAGATGGAAAAGCAGAATTTTCCTTTGGGTATGAGGCTCTTTTCCTGATTCGGCAAAACGGCTATGGGGAGAGGATGACGTTTTTCCATAATCTGAAGCTGTTTTTGTATGAAGAGAAAAGACTGAATGTGTGCGATAAGGATGGGAACGCTGCGATTGTCTCCTCAGACACGCTTTTAATCCAGTTTTTTCAGTATATCATTAGCGCGGCGAAATGGGAGCATGGACGAAATTACAGAAAGCTTGGCTTTTTACTGCCAGAAAAGAGGGGCGGTTTGGCTCTGGAGCGGCTGGGGGCGCTGCTTTCTGATTATCAGGTGGAGGGCGTCTGCTCGGAATCTGTAAACCGTGTCTATCAGGAGATTATCCGGCGCGGAGATTTTGAAGGAGAGGAGCCGGTGGAGGATCTGATATTTCATTGCGGCGCAGGCTCCTCTTCCCTGGTGTTCTGTGACCATGAGGCCGAGAATACCAATGTGGCCTACAAGATACGAATGAGAGTCCGTTATCTGAACGGAGACAGCGGGTTTGGCGGAAACAGGCTGACTTGTCTGCTCTTCATGTACTTAAAAATCAGAGTGATGCTGGGGGTGACGGAGTCTGGCGAGGAGATTTTTGATGAGAGACTACAGGAAGCCTATTCCTATGTAGACCAGTATGGCGGTACAAAAGAGGTATATGAGCGATTTGAACGTCTGTATGAACAGGCGGAAACCATAGTACCCACTCAGTTTGGGAATCTGGAGGAGACAGGGGCGTATCGACGTGAGAATTTTTACAGACTTTGGTTTTTGGCAGAAGGGTTGAAAACTGCTTTTTTCTCTGGGGATCCGGTGAGTATGATTGCCCTGCCTGACCGCTTTGCAGAATTTTGTGTGGTCAATGTTGTGACGTCAGGAAAAATTGCAGAATACCGGTTGGAATTTCCGGTACATAAAGAAGCTCTGGAGCTTGTTGTGGCGCCGGAAATTTATCGAATCGTGAAACGTTTTATTGAGCCGTTGTGTAATGAGTACGGCATATTGACAGGATACCGGATTAAGTTTACTGGAATGAGCTGCCAGATCCCTGCATTTCGCGACGCCTTGCGGGAGTTTACTGTGGGGCGCAGAGCCAGGATAAAAAAAGGTAAGGACGACGGGTTAAAGCTTAAAGCGTTAGAAGGCGTGATTCTGCGCAGCCAGATGGAAAAAAGCGGTCGGATTATTCCAGAGATTATAGAGGAAGAGGCGGAGGTTTCTTTTACCGTAACCGTAAAATCCCATGACGGATCTACGATACGAATTATATCAGAGCAAACCTTTGGCAGGGAAGTTTTTGGCTACGTGAAGCGTCATGCCGCCACCAGAGAGGTGGAATTTACGATATGGGATGTGTTGGAGCATGAAGTTGGCAGACGGGTGGTCGCTCTGGATCTTTACTCGTTTGAGAAGAGTTCCTATGACGCCCTTTTTGCTGATTATCCGATGTTTCAGGAACTTCAAGGAGACTTTGATTCCATTGGGGAGGAAGAGATTCGTCTGTTTGTGTACAGGGAGGAGAATTGGGATTTTTGTGTTCTTCCGGCGGCCAGAAGGAATGGGGTTTTAAGTTTAGGAGAGGTCAGCCGGTTTCTGTTTGACGATAACAGCGTGGATTATTTCTGCGGGTTATTTTAAGAGCGTTTTTTGGAGGTTGTCATGGAGGTAAAGCAGGTGTTCCCTATCTTTGAAGAGGGACGTATTCTTAAGCGGGATTCTCTGGATTTAATCAGGGACTATGCCCCAGATTTCTTTTCCCTCCTTTTTGGGAAATATGGAGGCGGGGTGATTGCCGGATTTTCTATCCATGGGGACGGGAAGAATATTGTGGTTGGTCCGGGAATTTTGAAGCATGAATCTTCTTTTTTCTGTATGAAGAAGGAAGCCCGACTGGAATTTGGCCTGTATGGACAGATGGTTCAGGTGGTTTTAAGAAGAGCGGGCAGCTGTATTTCGCCAGATTTTAAAACAGAACAGTGGGAATTGTTTCTGGAACCTTCGAGGGCTCTTGTGGAAGGAGAGTATGAGCTGGGACGGTTTCTTCTGGAACAGGGAGCCAGGCTGAGAACGTATGGCGAATATAAAGATTTTAATGATCTTATTACAGAGTACAATACTTTAAATCCGGTGGGGATTCGGTTTGCCTGTGAAGGAGGAAGCACACTGGCGCCGTGGATTCTCCGCTTATATGGAAAAGGCGTTTTGACATCTCCAAAAGCCGAGCCTTTGGACTTGAGTTTTGGCGTTGCCTGTTTAAACAGTCCTTGTGTGTCATCTGAGCTGATACAAAGCTATCTGTCGGCACGGGAAGGGGTTAAAAATGCCAGCCATGGCAATTTAGATTTGTATCTGGGACTAAAAAGACTTTATGCCAGACTGGTATCTGGCGGAGAAGTTCGTCGAAAGTCCAGGGGAATGAGCGGTAAAACAATGATTGATTAAGGAGGATAGGATTATGGGTAAAAACTATGTTGTAAACGGAGCTACATTAAAATGCGTCCTGGGGGCGACGCCTTCTACTTTAACGGTACTGCCTATAAACAGGGTGGAGATTAACGGGAAAGCAAAAGCAAATATCATGGACTGCAAGCCTATGGTGAATATCAAGCCTTTCGGAACGTGCGCCAAGATGGCGCCGCCGGTTCCTTGTACGCCAGTGGTCACTACCTGGCTGAAAGGGAAAACCAATGTGCTGGTAGGAGGTATGCCGGCGCTGATGAGCGATTCCATGGCCATCTGTTCCTGCGGAGGCGGGGTTATAAAAATTCAGAAGGACGGGCAGTAAGGAAGAAAAGAAGGGGGCGTGTGTGGATGGAATATGGAGATGAGGATTTTATCGCATGGATGGCGGATCTGATTGAACGGCAGGAAGATGAGGATATGGAGGAAAAGGAGGAGGAACATGATAATTGACGTGACCAGACTGAGCGTCAGTCCCTTTGCACTGGAAGGTATTGTGGAGATGAAGGTGGAGCAAGCTCTGAACCAGCATGCAGCCATGTATTTAAAAGGTATTATACCAAAGGAAAAGGGAGATTCCGGCGTGATGAGTACGGATGATTCCACTGTGATTACGGTTTCGGATCAGGACGGGGTCATTTTTTGCGGACTTGTACAGGATATCAGAGCCTCTTTTGAAGGACAGGTCTATTATCTGGAAGTGTGGGCGGTCTCCTTTAGCATCAAAGCGGATACGGTTGTTTGTTCACGCTCATTTCAAGATGCAGGTATGAATTACCAGCAGATTGGGGAGCTGATGGCAGCAGAGAACAGCCTGTCAATTAGTATGGAAGCTTCTCCTCTGTCCATTCACCATATTCTGCTTCAGTATCAAGAAACGAACTGGGAATTTTTAAAGAGGATTGCTTCCCATAATCATTCTGTGCTTCTTCCATCTGTGGAAGAGCCAAAATTTTATTTTGGAATACCAAAAGGAAACCAGAAAGGAAGCCTTCTTTCTTATCGGTTTTCTGTGGGAAAAAATATCAGACGATACCGCAGACATTCTGGGGCAGGAGTGGAGGTATCCGCTGAAGATTCTCTGGAATATATTGTTACGGCAGACGACAGTGTGCTTTCGATCGGCGATACGGTGGATTACGGAGGAAATACGCTGTTTGTAAGGGAGGCGCAGATTCATCTGGTGGATGCGGTGCTCACATGCCGCTATGTGCTGTGCCCGGAAAACGGACTGAAAGTCCCTATGACGTTTAATCAGCATATCACCGGTCTGACGCTGGCAGGCCAGGTTTTGGAGGTAACGAACGACACGGTAAAGGTTCTGCTTTGCGTGGACGAAAGCCAGGACACGGCAGCGGCCTATGCATTTCCGTATATAACTCCCTACAGTGCGGAAAACCATACGGGGCTTTATCTCATGCCTGAGGTAGAAGACGTGGTTAATATTCAGTTTCCTACAGAGGATGAAAGTCTGGCTGTGGCGTTGTCTTCTTACCGTCAGATGGAAAGCGACCGGACGACAGACCCCAATGTGAAATATCTGAGGACTCCTCACGATAAGGAGATCAAAATCAGTGAGGATGAGATTTTGATAACGGCAAAAACCGGAGGGCTTTATATCAAACTAAATCAGGACAATGGGATTGAGGTGTTTTCCCAGCACGGTATCAAGATAAATACCCTGTCCAGTATGGATGTGACGGCAGCAGGCCACATTTCCTTGTCGGCGGGAACCAATATTTTGATGAGCGCAGGCGCAGGCTGCAACGTCAGTGCCGGAAAGAGAATCGACATGAGAGCCAGCGACGGGGTCGATGTTACGGCCGGAAGCGAGATGACATTGTTTAGTGGTAAGGAGATGACCTTTACGGCTACAGAGAAGCTGGGAATGGAGACAGAGAAAGAATTTGTGGCCAGATCAGAAGAAGACATGACTGTGGTCAGCCAGAAGAAAATGACCCTTTCTTCCAAGGAAGATCTGTCCCAGGCCTCGGACAAAAAGGTTAAGATCAGCGCCAAGTCAGAGGTTGGAATTTCCTGTAAATCCAGTTCTATAAAACTGGATGGGGCCATGGACTTAAAAGCGTCAAAAATTAAAGAGAATTAAGACAAAATAGCAGGAACAGAGGAAACCGTATGGATGAAAATTTCAGAAAGGAATTTAGGGAAGTAAGAAATCAGGCCCTCCTTGCAGTCAACACCTACTATTTTTCCCACATGGAAGAGCTGACTGATTGCTATCGAAAATCGCTGCAAAAAGCATGCGATCAGGTGGGACGAATGCAGGCTAGTGGATATCAGGATGTGGAATTTATGGAAATTACCATGCTGCGCACAAGGCTGATAGAACATGATTACCATGTGCCGATTATGGTTTATGGAACAGAGTGGTATGGAGATATGGAGCAAACTCAGGCAGGAGAAATTGATGCACACGGAATTTTCTCTTTTTATGAGGATATGGTGCAAAAGACCGCCAGCCTTGCAAAGAAATATCGGTCAAAGCTCCCAGAACGGATACTGGAGATTTGCATGTGTTCCACAGCCGATTCTTTCTGGAATTATGTTGATATGGCATGCAAAAGAGCCGTCATGGGATTTACGCCGAAGGGCATGAGCATCACTGATCAGTTCCGTGTGAGGATTTGTGAATACATGGGTTATGGGGCCGTATGCCGCCGTCATCTGCCCTTTATGGAACGAGAGCAGATGAAGAAATGGTTTGAAAAAGAGGAAGAAGAAGTATATCGGTTTCGGGATTACCGAGGAAGCGACTTTGCAGGGTGGGATTTTTCAAGACTTGATTTGACCGGATGTGATTTTCGAAACTGTAATCTAAAGGGCTGCAGCTTTGCGGAAGCAGACCTGACTGGAGCATGGTTTTGCGAAAGTAATTTGAAAGAGGCATGTTTCAGGGACGCCTGGGTTGTGGGAACCAGATTTGACAGGGCGGATTTGGAAGGCGCGGTTTTTGAAGGGACATACAGTTCCTGCAGGTTTAATGATGATTTGTGGCGCCGGCCGGACAATGAATGGGCCAGTCTTTCTGGCTGTCGTTTAAAGAATGCAGATTTTAGGTTCAGCGCTATGGAATGTGCAGATTTTACAGAAGCGGATTTGGAAGGGGCTGTATTCCATGAGGAACATAAGAACTACTACCAGTTGGATGAAAAACAGAAAAAACAGGCCCAGTTTGACAGCTGACACGTTTTGAAAGTAAGGAGAAGGCGAATGGAGTATTTTTTATTGAAACCCTTTGAAGGAGGGTGCAGGTTCAAGATTATAAACCAGGACAAAGATATTCTGATTTGCAGCATGACAAGGAAAGGCGAAGCGCCGGATTTTACTCTTCATCCCTGCCCGTTGATCAGCAATCGTTTCAAAGAACTGCTGGAGCAGTATCTGCGGGATATGGACTTTATTCCGTGCGTAATAGAAGGGGAGGAAACCCCGGATTACTGGGCGTTTCATCCCAAAGAGCAGGCGGTAAAGAATGCCAGGTTCCGGCCTGACGGGGCGGTCAGCGCAGTATGCTCTTTGGGGTTAACTCCAATTTTTATCGTGCCCAATTATAAAAAGGTATCCTATGTGATCAATTTGGCTCTGGCCGAAAGTTTGCTGCGCCGAGGGTATGTAAACTTAGGGCTTGAACGGCTTGAAAAGATGTGAGGTGAGAACTGTGGGAAAAACGACGACTAAAGCCAAAAAAACAGATGGAAAAATCGAGAATCCGCCTGACTGCAAAACAAAGGGACAATGCCCCTGTAATACGTTCGAGCGCTGCAAAAAACGTCGGCCTTATGGAAGCGATATATGGAGCGACACTAAAAACAGAAAAAGCGCTATGGGCTTTATTGCTTTTGACGGAGAAGAGGGAATCGCCGATAAGAAAAAGCTGAACGATTTGTGGGAAAAGTTCATAAAGAGAAATAAAGGAATCATTGCATATAATAACAGCCACGAGAAAAAAAGGAAGTTTAACAAGTTTTTTGCCAGTATTCGTCTGGCAGGAGGAGGAAGGAAGAACGCTTTGGTTCTGCCTAAGTTAAGCGAACCTTATATTACGCAGCAAATGAATCAATTACGACAATCCCTGTACAATACGGCTTACTTTACGGATTTTCAAAGATCCATGGTTGCCCGGGCTAATCTGGTGAGGAACGGACTTACGCTGCATTCAGAGGAATATTGTACAAAAGAGGAGGACTATAATTTTCCTCCCAAACAGCTGCTTCCCTATGCAAAAGGGCAGAGAGAAGAAATGTGGTCTGTTGATCATATTCAGATTCGTTCCAAAGGGGGCTGCAACCGTTTCTGCAACGCCGCAGTTTTGATGTATAGCGATAACAGAACCAGGAATGACAACGGGCCAGGCTGTCCATGCATTGATGCTGTGAAAAAAAACGATAAGAAACCAAAAAGGGAAAAAGTTCAGCCTCCGTCAGTTGAAAGTGACAAAGAGCCTCGTTATGAGCTTTTTGTATGCGTGACTTATCATCGAAACCAAATAGCAGGAGAAGGCCCCGGCGAACTTCCGGGCACATGCCATGCCAATAAGCCCTGCAATTTGGATGATCCGCGTAAATGCAAAGAAGCATTAAGGCAAGACGTGGTTAGGCCGGTTTACAAGTAGAGCAAAAAAGAACAGGAGGAAAGCATGAGTAACAGGCTTGTGATAAATGGCGGCGCATTGTGGGAAGGGTGCATTCTCGCCTCCTGCGTCCATGGAGTGATGCTGGCAGAGTATCCGTTTACCTTGTGTGAGAATGGGTGGTTTGGAGAAATCTACAGAGTCCAAAATGAGGAGGGAAGTAAGGCGGTCCTTGTTTTTTCCGAAGAGAATGAGCTTTTAATGGGAATGTTTGACGACCGAAAAAGTCTGCGTTCCAAGCTGATTCTTTCCGATAAATACGCCAGATCTCATTATAAAGAAGCGCCGCAGGAGATTCGTGATGCAGCTGAGGCTTTGTCTGTACTTTTTGAGGACACAGCCGGACGAAAGAAGCTGCCTTTTGTAACCACAGGGTTCTGGGAAGAAGAGGGACAGATTCTCAGCCGTGATTCTTACGAGGATTGGTTTGAGCATGGCGGACACATTTTAGCTGCCCAGATGCTGCCATTTGAAGAGGCAATGTCCTATTATCAGGCGAAATGTTCTATGGACGCTCCAAGGATGGAGATTGCAGAGCGCATTTATCGGGAGAGGATTAAGTCCCCGAAGGCAAAGGTGGTCTTAAAAAAGGAGGAGATTGAAGTATTGGAAGCGGCAGGGCCTTACAATATGGATATCTGCAAAGAGGTGTTTGAACAGTTTGGGGTTTTGTTTCAGAACTAGCACTTTCTTTTTCAATCAGTCTATGCTATAATACGTATCGAGCAAAGCCTCTCGTCTATTGGCTGTGGCACATCCCAGCCGGCTTTTCGTCAATAGAGCGATCAGGCTTTTATTGCGCGAAAAAATAAATGACAGGAAAAGGAGAGAAAGACAACGTGGCAAGGAGAAAGACGGACTCTCAGGGAAGAGAGCTCAGGCGAAGCCTCAATGGGAGGATATTGAGAAGCACTACCCTTAATATTCTGGTATTGGTTATCATATGTTGCGTGATTATGGCATTTTCAATGCAGTCTCTGGCAAACAGTATTTTGCTGGACAGTCTGCAACCTATGGTGAGACAGTCAGCCAAAACCGTAGAGGTAGATATCCACATGCTGGCGGATCGAATGATGACGATTGCAGGAGATTCCCGTATGAATTCTATTGTTGTGGATGACAGTCAAATGGAGGAAGGAATCTCCATAGATGAATTGATCTGGAAAAACAGAACGGAGGTTCTGACAGAATCCGCAGAAATCTATGAGTTTTACACCATTGCCTTGTATAATCTGGAAGGACGTCTGATACAGGGAATTGACGGTGCGCCGGACAGCCTGGAACCAGATTTTTTATCCATGCTTCAGGAGACGGATAATCTGACCACCTATTCTTCTACTATTTTTCAGGGGAATCTTGGTATTACCATGGGAATGCCCATAAAAGAAGACGGGGAGACTGCCCTCTATGTGGTGGGAGTTTACAAATATGACACGGTTAATGATGTCATAAGCAGCATCAATCTGGGTAAAAACGGTATGGCTTATATGGTTAACCGAGAAGGAGTCGTAACCGGTCATCCAGATAAGTCGGTGGTTTTGGCCGGAAGTACTCTGATTGAGCTTAACGACGGAAATGAGAAGGCGCTCAGTCGTGTGACTACGGGTGAAACCGGAGCAACGGAGTTTCCGGTTCATGGAAAGACCATGCTGGTAGCCTTTTCTCCTATCAGAGGAACCCAGTGGTCCCTTGTTCTCCAGATTCCAAAAGCCGATTACAATCATCTGATCAACGGAGCAATGGCGGTGGCCATAATCGCGACATTGGCGGTACTGATTATTTCTATTTTCCTTGTTTGGCATCTGGCCATGTCCATTTCTCGTCCGGTTCAGGCGGTGACAAACCGGATGGTCGCTCTCTCTGACGGTGATTTACATACAGAGGTGACTTCTGTCAGCTCTGGAGATGAACTTCAAATCCTGACGCAGACATTAGAGGCTACTGTGGAGAGCGTAAACCACTACATATCCGATATTGAACAGGTACTTACCCAGGTGGCGATGGGCAATCTTAAGGTGGAGCCTAAGGGAGATTATAAGGGAGACTTTGCCCTGATTCGAGAAAGCCTTCATACAATTATCCAATCTATGAACGAAACTATTTTGGGATTTGGGGATGCGGCAGTTCGTCTTGCAGATATGTCTGAGGAATTAAACGGACAGTCAGGCCAGCTTCATCAGGCGTCTATGGAACAGAACCAGTCCACAGAGGCTTTGGTCTGCGAGGTGTCTCATGTGAAGGAGCGGTTGTCCAGTGTGACAAAGAGCAGTGGACAGACACGCATAAAAACAGAGGAAATTGCCCAGAAGGTTCAGGAGGCTAATGAACGGATGGCTTCTCTATCCAATGCAATGAACGATATCAGCGTGAATGCTCAGGAGATCACAAACATTGCCAAGGCTATTGAAGATATATCCTTCCAGACCAGTATTCTGGCTATTAACGCTTCCATAGAAGCGGCTCGGGCCGGAAGTGCAGGAAAAGGATTTGGAGTGGTGGCTGACGAGGTCAAGCAGCTGGCGTCCAGAAGCGCCGAGGCGGCTAAAAACGCCACGGAGATGGTCAGCAGCACCAGGTCGATTATCAAGACAGGCGTGGAACTGACTGCCAATACAGCCGATTCCCTTCAGGCCATTTCTGCGGTCTCTGACCAGATTAACGGGATCTCTGATGAACTGGTAGAGGCGGTTCAGGGCCAGAAGAATGCTTTGACGATAATGGAAGAGCGGATTGAAATGATTTCCGCCATAGCAGACAGAAACCTGCAAAACGCAGGAGGAACGGAACAGTCCAGCGGACTGCTGGCAAAAGAGGCGGAGGCCCTTCGATACCAGGTGAAAAAATTTGTTTTGAAGGAGGAGAGGGACAGATGAAACGAATAGTTTGCTCAGTTCTTTTTCTGCTGATTGCGCTGCAGTTAACGGCCTGCAGCGATGAAGCGGCCCTTAAAGACGGCTACTATACAGCCCAGGCCGCTCAATTTAGTCATGGGTGGAAAGAATATATCACAATTATGGTTAAGGGCGGAGCGATTGTCTCGGTGGAATACAACGCCGAGAATGCCAGCGGCTTTATAAAGAGCTGGGATAATGCTTACATGCAGACGATGCTTCACAGTAACGGCACATATCCCAATGAGTACACCCGCAATTATGCCAACCAGCTTTTAGAAGGGCAGGGAGAAAGGAACATTGACGGTATAACAGGAGCTACCTCCTCTCATAGTTCTTTCCAGAAATTAGCTGCGGCCGTATTGGAACAGGCCAGGCAGGGAGACTCTGGCATTGTGTCTGTTGACACTGCTCATTAACGGGTTATTCAAAGGTCAGCCCGACCTTCAAGGTCAGCTCAGGGTGCTTGATTAGAAGTTCAAAAGCCTCCTGAATCTGACTGTAATGAATCTGATGGGTGATTAATTGATCAGGTGTGTAATCTCCCGCCTCAAAATGTCGGATTACTTCGTCAAAACGGCGGTTGCTTAAGCGGGAACCTACAAGAGTCAGCTCCTTTTTGGTTATTTCAGACATTGCGATGGCAGAAGGCTGATTTTTAAGGCCGAGACATACGATTTTTCCGGCCGGAGAGGCGAAAGAGACGGCTTCCTCCAGAGAGGCAGGAGTGCATACCGTGTCAACGACAACAGGAACGCCGTCCTGGCCGGAGAAGGAATAGAGTCGTTGTAAAAATAGGGGATCAGAGGCAAGAAGAGTTTCGTCTGCGCCCATGGACCTAGCAGACTTTAACCGCTGTGGCAGTAAATCGGAAATGATAACCTGAGCGCCCAGATTTTTTGCGGTTTGAAGAACTGTAAGACCGATAGGGCCGCTGCCCATGATAAACACGCAATCGTCTTTGGAGATACTTGCACGGCTGTTTACTTGGGCGCCTATGGTGTAGGGTTCTACTAAAGAGAGCAGAGGGGCCGGAAAATTTTTAAAGAATTTGTGGACGTTACTTTCAGGAACACAGACATATTGAGAGAACCCGCCGTCACAGTGGACTCCCATGACCTTCAAAGAAACGCAGACATTGGGGCGGCCGATTCTGCATGCATAACAAGAACCGCAGCTTAAAACCGGATCGACGGCGGCTAAGTCTCCGGGTTTTACAGAATGAACGTCAGAACCAGTCTCTACCACCACGCCGCCAAATTCATGTCCGATGATTCGGGGGTAGGTGGCAAGGGAATTGGTTCCGTTCCAGATTTGGATATCTGAACCGCAGATGCCGCCTGACAGGATTTTTAAAATAACGTCATGGCTGTCTTTGATTTCAGGGTCAGGTACTTCTACAAGGTTCAGGTGGAAAGGTTCGGTTACTTTGATTGCTTTCATATAATACCTCCAGTTCTCTTGGAGCCAGGTAAGTTTTACAACTGGCTCTTTTTTTTATGGTATGAGGGAGGGTTATGGATTCTGGCGTTTCAGGGTAATCACAAAGCAATTCCAGAGAACGGGTGGCGATCAGGTCAATGGGCTGGGCGATGGTGGTCAAATGAGGCCTGGTTTCCAGGGAAACCACACAGTTATCAAAAGCCATGACAGAGATGTCATTCGGAACGGAAAGGCCGTGGTCCATAATGGAAGCCAGGGCGCCTGCGGCCATATCGTCACTGAAGGCGAAAACTGCCGAGATGGGGAGACGGCGTTCAAACAGTTGATTCATGGCAAAGTAGCCGTCCTGGACGGAGCTTCCGCCATATACGATATGTTTATCGGGCAGAGACAACCCTGCATCCTCCATGGCCTTTTTGCATCCCATAATGCGCTGAAAGCCTGAACTGATGGTCTGGGGTTTGGCAGAAATCAGCCCCAGATTTTTATGCCCAAGATCGATAAGATAATTGGCTCCGTCATATGCAGCCGCCATGTCGTCAATATGCACGGCAGGGAATAAATGCTTCAGAGAAAGAGCGCCGCAGACAACGGTATGATATTGCTGCTGATACAACATTTCCGCCAGGGGATCATCGTTTAGTTCGTCTAGGAGAAGCACACCCATAGGGGAGATAGAGCGCAGAAGGTTTAAACACTTTTTCAGATCAGGCTCCCTGGAAGGAAGGACCAGCATCTGAAAGCCCATTTTCTGGGCAGTCTGCTCCAGATAGGTCAAGAGCTCATTAAAAAAGCTGTGACGCCATATGGGGTTAAAAACAACAATGGATTCACAACCTGCTTTGGATTTGCGCATTCTGGTGGCAGGAGTGTAGCCTGTCTGATCAACCATCTGTTGAATATTTTTTGCAATAGCCGGACTTAATCCAGTACCTCCGCTAAAGTAACGTGAAACAGTAGCTGGGCTTACATCACATAATTTTGCAAATTCTCGTATTGTCATGCAGTAAATCCTCCATAAACAAATTCTCTTCTACTACTATTCTACCAAAATGTTCCTTATTTGGAAAGTAAAATTCTGGAAGAATTGTTCCACGCTCGTTACGATACAATTATAAACAAGTGGTGAAATAAAGTCAATAGTTTCTGAAACAATAAGAAAAAAACAATATTATTTGGGAAAATGCAAAAAAAATCTTGCATATATCCTTATAACATGATACAATTTGAACATGAAACAAAATAATGAATTGTGAAACAAATAAAAACAGGAGGTGAAACAAAGAGGAATAATCAGGCAGTTAGTTCATCATACTAAAATAAGGAGGTTATTTTATGAAGAGATTTAAAAAGTGGGGAGCAATGTTATTGACAGCCGGTATGATTTTCAGTCTGACAGCGTGCAGCCAGCCTGAAAAGGAAACGAAAACCACACAGCAGGCAGCAGAGAGTAAGGAACAGAACGGTCAGGAGGAAACTCAAAGCCAGGCGGCATCCGGATCCGGAGAGGAAGCAGTTTCCTTAAAATTATTCTATTGGGATGCACTTTTTTCTGAGGAGATCGACGAACTGATCAAGGCATACAATGCACAGGAAGGAAACGCTAACGTGACGATAGAGCCGACTCAGCTTCCATGGGCAGAGTATTGGACGAAATTGGAAACCACCTTGGCTACCGGCGACGACGCGCCAGACATTTTCTGGGTGAACCTGGCTCATCTGGTCGAGTATCTGCCAGCAGGATATATGCTTCCTTTAGAGGATGGGGTAGTAGACCTTGACAAATATTCTGACACAGCCATGGATCTTTTAAAGGGAGAAGACGGAAGTCATTATGGCGTTCCGTTCCTGCTGGATCCGAATGTGTTAATTTATAACAAGGCCATGTTCGATGAGGCGGGACTTTCTTATCCAAGCAACGACTGGACCTGGGAGGATTTCAGAAACGCAGCGAAAGCACTTACAAAAGAAGACAAGAGTCAGTATGGATATTGCTTTCGGACAGATACAGGCCAAGGGTCCATGCATGAGTGGCTGGTGATGGCAGGGAGCAATGAGTTTGATTATGTAAATAGTGTTCCTCTGTTTGCACAGGACGATGCTCTGGAAGGCTGGTCTTTTGTGTACGATATCATGTATCAGGATGGAAGCACCCCGACAGGCGCACAGATGACAGAGATCCAGGGAGACACCTATTTCCAGTCCGGCCAGGCGGCTATGGTGTTTGGGGCTCCGCCGAAGATCGTGACTTATGCGGAGGCTCTGGGAGCAGAGAAGATTGGCGTGTCCATGCTTCCTACAGGAGCCAGAAGAGCCTGCTCTTTCAGTGTGTGCAGTATGGCGGGGTATGCAAAGACAAAGTACAATACTCAGGTTCAAAGTTTCTTAAAGTTTGCAGCCAGCAAGGAAGGTATGAATATTTTGTCAAAGGCAGGTTTGACAGCCCATTTGGATTGTTTCGACGTGTATGAACAGAATATCGGCATTGACGTAGGCGCTATCAAGGAGACATTAGAGCAGTCAACTTTGGTTCCCATTCTGTACTCTGTGGGGCACAACAGCGAGTTCCAGACAGCCTTTAATTCCTGTATCGGAGAAGTTTATCTGACAACGGATTTGGATAAGGATGGTATTAAGAAGGTAATTCAGAACTATGCGGACCAGTGTACGGCTTTGACAAAATAAAAGGAACGTTAATGTAATGCAGGAAAGGGATTGCCAAAATACAAGGAGCTTGTGAGGCAATCCCTAACGTGTTATGAAAGGTGAGATGCACATGAACGAACAGAAAAGAAAAAAGCCTTTTTATCAAACAGATAATTTTTGGGGATATCTGTTTGTGTCTCCTCTGGTTGTGCTGATGTTGATTTTTTCTGTGGGACCGATTTTTTTCTCCTTCTATATGTCCCTGACAGAATGGAAACTTAGTGGAGTCGGACATTTTATCGGACTGAAAAATTTTCAGGAACTGTTTTCAGACGATACAATTTGGCTGGAATTAAAAAATTCTATGGTGTATACTGTCTTTAAAGTACCCATCGGAGTAGCCATATCCCTGGTTTTGGCATACTTTTTGAATCAGAAGGTTCCCTTTAAGGGAATGTTTCGGGTTATTTATTTTCTTCCTTCCATTACCATGACAGTGGCCATAGGACTGGTTTGGCGGTATTTGTTTAATTCTCAGTATGGGATTGTCAATGTGATTCTGGGATGGTTTGGCATAACCGGTCCTTTTTGGATGGCGGACCCGAAATACTTCTTTGCCGCCATTATCGTAGTGGCTATTTGGCAGGGAATTGGCTATGATATGATTATCCTCCTTGCAGGGCTCCAGAATGTGCCGGGAGTATACTACGAAGCGGCCAGAGTAGAGGGCGCTTCCCCTTTCCAGTGTTTTAAAAGCATCACAGTACCTTTAATTACGCCTAGTCTTTTCTTTGTGATTATCATGGAGTTCATGAACAGCTTGAAGGTGTTCGACCTGATTTATATTTTTATCAACGCCTCCTTTGGTCCCATGGAAAAAGCGGCGAGGACCATGGTTTACGGCGTTTATCAGAAGGCGTTTGTCTATTCCAGAATGGGATATGCCTCTGCGGAAGCGGTGATTTTGTTTGTCATCATTCTGGCGGTTACCCTGATTCAGTTCTGGGGAGAGAGAAGGTGGGTGCACTATGACTAAACGAATCAGGAAAAAGTGGGAAGCAGAAAGCGTCACTATCATCGCTTTTGTTGTGCTGATGACTGGATTACTCGTGATGCTTCTGCCTTTTTTGTGGATGGTTTTAACCTCTTTTAAGACTTATGGAGAAACGGTGCAGATTCCGATCGTGTGGTTTCCCAAGAAATACACGCTGGAGAATTATGAATATGTGCTCAACAACATGAATTTTCTTTTGTATTATAAAAACTCCATCATTATGGTGGTGGGAGTGATTGCGGGACAGCTTATGGTGTGCTCTCTGTCAGGATATGCGTTTGCCAGAATCCCTTTCCGGTTTAAAAATCAGCTTTTCTTGTTTCTCATGGCGGTTTTGATGGTTCCCGGTCAGATGACCGTGATTGCCCGTTATCTTTTGATTTATAATCTGAAGCTGTCAGATACCTATGCAGGGTTAATTCTTCCCCTGATTCCAAGTATTTTCGGAACCTTTTTACTGAGGCAGTTTTTTATGGGAATCCCGGGGGATTTAGAGGAAGCGGCGAAAATTGACGGCTGTAATTATTGGGGAATCTATACCAGAATTATGCTGCCTCTGGCAAAGGGCGGTCTGGTGACTCTGGCGATTTTTACGTTTAATGCTACCTGGAATGATCTGATGTGGCCTCTGATTATCACCAACACAGAGAGATACCGGGTGTTGTCTGTGGCTGTGGCGGCTATCAAAGGAGCTTATGACACCAAGAACAATCTTTTAATGGCGGCCGGAGTGATGGTTACCATCCCTTGCGTGGCGGTGTTTGCCGTGGGACAGAAACAATTTATTGAGGGCGTGGCTACTACGGGAATTAAAGGCTAAAGGAGAGGGATGCAATGATTAGAAAATTGATTGACGGACATTATCATCTTGGCAGAACATCAAAAACTACATGTTACACAAATGTAGAAGATTTGTTTCTATATAGAGAGGAAGCAGGACTGGAAATTGTATGCGTCCATAATATTGTCCAGTGGGAGACCAAAAATCTTTTGAGAAATCCCTTAGGAGCTCTGGCTAAAATCATGGACCCACAGCATATCTACGCTTTTGGCGGCGTGATTTATCCACAGCCTGACAGACAGTGGGAGCCTTTTGACTATTTGGGACAGGCTCAGGAATTGATTTTTATGGGGTTTGACGGGATTAAGATTCAGAATAAACCGCTTTATAAGGGAGAGTGGAAAATTCCCTATTATCATGAGAATTTCGATTCCTTTTTTGCATGGCTGGAACAGGAGCAGATTCCCATTATGTTCCACATTGGAGACCCAAAGGAATTTTGGGATATCAACAGGATCCCTAAGCGAATGTATGACTTTGGCTGGTATTATGGAGAGAATCTGCCATCCTATGAAAGTTTTTATGAGGAGACAGACCGGCTGTTGGAGAAGTTTCCAAAACTGAATATGACGATTCCTCATTTCTACTTTCTTTCCGATGATTTGAAACGGCTGAGAAATTTTATGGATCAATATCCGAATGTGAAACTGGACATTACGCCAGGCGGGGAGATGTACTTTAATTTCTCCATCTGCCAGGACTTTGCCAGAGAGTTTTTCCTGGAGTATCAGGACAGGATTTTGTTTGGGACGGATAATTACGGCGGCAATGAGGATTCTGATTCTGAGGAGCAGCGGATGCTGGGCATCAAAAAGATTCAGGAAATGAAAGCGTTTTTAGAGTACGATAAAAGCGTGTTCCAGGGGGGAAGGCTGAGAGGGCTCTCTTTGCCGGAAAGTGCCCTGAACCGAATTTATGGGGATAATTTTATTCAGTGGGCAGGAGAGAAACCAAAACCTGTCAGGTTTTCCAAAGCAGGGCAGATGGTGAAAAAATACAGGGAATTTGCGGCTGCAAGAGAGGACGGGCAGGATCTGCTGCCGGATTTTGACGAGGTATTGAGACAGATGGAAAAGAGGAGGAGCTTATGGGAATCAAATTGACGGTAATTGGCGGCGGCGGAGTCCGCTCCATGTTTTTGGCAAGAAGTCTGGTCAATCAGGCGAAAGAACTAAAAATAGATAAAATTGTCTTTATGGACAACAATGAGACGAAGCTTGGGATTTTTGGAGAGATGGCCAGGCAGGTGGCAAAGAGGATTAATCCGAACATTGATTTTGAACTGACTGCAGATCCCGTTGAGGCGGTAAGGGACGCAGATTTTGTCATCACTACCATCAGGGTGGGAGAGGATGATAAACGGGTGGACGACGAGCGGATCGCCCTGTCCTACGGGCTTTTGGGGCAGGAAACCACAGGAGCGGCCGGATTTTCCTTTGCCATGCGCTCTGTGCCCCAGCTTGCCAAGTACTGTGAGCTGATTCGGACTTACAGCCGCCCTCATGTGAAGGTGTTTAATTTCACGAATCCGGCTGGGGTGGTGTCTCAGACTCTCAGGGACATGGGATATGATTTTACGTATGGAATCTGCGATGCACCCAGCGGGCTTTTGCGAAGTCTTGGACAGCTCTACGGGGTGGCGCCGGAGGATATTCAGGCGGAATGCTATGGGCTGAATCATCTGTCCTTCTTTAACAGCATTTGTTTTCACGGGAAGGAAATGTTAGAGACGTTAATGGAGGATGATCGGATTTATACAGAAACTGACATGCGTTTTTTCACAAAAGACTTGACAAAAGATATGGGTTGCCTTTTAAATGAATATCTGTATTATTATTTTTACAGGGAGAAGGCCATAGAGAACATTTTAAAGGCAGAAAACACCAGAGGAGAACTGATTCGGGATGTGAACCGCCATATGATCGAGGAGTTGTCCGGTCTGAACCCTGAGACAGATTTTGAGAAGTGCTTAAAGATTTATGAGCATTGGCATGGATACCGTTCTGAAATGTATATGAAGAACGAGACGGGAATCCCAAGAAAAGAAAAGTTCCATTTTGATGTGTTTGAGAAAGACGACGGCGGATATGCGGGAGTGGCTTTAAATTACATACGGGCTCTTCAGACAGGAAAGCCGGTGGAGATGATTTTATGTGTGCCCAACAAAGGCGCCATAAAGGGGCTTGAGGAGGAAGATGTGGTGGAGATTACCTGCCACGTGTCTGAGAAGGGCTGTGTTCCCCATTCGTTTCCTTCTCCGGGGAGAATTCCTCTGGAACTGTGCAAAAGGGTAAAGGAGTATGAGCGGTATGCTTCTGAGGCAATCCGCCAAAAGAGCAGGGAGGCTGCGGTGAAGAGTTTGTTTGTGCATCCCCTTGTGAATTCCTGGTCCCTGGCTGAAAAGCTGACAGAGGAGTACATTTTGTCTAATCAAGACTACATTGAAGGGTGGAATTAGTATGGGATTCATTGCTGGTATGGGCATCATCAACTGCGATTTATTATATAGCGGATTAGGCGCGATTCCAAATGAGGGAGAGGAGGTGTATTCCAAGGAGTTTGACGTACAATTAGGAGGCGGGAATCCTGCCATTATGGTGAATCTGTCGAGATTGAATCTGCCGGTTCGCATGGTCACATTTCTGGGAAAGGATTTGTTTTCCACTCATATGCAGGAGCTGCTTAAAAAGCAGGGGATCGAGTATACCAATCTGTATCGGGGAGACGGGATGCCGCTTAACATTACCTCAGTGGCAGTAACCAAAAGGGACAGAACGTTTCTCACTTATATGGGAAAGGTGGATCTGGCCGAGGAGGACATTAGGGAGGTTTACCGTCAGTTTACAGGCGCGAAGCTGGTTCGGATGTACTGTGATCTGGAAAATGAAGCGCTTTATCAGATGTATCAAAAGCTGAAGGCAGAAGGAAGTATCCTTACCATGGACACAGGGTGGGAGGAAGATTTGTCTGTGGAGAAGTATAAAAAGTACTTAGAGCTTGCAGACTATTACACGCCCAATGAGAAAGAGGCACTAAAGATTACGGGAACCGGATCTGTGCCGGAAGCGGCGAATGTGTTAGCAGAATTTTTTGATGATGTGGTGATCAAACTGGGAAAAAACGGATGTTTTTACCAAAGAGACGGAAAGGAGCAGATTTTAAAGCCCTTAGATCATGTGGATGCCATCGATGCAACGGGAGCAGGAGATGCGTTTATGGCTGGTTTCATGTACGGTCTGTATCATGACTACTCTACAGAGGACTGCATCCGCCTGGGTAATATTATGGGGGGCTATTGTGTACAGGCAGTAGGCTGCCTGACCAGGTTCCCTACTGAGGAAGAATTGCTGAGACATTTATCAGCATAAAGGAGGAATCATGAAAGAACTTGTGGAATTATTTTGGTTATTTGCACAGATCGGTGTGTGCACCTTTGGAGGAGGTTATGCCATGCTTCCGCTTTTACAGCGGGAGCTGGTGGAAAAAAGAGGATGGGTAGAGGAAGAGGAACTGATGGATTACTATGCTATCGGCCAGTGTACTCCAGGCATTATCGCCATCAACACAGCAACCTTTATCGGGTACAAGAGAAAGAAGCTGGCTGGGGGAATCATAGCTACGCTGGGGTTTGTCTTTCCATCCATTATCATTATTACGTTGATCGCTGCTTTTATGCGAAATTTTGCCTCTCTGGAGATTGTGTCCAGAGCATTTTCCGGCATTCGCATCTGCGTCTGCGCTTTGATCACAGATGCAGTTCTGAAGCTTTATAAAAAGGCGGTCATTGACAAACTTTCTGTGGGAATCTTTTTAGTAGTACTGCTTTTGTCTCTGTTTACCAAGGTTCCGTCTGCAGTGATTGTTGTTGCAGCCGGATTATTCGGGTATCTTACCTTTAAGAAAGGAGACAAAAAGGCATGATGACGGCAATTAAACTTTATCTGGAATTTTTCTTCACAGGATTGTTTGCAGTTGGGGGCGGCCTGGCAACCCTTCCCTTTTTGTATGAAATATCAGCCAGAACAGGGTGGTTTACGAATCAGGATATTTTGAATCTGATTGCCATTTCCGAGTCAACTCCGGGAGCTATCGGAATCAATATGTCCACCTATGCCGGTTTTGTGACTATGGGAATCGGCGGCGGAATTTTGGCGACCCTGGCGCTGATTTCCCCCTCCATAATTATCATCGTAATGATTTCCAAGGTTCTGGAAAAGTTTCGTGATTCTAAACTGGTTCAGGGTATCTTTAAGGGACTTCGGCCGGCATCCACAGGGCTTATTGCGGCTGCTGGACTTGGGGTAGCCAAGCTTGCGCTTTTGCACACAGGGGAGGGAATCAGCCTCAATATTCCTGCGATTGTGTTTGCAGCGGCTCTCTTTGCCTGTATGAAAAAATGGAAGATTCATGTCATCGCTTATATTGGAATTGCAGCGGTGGTGGGGATTTTGGTTGGATTTTAAATGTGAAAATTGAAAAAGTTACAGTTTGCGTGGCAGTCAGAGGGCGTCTTGCGCGTGAGTGCAATTCCTCTTCAGACACGCTCTCGCTCGGATTTTCACGTAACGGAGCTAAGGCGGCAAAAACAGCCGCCTAAGTTCCGACGTGAAAAACGGTCTTAAGAGAATTTGCACTCACGCGCAAGACGCCCTCTGACTGCCACGTGAACTGTAACTTGAAAAGCAAACTCCTGGCTGCGACAGCAGTCGGGAGTTTGCTTTTTATGGAAAGATATGGTATACTCCAAACAGAAAGAAGCAGATTGCTTCCTAATATAAATCTGGAGAAGGTTGGAGGGATTTTTCGTATGGCACAGTTAAAGATTACAGTGACAGACAGCCAGGGGGAGACAAAATTTCAGGTGTGCAGCCAGGATGAGGCGCTTATGGTGTATCGGGGCGAATATTCAGAAGGGGACAGTCTTGTGTTTGAGACTACAGAGCCCAATGCCTATTATGTGATTCGGGTGGATGATGGGATGGATGAGGCTTACGTCTATCTGACCACGGAAAAGTTGTCCTATCTTATTCCATTTCATGAGAAGAAAATTTCTTATAATCCCAAATGTTTTACAGGCCAGCGCCATTATATCACTATGCGTAAGGCAGAGGAATTTGAAAACCGCAGTTACCGGAATCTGGCGCAGAATGTAATGGACCAGCACGGGGATCTGGGGTGTTATCCCCACGCTCACGCGAATGTGGAGACCAGAGGGGAGTCTGTGTTTGCCGCCCGCAATGCCATTGATGGAATTTTGGCTAATGAGTCTCATGGCCCATGGCCCTATGAGTCCTGGGGAATCAATATGCAGGACGATGCAGAAATTACGTTGGAGTTTGGACGGCCTGTGGATTTTGATCAGATTGCTTTGTACACCAGAGCGGATTTCCCTCATGATAACTGGTGGGTAGAAGGCACATTTGTATTTTCTGACGGGACCAAAGAGGTTGTAAAAATGGAAAAAAGCGTGAAACCCCATGTATTTTCCATACAGCGGAAGGGAATCACCTGGCTGAAGCTGTGCAATCTGATTAAAGCGGATGATCCATCCCCATTTCCAGCATTGAGCCAGATTCAGGTGTATGGGGTAAACGGGTAGATTTATTCAAAAGGATTCCTATTTTTCTACTTGTATTTTCTTCCAATTTATGGTACGGTGAATACTGTTTGGGCATGGTGCCCCCAAAATTTGTGTACGAAACGCAAAGTAGTACTAAGCTTGCATGAGCAAAGGAGGATCATCTATGGATAATCAGCTTGTATGGAAGGAAGAGTTCAACATCGGGATAAAAATCATTGATGAAGAACACCAGAAGCTTTTTAAGATTATCAACAAGCTTTTTGCCCTTGGGAATGAAGAACAGAAAGGTAGAAGGGCTATTCAGGAAGGAATAAAATATTTTAAAGAACATGCGCTGAATCATTTTCAGGATGAAGAAAAATACATGGAATTAATCGCCTATGACGAACTTGAGACTCATAGGCGTTTACATAGGGGATTTCGTGATAATTCTCTTCCAGCGCTGGAGAAGGAGCTGAGGAGGGAAGACTACTCTCCTGACTCTGTCGAACATTTTTTGGCTGTTTGCGCAGGATGGCTGATTGGGCATACCTTAACAGAGGATATGGCGATCACAGGTGAGAAGATGAGCAAGTGGGTAGGGCTTTTGCCAGAAGAAGAGCTTGCGGCAGTAGAAAAGGTGATCATCAAAACTTTGAAAAATATGTTCCAGTTGAAGACTCAGGTGATCAGCGATACCTATGGTGGAGAGAAGTTTGGAAAAGGGGTTTACTACCGTCTGGTATACAGCAGAGAACAGGATGAGAAAAAGTGGGAGATCATTTTAGCGTTTGAGGAGAAAATCCTTATTAATACAGTTGGAAAATTGATGGGAATCAAATCCAACAAGCTTGACATTGTATTGATGAATGCAGTCCGATATACAGCGTGTCAATTTGTAAGGCATGTTATGGAGCACTATCCTTCCATAAACGCCTATGAGATGACAGAGGAGAATCTTCTGACCTATGAAGAATATCAGGAGATTTTTGAGAAAAAGCAGCCTCAGGTCAGCCTGCTGTTTGATACAGACGAAGGCTATTTTTCTTATTGTGTGATTGCGCCCCATCTGCTTGAAAAGGGGATGGGGATTCCGCTTAACGCAGGGAATGCGGTGGCGGAAATCGAAAAATATCTTATGGAGAGAGAGACGGGGGCAAAGCCAAAGGTTTTGGTGGTAGACGACTCTCTTACAATCCGGCAGGGAATAAAAAAGCTCTTAGGGGGCGGCTATGACGTTTCCGGAGTCAGTTCGGGAGTATCTGCAATTCGGGCCATTACGTTAGAAAGGCCGGATCTGATTCTTCTGGATTATGAGATGCCGGTCTGCGATGGAAGGTATGTGCTGGAAATGCTCCGTTCCGAAGCAGAGTTCGCGGATATTCCTGTTATTTTCCTGACCAGTAAAGATGATCCGGAAAGCGTGAAAAAAGTATTGGAATTAAAGCCGGATGGATATCTGCTGAAATATTTAAAACCTACAGAGATTAAAAGAAGGGTTGATGAATTCTTGAGAGGGAGAAAAATCATTGTTTAGCTGTCAGAAGTTTTTTGCTGTTTCGTTTTAGAATGCTCTCAACAGGTGAATAATGAAGGAAAGGGAATTTTAAGGAGGAAACTTTTATGATATTAGGCGAATATCTGAAAACTCATGCAGGCAAAGGGATTGGAGACTGCACAGATGAGGAATTGTACCATGCTCTTCTTGGCATGACTCAGGAATTGGCCTCCCAAAAAGTGGACGGGGCAGGGAAAAAGAAGTTATACTATATTTCAGCAGAATTTTTGATTGGCAAACTGCTGTCCAACAATTTAATCAATCTGGGACTTTATGATCAGGTAAAAGAGGAACTGGAGAAGAATGGGAAATGTCTCAGCCAGATTGAGGAAATGGAGCCAGAGCCCTCTCTGGGAAACGGCGGCCTGGGACGCCTTGCCGCATGTTTTCTGGATTCCATAGCCACACTGGGATTAAACGGAGACGGAATCGGCCTCAACTACCATCTGGGACTGTTTAAACAGGTGTTTGAGAATTGTCTTCAAAAGGAAGTGGCCAATCCATGGATTGAAAAGGAAAGCTGGCTGACTCCCAGAGACGTTTCCTATGAGGTGAAATTTGGCAATATGACGGTTCGTTCCCGTCTGTATGACATTGCTGTCACAGGTTACCGCAACAGAACCAATCAGCTCCATTTGTTTGACATTGAGACTGTGGATGAGGGAATTGTAGAGGAAGGGATTTCTTTTGACAAAGAGGACATTGCAAAGAATTTAACCTTGTTTTTATATCCAGACGACAGTGATGAAAAGGGACGTCTTCTTCGTATTTTCCAGCAGTATTTTATGGTCAGCAATGGCGCCCAGTATATTTTGGATGAATGCGTGGCAAAGGGATGCACACTCCACGACCTGCCGGACTATGCGGTGATCCAGATCAATGACACCCATCCTACCATGGTGATTCCGGAATTGATTCGTCTTCTGATACAAAAGGGGATTGAGATTGACGAAGCCATTGAGATTGTGTCTAAAACCTGCGCTTACACCAACCATACGATTTTGGCAGAGGCGCTGGAGAAGTGGCCGATTTCCTATCTGAAAAAGGTGGTTCCCCAGTTAGTGCCGATTATTGAGATTCTGGACGACAAGGTGAGAAGAAAATTCGAGGACCCGCAGGTGGCGATTATTGACAAGAACGATACGGTTCACATGGCCCATATTGATATTCACTATGGATTCAGCGTCAATGGCGTGGCGTATCTCCACACAGAGATTTTAAAGAAGGATGAGCTTCACAAATTTTATGAATTGTATCCGGAGAAATTCAACAACAAGACCAACGGCATCACTTTCCGCCGCTGGCTGCTGCACTGTAACCACGATCTTGCAGACTGGATAACCTCACGAATCGGAGAAGGTTACAAAACGGATGCAAAAGAGCTGGAGAAGCTGGAACAGTTTCTGGAGGATGAGAAGGCTTTAAGGGAAGTCCAGGCCATTAAGCATCAGTGCAAGAAAAATCTAAAGGAATACCTGCTTCGGACTCAGGGGATTGAGATTGACGACCACTCTATTTTGGACATTCAGATTAAGCGTCTTCATGAGTATAAGAGACAGCAGATGAACGCTTTGTATGTGATTCATAAGTATCTGGAGATCAAGAGGGGCAAACTGCCTGGAAGACCCATTACCATTGTCTTTGGGGCCAAGGCTGCGCCTGCCTATGTGATTGCCAAGGATATTATTCATCTGATTCTGTGTCTGCAGGAGCTGGTAAATAATGACAAGGACGTAAGCCCCTATCTGAAAGTGGTTATGGTAGAGAATTACAATGTGACCTTAGCAGAAAAATTGATTCCTGCCTGCGACATTTCGGAGCAGATTTCCCTGGCGTCTAAGGAAGCCAGCGGAACCGGAAACATGAAGTTTATGTTAAACGGCGCTGTGACTCTGGGAACTATGGATGGAGCCAATGTAGAGATTGCCGAGCTGGTGGGAAAGGACAATATCTATATCTTTGGCGAGCACAGCGATACGGTGATTGAGCACTACAAGAAGGCGGATTACTGTTCTAAGGATTATTATGAGAAGAATCCGGATATTAAGGAAGCGGTAGACTTTATCGTGGGTCCAACGCTTTTGAAAATCGGGCAGAAGGAGAATTTGGAGCGCCTTTATAAGGAGCTTCTCAACAAAGACTGGTTTATGACTCTTCTGGATTATGAGGATTATGCAAAGGTAAAGGAGCAGGCGTATAAAGACTTTGAAGACAGGGAAGCCTGGATGAGAAAGATGCTGGCAAATATCAGCAAGGCCGGTTTCTTCTCTTCAGACAGAACCATTGAAGAATATAACCGAGACGTTTGGAAACTGGAGAAGCGTCATTAAAAAAATACGGATTTCGGGAAATGAATCCCGGAATCCGTTTTTTTCAGGCCGCTTTTTGAATGGCCTCCTCAATCCGCTTTCTCACCAGGACAGCAATCTCTTTTGTCTTCATTTCTCTATAATCCTCATAATACAGAGGCTTCAGGAAATGGACCTGGACGGTGACAGGGCTGATGGTGTTGGTGTCAAAGGGTTTGAAGGAGTCTATCAGAGCGACGGGTACAATGGGGCACTGGGCTTTCGTGGCGGCCTTAAAGCTTCCAGCCTTAAATTCCTGAACCTGGTTTCCGTTTTTGGAACGGGTTCCTTCTGCAAAGATAATATAATTCCTGCCAGACAGCACCTCGTTGGATACCTCGGTGATCACTTTCATTCCCTGGCGCACATCGTCTCGGTCTATGGTATGGGCCCTGAGACATGCAAACACCCGTTTCAGAAAAAAGTGATCCTCCACCTCTTTTTTTGCCACAACCGAAAAGGGTCTGGGACATGCTTCCATGATTGCCAATACATCATACAGGCCCTGGTGATTGGGGAAAAAGATAAAACCATTGTCTGCGGGGATATTTTCCTGGCCGTGAATGTCTATGGTCACATTTCCCCCTTTGTTGGCGCGTTTGACAATGAATTTCAGCATTTTGGAATGCTGTTCGTCCGTATACTTCTCTGCATGGGCGGCGTAATAAAACAGTTTGATCCACATGATGGGAACCAGAATCAAATTGCGGAAAACCATGTATCGTATTCTTTTCATAATCGTAAAATCCTCCTGTCAGTATGCGATTTCATAGGCAATTCCCAGCTCAAAAGCTTGGGTTAGAAAGTCTTCGGAGACCTGCTCGTCTGTGATAATCAGGTCATAGTCCGCAGCTTTGCAGACAGAGTGGATGGAGTTCTTTCCAATCTTTTCGGAAGGGTACAGTCCCAGATTCATGGTGCTGTTTTTCATGACTGCTTTTCCAAATTCCACTCCTGCGCTGTTGTGGATGGAAGCGCCAAAGTCCAAAGACAGTGCGCTGTGAGACAGGAACGCTTTGTCCATCCGCATATTATTCACCATCTGCAAGGTATAAAAATCGTGACAATGGCCACGGTGGGACATTTCTCCGCCTAAAAAGATCAGGGAAATCTGTTCCTGTTTCCGAATTGCTTCTGCGACCGTGATGGAATTGGTGACAACGGTAAATTCCATAGTCTGAGGAAGATTCAGGGCCATATAGTATCCTACTAAGGAGGAGGTAAGGTAAATGATGTCTTGTCTCTCAATGAATTTCACCGCTCTTTTTGCAACGGCCATATAACTTTTCTTGACGTCGGATAAATCCTTGGGATTATAGTTTTTTTCTGGATAGATTCCCTTTTGGGGAGCGGCAATGGCTCCGCCGTAGGTTCTCTGAAGCAATCCTTTGCTTTCCAAAAGTCTTAAATCTTTTCTGGCGCAGTCGGCTGAGACCTGATACAGAGACTGGATTTCTGAGACCAGGATTCTGCCGGTTTCATTGACGCGCTTTACAATGTCTTTTTGTCGTTCTTCCATAAACATAAGCAACCGCCTTCAAGCTGAATGTTTTTTCGATGACTAATCAGTATAATAATACTATCTGGATTCAAATCCCGCAACCGGTTTACGATTTTAATTTCATCTGCTGCGCTGATTTCATCCAGGGATTCATCTAACAGATAGAAATCCGAAGGCTTTAAAAAGATTTGGGCTAAAAGAAGCCTTTGCCTCTGACCGCCGGAAAGAGCGCTTCCATTCTCACCGACCGGGGTATCCAGGCTGAGAGGAAGGAGAGCATTTTCACAGGCCTTTTGCAGCTGCTGTTTTGTGGCCGTCGGGTCTGCAAATCGGAGGTTTTCTGCAAGGGTAGTGTGAAACAGTCTGCTTTCGTGGGATACGACCGCTATTTTTTTATAAAAGCTTTCCCCGCTGTTTAAGGAAGAAAGTTCCTGACCATTGATGGTGATGCTTCCTTCATAGGAGGTCCATTCTTTCTCAAGAAGTTTTACCAGAGTGCTTTTTCCGCAGCCGCTTGATCCGTGGAGAAACCAGGTTTCCCCTTTGCGTAACTGGCCGTTGAAATGCCGGAAAACATATCCGCCTCTCTGACTTTCTGGATACCGAAAACAGACGTCATGAAATTTAATCTGTTGGATCGGAGTGGGAAGGTCTTGCCCATGTAGAGAAACAGGATTTAAGTATTGCAGCACATTTTCTAACAGAACCGATTTACTGTTTAGATGGAAATTGCTGTCCATAAGATTTCGCACTTCTTTTACAAAGTTTTCATAGAATCCGGAAAACACCAAAAAGGAGCTGATGGTCAGTTTGCCGCCAATTACCAGGCTTCCGCCTGTAAGATAAAGAAAGAAGCGAGTGATTAAGTCATGATTCATGGCATTTAGGTATTTGTTGATGTACCAGTAAAGTTTTTCCTTCTTAATGAGAGTTTGAATTGGGACCGAGCGTTGGCAAAAGGAAGCGGCTGTTTGGGCTTCCCAGTTAAAACATTTGATTTCCCTGAAATTTTTAAATTCGTCTGCCCGCATATGGTCTTCCCAGGCCAGGGCGCTTCTGAATACTTTGGAATGATTGCGGACCCGTTTTTGAATCCATGCAGCCTCTAAATAGGAGAGACAGAAAAAAACCACGCATCCTGCCAAAAGAGGAGGACTTAAAAAGGCCATGATGACAAGGAAAGCGCATAGGTTTGCAGCGGACAAAAGAAAACCGAAAATATCTCTGGAGAAGAAATTCTCGATTTCATTGCAGTCGTCCTCCAGCACCCGCTTGAGCTCGCTTGCCGGTTTCTGAATGTAGAAGTTTGGCTCTCTTTTCATGATATGGTCAAGGAGACGCTCCTTGATTTGCAGCAGCAGATCTGTGAAAAAGACAGATTGAACCTTGCACAAAGAATACCGGATTAGGGAATAAAACAACAGCCAGAGAGTCATAAGAAGAAAAACAATGGCTAAACTGACTCCGTCGATAAACAGCTTGTACAGGAAAGGGTAAGCCACAGATAATAGGGTGCTGCCTCCAAGAAAGCACAGGATGAGCAAAAATGTTTTTTTGGAGAAAAACGGTTGGAGACGATGGACTATTTGGATTCGTTTCATAAAGGGGTTCCTCCTTTTTAAGCACAGGGAAAAATCAGATTTCGATATTCTGGATTCTGGTCTGACAGTTGGAAATGACTGCCTCTGTCTTTGACGACTCCAGACTGGAGATACAGAATGTGGTCTGCAATTTCTAAACAGTTTGCCCGATACGCGATAATGATTACGGTTTTTTCTCTGAAAATGGCTGCGGCATCCTTTAAAAATTGCCGTTCGGTTTCTAAATCAATGTTGGAGGTGGCTTCATCTAAAATAATGATGTCAGGGTCTTTTAAGAATACTCTTGCCAAAAGGATTCTTTGGCGCTGCCCTGTGGATAAATTGTCCAGTTGGCTGACAGAAGTATCTAACTGGGAGGGGAGTTTTGAGACAAACTGGTCTGCATGAGCGGTTTTCAGTGCAGTCCAAAGTTCTGCCTCGTCTGCGTCAGGCTTTCCCATGAGAAGATTTTTTCGGATAGTCGCCTCGAATAAAGGGGCGTTTTGGTTGACGATTCCGATTTGAGCGCGAAGACTTTTGGGATTTACCTGGGACAGGGGCTGGTTTCCAATCCAAATCGCGCCTCTGTCAGGCTCGTACAGCTTTAATAACAGGCTGGCAATGGTGCTTTTTCCACATCCGCTTGGACCTGCAAGGGCTGTAATAGAGCGGTGTTTGATGGAAAAACTGATTTCTTTTAAAACATCCATGCCAGGCTGGTATCCGAAGGATACGTGATCAAATAAAATATCTCCGGATATGGCAGGGACGCCTTCTTCGGTCTCGCTTTCGGATTCCATCAGTTGATTGATTCGGTCAAGGGACAGAAAACTTTTGGACATTCCTGTGAAAAGCTGGATAAAGACCCGAAAAAATATTTTTGCCCATTCATAATAGATCATCAGAGAAACAAAATCGCCAAGGAGCATACGTCCATTTGCGATTTCATAGGCTGCGGCGGCATACAGGGCCATTTCTGAGACAATGTGGAGCCCTTCCTGGCTAATCTGGCGGTAGGCTTCTTCAAAAATCTGCTTCTTTTTCCATTCCCCCAGTTCGGTTAACCGGCAGATTACCGCCTCTTTTCCGTGACGGGCGGCGTTCAACAGTTTTATTTCTTTTAATCCCATCAGAATATCCATGAAAAATCCCTGGTAATTTTCCAACTTCTTTTTATATTCTTGAAAACAGACAAGAAACCGTTTTTTCAAATATTTTGACAAAAAGTAGTTAACAAGCACCAGAAAGAGAATAAAAAAGGAGGCATAGGGATTGATGATAGAAATATAGATGACCGCCATGATGAGCCGAATCAAGCAGGTTATGGCAAACACGCCTTCGTCCATCAAAAAGGTGTAAATCTGCTGGACGTCCTGATTCATAATATCCAATAGTTCCCCAGTGCTGTAATTCTCCTTTGAAGCCATGTTCAGAGAAAATATTTTTTCATACAACGTATTCTTAACGGAATAGACAAAATTGGACGCCATCACTCCATCTGCAAGCCGCCAGATAAGCTGCAGGATCTTTTCTGCAACAAACAGAGCTGCGTATACAAGTAAAACACGTTCCAATTTTTTAAAATCCCTTTGATAAAAGACCTGGTTAATCAGATGCCGATAGACCAGAGGCCAGTTCATTCCTAAAAAAGTCACCAGCAGGCTGGAGATGAGCACAAGGAAAAGTATTCGCTTATATCCGTGGAGCCATTTCCATAAATATTGATAGCGGTTGAATGAAGGGGTCATGTTTATTGTTCTCCTTTTTGTACTTGATTTTTATTGTTTTATATTGTTTATTATTGATTATAATTGTTTTAGGAGAAAAATGCAAGCAAAAAACGGCGATGTGATGGTGGCGTTTGCCATCAACATCGCCGTCTGAAAAAGAATTAGGGTACTATTACAGCAAATATGGTAATAAGTTGTTTTCAAAGAAGTCCAGCATATCACCAATATCATTTGTATTTCGCCACATATAATAATTTTTCGTATAATTCTGAAACCAGAATGCAATTTCTCGGTTGCGGCGGGGATCTCTTGTAATATCTCCCACAATTACAAGCCAAAATGGAAGTATTTCCTCTGAAAGACCACCGGTTTCTCGAAGAACCTTCATTAACCCAGGCGAAAAATATTTGCAACTTCTTTCATGTGCATTACCTCTACCAGCCTGCATATTTGTTGATTCAATCCATCCGTCTTGACGCTTAATTTCACCAAATAGAATTTTTCCATTCTTAATATTTCTAATAGCAAAATCCATACTGATTCCCCATTTATATTTGGGTTTCCCATTGGCCTTTTTGACTGTAATATCTATATTGTATATTTTATCAAGAATATCTTGTGACAAAGGATAAGTTGAATAAATATCATCAAATTCTTTTGGGTGTCTGTCTACAATAAACTGCCCAGGATATGCACAGTCAAGAGCCATTTGCAATGATTTTTGAAACAGTTTCTCTGCTCCAAGTGCATTAGCTCCGCTAAGTGTTTGCCAGTTTGCTCTTTTTCTCAATTCTTGGGTTGCCATATGTAAATCCTCCTGTTTTATATGCCCTTGAACAACTCTTCGATCGTGATATGAAATCCCTCAGCTATTTTAGCTATATTTTTAAGAGAGATATTTCGTTTTCCATTCTCTACGGATGCTAAATAGGTTCTATCCATATCAATCAAAAGTGAAAACTTTTCTTGACTTAAATTTGCCTGCATTCTTAATTCACGAACACGATTTCCAAACCTTTTTTTAATCATAGACGCTCCCTCCAAAAAAATGATATAATAAGGTGCGTATAAGTCAACGGATTATAAGTCACATATGGAATTGACTACTGCTGTATCCTGTTGTAAAATAATGGTACGAGAACACAGAAAGGAGTTTTTTAATGGCAGAAAAAAAGGAAGCCGTAATTAGTGGCTATTCAAAATATAATCCAGAAGCTAAACGACGTCGGAAAATTAATCCCCTTGAGAAATTATACCCTGCATTACCATGTGCGAAATATGATGTGATTTATGCAGATCCGCCATGGGATTACGGTGGAAAGATGCAGTATGACAAATCTAATATCAAATCGATTAATATAGGGTTTGAAAAAAATGTATTTATCAGTGCAGCCGACTTTAAATATCCAACGTTAAAACTGAAAGAATTAAAGCAATTAGATGTTAAAGCAATATCCGCTGATGATTGTATCCTCTTTATGTGGACAACTGGCCCTCAGTTTGCCAACTCAATCGAATTGGGAGAAGCTTGGGGATTCGAATATAAGACAGTTGCCTTTGTTTGGGATAAGCAAGTTCATAACCCTGGGCGCTATACCTTATCTCAGACAGAATTTGTTCTGGCATTTAAGAAAGGACGCTTCCCTTCTCCACGGGGCCTGCGAAATATACGACAGCTTGTATCTGTTCGCAGAGGAAAACACAGCGAAAAACCGGAAATCATTATTGATGGAATAACCAAAATGTTTCCAACACAACGTAAGATAGAATTATTTGCAAGGAAAAATTTTGCTGGTTGGGATAACTGGGGGCTCGAAATTCCTGAAAAAAAAGTAGAGATATTTTCACAGAGCGAAACAGAACCCTCAGAGCCAATAAATGAAGAGATGCAGCAATTAAATTTTCATTTTTGAAAAAAGATACCCCATCCCGTGAACTGTAACCAATACCTCAACAGACTGTAATCCTTCTCCTTCCAATGCTTGCCATTCCACCAAAATTCTGCTACAATTCTTAAAGGAAACATAAAAAGGAGGAAGGCGGCATGGCAAAAGAACGTGCGAAACAAGATATGGGGAGCGGCAGCATACCGAAACTGATGCTGAACTTGGCGATTCCAGCGGTAGTGGCTCAGTTGATTAACATGTTATACAATATTGTAGACAGGATTTACATTGGCCACATTCCAGAAGCAGGAGCATCTGCGTTGACGGGAGTAGGACTATTTCTGCCTATTTTAATGATGATTAACGCCTTCGCAATGCTGGCAGGTTCCGGCGGCGCGCCCAGGGCGGCCATAGCCATGGGGAAAAATGAACAGGAAAATGCACAGAAGATTCTGGGAAACTGTTTTTCTGTGCTCATGATTTTTGCTGTGGTTCTGACCATAACGTTTTATGCGTTTGCTCCGCAGCTTTTAAGGCTTTTTGGCGCAAGCGACGTTACTTTGCCTTATGCGCTGGACTATGCGCGTATCTATATTCTGGGAACGGTTTTTGTAATGATTGTTATGGGGCTGAATCCCTTTATCACCACTCAGGGATTTGCGAAGTTCAGCATGATTACCACTGTGGTGGGAGCAGTCTGCAACATTATTCTGGACCCGATTCTTATATTTGGTTTTCACATGGGAGTCAAGGGAGCGGCTGTCGCCACAGTGTTAAGCCAGGCGGTCAGCGCTGTGTGGGTGTTGATTTTCCTGCGAGGGTCCAGAACTATGCTTCGTCTGACCCTGGCAGACATGAAGATTGTTCCAGAGATTATCCTTCCCTGTCTTGCATTAGGAATTTCTACATTCGTGATGTTAAGTACAGAGAGTATTTTAAATATCAGTTTTAACAGCAGTTTGTCCCGTTTCGGAGGAGATGTGGCTGTAGGAGCCATGACGATTATATCCTCCTGCAATCAGTTGGTGACATTGCCTTTGCAGGGAATCTGTCAGGGCGGTCAGCCGATTATGAGCTATAATTTTGGAGCAGGGAAGAAGAACAGAGTAAAACAGGCGTTTTACTGCCAGTTTGGGGCCTGTGCAGGCTATGCCACATTGCTGTGGCTTTTGATGATGATTGCACCCCAGGTATTTGCAGGGATTTTCAGCAGCGACGCTACGTTGGTGGATTATACCGTATGGGCCATGAGAATTTATATGGCAGGTATTTTCTCTACTGGCATTCAGATTTCCTGCCAGCAGACTTTCATGGCTTTGGGACAGGCGAAGATCAGTCTTTTGATGGCGTGTCTGCGGAAACTGGTGCTGTTGATTCCGCTGATTTTCCTATTGCCGTTTTTCTTCTCCAACAAGGTATTTGGAGTTTTTGTGGCTGAACCGGTCAGCGATATCATAGCCGCTTCCGTGACTGCGTTTATGTTGTTTACACGGATCAATGGGATTTTAGACCAGGGGGCAGGAGAGAAAAGGCATGCCTAAAACAGAAATCGTAACAGTTCAGACGTAGCAATGCCAGCAACGGTGACGAAAGGTAGAGTTCCTATGGAAATGAAAAAATTGAGTATTTCTGCGAAACGGCAGATTACAATCCCACAGAAATTTTTTACCATGCTGGGGTTTGATACAGAGGCAGAATGTACCGTGCGCGGAAATGAACTGGTTATTCGTCCTGTCAGAACCAATGCAGGAGGAGAGTTTGCGGAGCAGATTCTGGCGGATTTGATTGCCAGGGGATATAGCGGCAATGATCTTCTGGAGCGTTTTAAAAAGGCGCAGGGGCAGGTGCGTCCAGCTGTGGAAGCAATGCTTGTGGACGCAGAGCAGGTTGCATCTTCAGAATCTGGTCATATATCTTATGAGGATGTTTTTGGTACGGAGGATGAGGAATGACAGAGGTACGTTTTCTTCCGCCTGCAGCGAAACTTATCAAAAAGCTTAAGGATAAGAGATTGAAGACACTGTATCAGGAGGCAGTTGATAAGATTCGAGAAGATTATACAGTTGGAGAAGCCAAAACCGGAGATTTATCAGGTGTGTATGGGTATGATATTTATTACAATAAAACAAATTATGAGCTGGCATATACGGTAGAGTATCTGGAGAATCAGGTGATTGTTGTGATTATGGCTGGAACCAGAGAAAATTTTTATGATCAGCTGAAACAGTATATGAGATTTCGCTCTTGACAACCCAAAACCAACCATATATACTTAGAATCATAAATTGAATAAAATCTTCAGGGCAGGGTGCAATTCCCTACCGGTGGTACAGCCCACGAGCCGCAAGGCATGATTCGGTGAAACTCCGAAGCCGACAGTACAGTCTGGATGAAAGAAGAGTACGAATAACAAGAACTGTTTTATTTTTGCAGCAGATGATAGCTCTGGAGTGTTTTTTACATTCCAGAGTTTTCTTTTTTGCAGACATAGGATTGTGATCGTTTTATTAGCCCTGAGCCCTGTGGTTCGGGGCATTTTTTTGGAGGTGACAAAGGTGGAAGATAACGACTATATGAAGCTGGCTTTAGCGCTTGCCCAAAAGGGATGGGGGTGGACAGGGCCGAATCCCATGGTGGGAGCAGTCATTGTAAAGGAAGGGAGAATCATCGGCCAGGGGTGGCATGAAAAATACGGCCAGGCCCATGGGGAGCGCAATGCTCTGAACTCCTGCACAGAGACGCCAGAGGGCGGGACTATGTATGTGACTTTAGAGCCCTGCTGTCATTATGGAAAGCAGCCTCCGTGTGTAGATGGGATTCTGGAAGCTGGAATCAAGAGGGTAGTGACAGGGTCAGATGATCCAAATCCTCTGGTTATGGGCAGGGGGCTTCAGATTCTGCGAGATCATGGGTTAGAGGTGACAGAACACGTTTTAAAGGAGGAGTGTGACAGAATAAACCAGGTGTTTTTTCACTATATTCAAACAAAGCGGCCTTTTGTGACAATGAAGTATGCGATGACTATGGATGGAAAGATTGCGGCGTACACAGGGAAGTCTAAGTGGATTACTGGGGAGGAGGCCAGAGAACATGTTCACAGACAGCGCCATGGAACGATGGCGATTATGGTAGGAGTGGGGACTGTGATAAAGGATGACCCTTTATTGACCTGCCGTATTCCAGGGGGAAAAAATCCCATTCGCATTATCTGCGATACCAACCTTCGCACTCCTCTTACCGCTCAGGTAGTAGCTACAGCAAAAGAGGTTCCAACCATTTTGGCCACTTGTTGTACAGACAGGGAGAGACAATCTCTTTATGAGAGTGCAGGCTGCCGGATTTTGACTGTGGGAAGAGAAACATCTATGGATGGAAAGTTGGATTTGGTACAACTCATGGAGCGGCTGGGAGAGGAGCAGATTGACAGTGTTCTGCTGGAAGGCGGGGGAACTTTAAACTGGGCAGCTTTAAAAAGTGGGATTGTACAAAAAGTACAGGCCTATCTAGCCCCGAAACTGTTGGGAGGGAGGGAAGCGAAAACGCCTGTGGAGGGAGAGGGCGTATGGTCCCCACAGATGGGATTTTTGCTGAAAAACAGTGTGGTGACTCAGTTGGGCCAGGACTTTTTGATTGAGAGTGAGGTGGATTGGGATGTTTACCGGAATTGTTGAGGAAATCGGTTCCGTGGAGAAGATTCAAAGAGGCAGGAATTCTGCAGCGCTTTTGATTCACGGGGAAAAGGTGCTGGAAGGAACAAAGATTGGGGACAGCATCGCAGTCAACGGCATCTGCCTGACGGTTACGAGACTATTTTCCCATAAGTTTTCTGCAGACGTCATGCATGAGACGTTAAACCGCTCTACGTTGTCCGGCCTGGTCCCAGGGAGCCGTGTGAATCTGGAACGGGCTATGGCTGCAGACGGACGGTTCGGCGGCCACATGGTAGCTGGTCATGTGGATGGAGTGGGGAAGATTCTCGCCATACAAAAGGATGACACAGCGGTATGGTACACCATAGAGGTCAAAGCAGAGCTAATGCGCTATATTGTGGAGAAAGGGTCTGTTGCCATAGACGGCATCAGCCTGACCGTAGCAGCGGTTGCCGATACCCATTTCTCCATTTCCGCCATTCCCCATACCGTAAGCCATACCGTTTTGAGGGAACGGAGAATAGGGGATTTGGTAAATGTGGAAACGGATATGATTGGAAAATATGTGGAGAAGCTGTTGGGTCCTCTGACACAGGGACGGGATGTAAAAAAAGAGGGGGAACATGGCTCCATCACAAGAGAATTTTTATCCCAGAATGGGTTTTAGCAAGCAAGGAGGTAGAAGATGATACAATTTAACACGATTGAAGAAGCTCTCCTGGAATTAAAGCAGGGGAAAATCATTATGGTTACAGATGATCCGGACAGGGAAAACGAAGGAGACTTTATCTGCGGAGCACAGTTTGCCACCACAGGCAACATTAATTTTATGGCTACTTATGGGAAGGGGCTGATCTGTATGCCCATGTCTGAGGAGTATGTAGAGAAGTTAAAGATTCCTCAGATGGTGCGACGGAACACGGACAATCATGAGACGGCGTTTACCGTGTCCATTGACCATGTAACCACATCTACCGGAATTTCCGCGGCGGAGCGTTCCATCACGGCTCTGGCCTGTGTGGAGGAAGGGGCAAAGCCGGAGGACTTCCGCAGGCCGGGCCATATGTTCCCTCTTCTGGCAAAAAAGAACGGAGTTTTGGAGCGGGCCGGACACACCGAGGCCACAGTGGACTTGTGCCGTTTGGCGGGACTTAAGGAATGCGGTCTGTGCTGTGAGATTATGAGAGAGGACGGGACTATGATGCGGTCTGCGGAGCTTTCAGAGCTTGCAAAAAGACTGAATATGAAATTTATTACCATCAGGGATTTACAGAATTACCGAAAGTGTCATGAAAAGCTGGTTGACATGGCAGCTTCTGTGAAAATGCCTACGAAATATGGCGACTTTATGGCTTGCGGGTTTGTGAACCGTCTGAACGGAGAACATCACGTGGCTCTGGTAAAGGGGGAAATCGGAGACGGGAAACAGGTTTTGTGCCGTGTACATTCCGAGTGCCTTACTGGAGACACCTTTGGGTCCCTGCGGTGTGACTGCGGACAGCAGTTGGCAGCGGCTATGACAGAAATTGAAAAAGAGGGGAGAGGAATTCTGTTATATATGCGTCAGGAGGGGAGAGGAATCGGACTGATCAACAAACTGCGGGCTTACAAATTGCAGGAAGAAGGCATGGACACTCTGGAGGCAAACCTGGCACTGGGTTTTGAGGGAGATGAGAGGGAATATTTTATCGGAGCCCAGATTCTGCGGGAGCTGGGAGTAAAGAGCATCCGGCTTCTGACCAACAACCCGGATAAAGTGTACCAGCTTTCTGGATTTGGACTGGAAATCACAGAGCGAGTCCCCATACAGATGGAAGCCACGGAGCATGACTTGTTTTATCTAAAAACCAAGGCGAAGCGAATGGGGCATCTGCTGCACTATGAAAAATAAATTTTTATGGAGGTGATTTATCATGAAAACATTTGAAGGAAAACTGGTGTCAAAGGGAGCGAGAATCGGGATTGTTGCGGCTCGTTTTAATGAGTTTATAACATCAAAATTGTTAAGCGGGGCCATGGATGGATTGATTCGTCATGAGGTGCAGGAGGAGAATATTCATGTGGCATGGGTTCCAGGGGCTTTCGAAATCCCGCTGATTGCCTCTAAAATGGCGAAAAGCGGAAAGTATGACGCAGTAATCTGTCTGGGCGCGGTGATCCGTGGTTCTACCAGCCATTATGATTATGTGTGCAACGAGGTGTCAAAGGGAATCGCCGCTGTTTCCCTGGAAAGCGGCGTGCCAGTAATGTTCGGCGTCCTGACCACGGAAAATATTGAACAGGCCATTGAACGGGCTGGCACAAAGGCAGGAAACAAGGGCTATGACTGCGCTTTAGGAGCCCTTGAGATGGTGAATCTGATTAGGGAGTTGGAGCGTTAAGTTTGTAAAGGTATCGACATCCAGCAAAAGCACATGCCCAGGCTTTTGCTGGAGTAGATGCGAAGACAGTAGTAGGCAGCACCTGCGCTTTTTTGGTTTACTGTTTTCACGAATGTCCCAACTTCTGCTTTCTATACGGATTGTCCACAGTGGCATCAAATCCAATAGGAAGATACTTTGCAGGAATCAACGTTTCATAATCAAGATCCATAAAGTAATTACAAAAAATCAGTTCTACATAAACGATCTGGCGATTTTGGTTAGACAGAGCATACACAAATCCATAATACGGATCAGACTCCATAGCAAGAAGGGTATATCCATCTGAGAATCCGTCTGCGCCATAATTGCCCAGATAATCTGTGGAAGCGTAATCTTTTAACCGCTTCACCTCTTTCTCATAAGATTCTTCGTCATAGTTTACAGCCAGATAGCTTAAAAACTGTTTATCCCATGGATTGTAATAGACCATTTTATAATCGGTTACATCCATTTCATTCGTAATGGTTTCAGGAAAAATAGTTTCGTCCATACCCCATTTATTAACATACTCTTTTTTCGCGCTGTCCCCCATATACCACAGATAATGGCTGACGTCTGTGTCTTCCTGCACCTGGGCTTTGGCGCTGTCTAAAGCCAGGAGATAAATGGCGCCTCCAACGGCAAAAAAACGGGAAGCGACAAAGAGAACCGCCAAAACCACCAGTGCGGTAATACTGGCTGTTTTTAATCCCAGAATCCGTTTTTTCTTTTTCACATAATTTGAAAAACTTTCGGCCGGCTCTCGGCTGTACTGAACAGGAGGCGTGGGGGCTTTCATTTCCAGGTACGCGTTTTTACACGTTTCACAAGTTTCTAAATGTTCTTCGACTGCTGCGCTGCTTGTCTGGCTGGTAAGATGCTCCACATACAATGGAAGAAGGTCTTTTACAATATCGCATTCCAGTTTCATAAAGTCTCCTTTCTGAGTTTCATTTCCCTCTGAATCATTTCTTTCCCACGATGATAGGTTACACACGCCCAATGTTCGGATTTCTGAAAAACAGCCCCGATTTCTTTAAAAGACAATTCCCCAAAGACACGCAGAGAAAAAATTTCTTTATAGGGCTCTCGCAGATGATGTAAAATTTTATGAATCTGGAGAGCCGTCTCTCTGTCCGCAAACATTTGAACGGATAATGTCTGCTCTTCTTCAGATGGCTCCCAGGTTTCTCCCTGCATGGCGCGCCGCTGCTTTTTGACGTGGGTAAAGAATAAATTTTTCGCAATGGAACACAGCCACACCCGCAGGTCTGAGTCGCCTCGGAAGGTGTGAATGGATTTTATTGCGCGGTACATGGTTTCCTGTGCAAGTTCTTCAGCCAGGTACTCGTCTCTGGAAAGTCCTCTCAGGAAACGCAATACATCTTCATAATAGGTTTCAAATATCTTATCTGATTGATCCACCTTGTTTCCCCCTTTCCTTTATAAGACCCTTCCCATTCTAAAATATCACAAGAATTTTACCTCAAAAAACTGAGATTGTCACGCTGTTGCAGCGAAAATGTAACTGTACAAAAGGCTAGTTGTTCTCTGAAAGGTTATCCGATATAATCCTATTATAAAAGAGAACTTCGCAGAATGACTGGTGCAAGGAGAAGGAGGGAATTGCAATGCCAAACGAAAACAATAGGTTCCTTACTGCCAATACTTCGAAACAGCAAATTGAAACCTATAAACAGGAAAAAAACAATCGTTATTTTGAGGAAGAGCAGCGGTTTAAAGAGCAGGCAATGAATCTTCAGGAGAATAAACGTACTATTTTAGGATTCCGGCGTGAAGACAGCAGAGAAATGAGAGAGGTAAAAGGAAGTCTGCAGGCTTTAAGCGAATTTTTTAATCGTGTTGTTCCTGCAGAGCCTGGAGCTTTTGAGGCAGGCAGAATCGAAGGACATGAACGGTATCAGACCCTGATTCGCCACTGTCAGACTTACATAGCAGCCAAGGGAAATCCTGCCACCAGCTCTGGCAAGGCCAGGTTAGAGATGGTAAAAGCCATTTACCACCAGTGCAGAGAAGAAGAAAAGCTATTTGACGACTGCGCCCGTTCTTTGTATGCAGAAGGCAGGAAGGATTCTATACAGTGGAGTAATCTATTGGGCGAGGTGCGCATGGCCCAGATTAACGCGGACAATTTCGAAACAGAAAAAGTTGGCAGAGTCACTAAACCAATCTGGAGATTAAAACAAAAGGATCAGTCGGTCTATTTTCGGAGTGAGGAAAGGACAAAACCTGACGACAAGGCCTTGTTTTTAGAAGAGTATCGAGAGCTGGTCAAAGATCGTGAAGGCGAATTTTCCATGGTTTATGAAATGGTGCAGAGAAATCCGGACATTTTGGAAAAGGCCAGCCGTTTTAGAAGGGTATTCGTTGATGCCAGAGGAGAGAAAGAAAAGGAATTAGGAGTTCTGACCGAAGGGACTTCGGAATACAAGACTGTTTCAGAACAGCTAAAAGGAATCAATCACCTGTTAGATCTATTCGCAGGCCGTTCTGATAATTTCCAATTTGAAGCCACAGAGTGGAAAATTGTGGATGGACTGATGAATAAGATGAAAAATGAGGTTTTGCCAAGGGAAAAATTAACGGACGAACCTCGTCTCTGGACCATAAATGGTCTGACGTCTTATATGCGCGCCGCAGGTTTTGTTAAAACACAGTCCTCGATTGTCAAGCAGTATAGGAAAATGGGGATTGAGGAGGGATCTTCGATTTCTGTGAGAAACGTAGCTGCCAGCCGGCTGGCAGGTCTGCTTGGAACCTCAGGGCTTTTTGTCAAATCCCGTACTGCCGTCATAGAGCAAAATGGAGAGAAGAAAAAGGGAACCCTTATGATGGAGGCTTCTGGAGAATCTTTTCGAAAGCTGGAAAGGAAGGCGCAGGAAGAACATCTGAAGCTGGAGTATTCCCCTGAGATGATACGTCAGCTTACGATTCTCCAGATCATGGACACTCTGTTTGGGTGCATGGACAGAAGTGATGAGGACTTCTTTGCAGAGAGCCATGTGGAAGGAGGCCGTCTGATTGTAACAGGACTTACAGCGATAAACAACGAATACTCTTTTGGGGTGTATTCCTATGAAGAAGTCACGGATACGGAGGATGGCATAGAATCTCCCTTTGTGGATGAATTAGACGACGAGAAGTGTTATCTGCCCGCCATGGACCGTCAGCTCTATGATCATATGATAAATCTTTCTTCTGAAGAGATTGATTATGCCTTAAAGGATATTCTTACTGACAAAGAGCTGGGGGCTTTAAAAAGCCGTCTGGCAGGCATACAGAATGTTCTTGAGAAAACCGCAGAACAAGACCCTGACTTTTTAGTGAATAAGGAAGACTGGGAGGCGGCTTCAGGAAGATTTGCCGCAGTAGACAATACGTATGTTTCAACCAAATATATAAAAGAAAATCATATATAGACATCATTTTTTTGCCGGAGCAGCACAAGACAGGCCTTCTATGACAGAGTTTATTCATAGAAGGCCTTCTGTATTGACAAGAACCATTCTTTGACGGTAAAATAAATATATTTTCTTTTAAGGAGAAGAACACCATGTCCAAACAGAAAAAAGCCGCTGTCATCAATGACATTTCCGGCTATGGCCGCTGCGCCATTACGGTGGCTCTGCCAGTGATTTCAAAATTAAAGGTCCAGTGCTGTCCGGTGCCTACTTCGATATTTTCCAACCATACGGCGTTTCCCACATACTATTTTGACGACTATACAGATCGGATGCAGCCCTTTATTGACCAGTGGAAAGCTTTGGGGCTGACCTTTGACGGAATCCTGACCGGCTTTTTAGGTTCCAGAAAGCAGATCGAGATTGTGGCCGGCTTTATCCGGGATTTTGGAAAGGAACAGACCATTGTGGTCGTAGACCCCATTATGGGGGATCATGGAAAGCGTTATATTACGTATACAAACGAAATGTGTCAGGAAATGAAACGCCTGGTCACGCTTGCGGATATCATTACGCCGAATTTGACAGAGGCTTGTATTCTGACAGACACAGACTACCATGAAGAAAAATGGAGATTGGAAGAGATTCGGGATTTGGCCCGCAGGCTAAGCCGGATGGGACCGAAAAAAGTGGTTATAACCGGAATTCCTCAGGGAGAGTATATCGCCAATTATTGTTATGAAAATCAAGATGAGCAGACCATGAAAGAGAAGGGACAGTTTCTGCGGACCATAAAAGTGGGAACCCAGCGCTGCGGTACAGGGGATATTTTTGCGGCTATCATTACTGCAGATGCAGTCAATGGAGTGGAGTTTGAAGTTTCCGTGAAAAAGGCGTCTGGGTTTATTAAGAAATGTATTCTAAAATCCATAGAGATGGAGATCCCTCTGACAGACGGAGTTTGTTTTGAGGAGGTTCTTGACACATTAAAAGCGTGAGAGAGGAAAGACGAAAGGATGAAATCTTCCAATATTAAAAATATGACAGAGGGAAGGCCTGGAAGATTGATTCTGGCGTTTGCCGTTCCCTTGATGGCTGGAAATATGTTTCAACAGCTTTACACCGTAGTTGACACCATGGTGGTGGGAAAGTTTTTAGGGGTTCAGGCATTGGCGGCTCTGGGAGCCGCAGACTGGCTGAACTGGATGATGCTTGGCATCATTCAGGGACTGACCCAGGGATTCGCCATTAAAATGGCCCAGGAATTTGGGGCTGAAAAATATAGGTTATTAAAAAAGGTTATTGGAAATTCCGGAATCATGGCGGCCTTCTTTTCTCTGGCTCTGACAGTGGGAGGACAGTTTCTGGCAAAGCCTGTTTTGCTGGTTCTTCATACTCCTAAAGAGATTTTGCCGGATACCCTTTTGTATATCCGAATCATGTTTATGGGGATTCCGGTCGTCATGGTTTATAACCTATTGGCCTGTGTGCTCCGCTCTTTGGGAGACAGCAAAACACCTCTTCACGCCATGGTGCTTGCTTCTTTCACCAATATTGTTTTAGACGTATTGTTTGTGTACTGTTTCCGATGGGGAATTGGAGGCGCGGCCGTTGCCACCTTGATCGCTCAGATGATTTCCAGCGTGTACTGCTATTATCACATTCGGCGCATTGATATCCTCTCTCTGAACAGAGGCGATTTTCGCATGGATCGGGGATTGTCCATTCGCCTGGTTGGTCTGGGGCTTCCCATGGCCTTTCAGAATGCGGTTATCGCCATTGGCGGCATGATCGTTCAGATGGTAGTCAACGGATTTGGGGTTGTTTTTATCGCCGGGTTTACGGCCACGAATAAACTGTATGGATTGCTGGAGATTGCGGCTACCTCTTATGGGTATTCGGTTGTCACCTATGTGGGGCAGAATCTTGGGGCAAAGAAATGGAAACGGATTCGCTCTGGAGTAAACGCCGCGTTGGTGGTGGCGGTGATTACTTCCGTGTTTATCGGGAGTGTGATGCTGGTCACAGGAAAGTGGATTCTGGGCTGGTTTATTTCCGGAACGCCTGGGCAGGTGGAGGAAGCCATGAGAGTGGCCTATTTCTATCTGGCAGTTATGAGCGTGTCTTTGCCCATTCTGTATATTTTGCATGTTCTTCGTTCTGCCATTCAGGGGATGGGAAATACAGTCTTGCCTATGCTGTCTGGGATTGCAGAGTTTTTTATGCGGACCATGGCAGTTTTGCTTCTGCCTCATTTGGTAGGAGAGGTGGGAATCTTTTTTGCAGAAATTTTGGCATGGGCAGGGGCGGATGTGGTTTTGATTCTCAGCTATCTGTTGAAAATACGTGACCTTGGGAGGCTATCGCAAACGTAAGGAGGTTTGTCTTGTCTTATTTTCCAATGTATATCGAATTGAAGGATGCTCCCTGTCTGGTGGCAGGCGGCGGGCGGATTGCTGCGCGCAAGGTAGAAGTACTTTTGGATTTTGGCGCTGAGATAACCGTCGTGGCGCCGCGTTTGACACAGGAGTTAAGAGAGAATCCGAAAATCAAGGCCGTGGCCAGGCCCTTTCAGGAAAAGGATATCGAGGGGATGACTCTGGTGGTGGCGGCCACAGAGGATGGGGAATTAAACCATCAGATTTCTGCGCTTTGCAGAAAGAAAAAGATATTTGTCAATGCAGTAGACCAAAAGGCGGACTGTACCTTTATTTTTCCTGCCTATGTAAAACGGGGACAGGTTACGGCCGCGGTTACCACAGGGGGTTCCAGCCCTGCTTTGGCAAAGTACTTAAAAAGAGAGATAGAAAAAGTCATTCCGAAACAGATTGGAACATTGGCAGAATCATTAGAGCGTCTCCGTCCCTATGTGAAGGCTACGCTTTCTGAAGAAAAACAACGCGCATGGGTTTTTGAGAAGCTTTTCGAAACAGGACATTTCCGATTGAATCAGGGTCAGGAGAATGCCCAACTATTTGACAGGACTGAGGTAGACAATCTTATAAAGGAGGCACAAAATGAATATCCGAATCGGAACCAGGGGATCGAAGCTGGCCATGGCTCAGGCCAGAGAGGTTTGTGACAGATTAAGGGAAGCGTTTCCAGAACATGAGTATGAGATTGTGGTGATTTCCACAAAGGGAGACCAGATTCAGAATGTGGCTTTAAAACAGATTGGAGAAAAAGGGATTTTTGTCAAAGAGATTGAGAGAGAGCTTTTGAACGGAACCATTCATCTGGGAGTTCACAGCATGAAGGATATGCCTGCCCAGTGTGAGAAGGGACTTACTTTTACAAAGACCTGGAAACGAGAGGACCCAAGAGACGTGCTGATACTTCGGGAGGCAAATTCTTTGAATGATCTGAAGGAAGGCGCGAAAATCGGCACGGGAAGCCAGCGCAGGGCGTGTCAGTTGAAATGGCTGCGTCCAGATCTTCAGATTGTGGACATACGTGGAAATGTAGATACCCGTTTGCGAAAGATGAAGGAACAAGGCCTGGATGGAATTGTGTTGGCCTGTGCTGGTTTAAAGCGTTTGGGAATGGAACAGGTTATTACGCAGTATTTAACGCCAGAACAGATGGTCCCAGCCTGCGGCCAGGGGGCTCTTGCTCTGGAGATACGAGAAGACCATGAAGTTTTACAAAAGATGTTAGACTCTCTTGCCCATGAGGAGAGCCACGCCTGCATTGAGGCGGAGAGAAGTTTTCTGAAAGCGGCAGGCGGAGGCTGTCATGCTCCTGTAGGCGCAAATTGTACGTGGCATGAGGGAACTTTGCGGATGGAAGCAGTTTATGGGACTTCATCCATAGAAGGACTGAAGCGGGTTGTGGTCTGGGGTTCTGACGGAGAGAGATTAGGGAGGCAGGCGGCCGAGCTTTTGTCAGGAGGCAAAGAGGCTGGCATGGTTTATTTGGCAGGTGCAGGTCCGGGAGACGAAGAACTCATTACGGTAAAGGGAAAGCGAATCATAGAAGAAGCAGATTGTATCATCTATGACCATCTTGCCAACCCTGACTTACTTAAATTTGCCAAACCAGACTGTGAGAAATTATATGTAGGAAAAGAAAACCACAGACATGTTATGCGGCAGGAAGAAATCAACGCTCTTCTTGTGCAAAAGGCAATGTGCTGTCAAAGTGTAGTTCGTTTAAAAGGCGGAGATCCTTATGTATTTGGGCGGGGAGGAGAAGAGGGAATTTATCTGAGGGAGAGAGGGATCCCGTTTGAGGTCATACCCGGAATCAGTTCTGTCACAGCCGGACTTGCCTATGGGGGAATCCCTATAACTCACAGAGGAGTTTCAAAAGGGTTTCAGGTGATAACCGCTCATCAAAAGGAGGGGAGGCCGGCCAAGATTGATTATAAAGCTCTTGCAAAAAGCGAGGATACCTGCGTTTTTCTGATGGGTTTTTCAAAGATAAAGGAAATTGCAGAGGGGCTTCTTTTAGCAGGAAAAGATCCTCAGTGTCCTGTGGCTGTTATCTCCAATGCCACGCTGCCCAAGCAGCGTACCTGTATCGGAACCCTTGAAACGATTGTCCAGAAGACGAGAGAGGTATTCCTGGAACCTCCGGCTCTGATTGTGGTAGGAAATGTGGTCAGATTGCGTTCTTCGTTAAATTTTTTTGAGGAAAAGCCGCTGTTTGGAAAGCGGTATCTTGTGACAAAGATTGGGGAGGAGACCACTAAATTAACCAGTGGATTAAGAGAAATGGGAGGGGATGTAACAGAAATTCAGACAGGGGAGATAAAACGGTGGGACAATGCGGTCAGGGAAGAGATGTTTTCAAATCCAGGATGGATTGTTCTTACCAGCAGGCATGGAGTGGAGGCGTTTTTTCACTCTTTAAAAGCTCAGAAAATTGACCTTCGGGCTCTGGCTGCACAAAAATTTGCGGTGGTGGGGAAAAAGACCGCCGAAGCTCTGGAGCTTTATGGGATTTATGCAGATCTTATTCCCCCTGTTTTTGAAGGCGCCGCTCTGTGTGGGGAATTAGAGAGAATGGCCGGATCAAAGGAACAAATCCTCTATGGAGTTCCAAAAGGGGAGGGAGGGGAAGAGATTCTCCGTTTAAAAGAAAGCCACAACGTTTTGGAGGTCTGTCTATATGAGAATCAGGAGTATTATGAAGAGGTTCCCATGATACCGTTTGACGCCGCATTTTTCACCTGCGCCTCTTCTGTGAAACGGCTTTTTGGCCGTCTGTCAGACAGTCAGAGGCTTGCCTTTGAAAGCGGCGCGATAGAAGCGGTGAGCATCGGAACAAGCACCACAAAAGCTTTAGAACATTTTGGGGTATGCAAAATCCGTCAGGCCGTTTCTGCCACTTATGAGGGAATGCTGTCTATTGTCAAATCGCCCTGATAACATATGTATTTAGGTCCTTTTCCTTGTCGAAACTTGCGGTAGAATCCCGTTGCAACGTGAGAAAATGCCAGTCTATAATCAGCTTACTGACGAGAAGAGGAGGACAAGGTATGACAATGTTAAGCGTTGCGATTGCAGAAGATAATCCCAAAACTTTAGAAGTATTAAACCAGATGCTGGAGTCGGAAGACGACATTCAGGTTGTGGGAAAAGCAGAAAATGGGGAAGATGCGTACGAGATGATCCTGAATACAAAACCAGACGTGGTGTTGATGGATGTCATAATGCCGGGAATGGACGGCGTCACGGTGATGGAAAAGGTGAAAATGGAAGAAGATTTGGAGAAAAAGCCGTCGTTTATTATGGTGTCGGCGGCAGGAAGTGAAAATGTGACAGAAGATGCGTTTCGCATGGGAGCTAATTATTTCATCATGAAGCCGTTTAAGAAAGAAGTGGTTTTGGACAAAATCCGCAGAATTGCAGGATACAGCACAAGGCCTAAGAGCTTTGGACTTTCAGGAATCCGTAAAGTAAAACCATATGAAAATCAATTAGAGTACATGGAGCGCAATTTAGAAAACGATGTGACGCAGATTTTACATGAAATCGGAGTCCCAGCACATATTAAAGGATATCAGTATTTAAGGGATGCCATCGCAATTTCCGTGGCGGACCAGGATATGCTGACTTCGGTCACAAAGGTCCTGTATCCCAATATTGCGAAAAAGCACCAGACAACTTCCAGCCGTGTGGAAAGAGCCATTCGCCATGCCATCGAGGTAGCCTGGAGCAGAGGGAAAATGGACACCATAAACGATATATTTGGATATACCGTCAGCAATGGAAAAGGCAAACCAACAAATTCTGAATTTATCGCACTTTTGTCGGATAAAATTCGTCTGGACTATAAACGAATGTAATACTTCCAAATTCCAGCGTTCTGCATCTATTTACAAACTTCTCCTGAAATCATGACAGAAACTACTTCCTAATTTTAAAAAAGTAGTGTATACTATAGCTATTACGGGGTTGTACAGCGTCAACTTCGAATGAGGAGGGTTTTTAACATGAAAAAGATATTGTTTGTTGCTTCGGAGGCTGTTCCGTTTATTAAAACGGGAGGTCTTGCAGACGTAGTGGGCTCTTTACCAAAGTGTTTTAATAAGGAGTACTATGACGTGCGTGTTATGATTCCCAAGTATCTGTGTATCAAGCAGGAATGGAGAGACCAGATGACCTATGTGGACCATTTCTATATGGATTATATGGGGCAGAGCCGTTATGTGGGAATCTTACAGCATGAGTATGAAGGAATCACCTATTATTTTATTGACAATGAGGGATATTTCAGCGGTCCCAAGCCATATGGAGATTGGCTGTATGATTTGGAGAAATTCTCCTTCTTCTGTAATGCGGCCCTTTCTGCTCTTCCGGTAATTGGGTTCCAGCCGGATGTGGTACATTGCCACGACTGGCAGACCGGCCTGATTCCGGTATACTTGAAAGACCGCTTCCGCGGCGGCGAATTTTTCTGCAATATGAAGTCAGTAATTACCATTCACAACTTAAAGTTCCAGGGCGTTTGGGATGTGAAAACGATTCAGAGATTTTCAGGGCTTCCAAACTACTATTTTGCACCGGATAAGCTGGAGGCATATAAGGACGGCAACCTGTTAAAAGGCGGCATCGTTTATGCAGATGCGATTACCACAGTCAGCGATACTTATGCAGAAGAGATTAAGATGCCATTTTACGGAGAGGGATTAGACGGACTGATGAGGGCTCGTTCCAACAGCTTAAGAGGGATTGTCAATGGAATTGACTATGAAGAATTTAACCCTGAGACAGATAAATTGATTGTACAAAATTACAATGTCGATAATTTCCGTAAAGAAAAGGTGAAAAATAAACGGGCTCTCCAGAGTGAACTGGGTCTGGTGGTAGACGACCACAAGATGATGATCGGCGTGGTATCCAGATTAACCGATCAGAAGGGCTTTGACTTGATTCAGCATGTGATTGATGACTTATGCAGCGACGACGTCCAGTTAGTGGTTTTGGGAACAGGTGAGGAGCGCTATGAAAATATGTTCCGCCACTATGACTGGAAATACAATGACAAGGTGTCAGCAAATATTTACTATTCCGAGCCTTTGTCTCACAAAATTTATGCTTCCTGTGATGCATTCCTTATGCCGTCTTTGTTTGAGCCCTGCGGTTTAAGCCAGCTCATGGCTCTGCGCTATGGAACTCTTCCGATTGTCAGGGAGACTGGCGGTTTGAAAGATACGGTAAAAGCATATAATGAATATGAGCATAGTGGAACAGGATTCTCTTTTACCAATTACAACGCTCATGAGATGCTTGCAACCATTCGTTACGCAGAACATATTTTCTATGATAAGAAGAGAGAATGGAACACCATGGTGGACAGAGCGATGAAGGAGGACTATTCCTGGAATACTTCCGCCCTGAAATATCAGGAATTATATGACTGGCTGATTGGCTATTAAAAGGAGATTGACAGAGAGGAAATCGGAGCATGGAGACAGGCAGAATCTCTAAAAAAGAGATGCAAAGGGCAAGGGACTGGGCCAAAGACGAGTCCTGGGTGAGAAAAAAAGAGTATGAAAAAGACGCGGAATACTTGGCGTGTGTTCAGGATATTCTGGATCATCCCGTATTTCAGTCTATGGAGCAGTTTATTCAGCATGGTTCTACCACATGCAAGGCTCACTGCATTCAGGTGTCTTATATGTCTTATAAAATTTGCCGGAACAGAGGCTGGGACTTTGTTTCGGCAGCCAGGGCGGGACTTTTGCATGATCTGTTCCTATATGACTGGCATACCCATGCCAAAGAAACAGGAAATCATTTTCACGGTCTTACCCACCCCAGAGTGGCTATGAACAACGCCATTGCTCATTTTCACATAACAAAGAAAGAGCAGAATATGATTTTGCGCCATATGTGGCCTTTGACTCCGATTCCTCCCAGATGGAAGGAAGGGTTTGTGCTTCTGTATACAGATAAATTTTGCAGTACAGCGGAAGTGGCTGCACAGATGAAGGAACAGATTTTTATGGTTCTTTGGCCCAGGCAGTTTGGGTGACAATAAGAGAAAAGACAGGAGTTGGTTATGATTTTTCAGCAATTAGTCAGCAATCAGGTGTTGATCAGCTCCATGACAGGATGGCTGGTGGCGCAATTATTAAAGACGATTATTGACTGTGCCTTAAATAGATCGTTTTCTGCAGAGCGTTTGGTTGGTTCAGGGGGAATGCCCAGTTCCCATTCTTCTACGGTATGTGCTATGGTGACGTCGGCCGCAATCTGTTATGGAGTTGCTTCCGACCAATTTGCTTTCAGTTTTGTGCTGGCTTCCATTGTGATGTATGACGCCATTGGCGTGCGGCGGGAGACTGGTAAGCAGGCCAGGTTATTGAATATGATTATGCAGCAGGATTTATTTAAAATGAATGCAGGAGACTTCCAGGAAAAGCTGAAGGAGTTTGTGGGACATACGCCTCTTCAGGTGCTGGCAGGAGCGATTTTGGGAATTATTGTAGCTGTGGTTGCAGATCTGGCGTATTGAGAATAAGGAAGGTAGGATTTTAAGATGTATCATATGATAAACTGGTTTTTTTTGTGCAGCTTCTTAGGCTATTGCCTGGAGTGTGTGGTGCTTTCTTGGGAGTATAAAACGCCAGTAGTGGACAGAGGATTTGGGCATGGACCATTTTGTATCATCTATGGTTTTGGAGCATTGGGGGCCAACTTATTTTTGGGGCCTATTTCCCAGTGGCCGCTGGTGCTTTATGTTTCCTCGATGCTGATGGCAACCTGCATGGAGCTGGCTACGGCTGCAGTGATGATCCGAATGTTTGGCGGCTTTTGGTGGGATTATAGTAAAAAGCCTTTTAACTATAAGGGAATTATCTGCCTGGAAAGCAGCATCGGATGGGGATTTTTAGGACTATTGTATTTTGGATTTTTAAACCGTTTTCTGCACAAATTAGTGGGCTTTGTGCCAGAGCGATTTGGGAGTGTTTTGGCTTTATGTCTGTTGATTGCATACACCATTGATTTTCTGTATTGTGTCAAGGAACGATTGAGAGACGGCTGTACAGAAGAAGGGAAAACGGTGATTGGAAGATTGAGCATCCGTTCATAGGTGAAAAGAAGTACTTATGAAGGGTGCTTCTTTTTTGGCGAATGGACATTTGCAAAATGAAAGAGGTAAGGTTGTGGAAAAGGGAACTTGGATTTTGGCTTCTGGATCACCCAGGCGTCAGGAATTGCTGGGCCAGCTGGGAGTGAATTTTCTGGTACAGCCCAGCGAGATAGAGGAGAATGTAAACAGTAACAAGCCGGAGGAGGTAGTTTTAGAACTGTCTTCCCAAAAGGCGACAGCAGTAGCTTTCCAGGCGCCGCCTTACAGCCTGGTGCTGGGGGCAGATACTGTGGTGGCTGTTAACGATAAAATTTTGGGGAAACCTGCTACCCATGAGGAAGCGTATGAGATGATTGCCAGCCTTCAGGGGAGGACTCACCAGGTGTATACAGGAGTTACTATGATTTGTAAGGAAGAGAATGGACAAAGGGGAGTATCCTTTGTGGAGAGGACGGATGTGACGCTGTTTCCCATGTCTGAGGAGGAGATTTCGGATTATGCCAAATCAGAAGAGCCAATGGACAAGGCTGGAGGTTATGGGATTCAGGGTAGGTTTGCAAGGTATGTATTGGCAATTCATGGAGATTATAGTAATGTGGTGGGCTTGCCTGTAGGACGGGTTTATCAGGAATGGAAACGTTTGATGGAACAGGAGGAACAGGATGATTAAACTGATTGCATCTGACATTGACGGCACCTTGGTAAAGGATGGCACGAATGTCCTAAATCCAGAGATTTATGAGGTGATTTTAAAATTAAAGGAGAGAGGGATTCAATTTGCAGCGGCCAGCGGCCGCCAGTGGGGCAGCATTGAGCAGCTGTTTGAACCTGTAAAAGAGAGGATTTTCTATTTGTCGGATAATGGGGCTTACGTAGGGTGCCACGGGCGCAACCTGTTTTTGAATACTCTTGATCCAGAGCTTACTATGGAGATGGTAGAGGATATTCGGAAAGAACCTGACCTTGAAGTGATGCTCAGCGGGCCGGATGTGGTCTATATGGATACGAAAGATCAGGGGTTTGTGGACTGGATGATAGAAGGTTACAAGTTTCGGGTCAAGCTGGTGGAAGACGTTCGAAGGGTGAAGGATTCTTTTATCAAGGTGTCTGCTTACAAAAAGCATGGGGTGCAGGAGGCTACGAAAGAGCTTCGTGCCAAGTATGGGCAGCGTATGAAAGTGACCATATCCGGCGATATGTGGATGGACTGTATGGCTACCGGAGTGTGTAAGGGACAGGCCATTCAGCTTTTGCAGGACAATCTGGAGATCAAGCCAGAGGAGACTATGGTTTTCGGGGACCAGCTAAATGATGTGGAGATGCTTCAGAGGGCATATTACAGCTTTGCAGTGGGAAATGCCAGGCCGGAGGTAAAAAAGACTGCCAGGTTTCAGGCGGACACGAATGACAGAGACGGTGTGTTAAAGGTGCTAAAACTGTTATTGTGAGAGGAGTATTAAATGGGAAGGAAAAAAAAGCGGAAAACGGGCTTTTTTGTGCTCTTTCTATGTGTTATGGTTTTGTTTACGGGCTGTAAAAAGGAGGTTACCAGCGCCCCCACGGCCAGAAGTGATTACAACTACACAAGACCTCAGGCAATGATCATTGTTGCAACAGAGAGGAATCGCTATGAGCAGGCATATACAGATGCTGTCTGGGAGGTGACTCTGGAGGGAGGTCAGACTTTTGAAACGTATCTGCTGGAACAGCTTAGGACGTTTTTGAGAGATTTAAAGACCATGAATCTCTTGGCGGACAGTGAAGGAATTGATTTGACCAATGCGGAAAAAGAGAGAATTCGTCACATAGCGGAAGAGTATTACAGCGGTTTGACACAAGATGATATTCAATTCATGGGGATCACATCAGACGATGTATTGTTTATGTATCAGGAGTATTACAGGGCGAATAAGGTGGTGGGAGAGCTGACAAAGGATGTGAATCTGGAGGTCAGCGACAGCGAGGCAAAGGTGATTTCTGTCCGCCAGATTGTGCTTGGGGATAGGCAGGAGGCTCTTTCGGTCCACAAAAGAGTGTCTGAGGAAGGAAGCGATTTTGCATCCATTGCCAGGGAGACTACGACTGCAGAAACTATCGAGCGGCGGATTGGGCGAGGCGAGGAGCCGCAAGGTGTGGAAGACGTTTTGTTTGCCCTGACAACTGGAGAGATTAGTCCGGTGGTGATGGTAGACGATGTCTATTATATTTTCCAATGCGTCAGTGATTACGACATGGATGCAACCAAAGAGAGAAAGACCCAGATTCACGAAGAACGGAAAGCATGGGTCTTTCAACAGATTTTTGATCAATTCCAGGAAAATAACCAAGTCGTGTTTTCGGAGGAAATCTGGGCGGATATCCGGTTTTCTAAGGACGATGCATGCACAACGGATAACTTCTTTGCCTTATACCAGGAGGAATTTGGAAGCAAGGGCTACTAAGGCGGCCTGGTCTTTCGCACCCATCAGCTCTCTTGCAGAGTGCATGGCCAGAATTGGTACGCCGACGTCTACGGTCTTCATGGCCAGGAGGGTAGATGAAAGGGCTCCTAAGGTGGAACCGCCCGGCATGTCGGAACGGTTGGAAAACTTTTTATAGGGAATCTGGTGGCTTTGGCACAGACCTTCTATGACGCTGATACAGAAGGCGTCTGTAGAATAGGACTGGCGGGCCGCCATTTTTATTGCCACACCGTCGCCAGAAAAAATCTGGTTTTTGATATCGCATTTTTCCTTGTGATTGGGGTGCATGGCGTGAGCCACGTCCATGGACAGAAGGAAGCCGTCCATAACGGAATTTAAGTAAGTGCTTCGGTCATAACCTAGAGACATAAAAATTTTTTCCAGGATTCGTTCTGTGACAGCAGACAGGGCGCCCTGCTTGGTCCGGCTTCCGATTTCCTCATTGTCATACAGAGCAATGACATTTAAGCCGTTTGAACGGAATCCGGAAAGGATGGCGGACAGGCATGCATGGACAGAGGTCAGGTTATCTAAGCGGGGAGCGCTGAAAAATTCGTTGTTCAGTCCCGTGGTGAGGCAGGAATCCAGGTTGTAAACATAGATTTCATAGTCCAGAATCTCCTCTGGACGGCACTGTGCCTCCTGTGCCAACAGGTTTAAAAAGTAGTGGTCCTTGTCCAAATGTTCTGTTACCAGTGTCAAAAGCGGCAGCATATCAACCTGGGGATTCAATTTTACCCCGTCGTTTACCTCCCGATTCATGTGGATAGCCAGATTCGGAATCACTAAAAGAGGCTTTTTCATGTCAATAAACCGGACTCTTGGAGAGAAGGGCGCCTCTCCTTTTAAGCACACCTTTCCTGCCATGGAGAGAGGACGGTCCAGCCAGGTGTTTAAAATGGGGCCGCCGTAAACTTCCACATTCAGCTTTCCGTAGCGGTCTGTGGTAACCTCAGGGGAGGGCTTTAATTTCAGGCAGGGCCAGTCTGTGTGGGAGGCCTCCATACGCAGGGAAGGACGGTCTGTCAAATCAGGACCTACGGTAAAGGCCAAGAGAGAAGAATCAAAAATCGGAAGAAAGTAGCCGTTATCTGGCTGTAAGTCCCAGGTATCTGCCAAAGAGAGGGCATGAAATCCTGCATCCTCTAACTGGCGGCAAGACTCTAAAATGCAGTGATAAGGGGAAACAGAGGCTGACAAAAGGTCAGACAGAGAAGACAATACTTGTTCTGTGTTCATCATGATATACTCCTTTTTGTATTCATTCGTTGATACATCGTTTATGGAAAGAAGTATATCATGTCTGACAGAAAAATGGGAAGGGATTTCATGAAAAATTCATTGACATCTTATTAAAATAGATTACAATACAACTACAGAAAGCGAAAGAACAAAAAGGAGAACGGCCATATGCCAATCATTTACGACAAAACGAGAAAGGTGTTTGCACTAAACACTCCAGAAACCACTTACGGGATTGCAATCCTGGACGGAATCTATGTGGCTCATGCTTATTACGGAAAGACAATCCCCACAGAAGATATCCGCTGTTTGCTGAAAGAAAACGAAGTTCCCTATACTCCCAGCCAAAACGGGAGAGAGAAAGCGGCTTTTCTGGACGCTATGTGGATGGAGTATCCAGAAAGCGGAATGGGGGATTTCAGGGAGTCGGCTTTTTGTCTGAGAACCCAAAAGGGACATAAAGCCAGCGAGCTTTTCTATGAAAGCTTTGAGATTGAGCAGGGAAAGCCAGAGCTTGATGGTATGCCCTCTACTTGGGGGAAGAAGGAGGACTGCACCACGTTAAAGCTGTTCTGCAGGGATGCCTTGACAGACGTCAGAGTCTGTTTACAGTATACGGTTTTTGAGCATGTGGATGTGATCGCCAGGTCTGTGGTGGTGGAGAACCATGGAAAGGAACCGGTCTATTTAGAGAAGGTATTCAGCGCCTGTTTAGACATAGAGGATCGGGATTTTCAGGTCGTAAGCTTGATGGGAGCCTGGGCCAGAGAACGTTATATCCAAAGGCTTCCTCTGGGATACGGGAGGCAGTGTGCGGCTTCTTTTCGGGGAGAGTCCAGCCATCAGGAGCATCCGTTTATGGCTCTTGTCACACCAAAGACTACCCAGGACACAGGAGAGGTTTATGCCATGAATTTTGTGTATTCTGGAAATTTTATGGCCCAGGCAGAGAAGGACCCCTTTGATTCTGTTCGTTTGGTTATGGGAATCCATCCTGGAGAGTTTTGCTGGAAGTTAGAGCCAGAAGAAACATTTACTGCCCCTGAGACAGTGATGGTATATTCTGACAAAGGTTTTGGAAAAATGACCCGCACGTTCCATAAACTATACAGAGAGCATTTGATTCGCAGCCCTTATCTGAACCAGAAAAGACCTATTTTAATCAATAACTGGGAGGCTACTTATTTTGACTTTGATGAGAAAAAGCTTTTAGAGATTGCCAAAGAAGCGTCTGAACTGGGTATTGAGATGCTGGTCATGGACGACGGCTGGTTTGGACGCCGCAACACAGATGAAAGCTCTTTGGGAGACTGGCAGGTCAATGAAAATAAGCTAAAGGGCGGTCTGAAGAATCTGACAGAACAAGTAAATGAAATGGGAATGAAGTTTGGCATTTGGTTTGAGCCGGAAATGGTGTCTCCAGATTCCGATCTATACAGGGCCCATCCAGACTGGGTGCTTCAGATTCCGGGAAGGGAGACCACACTTAGCAGGGCTCAGTGTGTGCTGGATTTGTCCAGACAGGAAGTGGTGGATGCAGTTTATAAGATGGTGGCTGAGATTTTAAAAAGCGCTTCCATAGACTATGTGAAGTGGGATATGAACCGTCCTCTGGCTACTTTGGGAAGCGCCTGTCTGCCGCCTGACCGAATGGGAGAACTGTCTCACAGATATGTATTAGGCGTTTACCAGCTACAGGAGCGGCTGCTTTGTGATTTCCCAGACCTTCTTTTGGAGAACTGTTCCAGCGGCGGAGGGCGTTTTGACCCTGGTATGCTGTATTACAGCCCTCAGATTTGGTGCTCAGACGATACCGACGCCATAGAGCGGCTGGCGGTTCAGGAGGGCACGGCCCTTTTATATCCACTATCCTGTATCGGAGCTCATGTCAGCGCCTGCCCGAACCACGTTCTTGGCAGGGTGACGCCGTTTGAGACCAGAGGCCATGTGGCATTGGCCGGAACCTTTGGCTATGAGCTGGATATCACAAAGCTGACGAGGGAAGAGAAGGAGATGGTAAAGGAGCAGGTAAAACAGTACCATCAGTATTACAGTCTGATCTCTGAGGGGGAGTACTACCGTCTGGCTTCTTATCAGGAGAACAAGCAGTATGACAGCTGGATGGTGGTTTCTCAGGATAAGAAGGAGGCTCTCCTCTTTTATGTCCAGGTTCTGGCTTCGCCTCAACGTAAAAGCATTTGCTTACGGCTTGCCGGACTGGAGGAAAAGGCGTTTTATGAGGTAAATCTAATTTCTGGAAAAGAGGAGATTCGTTCTGGAGCGGCGCTTATGTATGCAGGGCTTCGCATTCCCAGGATGACAGGAGATTTTCGCAGTCTTCTGTGCCACATTTGTAGGAAGTAAAGGAGAACGTATGGAAGCAAGAGAAATCTATAAAGCCTGGTTAAGCGACCCCTATTTTGATGAGGAGACGAAACGAGAACTGGAGGCTTTAGCAAAAGAAGAGAAGGAGATAGAGGACCGGTTTGGACGGGAGTTGGAATTTGGCACCGGAGGCTTAAGGGGAATCATGGGAGCAGGAACGAACCGGATGAACTCCTATATGGTCCGCAAGGCCACTCAGGGGCTGGCTAATTATATGATAAAGCAGAAGACAGAGAAAAAAGGAGTGGCTATCGCCTTTGATTCCAGAAACAACTCCGCCCGTTTTGCACAAGAGGCGGCGTTGTGTCTCTGTGCCAATGGGATTCGGGTATTTATTTTCCCGTCGCTTCGTCCTACTCCCATGCTCTCTTTTGCAGTGCGGTATTTAAAATGTACTGCCGGAATCGTGGTGACGGCCAGCCACAATCCGGCGGAGTATAATGGTTACAAGGTATACTGGGAGGACGGAGGTCAAATTACGGCTCCCAGGGATAAGGAGATTATCGAAGAGGTTCGTAACGTTACAGATTTTAAGCAGGTAAAAACCATGAAGCAAGAGGAGGCCATAGCCATGGGGCTTTATGAGACCATAGGCCCTGAGGTGGATACAGCCTACATGGAGGAACTGAAAAAACTGATCCTTTGCCCTGAAATCTTGAGAGCAGAGGCCCAAAATCTGAAGATTGTTTACACCCCTCTTCATGGAACTGGAAATCTTCCGGTGAGAAGAATTTTAGAGGAGTTGGGATTTGTCAACGTCTATGTGGTAAAGGAACAGGAACTGCCAGATGGAGACTTCCCTACAGTTTCCTTTCCCAATCCAGAAGATAAGGCGGCGTTTAATCTGGCTCTTACTCTGGCCCGTCAGGTGGATGCAGACCTGGTGCTGGCCACAGACCCAGATGCAGACAGGCTGGGAGTGTATGCCAAGGACTCTGCCACAGGGGAGTATGTAAGCTTTAGCGGAAATATGTCTGGCATGGTATTGCTGGAATATATTCTGTCCCAGAGAAAGTCTATGGGCGCTCTTCCTGAAAATAGCGCTGTGGTCACAACCATTGTGTCTGGAAAAATGGCAAGAGAGATTACAAGAACGTATGATGTGGCTCTGATCGAAACTTTGACTGGATTTAAGTATATTGGAGAGCAGATCAAGTTATTTAAACAAAGTCAGGATCATACCTTTGTGTTCGGTTATGAAGAAAGCTATGGCTGCCTGGTGGGCACTCATGCCAGAGATAAGGATGCGATTGTGGCGGTTATGGCTCTTTGTGAAGCGGCGGCATTTTATAAACATCAGGGAATGACTTTGTATGACCAGATGGAAAAGCTGTTTGAGACTTATGGATATTTTCGGGAAGAGCTGTGTACAGTAACGAAGAGAGGGCTGGAAGGGGCAAGAGAGATAGCGGAGATTCTGGAAACGCTTCGCAACGACATTCCAAAATCCATCGGAGGTATGCAGGTAGAGGAATTTAGGGATTACAGGGAAGATACCGTTTGGGACTACCGAAGCAAAGAAGCGGTAAAGCGAAGTACAGGGCTGCCTCGCTCCAACGTCCTATACTTTGAGTTAGAGAAAGGAGCCTGGTGCTGCGTCCGGCCGTCTGGGACAGAGCCGAAGATCAAATTTTATGTAGGAGTTAAAGGAACGGATAAAAAAGACGCTGAAGGAAAGATGAAAACTCTTATGGAGGCATTGAATGATTGCGCTAAAAATTGAGGACAGAAAGCAGTTTACCTCTGGTCTTTTTGTCGGCGAACTGTTTGATCAATTCTTGCTGAAAGAGGCGTCTATTGTAACCTATAACCGCTTTACCATTGATGGCAGGATAAGACCAGGTTATTATTCAAAAGAAGAGAGGGAAGAACAGCAGATAGAGGACTACTCTCTGTGGAGTGCAATTCGGCCTTTTTGCTTTTCTTTAATCAAGGGAAAGCGGCTTCCAGAAAGCTTTTTGATCGTTCTTCAGCCTGACAGACAGGCTGTGGAAAGCTTTGTAAAAGAGAGCGGCCTGACCATAAATCCAGAGCAGATCAAGGGACTTTATCTGAATATTCGTTATGAGGAAGGACAGATTCTTTGCATCACCGGCCTTTCTCTGGATTTTTTCAGTCTGGATAAGTCTGTGGAGGAAGCATGGGACAGGAAGGCGAAATCATTTTTTAAGGAATATCAGATTCCATATACCATAGAAATGTAAGAGCGATTGAGAAACTTAAAGTTTAGCTGAAGCTATTGACAGAAGGAGAAGACTTCATGGCAAAGTTGTATTTTCGCTATGGCGCAATGGGCAGTTCTAAGACTGCCAATGCACTGATGGTAGAGTATAATTATTTTGAGAGAGGGAAAAAGGCTCTGTTAGTAAAGCCCAAACTGGATTCCAGAGACGGAGACTATAAAATCCGCTCCAGAATGGGGCTGGAGAAGGACGGAATTTATCTGGAACATCTGGTGGAAATGGGGGATGAAGAGCTCCGGCAATATGATTGTATTATCATAGACGAGGCCCAATTTGCCACAAAGTTCCAGGTGGAATTTATGGTGCACATTGTAGATGATTTAGAGGTTCCGGTCATCTGCTATGGTTTGCGGACAGACTTTAAACGGGAATTTTTTGAGGGAAGCTTGTGGCTGATGGCTTGGGCAGACAAAATCGAAGAGCTGAAAACCGTCTGCTGGTGCGGCAGGGCAGCCACCTGCAATGCCAGAATCGGTGAAGACGGAAAGGTAATCCAGGCAGGAGAACAGATTATGATGGGCGGTAATGACAAATATACGGCCCTGTGCAGAAAACATCACAGGGAAGGAAATCTGGGCAGGAAGAAGTAGGGCAGTCTTTATAAATAGGACAGGAAAGCAGGCTGCCTCCCAGGAAAAATAAAAACAGTCAGAAAGAGAGCACAGCAGATGATGAAATGCTCTCTTTCTGGTTTTAATTTCCACACTCAATACTAATGGCGTTAAATCTGGCAAGCAAATCTTCAATCCGAATTTCTGCTTTTTTGGCTCCTGCCTCATCAATCACTGTGGTTCCCTGATGCATCATAAGGAGCCGGTCTCCATATTCTACTGCATATCGGAGGTTGTGAGTGACCATAATCGTGGTCAAGTTCTTTTCTTTTACCACCTGATCGGTCAGTTCCATGATAACCTCAGCGGTCTTAGGGTCCAGCGCCGCGGTATGTTCATCCAGAATCAGAAATTCAATAGGCGTCATGGTAGACATCAACAAAGCCATGGCCTGCCTTTGCCCGCCTGAAAGGACGCCCACCTTTACATGAAGCTTATCCTCCAAGCCAAGTCCCAGAGCCTTTAAAATTTCCCGATAAAAATCAATCCTCTTTTTGTTGGTTCCAGGGCGGAGATTAAAGGATTTTCCCTTGTTGTCCGCCATAGCCATATTTTCCAGAATGGTCATATGAGGACAGGTGCCCATGGCTGGATTTTGATAAACCCGCCCGATGCGCCGTTGGCGTTTGAACTCTGGCATGTTGGTAATATTTTCTGTCCCTATATAGATTGTGCCGGAGTCAACCGGAATGCTTCCGCAAATCATGTTCAGCATAGAGGTTTTTCCCGAGCCGTTACTGCCTACCACAGAGACAAACTGGCCCTTCTCGATAGTCAGGTTAAAATCCTGAAACAGGCACATCTCGTTTACGGTTCCGGTGTTGTAATATTTGCTTATGTTGTTTAGCTTAAGCATGAAGTTTCACCTTCTTTCTCCGTTCTGTGCTGACTACCAGGATAATCAAAAACAGAATGGAAGTAATCAGCTTCAAGTCGTTGGCTTCCATACCCATGGAAATGGCGAAAGAGATACAGGCCTTATAGAGAATGGAACCGATGATAACAGCGGTGGTGGGGCGGATTTCCTTCTTCGTAAAATGGCTGAGAAAGGAGGCGCCGTTTTCCGGAGTTAAAAGCTGGATTCCGATAATTACGCTGGCCAGGCCGATGACGATGGTTCCGGTTCCAACAGAAATTTCGAAAAAGCCCTTGTGCTGGCAGTAGATGGAGCCTGCCAGGGCGGCAAAGCCGTTGGCGATTGCCAGACCTACGATTTTTACCATGCCCTTGTCCTTTGCAAGAGAGGTGACCAGGGCCTCATTGTCTCCCACAGCTCTTAAAAGATAGCCAGATCTGGTATTTAAGTATAAATCCAGCAGAACTTTGCATAGGAGAGTAATGATGAGTAGAATGACCACAATGGTATAAGGGGACAAAGAGGAAGAAAGACGGCTGGCAAGAAACTGGTTTTCAAAAATGGTTTCTTTGGTGAAAATGGGTAAGTTGGCACGTCCATCTGCAATTCGAAGATTTAAGGAGTAAAGTCCGGTCATGACGATGATTCCGGATAAAAGGTCCCGAACCTTCAGTTTTACATGAATGAGACCTGTGACGCAGCCTGCAACAGCTCCTGCCAGAAAGGACAAAAACAGAGTCAGAACAGGCGAGACCCCAGCCAGAATAGCGGAGGCGGTAAAAGCCGCCCCCAGGGGAAAGGTGCTGTCCACAGACAGGTCTGGAAAGTCCAAAATTTTATAGGTAATATAGACTCCCAATGCCATAACCGCATAGATAAGTCCTTCTTCTAAAATACCTAAAATCAGAGTCATGATAGTTTAATCCTCCGTAAACAATTCTTTGGCAGAGGAGATAAGCTCTTCTGGAATGGTGATCCCTAAGTCTTTCGCCACCTTTGTGTTTCCGTAGAAGGCGGCTTCTTCAATAATCTGAAAATTCATTTCGCTGGCCTTTTTTTCGCCTTTTAAGACTGCGGCCGCCATTTTTCCGGTCTGCTTTCCAAGGTCCACGTAATCTAAGCCCATTGCGGCCAGACAGCCGATTTTTACCTGTTCAATCTCGCTTCCAAATACAGGAATGTTTTTCTTTGCAGCCTTGTCCAAAATTACCGGAAGGGAAGCCACGACCGTGTTGTCTGTCAGGTTGGTAATGCAGTCTACTTTTTCAAGAAGGGCGTCTGCAGCCAGGGGAACGTCGGCCGTGGTGGAGATTCCCATGTCAACAATCTCGAAACCATACTCTGAGGCGGAAGCTTTGTATTCTTCGATGGTGGATAAGGAATTTACCTCGCTGGTGGTGAACAGGATGCCGATGGTTTTTGCATCAGGAAGCAAGGTGCGTATCATCTGAAGCTGCTGGATCACAGGAAGTTTGTCGCTGGTTCCTGTGATTTCTCCCACAGGGACACCGTCAGAGCCTGCCAGTTCAGCGGCCACAGGATCTGTTACAGCAGTATAGATAACTGGTATATTTTGTTTTTTGCCAACTCCATAAGCGGTTTGTGCCATCGGAGTGGCGATTCCGCAGATTAGATCTACTTTTTGGGAGGCGAAGTTGGTGATAATCTGGCTTGCAATGCCGCCGTCAGCCTGAGCGTTTTCATACAGAACCGTCAGATTTTCGCCCTCCACAAGTCCTTCTTGCGCAAGTCCTAAAAGAAAGCCTTCCCGACAGTTGTCCAGAGAGCCATGGGCGGCAAACTGCCCGATGCCGATAGTATAGGACTGGCCGTCAGATGGAGACTCAGAAGGCGCCTGCTGGCCGGAACAGCCTGAAAGAAGAAAAGCAGTCATAGCAGTTAGGAAACAGATTTTTAAATTTTTTTTCATGATTTTGTCCTCCATTCGTGTAAAAAATGATAGCAGTTGAAAACAAGGGGGCGGAAACGAGGAGAGGATAACAGTGGATGGCGAAAGGATTTTAAAAATAAAAAATCTCAAACATACAGATTATTCTGCATGTTTGAGACGAAATTATCCGCGGTGCCACTCAAATTGACCATAGGTCCTCTTTTCGTATACCAACATATACGCCGCTCTGGTAACGGATGCGGAAAGCCGTCAGTCCCTACTGACTATACGGGTTCAGGACTGCCCTCAAAAGTCCATTCGGCAATTCTCTTCATATCGCATTCACACCAACAGCGACTCTCTGAAATGGGAAAGAAAAGCTTACTCCTCTTTTTCAGCGGTTTAATTTGTTGGTATGTATCTTAATACAGAATAAAGGATTTGTCAACAGGAAAAAAAGCTTGACATTATAAAACTGCGACTGCATTATAGTTTCTGAAAGAAGACAGGGGGAGATTAATTTTGAGGGTTTTAGTGGTAGAAGATGCGCGGGATATGAACCGCCTGATTGAAAAGATTTTAAAGAAAGTTGGTTATAGCGTGGATTGTTGTTTCGACGGCGAGGAGGCTTTGGCCTATTTGTCGGCTGCCGAGTACGACGCGATTTTGCTGGATGTAATGCTGCCAAAGCTTGACGGTTATTCGGTGATTAAGAAACTGCGCGCAAACAATGTGGAAACTCCGGTATTGTTTCTCACTGCTAAGGATGCAGTGGCTGACAGAGTAAAGGGGCTGGATCTGGGAGCGGATGATTATCTGGTCAAGCCTTTTGAGTTTGAGGAATTGCTGGCGCGGATTCGCGCCATGACACGGAAACGGACCGGAAATAGGAAGAATCAATTTTCGCTTGAAGACCTGACAATAGACATTGAACGGCGGACGGTCCACAGGGGCGATGCAGAGATTATGCTTCTTCCAAAAGAGTTTTCTCTTTTGGAGTATATGATTCGCAATCAGGGGATTGTTTTGTCACGGGAGCAGTTGGAGAATCAGATTTGGAATTATGAGTATTCAGGAAGTTCTAATAACATAGACGTCTATATCAGCCGGCTGCGAAAGAAGATTGAAAGAGAAGGAACAGTAAAACTGCTTCATACCATCCGAGGGGTTGGCTGGGTGCTGAAGGCGGAAGAGGCGGGGAAGGAGCAATGAAAAATATTTCTGTGAAACTTAGAATTGCGCTGTGGCTTACATTGCTCATGGGCCTTTTGGCTATGCTGTTGTTAGCTTTTGTCCTGATGATCAGCAAGATGGCCGCTACAGAAACGGCAATGTCACAGTTATCCCAGACAGTTCAAAGTAATTTGAGGCAGACAAAAATGATCGGGGGATTTTTAGAGCTGGGAAGTGATTTCAGTTTTTACCGAAACGGAGTGTCCACTTTGATTTACAGTCGGGAAAAGGCGCTGTTAGCCGGCCGTATTCCAATCTCTTTTGATGTTGAGGAAAGCTTTCAAAACGGGCTTACCAGAGTGGTAAGTTCTGGAGATGAGAAATTTCTGGTCTTGGATTTATGGCTTCCAATGGGCTGGGAAGAGGGCGTTTGGATCAGAGGACTGATAGAGGCTCCAGAGAACCGCCGGTTTACCTTTGACTTTCTGAAGGTGGCGCTGGTGATTATGCCTGCTTTTATGGTACTGGCTGCATTTGGCAGTTATTGGATTGTGAAGAAGGCGTTTGGACCTTTAGACAGCATTACAGCCACGGCTATGTCGATCAATGAGGCTCAGGATCTGTCCAGGCGCGTTGGCCTTCCGCCTAAAAAGGATGAGTTTTCTCAGCTTGCCGCCACGTTTGATGAGTTGTTTCAGCGGTTAGAAAGGTCCTTTGAGTCAGAAAAACAGTTTGCAGCAGATGCTTCTCATGAACTGCGAACTCCGGTATCCGTTATCAAAGGGGCTTGTGAATATGCGGAAAAATTTGATGAGACTGCAGAGGAGCGACAGGAGACGATCTCTATGATTCATCGCCAGGCAGACAGAATGTCAAAACTGATTTCCCAGCTTTTGAGTATGACCAGGCTGGAACAGGGAATTGATCCGGCTCATCTGGAGCATATTGACTTAAATGAGCTGGTTCGTTCTCTGTGTGAGGACCAGGCCTATGATACTTGCCGGCTGTTTTTAGAGCTTCATGAAGAAAAGCTGATGGTTTCGGCTGATCCTGCGCTATTGTCCAGGCTGGTTCAAAACCTGGTGGAAAATGGATTCAAATATGGCGGGCCAGATGGGAGCGTATGGATAGCGGCCAATCGAAGAGACAAAGAGATTCTTTTAGAAGTGAGGGATAATGGGATCGGAATCCCGCCAGAGCAGCAGGATAAAATCTGGAGGCGGTTTTACAGGGCGGATTCGTCCCGCAGCGATGAGGGAGGCATTGGCCTGGGCTTGTCCATGGTCCGCCAGATTGCCCAGGCACATGGCGGATATATGACTTTGGAGAGCGTCGTGAGAGTAGGAAGCGTGTTCACCCTTCATCTGCCTGTTCCAGAGGAAACGTGATGGATTGAGGAAATTTTTTACAAAATTTCATGTAGATTTCATAGTTACAGAGTAAACTATCTATAGAACCAAGAAAGGAGTCCATGTATGAAACAAAAATATTTCTTGTGTACTATGGGAATGGCGGTTTTACTTTTTACAGGATGCGGGAAACAACAAAGCCAAATGGGATATATCGGAGCAGAAACGGCAAAACAGACGGCTTTGGAGGATGCGTCTTTGTCAGTGCAGGATGTGGAAGTTGTTACCACAGAAATGAGTACCCGCGACGGAATTAATTACTATCAGGTCAGCTTCCAAGCAGCCGGACAGAGTTATCAGTACGATATTGATGCGCTTACAGGAGTAATTATCAGCACTCGGACACAGAATGGAGAAAAGACCCAGACAAAACAGCCGGAAAGCTCTGATTTTGCCGCTGCGGTTTCCGTTCAACCATCAGAGGCAGAGACTTTAAGAGTTTCGCAATCTTCAGACGAGGCATATATTGGTGAGGAAGAGGCCAGGCGCATTGCTTTGGAACATGCCGGTCTGGACAAAGCTCAGGCTACATTTGTCTCTTCTGCTTTGGAATTAGAAGAGGGCCGGTGGGTATATGATGTGGAATTTTATTCTGCAGATTATAAAGAGTACGATTATGAGATTGATGCATATACGGGAACAGTGGTCAGTTATGATTATGATGCAGAAAATTATCTGCCTCAGCCCAGCAATTCTAACGCCATCACAGTAGAACAAGCAAAACAACTGGCGCTTGCCCAGGTGCCGGGCGCAACGGACAGCGATGTTCGAAAGATGGAAACCGACTACGATGATGGAATCCTTCGGTATGAGGGAGAGATTCTCTATAATGGCATGGAGTATGAATTTGAGATTGATGCGTACAGTGGTCTCATTCGCGAATGGTCGGCCGAGCCATTTGCCAGATAATAAAAAAATAAAATTTTTAGGGAGGGTTTACGATGAATATAATGAGGAAAACACGTTTCAGGAAATGGACAATGGTGATGGTGTGCGCTTTTTGGCTAATGGGAGCGTTACCGCAAAATGCAGTTGCCGCCGATATGGTTGCCGCCACGATTTCTCCAGATATTACCATTTGGATTGACGGTGCGGAGCGAAGCTTTTTTTCAGCAGACGGTCAGCAGGTTTATCCCCTTTTGTGTCAGGATACGGTGTATCTGCCCTTGCGATCCATTGGTGAATTGATGAACAAAAATGTGAGCTGGGATCAGTCTGCTTTGACAGTGAGTATTTCTGGAACCAGAACAGCAGCCCCTGTGGAAGGAACCCGGGATGTGGATGCTGTAAAACAGACGATCCAGGCTCAGATCCGTCCTGATTTTACCATTGTGGTGGATGGAGCGGTCCATGCCGTTACAGACAGTCAGGGCAATCCGGTTTATCCGCTGCTTTATAGTGGAGCGCTTTATCTGCCCATACAGTCGGCTTTCCAACTGTTGGGGAGAACATTCAGCTGGGACTTGGCAGACCATACGGATAATCTTGTGACAGATGTGGATCATTTTGGCCAGACTGTTACAACGCCTCAGACTCCTCCTGTGCAGAACGCCGCAGGCTCCTATATTGGAGAGGAGAGAGCCAGAAGCGCTGCTCTTGCCCATGCAGGATTGACGGGAAAACAGGTCAGCTTTATCAAAACAAAATTGGACTTTGATGATGGCCGCTGGTTATATGAAGTGGAATTTTATACAGGAAATGGTCAGGAGTATGACTATGACATTGACGCTGTTACAGGAGCTGTTCTGACATTTGATTATGAGGTTGAAGACTGGCATGTACCACAGCAAACCTCTGGTGGTTCTCAAATCGGAGCGGATAAGGCCAAAAGGATTGCTCTGGATCATGTTGGATTGAATGGCAACAGAGTTAACTTCGTGAAAACAAAACTGGACTATGACGATAACCGCTGGGAGTATGAGATCGAGTTTGTGTCAGGAATGTGGGAATATGAGTTTGAAATCGATGCCTACACGGGCGCAATTCTGTCTTATGAACGGGAGCCCGTCTTTGACTAAGCCGTAATATCCCTTGAAAAGCCTTACGCCATATGGTAAGATGAGAAAAATTAAGAGAAAAGGGGATTATTTTATGAGAAAAAATTTTGGGCCCAAGCCATATACGTATCCACAGCCCGTGTTTATCATCGCTACCTATGGCGAAGACGGCACGCCTGATGCCATGAACGCCGCATGGGGCGGTATCAGCGAGGAAAATGAACTGTCCATGTGCATCAGCGCCAATCACAAGACGACAGAAAATATTTTAAAGAGAAAGGCGTTTACGGTAAGCATGGCAGACGTGGCTCACATGGCGGCCTGCGATTATGTTGGAATTGTTTCTGGCAATAAAGACGCCGATAAATTTGAAAAGGCCGGTTTTCATGCAGTGAAGTCCGAATTTGTAGATGCGCCTTTGATTGAAGAGCTTTTCGTTGCAGTGGAATGTAGGCTGGTCAGCTATGAGGAAAAAACCTGTCGTCTGGTAGGGGAAATCGTCAATGTCTGCGTGGATGAGAGGGCGCTGGACGAAAACGGCCATGTGGATCTTTCCAAGGCAAGACCGATTACCTTTGACCCATTCAACAATACGTATGTGGCTTTAGGAGAGGTTGTGGGAAAGGCGTTTCATGACGGCGCGGCTTTAAAATAGGAGCGGCCAAAACATAAAAAAGCCTGTACATTGGCGGCAAAATCCGTCATGGCACAGGCTTTCTCTTTTTATTTTAATTTGGCTTTGTAGGAATCGTCATAAGATGTTAGCACTCATTTTAAATGAGTGCTAAATTTTTGTTGACAATTTGTTCTATTCGTACTAGAATACTTTTTAACGGCAAAGGGACCTCATAGGAAGGTCTGAATCAAGATAAGAGAAAGAAAAGGAGTGTTACGTATGGCAACAAGAACAGGTAGTTTATCCATAAGCAGTGAAAATATTTTTCCGGTGATTAAAAAATGGCTGTATTCTGACCATGACATTTTTTACAGGGAATTGATTTCCAATGGCTGCGACGCGATCACAAAGTTAAAAAAACTGGAGCTGATCGGCGAGTATGAGAAGCCGGAGGACATGGAGTACAAGATTTTAGTGACGGTCAACCCTACAGACAAGACCATCACGGTGACAGACAACGGCCTTGGCATGACCGAGGAGGAAGTAGACGAGTATATCAACCAGATTGCTTTTTCCGGCGCCCAGGATTTTCTGAACAAATATAAGGACAAGGCCAATGAGGAGCAGATTATCGGACATTTTGGTCTGGGATTTTATTCTGCCTTTATGGTGGCGGACAAGGTGACCATTGACACCTTATCCTATCAAAAGGATGCAAAGCCGGTTCATTGGGAGTCTGAGGGCGGCACCGAGTTTGAGATGGGAGAAGGCGAAAAGACAGAACAGGGAACTACGATTACTCTGTATTTGAATGAGGACAGCGTGGAATTCTCTAACGAGTATCGGGCCAGGGAAGTCATTGAAAAATATTGCGGTTTCATGCCTGTACCGATCTTCTTAAACAATGCCACAGCAGAGCCGCAGTACGAGACCATTGAAAAGGACGAGCTGACCGATAAGGATACCGTAATTGAGACCATTGTGGAAGAGGCCAAGACTGAGGAGAAGGAAAACGAGAACGGCGAGAAGGAAGTGGTGGAGGTTTCTCCTGCCACAGAGAAGTACAAGATTTTAAAACGCCCTGTAACGCTTAATGATGTTAGTCCTCTTTGGAACAGGCATCCCAATGACTGTACAGAGGAGGAGTACAAGGAGTTTTACCGGAAAGTGTTCATGGATTACAAGGAGCCTTTGTTCTGGATTCATTTGAACATGGATTATCCGTTTAACTTAAAGGGAATTCTGTACTTCCCCAAGATTAACATGGAGTATGACAGCTTAGAGGGAACCATCAAGCTGTATAATAATCAGGTGTTTATTGCGGACAACATCAAGGAAGTGATTCCAGAGTTTTTGATGCTTTTAAAGGGCGCGATTGACTGTCCGGACCTGCCTCTTAATGTATCAAGAAGCGCGCTGCAAAACGACGGTTTTGTGAAGAAGATTTCTGATTACATCACCAAAAAGGTGGCAGATAAACTTTCCGGTATGTGTAAAACAGACAGAGAGAATTACGAGAAGTATTGGGATGATATCAGCCCGTTTATCAAGTTTGGATGTCTGAAAGATGAGAAGTTTGAGGAGAAAATCAAAGAGTATGTGCTGTTTAAGAACCTGGACGGCAAATATCTGACGCTTCAGGACTGCCTTGACGGTGCAAAGGAGAAGCATGAGAATATCATCTACTATGTGACGGATGAGAAGGAGCAGAGCCAGTACATCAACATGTTCCGCAAAGAAGGCCTGGATGCAGTGATTCTGACCCACAATATTGACAGTCCGTTTATCAGCCAGATGGAGCAGAAGAAGGAAGGGCTGAAATTCCTGCGCATCGACGCAGATGTGACGGATACCTTTAAGGAGGAAGTAAAAGAGGAGGATGCGGAAAGCTTCAAGGCAGACTCCGAAAAGTTGACCGACACCTTTAAAAAGGCTCTGGGCAATGATAAACTGGACATTAAGGTTGAGAAGTTAAAGGACGATCAGATTGCTTCCATGATGACTGTGTCTGAGGAAAACCGCCGGATGCAGGATATGATGAAGATGTACAGTATGTCTGGTATGGACCCGAATCTGTTTGGCGGTATGGGCGAGACTCTGGTACTGAACGCAAACCATAAATTGGTTCAGTATGTATTAAATCATGGAGAGGAAGATCTGACGAACAAGATTTGTCAGCAGCTTTACGATATGGCAGCCTTAAGCCATGGCAGCCTGACGCCAGAGCGGATGACCGGCTTCATTGCCAGAAGCAATGAAATCATGCTGGCAATGGCAGAAAAATAAGAAAGGCAGGCAAACCATGGCCTACCACATAGCAGTATGTGACGATAATCCAACAGACTCCGCTTATGTGAGGAGTCTGTTGGATTTCTGGGCAAAAGAGAGAAAAATCTCTATTCAGGCGGAAACATTTCCTTCCTCGGAAGCCTTTCTGTTTCGATATGCGGAGGATAAGACTTTTGATTTCCTTCTTCTGGATATTGAGATGGGATCTATGGACGGCGTCACCCTGGCAAAACGCGTGCGCAGGGAAGATCAAGCTTTACAGATTATTTTTATCACCGGATATTCTGACTACCTGGCAGACGGCTATGACGTATCCGCCCTGCACTATCTTTTAAAACCTGTTAACCAGGAAAAACTGTCCTCTGTCCTGGACAAAGGAATTGAAAAGCTCAGACAAAGAGGACGTTTTCTGAATCTGGAGTTATCTGGAGAATTGGTGCGGATTCCCCTCTGTGAAATCCGATATTTGGAAGTACGCCAGAATTACGTCACGGTTCATGGAAAGAAGGATTATACCATGAAACGTCCTTTGCGGGACTTTGAAAAAGAGCTGGATACCAGTTTTCACAGAGTTGGACGTTCCATCATTGTAAATCTGTCCTTTATCCGTCGGGTAACGAAAACGGAAATTCATCTCTTAGAGGGGACCGTTCTTTCCCTTCCCAGAGGAGCTTACGTTCCCTTAAACCGTGCCATTATAACGTACACATAAAGAAAAGATTTTTCCAAACCTGATAAGGAGTTTTCCCATGTCCATTCTTTCCAAGAAAATAGACAAACAGATAGCTGCCTACCAACGGGAACTGATAGAGACCCACTATGAGGAAGTGGAGACCATGTACCGCCAGATGCGGGAGTGGCGTCACGACTACCGAAGCCATATTCAGGCTATGAAGGCTTATGCCGCATCAGGAGACATGGAGTCTATCAGGGCTTATCTTAATAAGCTGGACACAGACTTAAATTCTGTAGATTGTGCGGTTAAGACAGGGAACCCTATGGCGGATGCCATTTTAAACAGTAAGATTTCTCTGGCTAAATCAAAACGGATTCCCGTCTGCGTAGACGCCCATATTCCTGTGAAGCTGACTATGTCCGAGCTGGATTTGTGCGTCATTTTAGGAAATCTTTTTGACAATGCCATCGAGGCGAGCCTGGAACTTTCAGAGCAGGAACGCCTTATTCGAATTTACATGGATATGAAAAACACCCAGCTTTACATTTCTTTTACAAACTTTGCTGCCGGCGGAAAAATGCGAAAACAGGGAAAACGTTTTCTGACCACAAAAGGGGCAGGGCATGGGTTAGGCCTTGTCAGAATTGACACGATTATTGAGCGGCTGGATGGGTATTTGAGCCGCAACAGTGAAGAAGGAGCCTTCACGACAGAAATTTTGATACCTCAGTTGTAAGTGATAGGAATTCGTCACCGAATTTTTACCATTGGTCCCCAGAACGGTTTGGGGGCCGTTTTTTTGTTTAAAATGAAAAAGGAGGTGAGGAATATGACTTTGTCACAGAATACAAAATTTATGATTTCTACGGCCTGGAGGGTGTGCAGAACGGTACTTTTTTTCGTGGTGCTTTTGGCAATAATCACAACAGCGAAAGCGGCCATGGAACTTCTCCTTGCTCCGGTGATCTTAAAAAAAGTGGAAACACAGACCCCTTTTTGGGAACTTGCGGCTACGATTTCTATGTTTGGCGCAAGTCTTTTACTTTTGTCTGGAACAGAGGCATATTTTAGGCAGAATGCGCTGTTTGGCCGCATTGCTGTCCGTCAGGATTTGCTCCGCCAAATTGGCAATAAGGCTGCTGGTACATCATATCCCAATACATTAAAGGCTGATTTTTTAAATTTCCAGGAAAAATCTTACAAAGCCTGTTATGACAATACATCGCCTGGAGAGGCTTTCTGGAATACATTGACGGAGCTTTTGACCAATGGGCTCAGTTTTCTGGTCTGGCTGGTCCTCCTGTCAGGGTTAAATCCGCTTTTTATGTGGGTGATTGGGGGAACGTCTGTGGCTGGATATCTGCTAGGTAAGTCTGTAAATCAATGGGGATGGCGTCATCGTGAGGAGGAAGCAGTTTGTCACAAGGAGATGGATTATATCTGCCGTATGTCCACAGGAAGAGTTTATGCCAAGGATATCCGAATTTTTGGACTGCGTTCATGGCTGGAGCAGGTGTGGGACAGGGCATTTGATCGGTATCAGTCTTTTCTTAAAAAGCGGGAAAGGATTTATATCTGGATGAATCTGGGAGAGCTGTCTTTGACGGTTCTTCGCAGTGGAACGACCTTTTTCTATCTTCTGACGCTCTTTTTTGAACAAGGACTTTCTGTGGCAGACTTTCTTTTATATTTTACGGCGGCCGTCAGCTTTACACGCTGGGTTACGGGGATTTTGGACCAGATGTCTCTTCTTCACAGGCAGAGTCTGGAACTGTCTGTGATACGGGAATTTTTGGAGTGGCCGGAGCCGTTTTTATTTGAACAGGGGAGGCCCTTACTAGAGGAAATGAATCAATCTTATGAGATATGCCTGGATCAGGTATCTTTTGCCTATGAAGGGGCAGAAAGGAACACGATTTCCCACATAAATCTGACGATTTCTCCAGGAGAGAAACTGGCTGTGGTAGGGTTAAACGGAGCTGGAAAAACTACGCTGATAAAATTAATTTGTGGTTTTCTGGACCCGACAGAAGGAGCGGTTCTGTTAAATGGGAAGGATATCCGTCAGTATAACCGGCGAGATTATTATCGCCTGTTTTCTGCCATTTTTCAGGATTTTTCCATATTGGAAGCCAGTGTGGCAGAAAATGTAGCCCAGAGTATTGACGCGATTGACCTTAAGAGAGTCAGAGAATGTATCCGTTTATCTGGGCTGACTCAAAAAGTTGAGACGTTGCCTGACGGATTGAACACAAAGCTTGGGCGCCTGGTTTATGAAGACGGAGTCGAGTTGTCAGGAGGCCAGACGCAAAGGGTAATGCTGGCAAGGGCATTGTATAAAAATGCGCCTGTTCTTGTGCTGGATGAGCCCACCGCTGCTTTGGATCCAATCGCGGAATATGATATGTATCTCAAATACAGTCAGATGACCCATGGACGGACTTCTGTGTTCATCTCTCATCGACTGGCATCCACTCAGTTTTGTGATCGGATTTTGTTTTTGGAACAAGGCAGAATTGTGGAAGAAGGTTCTCATAAACAGCTTTTGGATCAAAAGGGCCATTATGCCAGACTGTTTGAGCTGCAAAGCCGATATTATCAGGAGAAAGGGGAAGAATATGGACAGGAGTAAAAAGAAAATGTCTTTTTTTCAGGCAGTCCGGCTCAATTATCGGGCGTGGCATATCTGGTGGAACGTATGTCCCAGATGGTTTGAGGCAGTCATTCTTTCCTCTGTTGTCTCTGCGGTCAGTCCCTATATATCTCTCTGGATGACAGCCCGCATTATCGAGGAGCTGGCTGGAGGCAGAAATCCTGAAATTGTATGGAAACTGGTAACTCTCACCATAGGAGTGACTGGAATTTTGTCTTTTCTTGACAGTGTGCTAAAGCGGTTGAAACGCTATGAGACAGATTCTGCATCCTGCCTGTACAACCGGATTTTTATGGATAAAATGTTATCGCTGGATTACGAGCACATGGACAGCCAGGCAGCGTATGACTTGTATTCTCAGGCGACCCAGAATGATAAATGGTCTGGTCTGGGACTTCGGGAAGCTCTTGTTTTATTTGAGAGGCTCGTTGGCTCTGTCGCTCAGATTTTAGGCGGAGTTTTTTTGACTGTACCGATGTTTCTGGCAGAAATTCCAAATAGCAGTGGGAGACTTGCATGGTTAAATCATCCGTTGTCGGTTGTCTTATTGATGGGATTTATGCTGATAGTCTCTACAGTTTCTTCTGTTTGTACGGACAAAGGGCAGGGATACTGGACAAGGTATGCAGACGAAACCCGCTTTGGAAATCGTCTGGCAGATTTCTATGTGTTTCTAAATAAGGATAAACGAAGGGCTATGGATTTGCGGATGTACAATCAGCAGGAAAAGGTCTGCAATGTTTTGTTAGATCGGGAAAATCCCTTTAAACTTTCTTCGAAAATTGTTCAATATGCCAGAGGCGCTATGGGAATGTGGATGGCGGGTTCCAAAAGTGTTTCTGCACTTTTGACAGCTGTGATTTATTTTTTTGTATGTTTTAAGGCATGGGCGGGCGCTTATGGTCTGGGAAGTGTGACTCAATTTATCGGCGCTTTGTTTCATCTGTTTTCAGGAATCTCAAAACTGATGAATGCTTTGGCAAAAATGGTCAGCAACGGAAGCTTTCTTGAGACTGCTTTTGAGTTTCTGGATATTTCCAATGAGATGTATCAGGGAAGCCTGACTACAGAAAAGAGAGCAGACCGTCAGTATGAAATTGAATTTCGGAATGTTTCCTTTCGATATCCGGGAACCAAAACGGATGTGCTTCGCCATGTGAATATAAAGTTTCCCATTGGAAGCCGCCTTGCCATCGTAGGCATGAATGGCTCAGGCAAAACCACGTTTATCAAGCTGCTGTGCAGATTGTATGATCCGGTGGAAGGACAGATTTTGCTAAATGGCATTGACATCTGCAAATATCGGTATGAGGACTATAGAAGCCTGTTTTCTGTGGTGTTCCAGGATTTTCAGTTGTTTTCCCTGCCTTTGGGAGAAAATGTGGCTGGCTGTGTTTCTTATTCTTCTGAGCAGGCAGAGGAGAGTCTTAAGAAGGCAGGGTTTACAAACTGGAAACAGGTTATGCCTTCGGGCCTTAACACGCCTCTTTACAAGGATTTGTGTGGACAGGGAGTGTCCGTGTCCGGAGGTGAGGCGCAAAAAATTGCCATTGCCAGAGCTCTCTATAAAGATGCGCCGTTTATGATTCTGGACGAGCCTACGGCTGCCTTAGACCCTGTAGCCGAGGCGGAGATTTACGAGCAGTTTTGGGAGATTGTGGGAGACCGGACAGCCGTTTTTATCAGCCATCGTTTGTCTTCTTGCAAATTATGTGACACCATTTTAGTGTTTCATGAGGGAGAAATCGTTCAACAGGGTACTCATGAGGAGTTAGTCAAGGACAGAAATGGAGTTTACAAAAAACTATGGGAGGCTCAAGCACAATATTATGCTAAAAGATTATAACTAGAAATCGTTGACATTCTGTAAAGTACTTATTATAATCATATGTAGTAAACAAAACTATGTATGAATAAAAGAAGTATGGAGGAAAGTCATGAGTTATAAAATTATTGGCGACAGCTGTCTGGATTTGACAGAAGAGATGAAGAAAGACTCCCATTTCCAGATGATACCTTTAACGCTCCAGGTGGATGACGTTCAGGTAATAGATGATGAGACTTTTGATCAGAAACGTTTTTTAGAGCTTGTGAAAAACAGTCCAAACTGCCCCAAAACTGCTTGCCCCTCACCGGAAACATTTAAGAAGGCGTATGCTTGTGAGGAAGAGGACGTCTATGTGATCACGTTGACCAGCAAATTGAGCGGTACTTATAACAGCGCTCTTGTGGGCAAGGAAATGTATGAGGAGGAGTATGGCCCGAAGAATATTACGGTCATTGATTCCTGGTCTGCCTCTGCAGGGGAGTTGAGACTGGCTCTTTTTATCGAGGAATTGTGCAAGGCAGGGACGCCTTTTGAAGAAGTGGTAAAGAAGGTGGAGGATTTTAAGACGAACCAGATGAAGACCTTTTTCGTACTGGAAACTCTGGATACTTTGCGCAAGAATGGCCGTCTTACAGGGCTTCAGGCATTTTTTGCCACTACACTGAATATCAAACCGGTGATGGGAGCCGAAGAGGGAACCATTATAAAATTAGACCAGGCCAGAGGAATCAATAAAGGCTTAAGCCGGATGTGTTCCATTGCGGTAAAGTCTGTGCCTGACCCTGAGAATCGGATTGCGGTGGTGGCTCACTGTAACAATGCAGACAGGGCTAAGTTGGTGAAGGAGGAGCTTTTGAAGCTGGCTCCATTTAAGCAGGTGGTTATTACAGAAACCGCAGGAGTGGCTACGGTCTATGCGGGAGACGGTGGAATTGTGATGGCTTTATAAAAGATAAGCTTTTTAGTCCTGACGGACAGCAGCGATTTGATTTTTTGGCGCTGTCCTTTAGGGCTTATTTTTTGTTCAAGAGATTTCTATCCCTAAAAAAATGCGAAATATCCCTATCATATAGAAATCCACTTTTGGAAATGCTATAGTAAATCAACAATCATTTTACTAAGGGGGGAATAAGCTGATGCTGGGTGGTTCGTTTTTTATTGCTCTTTCTCGAAATGCGATTAGTGCAGGACTGATGTTATCATTTTTTCTTATGCTGGATCGTCCCAGATTTCCAATGAAAAAAACGATAGGGTATTATATTTTATTTGGTGTTTCACTGATTACAGTCTACAGTGTTTGGTATTATTTTTCTGTTGTCAGTTTTGTTAAGTATGCGCCTCTGTCTACGCTTCCGGTTATTGGAATATTTTGTATTTTGATGAGCAGGGAAGTGCTGTATCTGTCTTTATACAAAATGGCCTTGGCTTTTTACATGTTTTCTGTGTGTACTTTCTGTGGCGTAGACGTGGCCCGATGGTGGTTTGGAGGAAATCTATGGGTGGATATTGTTGTACGCTTTTTTACTCTTATTATCATCCTTTATTTCACCTGGACTAAGTTCAGAAAACAGTTTTTAAACGGCGTGGATTTTCTTATTGATGAGATGGATATGTTCAGCGCTGTGACCCTTATTGTTTCTGTTATGCTGGGAGCTCTGATGGCCTATTGGCCTAATCTCCAGGGATTTTCCATTTTTAATATGGTGCGTGCATTTTTGATTTTGTTTATGGCAGGCGTCTTACAATATGCCATTCTCCATCTTTATATTCATTTGGGATATGAGCATTATTACCAGGCAGAAAAGGAGCTTCTTGAGGTAAATGAGCAGCTTTTGCATACGCAGATGGATATTATGAAAGACTCAGAAAAAGAGGCGGCCAGAATCCGCCATGATGCACGCCACCATATTCTTCTGATTAAAGAGTACGTTCAGAAGGGAGAGTTTGTTCAGCTTATGATCTATCTGGACCAGTATGTTGAGGATGTGGGGAGTTGGAAAAGGAGAGACTTTTGCCAGAATCGGGCAGTTAACAGCATATTGTCCGCTTATACGAAGAAGGCGGAAAGCCAGAATATTCATGTTACTGTAGATGCCAGACTGTCAGAGGATCTGAAAATTCGCGACATTGACTGGATTGCCATTCTTGCAAATGTTTTTGAAAATGCCATTCATGGCTGTATTTATTCGGGGCAGATAGAGCAGACGATTCAAATTTATATAGCTCAAAAGGCGAATAAGGTGATTATGCAGTGCTGCAATACCAGTAAAGAGGTGAAGTTTCAAAAGGGAATTCCAAAATCGGACGGACGAGAGGGACTGGGTGTGTTCAGCATTGTAAAAGCAGCTTCCCGCTATCAAGGGGAAACAGATTTTTCAATGGAGAATGGAATGTTTGTAACAAGAATTCTGTTAAATCTCCCAGAGGAATTGGTTACAGGAGAACCTGTCAAAGAGAAGACTACGGAGGGTAAAAGCAAATGATGAATCCAATCAGGATTGACGAATACAGAGCAAAGCTGTATTACATGGACATTAAAGAGATAGAGGAAGAGATCTGCTTTCACAGGAATTACGAGAGACTTTCCGCAGAACGCAAGGCTAAAGTGGATTCTTATTATTTCATCAGGGACAGAAAGCTGTCTCTTGGGGCCGGAGTACTTTTGGATAAAGGGCTTTTGGAATATGGGCTGAGTGAAGCCAAGGAGCCTGTGGCATATGGGGAAAAGGGAAAACCCTATCTGCCTGTCCATCCTCACATTCATTTTAATATTGCACATTCTGAAAAGATGGTTCTGGTTGTATTTGCCGATGTGGAGGTTGGATGTGATGTGGAAATCATTAGGCAGGCAGAAATGCCATTGGCAAAAAGATTTTTTTCACCCAAGGAATATGAATATGTGGAAAGACAGGAAGGAGAGGAGCAGAAAAGCGAAGCGTTTTACCGTATATGGACTGTGAAGGAGAGTTTTCTTAAGGCTACAGGTCTTGGAATGTCTCTTCCGATGGATTCTTTTGAGGTTCAGATTGACAAGGCTGGAGCCGTCATAGTCAGCCAGGAAGTAGACGACAGGGCATACCATTTTCGGGAATTCCGGTTTGGAAATTATTGTGCTGCAGTGTGTTTTCAGGTAGAAAAGGGAGAGTGCTTTATCGAGTAAGTATAAAAAACCCCGTTAAAGTGGTTAAAAGCCGCTTTGACGGGGTTTTGCTGGGATATGACTATAAATTATCAAATACAACCGTTTCCTTCTCCAACCCTTCCACTACCTCCTGATTAAGTCCCATCTGCTGGGTAATATCTTCCATGTCAACGGCAAGGTCTCTGGTATTATCTGCCACCCCTACGATTCCTTTGGCTCCTTCGTCAATGGCTTTGGTGATCGTAGAGACAGAGTCTGCGATTTCAGACATAGAGTTTCTTAAGCGTTCTGTCCGTTCATGAAATTCATCCATAGTTTGACGAATGTAGGCGGAATCTTCCTTGTACTGACTGCCAGATTGTATGAAGGCCTCAAATTCTGTGAGGACAGACTGATTCATATAGTCAATAAGATGTTGAGCGTTTTCAGAGAGATTGTATACAGCAGTGGTAATCACATGATTAATGGACTGAATCCGGTTAGCGGTCTCCTGACTGGAATAGGCCAGGTTGCGCACTTCCTTGGCGACAACAGAAAATCCCTTGCCTGCTTCTCCTGCGTTGGCCGCCTCCACAGAGGCGTTTAGGGCAATCAGACGGGTTTTCTGGGAAATATCCAAAATATCGCTGGTGAGGGTGTTGATTTGGTCTACACTTTTGCTTTTTTCTATGGCCTCATTGAGGGAGGTAAGAATCGCTTCCGCTTTTTCTCTCGTAATCTGGGCGCTGTTTTGAGCAGATTGCTGCATGGCGTCTGCGCGGGCGTACATCTGAACGGTATAGGAGGCGATAGAGGTGCAGTCTGTTGCAATATTGTGGACTTCTGCCTTGACACTGTCCATATTGTTGTTGATACTTGATACGTTTCCTGCTACCTTCTGCATGGTTGCCGACAACTCTTCTGCAAGTGTGGAGAGACCTGCGGCGCTTCCTTTGGAGGCTCTGGTTCTTTTTAAAACCTCACCGGTCATGTGGTTAATCGAGCCGGAACTTTCCTGGATTGTCTTTAAAATGCTTTTTATGGGAGTGATAACAAAATCGGTAATAAGCTTCAGATCTCCAAACACTAAAAGGACGCAGGCAACGACGGCGGCAATGCCAACCACCAGAGAAATCAGGTATACAATGGCTAAGTGTTTCCTTGCATCAGATGTTTGCTGGCTAAGAGAGGCGTTGAGTGCATCGATATCCGCTTCTATTGCTTCAGCATAGAAAGCAACATCACCATTGGCAAAGGCATAGGCGTCCTGAGTTTTGTGACTGGCGCTGGCACAGACTAAATGGACCAGGGAATGCTTAAAGGAATCATAGTTGGAAAGAAGAAGTCCATAATGTTCCCGGTCCGCCGGGATTACATACGGTTCATAATCTGCAAGCATTTGGTCCAGGAGAGCTTCCTCCTCTTTCATTTGCTGAACCAGGACAATCATGGTCTCATAATCTGTGGCCACAATATGGCTTAATGCCATTTTATGGATTCCCATAGAGGCCTGACAAATTTCTGCCAGGCGGCTTCTCCCATCCATGTAGTTATCGGAAATCGTTGCAGCGCTTGCATTTACATTGTGAATATTGATAATGGAAAGGATGTTTGACAAAAAAGCCACAATGCCCAGAAGGACAATAGGGAGAATCAAGCGATATTTTAAACTCATACTTTTCATTATGATCGGAACTCCTTTGGTGTCTGACATCAAGATTTATATAGGCTGCTATGGGGCGGTGATTTCTTCCACCATATGATCCAGAAGTTCCTGAAGGCTTTCCCCTGAAGGAATATCTGCCAGGATTTCTGCAGTGAATGTAGTTACTGGCGCCCAGAAATTTCCGCCGATCCGTTGTGGGGAAGAAAACTGGGACTGTGCCAGCAAGGCGGCGATAGCGGGAGAATTCTGTACTTCCGCTGAAGAAGCTGCGCTGGTATTGGACGGTCCCTGTCCTCTAAGCCGGAAGCGTAGCTCCTGGTTTTCTTTGTTAGTAATCCATTCTGCCAATTTTGTGGCCCACTCTCTTTGGCTGGAGTAGGCGTTTATTCCAATAAGTTTGTAACCAGAGAAGGAGGCCATCTGGACCTGTTTTCCTGCGCAGGTGTAGGAAGGCAGTTTTGCGGCTCCGTAGTCCTTACCCCAGGCAGTTTCTACAGCGACGGCGTTCCACACTCCGTTAATTCCAGCCACGATGGTGCCATTTTTCACTCCTTCTACAAATTCAGCATCACCGAGGCTGACAAAACCAGGGTGTTTTGCCATATTTACCATAGCCTTTGCAACGTCGGTTCCCTTAATATCTCCATCTGTGCTGTTCCAGGTGCAGTAATTGGTGATTCCGTCAGGATTTAATCCTACAGTCAGACCTGTGTTGCCAAACAAGGAGTAAACATACCATCCAGAATCCCATTCCATGGAAACCTTTTTGTCATGCTGGGCAGCTATCTCAAGCATTCGATCCAGAGACTGGATATCGTTTTCTGAAAAATATTTTTTATTATAATAGAGAAAATAGCCGTTGTCAGCGGTCAGAGGCAGAGCGTACAATGTATCGCCTACCGAGGCGGAGGCAACAGCCTCGGGAAGATTGGCTCCTTTGATAGTTTCGGCGTTTTCTACTGGCTCCAGCGCGCCGGCAGCCACCAGCGTATTTAACTGATCATCTGCAAAAGCAAACACGTCTGCTCCATGTTCCAAATCCGCCATGAGCGCGTCGGTACAGCTGCTTTCGCTCTGCGGTTCATAGGTGATAGCAAAGTTTGCCTGTCCTTGGTATTTGGCCAGGAAGCCGTCGATAATTTGGAGGAGCAGCTCTTCATCCTCTTCACCTCCCCAGACAGTAAGATTGACCGTATCAGAATCTGGCGTCTGCTCCTGAGCTGCAGGAGCAGGGGCGTTTTTTTGACAACCAGACAGTAATGCGGCCAACGTAAGAGTTGGAAGCCATAGCATATTCTTTTTTTTCATAACTTTCTCCATAAACTGTAATATTCCGTTCATAATCATACCATTTTTTGGTGATTATTACAATCGGATTTTGTGGGAGGATTGATTGAAATTTTTGAAAAGGTTACATATAATAGTACAAGTAAGAAAATTTTGGCAAAGGGACGGGGAATATGGGAAAACGGACAGGACAGTTACTTATCACAGGATTTTTGATAGCAGCGGTTTTAATTATGGCTTCTTTAGCAGGAGGAATGGTGTGGAAGCGGCAGACTGTATATAAGGAAGTGGAGATACAAAAACCTTCTACTGAGGTAACCTTTGAGAATGTGAAAGAGGAGGTTACGCCACAGGAGGTTTCGGAAGCGGAGGAGACAGAGGCAGAGATAGAGCCAGAGCCTTCCAGAGACGTCACTCTTTTATTTGGAGGAGATGTGTATTTTTCTGACTATGTGTTGAATGCTTATGACCAGGCGGGAGGAATCGCAGGGGTTTTGGATGAGGGGATTCGCAACGAGATCCACCAGGCAGACATCTTTATGGTGAATCAGGAATTTCCGTTTACCATTCGTGGAACTGCGGCAGAGGACAAGCAGTTTACGTTTCGGATTCCGCCAGAGAGAATCTCTATTTTGCAGGAGATGGAGGTGGATATTGTGACTTTGGCCAACAATCATATTTTGGATTTTGGGATTGACGGGCTTTTGGACAGTTGTCAGGCTCTGGATGAAGCCGGGATTATCTATGTAGGAGGAGGAGCGGATTTAGACAGGGCCAGAGAGTTAAAGACTCTTCAAGTGGACAAGAAGACGATCGGATTTTTAGGGACTTCCAGAGTGTACATGGATGCAAGCTGGGCAGCAGGTTCCTCTCATCCGGGTGTTTTTTCTACCTATGACCCAGCCCAGGCTATAGCGTCTATTCAAAAAGCAAAAGAACAGTGTGATTTTCTGGTGGTTTATGTCCACTGGGGCGTGGAGCGGGAGACAGAGCCAAAGGATTATCAGAAAGCTATGGGACGCCAATATATTGACGCAGGGGCAGATCTGGTGGTGGGAAGCCATCCCCATGTGCTTCAGGAGGTGGAATACTATAATGGAAAACCCATTGTGTACAGTCTGGGCAATTTTGTGTTTGGAAGCAAAATTCCTGAGACGGCACTTTTGAAGGTGGTATTGAAAGCAGATGAGGAAATGGCTGCGGAGGTTACTTTACTTCCCTGTACTTCTTCAAACGGATATACGAAACTGGCGCCATAGCTTTGTCAGTGTGAAGTCAAGAAAATTTTCTCCTCCTATTTCCTTCTCGCCAATACTCTGCTATACTTATTACAAAAGCCAAGGCTTATTTGGCAAAACAAAAAGGAGAGGGAATTATGAGAATAGAAGAAACACAAAACCTGTTAAAATCTGATGGAATGAGAGCTTTGTTTGGAAAAATGTATGGCCAGAGCGCTGTGGAGGAAAATATCGCCCGATATGAAGATCTGGTAGAAAAATTTAGGAAAGAATTTGGAGATAAAGATATTCTCTTGTTCAGTTCTCCGGGCCGTACAGAAATCAGCGGCAATCATACAGACCACAATAACGGAAAGGTGCTGGCAGGAAGCATCAACTTAGACTGCGTAGGTGTGGCCGCTAAAAATAAGTCAAACAATATTAATATTGTCAGCGAGACCTTTCATCAGTCCTTTACCATAGATTTAAACCGTCTGGAGCCCAGTGACCGCATGGCAGGAACCGTGGATTTGGTGAAGGGACTTTTAAAGGGATTTTTGGAGTCTGGATTTCAGATTGGAGGATTTGACGCCTATATTACCAGCAATGTCATCAGCGCTGCGGGAGTCAGTTCTTCTGCTTCGTTTGAGATGCTTTTGTGTTCTATTTTAAATACCTTCTTTAATGACGGCCGAATGAATACGGTGGCTTATGCCCATATTGGAAAATACTCGGAAAATCATTACTGGAACAAAGCTTCAGGGCTGTTAGACCAGATGGCATGTGCCGTAGGCGGTTTGATTACCATAGATTTTGTGGATCCCCAGAGTCCTGTGGTGGAGAAGATTGAGTTTGATTTCAGCTCTCAGAATCACAGCCTGATTATTGTCAACACAGGAAAAGGCCATGCAGATTTAAGCGCGGATTACTCTTCTGTGCCTATGGAGATGAAAAAAGTGGCGGAGTGTTTCGGAAAGGAAGTTTGCGCCCAAGTAACTGAGGAACAAGTAATTGAGAATTTGGCCCATGTAAGAGAGTATGCAGGGGACAGAGCCGTGATGCGGGCATTCCATTTCTTTGAGGAGAATAAGCGGGTGGATGCAGAAGTGGCGGCTTTAAAGGAAAACCGTTTCCAGGATTTTCTGACTGAGATTACAAACTCTGGAAATTCCTCCTGGAAATGGCTTCAGAACTGCTATACTACCAACAATGTTCAGGAGCAGGGAATCAGTGTTGCTCTGGCTTTGACAGAACTGTTTATCGCCGAAAAGAAGAGAGGAGCATGCAGAATCCACGGAGGCGGATTTGCGGGAGTTATCATGGCAATGCTTCCCAATGACCTGGTTGACGAGTATGTAGAATATATTGAGAAGGCTCTGGGCGAGGGGAATGCCTACCGCATGAGCATCCGGCCGTACGGAGCCATCTGTGTGAATCAGGAGCTTTCTGCAAATTAGTCTGAGGTCTATACGATTAAATTCAACGGCAAAGAGGAAGAAAGAATGAAATTATTGATTGTCAGACACGGTGATCCCGATTATTCTATTGATTCTCTGACAGAGAAGGGATGGAGAGAAGCGGAGTATTTATCAGAAAAATTGATAAACATGGAAGTGACAAACTTTTATGTCTCTCCTTTGGGCAGGGCGAAGGATACTGCTTGTTGCACATTGAAAAAAGTAAACAGAAAAGCAGAGGAATGTCAGTGGCTCAGGGAATTTGGACCTGCAATCTGGAGGCCCGATGTAAAAGAATATAAAAAGAATGCCTGGGATTGGCTTCCTGAGGACTGGACAAGGAATGAGTGCTTTTTCCATTATGATCAGTGGCAGCAGTCAGAAATTATGGAAGAAGGCCAGGTAAAAAAAGAGTATGACTGGGTGATACAAAATTTTGACCAGTTATTGGAAAAACATGGTTATGTGCGGGACGGGCATTGCTACAGGGTGGAAAAAAGCAACCAGGACACTTTGGTATTTTTCTGCCATTTTGGCGTTGGCTGTGTGCTGATCAGCCATCTGCTGAATGTTTCTCCTATGGTATTGTGGCATGGGACCTGTGCTGCTCCGTCCTCAGTGACTACCATTGTGACAGAGGAACGCAGGCAGGGACTGGCCTATTTTCGCATGTCGTCCTATGGAGATGTGTCTCATTTATACGCTCACGGGGAGCCTCCTGCCTTTGCCGCCAGATTTTGTGAACGGTTTGAGAATCTAAATGAGCGGCATGATTAAAGAAAATTGTTATAAAAACTTAAATAGTAATCCCTACCTCCCTATGATACAATAACAGCAGTGATTGGAAAAATTGGCAGCAGGAGGCGGGGAATGAAGAGAAGTCGATATAGAAGAACAGCTTTCTTCTGTGCATTTGCACTTATGTTTACGATATTTATGGGCGCTGCGAAAACTGCCTATGGCATGGACAGGACAGCAGCCGGCCCTTATCATCCTGATACACGGGTACAGACAGACGAGATGAAGGGAGTCTGGATTTCTTATTTAATCTGGAATCAGCTTCCAAAAGAGAAGACGGCGTTTCAAAAGGCAGTGGATGAAATGTTTGACAACTGCAGTTCTTGGGGAATGAATGCAGTATTTGTCCATGTGCGCTCTCACGGAGACGCCATGTATCCATCGTCAGTCTTTCCGTGGTCTAAATTTGCAGGGAAGAGGCAGGGAAAAAGTCCCGGATACGATCCGTTAGCCTATATGATTGAATCGGCTCATGCAAGGGGACTTAAATTTCATGCGTGGATAAATCCGTACAGGGTCACCGGCTATCTCATGCCATGGGAAGAGGTGTCCGCAGACAGTCCGGCAAAACGGTGGCTGACAGATACGGAAACTTTTAATGATCGATATGTATTGAAGCATGACAATGCTTACTACTATAATCCCTCTGTAGAAGAGGTGAAACGTCTGGTGGTAAACGGTGTTTTAGAGATCGTCAAAAATTATGAGATTGACGGAATCCATTTTGACGATTACTTTTATCCTGAAATCAATGATGAGCTGGAAGAATACTGGTTTGACCGTCCTGAATATCTGGCGTCAGGAAGTAAGGAGACGATTGTTCAGTGGCGGAGAAATCATGTCAGCGATTTGGTTTCCAGGGTCTATCAGACTGTAAAGGCAGAAAAACCGCAGGTACTTTTCGGGATCAGTCCTCAGGGATATGTGGAGCATTTAAGAAGCGAGACCGGCTTGTTTGTAGATATTGACCGGTGGATGTCTCAGGCGGGATATGTGGACTATATTATGCCTCAGCTTTATTGGGGATTTGAAACCAAGACGGCTGCTGGAGAGCCGGCTCCCTATGCATATGAACAGAATCTGGCGACATGGCTGAATTTAAAGAAGAAGGGGCCGGTGACATTATATTTAGGACTGGGTCTTTTCCGTGCAGGAACGGATGTAAAAGATTATAATGAGGTTTCAGAGTGGTTGCGCAGAGACGATGTTATCGGCCGCCAGGTCAGCGTGGGAAGGCAAAAGGGAGAGGTAAAAGGATATTGTTTCTACAGCTACGATTCCTTTCTTCAGCCAGAGGCGCAGAAGGAAGTGGCCAATCTATTGCCGTTGCTTAAGTAAAGGAAAACGAAAAAGAGAGCATGGAGGATGATTATGAGGAAGTACTTGGTAATTCTGGCAGCCTTTATGACTGCAATTATGATTACAGCGTGTGGGAACGGAGACGGCATCGTAATAAACGGAACCACAGCGGCAGATTCGGAAAGCAGTGCGGCAGTTACAGAGGAAGGCGAGTCTGAAACTTCTCAGATGGCAGAAAGTACAAATGGAGCTAAGATAGAGATTATCACCGGAGAGACCGAACAAGGAGCAGGAACAGAGTCGGCAGCCGAGTCTTTGGAGGGGAAAACAGAAAATCAGACAACCCAGGCGCCTACCGAGGTGCTGACCACATCAGCGCCGAAAGCTACAACAGCGCCTACCACAGCAGCACCCAAAGCTACCACGGCAGCGTCCACCACGGCAGCTCAATATGAAGTAAAGGATGTAAAGAAGACCATGTACGCCACTTCCTCCGTCCGTGTGAGAAGCAGCTATTCTACAAACTCAGAGGTGTTGGGTGCTTTGGGAGATGGGGAAAAGATAGAGGTGACAGGAGAGTCATCCAACGGATGGATGCGCGTAAACTATAATGGACACACGGCCTATGTGTCAAAAAGCTACCTGACAGATACCAAGCCAACTGCGTCTACAACAGCCGCCTCCAACCAGACGACAAAACCTAGTTCTGCGGTTAATTCTGGAACAACGCCGGGGAAAACCCCGGGCCCCAGCGCCGGGACCAGTTCCAGCGGCTCTGCCACAGGTCCAGGAGGAACTGGCAGTTCTAACGGAAACGCTACAGGTCCGGGGGCAGGAACCAGCTCTGGCGGGAGCACAGGTCCTGGCGGAAGCAGCTCAAGTGGAAACAGTTCTGGTCCCGGAGGCGGCAGCACCTCATCCGGAAATACACAGTCTGGAAGCTCGGGAACTGTCACAGGTACGGTTATTGGACTGGATCCGACAGGGGTTACTGTTCAGACTGGCGACGGCACTTCTTATCAGTTTGTATGGGGGAGCGATGTTCCAGCTTTGTCAACAGGAGAAAAGGTTCAGATTTCCTATGGGGTAGACAGTTCTGGACAGAGACAGATTAAGCAGGTTGTAAAATAAAGCGAGGTGTAGAAAATGAAGATTATTTATGCGATTGTGAGCTCGGATGATGGTACCAGGGTGACGGATGTGCTGAATGAGAATCAGTTCAGCGTAACCAGGCTCGCCACCACAGGGGGATTTCTGAAAAAGGGAAATGTAACGCTGATGATTGGTACGGAGGCAGTCAGAGTGGATGAAGCGATTACTTTGATTAAAGATACTTGTGGAAAGAGACAGAGGATTACCTGCAATGTCCCTGCGCCGAATATTTCTTCTATTTCCGCAGGCTACACCATGATGCCCATGACTGTGGAATTAGGCGGAGCCACTATTTTTGTGATTGATGTGGAACGGTATGAGAAAATATAAGAAATGCTATTGAAGAAGTGTTAAAAAGCCTTCCAAAACCTGACTGTTGCCAGGATTTGGAAGGCTTTTTCCTTTCGTATTTTATTTATCATGAATTTCGCTGTGAAGTTCCTGGAGGGATTTTACCTGTTTTGTCCCATGTTTTTTTACATACCGGATTCCGCTGGCAGTCGCTTTGGCAGCGGCCATGGTGGTCATATAAGGAATCTTGGCCTTGATGGCATTCTTTCTTAAGTAGCTGTCATCATGGGCGCTTTCCTTGCCAGAGGGAGAGTTGACAATTAACTGAATATCTCCGTTGGTAATCATATCCAGGATATTGGGGCGGCCTTCATAAAGCTTTTTTACCTTTTTGGCAGGAATTTGGGCTTCTTTTATCAAATCATACGTCCGGCCAGTGGCAATAATTTGAAATCCATCTTCATAGAAGCTTCGTGCCACGTCGATGACTTCTGGTTTATCCTTTTGATTGACAGAGATTAATACAGTTCCCTGAAGCGGAAGCTTGGACTGGGTCGCCTCCTGCGCCTTATAAAAGGCCTCGCCGTAAGAATGAGAGAGTCCTAATACCTCGCCTGTGGAGCGCATCTCCGGTCCAAGAATCGGATCTACCTCCTGGAACATGTTGAAGGGGAATACGGCTTCCTTGACGCCATAGTTTGGAATTTCCTGTTCCTTCAACCCTGCAACAGGAGAAGGGCGGCCGGTCAACTCAGCGGTAATGATTTCCGTAGCCAGAGGCACCATGCGGATGTTGCAGACCTTAGACACTAAAGGCACAGTACGGGAAGCCCTAGGGTTGGCCTCCAGGACATAAACCTTGTCGTTTTCAATGGCATACTGCATATTCATCAGGCCTTTTACGTGCATCTCTTCTGCGATTTTTCTCGTATATTCCTTGATCACCTCCACATGTTTTGGGGAAATGTGAACAGACGGAATGATACATGCGGAATCGCCGGAATGAACGCCTGCCAACTCAATGTGCTCCATAACAGCGGGCACAAACGCATGAGAACCGTCGCTGATGGCGTCAGCTTCACATTCCATGGCATGATTTAAGAACCGGTCGATGAGGATAGGCCGGTCTGGCGTCACGCCTACGGCCGCGTTCATATAGCCGGTCATGCTCTCGTCGTCATAGACCACCTCCATGCCTCTGCCACCTAAAACATAGGAAGGGCGAACCATAACCGGATACCCGATCCTCTGAGCAATCGCAATGGCCTCTTCTACAGTCGTTGCCATGCCGGATTCCGGCATAGGAATCTCAAGCCGTTCCATCATGGCCCTAAATAAATCTCTGTCTTCTGCCAGATCAATAACAGAAGGAGAGGTTCCTAAAATTTTGACTCCGTTTTTCTCCAAGTCAGAGGCCAGATTCAAAGGGGTTTGACCGCCAAATTGTGCGATTACGCCTACAGGCTTTTCCTTGTGGTAAATACTGAGCACGTCTTCCAGAGTCAGAGGCTCAAAGTATAATTTATCCGAAGTGTCATAGTCTGTAGACACGGTTTCTGGATTGCAGTTGACAATAATCGTCTCAAAGCCCAGTTTTTTTAAGGCCAGAGCCGCATGAACGCAGCAATAATCAAACTCAATGCCCTGGCCGATTCGGTTTGGACCTCCACCCAGAATCATAACCTTAGGTTTGTCGGAACGGACAGGGTTTTTATCTGGTGCATTGTAAGTGGAATAGTAGTAGGCATTATCCTTGGTTCCACTTACATGAACGCCTTCCCAGGCTTCCTCCACACCTAACTGGATACGGCGACTGCGGATTTGATCTTCTGGTACTTCCAGAATCTGGCTTAAATACTTGTCAGAGAAACCGTCTTTTTTGGCTTTCGTTAACATGTCGTCAGAAGGAAGGCTCCCCCTGAAGGAGATAAGAGCTTCCTCCTCCTCTACCAGTTCTTTCATCTGTTCGATAAACCAGGTTTTCACCTTGGTAATCTCATGGATTTGTTCTACGCTGGCGCCTTTTCTCAAGGCTTCATACATGATGAAATGACGTTCGCTGGAGGGGGTGATCAGTAATTTTAAAAGCTGTTCTTTGGTCTTTTTGTCAAAGTCTTTGGCATGTCCCAAACCATAGCGTCCTGTCTCCAGGCTGCGAATCGCTTTTTGGAACGCTTCTTTATACGTTTTTCCAATGCTCATCACCTCGCCTACAGCGCGCATCTGGGTTCCCAGCTTGTCCTCTACGCCTTTGAATTTTTCAAAAGCCCAGCGGGCAAATTTGATTACCACATAATCGCCGTCAGGCACATACTTGTCCAGCGTGCCGTATTTGCCGCAGGGAATATCCTTTAGGGTCAGTCCGGCAGCCAGCATGGCGGAAACCAGAGCGATGGGAAAACCGGTGGCTTTAGAGGCCAGGGCGGAGGAGCGGGAAGTACGGGGATTGATTTCAATGACAACAATCCGATCTGACACTGGATCATGGGCAAACTGTACATTGGTTCCGCCAATGACCTGAACAGACTCCACAATCCTATAGGCCTGTTCCTGAAGCCGTTTCTGGCATTCTTTTGAGATGGTCAGCATAGGGGCAGAGCAGAAGGAATCGCCGGTGTGAACGCCTAATGGGTCAATATTTTCGATAAAGCACACCGTAATCATATTGCCCTCTGAGTCGCGGACTACCTCCAGCTCTAATTCTTCCCAGCCGAGAATAGATTCTTCTACCAAAACCTGTCCTACCAAACTGGCCTGAAGACCTCTGGCACAGACTACCTTTAATTCTTCCTTATTATATACTAAGCCGCCGCCGGCGCCGCCCATGGTGTAGGCAGGACGTAAAACCACAGGATAACCCAGCTGGTCTGCAATGTCCAAAGCCTGCTCTACAGAATATGCCACCTCGCTTCTTGCCATTTCTATGTCAATGGCATTCATGGCTTTTTTAAACTCGATCCGATCCTCACCGCGCTCGATGGCATCCACCTGAACACCGATGACTTTTACGTTGTATTTCTCTAAGATTCCTTCCTTATATAACTCTGCACAGAGATTCAGGCCGGACTGACCGCCCAGATTTGGCAAAAGGGCGTCAGGACGTTCTTTTGCGATGATCTGCTCCAGGCGCTCCACATTCAGAGGTTCAATATAGGTAACATCCGCTGTTTCAGGGTCTGTCATAATCGTTGCAGGATTGGAGTTGACCAATACAATTTCATAGCCTAATTTCCGCAGCGCTTTACACGCCTGAGTGCCTGAGTAATCAAACTCGCAGGCCTGTCCAATGATGATAGGGCCTGAACCAATGATGAGTACTTTGTGAATATCAGTTCTTTTTGGCATAATGTTGTCCTCCTGTTTTTCGTTTATAGAATGAAAGATAGAACTACCTGTTTAAAATGGGCGTCCTGTGAATACCGCTACGGAACGTGGACGCAAGACAAAGGATCCATCAATACGAATTTCTTCTTCTTCCTTATAAAAGTATCTTCCCTGTCCATCCCCGAAGGTATTGACAGTCAGATACCAAAAGCCATGTTTATGAAGATTGGGGAGAGTAATGGTTACATCCTCCCAGTGGCTGTTGATGGAAATATAGACCATGTCGTCCATACCCTTTTCTTTGTCATAACCGCTGAAGCTGATTGAAAAGGTTCTGGTATCTGGCGGAATCGTCACTTTTTCTGCATTTAGGTCGTGGGCATGAATCGGTTCCATACCGCAGACCGCATCTGGAAGCCTTTTGCGGATTGCCGGATGTTTGTGTCTGTAATCAATCATGAACTGAAAAAATTCAAACAGGCCCCGGTTTTTCTCAAGAAGACTCCAGTCCAGCCAGGAAATCTCGTTGTCCTGACAGTAACTGTTATTATTGCCGTATTGTGTGTTGCCAAACTCATCTCCGGCCAGGAACATAGGAGTGCCCCTGCTGCACATAAGAACCGTACAGGCATTACGTATCATGCGAAACCGCAGATCTAAAACAGCCTGGTCATCGGTTTCCCCTTCTGCGCCACAGTTCCAGCTTCGGTTATCGTCAGCGCCGTCAGAGTTGTTCCAGCCATTTGCTTCATTGTGCTTTTGATTGTAAGCATAGAGATCATAAAGGGTAAATCCGTCATGGCAGGTCAGGAAGTTGACGCAGGAATTATACCCTGCATAATTCCCCTTATAGTCTGGGAAGTCAGAATAATATCCTCCATATAAATCATCAGAACCGGCAATACTCCAGGCGGCGCTGTGGGATTCCCAGTTATCTCCCTTTAAAAAACCCCTGAGCGCATCGCGGTAGCGGCCGTTCCACTCGGCCCAGCGTCTGCTGGCGGGGAAATGTCCTACCTGATACATGCCGCCTGCATCCCAGGCTTCTGCAATTAGTTTTACTCTGCTAAGGACTGGGTCATAAGCCAGGCTTCTCAAAAGAGGAGGATTATTCATAGGGGATCCGTCCTCATTTCGCCCAAGGATGCTGGCCAGATCAAAACGGAAGCCGTCTACCCGATAACTGATGGTCCAGTATCGCAGACATTCTAAAATAAGCTGCTGCACAATCGGATGGTTACAGTTTAAGGTATTGCCGCAGCCACTGAAGTTGTAATAGTTTCCATTAGGGGTCAGCATATAATAGATTTTGTTATCCAATCCCTTAAAACAGAATGTGGGACCCAGTTCATTTCCCTCTGCAGTATGGTTAAACACCACATCTAAAATAACCTCAATCCCATTGTCATGAAGAGCCTTAATCAGTTCCTTTAGTTCTCTTCCCTCCTCATTTCGTTCCGGTGAGGAAGCATAACTGGAGTTGGGAGCGAAAAATCCTACAGAGTTGTATCCCCAATATTCCAAAAGTCTCTTGCCATTTACGGTTCTGGAATTCATCGTCTCGTCAAACTCAAAGATCGGCATGAGCTCCACTGCGTTGATCCCCAGCGATTTTAAGTAAGGGATCTTCTCCTTCAGACCGGAAAAGGTTCCTTTATGCTTTACATCAGAGGATTCATGTTTGGTAAAGCCCCTTACATGAAGCTCGTAGATAATTAAATCGCTTAATTCTCTGGTGGATTGAGGGGCGTCTCCCCAGTCAAAAGAATCTCGGACGACTCTGGCTAAGTAGTTGCCCTTTTTCTTCTCTCCCCAAATCCGCTGGCCGGCTACGGCTCTTGCATAAGGGTCTAAAAGGATGGTGCGTTTATTATAGAGAAGCCCTTTTTCCGGTTTGTACGGACCGTCAATTCGGTAAGCATACTCAAATTCTTCAATATTTAAACCAAATACAATCATGGAATAGACATCGCCGATTTTATAGGCGTCAGGAAATGGGAGAACCGCGTAAGGCTCTTGTTCGTTATGATGAAATAGCAGAAGTTCGCAATAGGTTCCGTGATGAGTGTGAATAGTAAAATTGATGCCTTCTGACAGGCACATGGCTCCATTGACATCAAATAGACCAGGACAGACGGGAAAACCTGCAATTTCCGCCATAGGGGAAATGGATACAGGATAATCTAATGTAAATTTCTGATTGTAAAATTTCAAAATGAACCTCCTGTTTGTTGCTTTGTGGTAATTCAGCGTATATTATACGTGGATTTCCTCTGGAAGTCAAAGGGTTTTTGCACGGTTTTTGTCTAAATAATTTGACATGAGTTTAAACGGTTACTCTAAATTTTTCTGGCCTAGATGGGGAAACAGTGGTATGATAAGATTGAAAAAAGGAGGGTGTGAGACGGTATGAGAACGGTTACGCAACAGCAGATTACAGCCTATGCGCCAAATGCCAATGCAGTGGCTAACGCCAGAAAAATTTCTTCAGGCGGGGGATTTGTGTCTCGTGTGCGTTCGGAGGACGACACGTTTTATATGGGGGAGTGTAAAGGAAGCGGAAAGTCCAATTATTTGGTGTCGGCAGACTTTTCAGACGAAGCGTCTCCTGTATTTCGCTGCAGTTGTCCCAGCAGGCAGTTTCCCTGCAAGCACAGTCTGGCGTTGTTATTTGAGATTTCTCTAAAGAAAGAATTTGCCGTTGGCGAGATTCCAGAGGAGATCCAAAAGAAGCGGGAGGCAAAAGAAAAGAAGAAGGCAGGGCCAAAAGAGGAAAAAAGCACAGCGAAACGTCCGGGAGCAGGAAAGGCGGCCAGAACAAAGAAAATCAAGAAGCAGTTAGAGGGGTTAGAGCTTTTGGAAAAGCTGGTTGACGGTCTGATGAAATCGGGACTTTCCACTATGGGAAGCGTTTCTTTAAAAACTTATCGGGATTTGGCCAAACAGCTAGGAGATTATTACCTTCCTGGGCCTCAGCTCTATTTAAACCGGCTCATTCTGGAGATGGAAGAATTTCAGAAAGATCAGAATTCGGATCATTACAAGGCGGCTGTAGAGGTCTTAAAAAAACTTCACAGTCTGAATAAGAAGGCTGTTTCTTATCTGACAAAAAAAGTGGAACAGGATACGCCAGAGGCGGACGACGACGAGCTTTATGAAAAGCTGGGCGGGATCTGGAAGCTGGAACAGTTAAATGCTCTGGGGCTTAAAAAGGAGAATGCAAGGCTGATTCAAATGGCCTTTCAGGTAATCTATGACGAGGCGGGAAAAGAGTTTACAGACATAGGTTACTGGATGGATGTAGACACAGGAGAAATTTCCTGTACCTGTAATTATCGCCCTGTAAAGGCATTAAAATACATAAAGCAGGAGGATTCCTGTTTTGCCCTGGTCTGTACGCCCCAGCTTTCGTATTATCCGGGAGGGCTAAACCGCAGGGTACGCTGGGAAGCGGCAGAGTATCGGGAAGCAGAGGAAGGGATTTACAGACAGATAAAGAATCTGGCCTGCCAGGATTTGACTTTGGCGGTAAAGACGGCCAAAAATCAGCTAAAGAACACCTTGTCAGAGGACGTTTGCGCCATGTTATTGTCTTACGTACAGATCGGGATTGTGAAAACAAACGAGGCGTATCGTGTGGTAATGGAGGATAAGGAAGGGAAGCAGATAGAGCTTCGTGCCAGAGACAAAAAGGAAAACAAAGTGGAGATGCTTTTAAAAATTCCAGACAGAAAGGTGTTTGAAAACCAGGCAATGTTTGGCCTGATATATTATGACAGAGCAGACCATTCCATGTGTATGGAACCCTTTAGCGTGGTGACAGAACAGGGAATCATCCGGCTGTTGTATTAAGGGGGGCGGGTTATTATGAATCTGAGTGCAGTGTATGAATTGCAAAATCGTCTGGAGATGGCGGCCGTTGCTGGAGTAAATCTGATTTCAGAGGATTTTCGCCTGAAACGGGCCGTGGAGCAAATGGCTCCTTTGGCAGGTCTGTCCCCTGTGTTTCAGAAAATATATGGGCTGTCTGTGAAGCTGATAAGTCCAGAATGTGAGGATCTTTCAGGACTTCTTTTAGACACTCTGGCCTTGGTAGAGGCCGTGTGCGTGACTCAGGGATCCCTTTTTATGGGGGGAGAGATGGAACCAATACCAGAAGTTGGAAAATCAGTATGCCAAAATTTCCCATACAGCGTGATGGCGCCTGTGGTAGAGGCGTTTCAGGGCACGGGCAGCGGCAGGTATGCAGCAATACGGGATGCCCATGAAGCTACGCCGGAATTGTTTAACGATTACCGGATTGAGGGCCTTATGGTTCAGGCATTGAACGATAGCTATGGAGAGTTGGCGGATATGGTTGAGGAATGGCTGATTAAGAAAGGAGAGTCCATTCTTCCCTCATTAAAAGAGGATTTTAAGCCGGATGGAAAAAGGGATATGGCAAGAAGGCTTCACATTATAGAGGCCGTGGCTGGCAGAAAAGAAAATGAATTTTACCGCAGTCTGCTTAAAAAAGAAGAAGTCAGCAAAGAGGTAAAAGAGGCGGCGATTTTGGCCCTGCGCCATGAAAATGGAAATGAAAGTCTGCTGCTTGATCTTCTAAAGACAGAGAAAGGGAAGATGAAGGAAGGGGTTTTGAATGCCCTGTCTTATTTAGACGGCCCTGAAACAAAAGAATACTGGAGCAAGGTTGTGAAGAAGAGACCTGTGGAAACAGCCTCTTATCTGGCCAATTCAAAGACGGAATGGGCTTCGGATTTGATTGCCGACGCAGTGGCGGCATGGGTAGAAGAATATAAGGATGAAAATCTAAAGGAGAAGCTGTCAAAACTAAGTAAGGAACAAAGGCAAGAGGACATGAAAAAACGGTTTGGAAATTTGTCTGTCATTTGGTCCTCTTGTGTAGGAGAGCATTCCGAAAAGCTGTGTCAATGTTATGAAATGGTTTACTGTCTGATTCCAGAAAAGGTGCCTGAGGTTTTGGTACAGTCTCTGATTGTGGACCCTCATCCCGATTTGTGCCAGGTTACAAGACAGATGTACGAGAATCACAAAGATGCTTTTGGGGAGCCCTTTGCAGTCATGCTGCTTTTGACAGAGTCAAAGGAAGCTGCATACGAAAGGCTGAAACAAGAATTCGAGACAAACAAGAACTCAGACGGAATTTTCAAGGCCCTGGAACATATTTTTTATGACCAGGAGGACGGATTTTATGAGATGAGGATTCAGCATCAGGTCAGAAATTATCAAATCCGCCATAATAAACGGCGGATGGAGGATGGTCTGGATTTCAGATGGTATTCCCTTCTGTTAAACAGTTCACAGCGGTATGAAAAGAAATGGAGAACTGCTTACAGCCTGTACCGAAACCGGTATGACGCTATGGTGGCCCGTCTTTACCGTCCGTCGGAAGAACTAAAGGAGAGGTATGGAGCCTATTTTTATGAAAAGGCCCTGAGAAAAGAAGTGACCATAGAGGGGCTTCGGATGATGAAACAGTGTGGATGGACCAATTATAAGGGGATTCTGGCTGCGGCTGTGGAAAAAAACAGTACAACTTATTATGTGCACCAGATTCTCTTAGAGCTTCCCCTTAGTAGTGGGGAACTGGCAGATGAGTTGGACAGGTTGATTCAAAGATACGCAAAACAGGCTGTAAACGGAATCGGGATTTGGGAAAAGTGGAGAGATGATTTGAGAAACGGTCAGACGGTGAAAGAGCTGTGACAGAGCCGTAGAATGGAGAAAATGTATGGAACGCCAAAATGTGCAGAGGCTGCCTGCAGAGCAGCTTTTTCAGGAAGAAATTGATACCTTAATAGCTAATGAACAGTACCCTGTGCCCACAGGATGGAAGATGTCTCCGAAGTCGGTGCTGACTTATATCTGCGGCGGGAAAAGCGGCGGTATGGAAATTACGCCCAAATATATCGGTCATAAAAGGCTGGTGGAGATCGCCATTTCCACCCTGGTGACAGACAGAGCCCTTTTGCTGATTGGAGAGCCGGGAACGGCAAAATCCTGGCTTTCCGAGCATTTGACAGCTGCCATAAACGGTAATTCCACCAGAGTGATCCAGGGAACGGCCGGAACTACAGAGGAACAGATCCGATATTCCTGGAATTATGCTATGCTCATTGCCGAAGGCCCGTCAAAAAGGGCTATGATTCCAAGTCCTATTTACAGGGCCATGGAGGAGGGAGCCGTCGCCAGAGTGGAGGAAATCTCCAGATGCGCTTCTGAAGTTCAAGATGCGTTGATTTCCATTTTATCCGAAAAACGAATCTCTGTGCCAGAGCTGGGGATCGAGGTTCCGGCTAAGAAGGGATTTTCTGTCATTGCCACAGCCAACACCAGAGACAAGGGAGTCAATGAAATGTCTGCGGCTTTAAAGCGGCGTTTCAATATTGTGATCCTTCCTGCGCCGGAAAGTCTGGAAGCAGAGATGGAGATCGTAAAAACCAGAACTGCTCAGTTGGCGGGGAGCCTGGATTTGAATGCGAAACTTCCAGAAGCAGAGGTGGTGGAGAAGGTCTGTACCATATTCCGCGAGCTTCGCAGGGGTGTCACTTTGGACGGAAAACAGAAACTGAAACCTACCAGCGGCGTTTTGTCTACTGCAGAGGCTATTTCCCTTCTTGCCAACAGCATGGCTCTGGCCGGAAGCTTTGGCAATGGGGTGATCACCCCTGAGGACTTGGCGGCCGGACTGCAGGGGGCGATTGTGAAGGAGGACGAAAAGGACGGAAAGTCCTGGGAGGAGTATCTGGAAAACATTATGAAAAAACGGGGGTCCAAATGGCTTCCCCTTTATGAACAGTGTAAGGAGTTGAACCGCTGATGGGACCTCATGTGTTTGGAATCCGTCATTTGTCTCCGGCCGGGGCTTGGTATCTCAGGGAATTTTTGGATCAGGTAAATCCCGCTCTGGTTTTGATTGAGGGACCTTCCGATTTCACGGAGCTGATCGGAGAGTTAGGAGGAAAGGATATAAAGCCTCCCATTGCGGTGATGGCTTATACTCAGTCTCTGCCAATAAGAACGATTCTTTATCCATTTGCGTGCTACTCTCCAGAATATCAGGCCATTTTGTGGGCCAGGGATCATGGATGCTTATGCAGATTCTGCGACCTGCCCTCAGACGTGTTTTTAGGAATGGAAGAAAAGAGAGAAGAAAGAGAAAGGCAGGAAGAGACAGAAAGCCAGGAAGAAACAGAGGATGAGGCAGAGACCGGAATCTATGAGCAGCTGGATAAAGCCTCAGAGGATCAGGATCAGGAAACCTTCTGGGAGAGAACCATAGAACACGGGGCAGATTTTTATGCATACCAAAGAGGAGCAGGGGAATTTGGGCGTTCTCTCAGAGCCCTTACCTTTACAGGAAACGAAAAGCCAAAGAGGCAGCTTTTTAAAGACGCCCAAAACCTGGTTCGGGAAGCATACATGAAACGGGTGATAAAGGAAGCTGTAGAAGAAGGAATCCCCATGGAGAAGATAGCCGTGGTTACGGGGGCTTTTCATGTGGAAGGGATTCTGGATATGGGGACGATTCTTTCCGACAAAGAGAAGGCGGCGCTGCCTAGGCTGGAAACCAAGAAGACTCTTATGCCTTATTCCTATTACCGCCTTTCCGAGCGGTCTGGATATGGAGCGGGAAACCATGCTCCGGCTTACTATGAAATGTTGTGGAGAGGCTTTTTGTCAGGCCAGCCGGATTATGGGGCAAACCGGTATCTGACAGGTCTGGCTAAGTTTCAAAGAGATCACGGAAATATGGTGTCTTCTGCGGAGGTGATCGAGGCGCTGCGTCTTGCCTATTCTCTGGCAGAGCTGCGGGGATTTAAGATTCCTGCACTTAGGGATTTAAGAGACGGAGCCGTAACTTGTATGGGCCATGGCCATTTTTCAGAGATTGCTATGGCAAGCGCGGATACGGAGATTGGGACTGCCATTGGGAGTCTGCCCCAGGGCGTCAGCCAGACCTCCATTCAGTCTGACTTTTACAGAGAACTGGAAGAACTTCGTCTGGAAAAATACAAGTCTTTGACTGCACAGGATCTGTCTCTGGATTTAAGGGAAAAGCTGACGGTAAAATCCAGAAAGTCCGCGTTTCTGGATTTAGAGCGTTCCTTCTTTTTACATAAACTGCGGGTATTGGGAATCCGTTTTGCCACGCTTTCGGGGAATCGGCAGGAAAATGCGACATGGGCGGAGCGCTGGGTTCTTCAATGGACGCCAGAGGCTGAGATTCAGATTGTGGAGGCGGTTTTAAAAGGCGACACAGTAAAACAGGCGGCGGGATTTGAACTGAAAAGCCGGATCGATGCAGGAAGCTCCATTGCCGATATTGCGTCTGTGGTGGAAGAGGCGTGTTATTGCGGTATGCCGTCTTCCTTGTCTATGGCTGTCTCGGCACTGCAGAAATCGGCTGTGGATGCGGCCTCTGTTCCAGAGCTGGCAGATACGGCTATGAGCTTGTCTGTGGTAATCCGCTATGGGGACATTCGGAAACTGGACAGAGAGCCATTGATTCCTCTGTTATCCCAGTTGTTTTTACGGTCCTGTCTCATTTTAGTTCAGGAGTGTGTCTGTGACGACCAGGCGGCTCAGAGAATCGGGCAGGCTATGAATCTGTTAAACGACGTAGTGGTTAATCATGAGTTTTTAGACGAGGAGCGGTGGAATCGGGTTCTTTCTGAGATTGCGTCCAGGGACGATTTGAATACCAGGCTATCCGGCCTGGCGGCGGCAATTTTGTTAGAACGGGGCCAGATGGAGAAAGAGGAGCTGGGAAGGGAAGTGGAGCGGCGTCTCTCCAGAGGAATACCGGCGGAGCTGGGGGCCGGATGGTTTGAAGGCTTGTCCATGAAAAATCACTATGCCCTCATAGCCAGAATGACCTTGTGGGAAAAATTAAGCGATTATCTGGATACATTGTCACAAGAGGAGTTTAAACGGGCGCTGGTCTTTTTAAGAAGGGCCTTTGCAGATTTTTCCAGCGAGGAGAAAGACCGGATCGCGGAGAATCTGGGAGAAATCTGGCAGGTGAATCCTGCTTCTGTCAGCGAGGTTTTAAACGGAGTTGTCACTCTGGAATCAGAGCAGGCTGAGGAGTTTATAAACGGGCTGGATGATTTTGATTTTGACGATATATAGGGGGAGTTTTGATGGAACTTTCAGAGCGGATTGGACGCTGGAGGCTGATTTTAGGGCAGGAGTCAGAAAACCGGTTCCAGAATATGAACAAAGCAGGGGGAGAAGTTCTTTCCCAGGAACAGTTTTTGATGGACCAGGCTTTAGCAGCCATTTATAATCGGAGCGAGTCAGGCGGTTTTGGCTTTGGAACAAGAGGAGCCGGACATGGGCCTTCTAATCCACAGATATCCAGGTGGCTGGGAGACGTCAGGTCTTTGTTTGATAAGGATTTGGTGAAGATTATCCAGTCAGATGCTATGGAGCGCTGCGGGCTAAAGCAGTTAATTTTTGAACCAGAGCTTTTAGAAAACCTGGAGCCGGATATGAATCTGGCAGCCACGATTATGCTTCTAAAGGATCAGGTTCCAAAGAGAAGCAAGGAAGGCGTCAGAGAGTTTATCCGAAAGATTGTGGAACAGATTAATAAACTGTTGGAAAGCGACATCCGGCGGGCTGTGACCGTGGCCGTTAATAGGAGGCAGCACTCGCCGATTCCGTCGGCAGCGGCCCTGGATTATGAGACCACCATCCGAAGAGGGATTAAAAACTATAATCCTCATATTGGAAAGGTGATACCAGAGCGTTTTTATTTCTTTGACCGAACAAGCAAGACTGCGGCGAATAAGTATACGGTGATTTTGGATGTGGACCAAAGCGGCTCCATGGGAGAATCGGTGATTTATTCTTCGATTGTAGGCTGTATCCTGGCAAGTATGGCTTCCATTAAAACCCGCATTGTGGCTTTTGACACCAGCGTGGTAGATCTGACGGAGAAATGTGACGATCCTGTGGATTTGCTGTTCGGTTTTCAGCTTGGGGGCGGAACGGATATTAATCAGTCTGTGGCATACTGCCAGGGGCTGATAGAGAATCCCAAAAAGACCTTGTTTTTTCTGGTTACGGATTTGATGGAAGGGGGAAATCGTGCTTCTTTGGTTCGAAGGCTGGGAGAACTGAAAGAGGACGGCGTTACGGTAGTCTGCCTCCTGGCGATTGCAGACGGAGGAAAGCCTTACTATGACGCACAGATGGCTCAGAAGGTGGCCTCATTAGGGATTCCATGTTTTGCGTGTAATCCCCAACTGCTTCCCCAACTGTTGGAAAAGGCTTTAAAGGGACAGGACCTTTCTGGGTTCTCGTCTGAGATTGGGAAACAATAGAAAGGGGAGATGAGAGAATGTATCTGAAAAAAAAGGAAGTGAAGTTACAAAATGGGCAGAGTGTGATTTTTAAAAGTCCAGAACCGGAGGAAGCGAAAGAGGTTTTGGAACATCTGCAGATTACATCAGAGGAAACTTACTTTATGGCCCGCTATCCTGAGGAGATTGTGATGACTGTGGACGAGGAAAAGGAGCACTTAAAGAAAGTCAATGCTCATGAGGACAACTTTTTGCTGTCTGCCTATTTAGATGGAGAAATGGTGGGGAGCGCAGGGATTTCCAGAGTGGCCGATCTGATGAAATACCGACACAGAGGGGAGTTTGGCATCTCTGTGAAGAAAAAGGCGTGGGGTCTGGGTGTGGGCAGGAAAATGATAGAGGAGCTTTTGGAGCAGGCGAAGAACACTGGATTTGAGCAGATTGAATTGACGGTGTTTGAAGATAATCAGAGAGCGATCTCGTTATATGAAAAGATGGGGTTTGTGCGTATAGGCAGGATTCCCAGAGCTTATAAGTTAAAAGACAATCGGTATTGTGATGAGATTTGGATGGTTTACCAGATACAAAGACAGAGATAACCGCAGGATGAGATGACTAGAAAAGGAAAGACACGAAGGAGGGTTTATGGGACAGTTAGCAGATTTACCGAATATCGGAAAGGTGTTGGAGCAGCAGTTGGAGGAAGTGGGAATCCATACGGAAGAAGATTTAAAGCGCATCGGTGCGGAGCAGATCTGGCTTCGGATTCAGCGGATTGACGAGTCTGCCTGCATTCACAGGCTTCTGGCTCTGGAGGGAGCAATACAGGGAGTAAAGAAAAACTTTCTGCCAGAGATTCGTAAGGCAGAGCTAAAGGAGTTTTACCAGAAACAGAAAGGGAAGTAAAAGATGGATAGAAAGATAGAAAAAGTAGAAGGGGAGTTTTCTGTCTGTAAAGTAACTGATTTTTCGAAAGTGGACAATTCCTTGGAGTTTACATTTACCGGAAGGACAGATGAGGAGTATTCTCTCGTCTGTCCGACAACTCAGGCGCCGCAAAATGCCCTTGAACGTGAGGATGGGTGGAAGATGTTTCGGGTAGCGGGGATTCTGGACTTTTCCCTTATTGGAGTGCTGGCAAAAATTTCCTCGCTGCTGGCACAAAAAGGGATTGGAATTTTTGTGATTTCCACATTTAATACAGATTATATTCTTGTCAAGAAAGAAGATTATGACAGGGCGTATGATGCGATGAAGGAAGGCGGGATTTAAAGAGAGTGGACTCACTTTGCCCGCCTTCCATAGTCACTCTCTTGCCTTCCACTTCTTAATCTGCTCCAGCCGTTCTTTTACCTGGGCTTCTTTTCCTTCTGACGTAGGATGATAATATTCTTTCCCTATCAAAGAATCTGGCAGGCACTGCATTCTTGCCATCTTTTCTTTGGTGTCGTGGGCATATACATACCCTTCCCCATAATGAAGCTGTTCCATTAACGTTGTAGGCGCATTGCGGATAACCAAAGGCACAGGTTCTGCCAGCATGTTCTGGGCGTCTAGTTTCGCAGTGTTGTAGGCGGTTTCGGCAGAGTTGGACTTGGGAGCCATGGACAGATAGATGACCGTATGGCTTAAGTGGACGTTGCATTCTGGCATACCCAGAAAATGGCAGGCCTGATAGGCTGCGATTGCCAAAGGGAGAGCCTGACTGTCTGCCATCCCTACATCTTCGCTGGCAAAGCGGACGATTCTTCTGGCTATATAAAGGGGATCTTCTCCGGCCTCCAGCATACGGGCCAGCCAGTAGACAGAAGCGTCTGGGTCGGAGTTTCTCATGGATTTATGGAGAGCGGAGATTAAGTTATAATGTTCCTCTCCTTTTTTGTCATACAGTAAACTTTTTTTGCCAATACATTGCTTTAACACGTCTAAGGTAATGCTTGTCTTATCCGAACTGATTTCTCCGTTGGTCACCGCCATTTCTAAAACGTTTAACGCGGTTCTGGCGTCTCCGTTGGCAAATTCTGCAATCATGGAAATCATATCGTCTGAGATTTCAATATTCAGATAACCAAAACCTTTCTGGCTTTTTAAGGTTCGTTTTAAAAGCCGGAACAAATCATCTGAAGACAAGGGCTGAAGGACAAAGACCCGGCATCTTGACAAAAGAGCGCTGTTAATCTCAAAAGAAGGGTTTTCTGTGGTGGCGCCTATAAGAATGATGCTGCCTTTTTCTACATAGGGAAGAAAAGCATCCTGCTGGGCCTTGTTAAAACGGTGGATCTCATCCACAAACACCAAGGTTTTGACGCCCATATGCCTGCTTTGCTCCGCCTGGGCCATAACCTCTTTGATCTCCTTGATTCCGCTGGTTACCGCGCTGAAGTTGATGAATTTGGCGTGAGTTTTGTGGGCGATGATACCTGCCAGTGTGGTTTTTCCAACACCTGGAGGTCCCCAGAATATCATCGAAGGGATCCGGTCCTGGTTGATGAGCTGGCGGAGAAGCTTACCCTCTCCCAAAAGATGCTCCTGACCGACAAAGTCCTCAAGATCTTCTGGACGCATTCGGCTGGCCAGAGGATTGTAGGCTTCCCGGTCGTCAAAGAGTGACAGTTGTTCCATAGACATATTGTTTTACCTGCTTTCAATTCTTATTAAGGCTATTATGCAGGAAAATGAACAATTCTGCAACCATGAAAAGCGGATTGTAACAAAAA
>CAJTUV010000003.1 GCA_910579515.1 uncultured Hungatella sp.
AAGGCACTTTGGTTTGAGATTAAACCATCCTGCCTACGATTTTATAAATAGAAGCGAAAGTTCTGCTTTTCGTTGCTGAATCTGTGCTATGACCACTCCAAAACCAGTTAATCCAACTATCATTGTCGATTTTTAGTGTAGTATCTGACTCTTTGTAAAGTTTAATCTCTTCAACCCATAATGAAATCGAAGTTAAATTATTTCCCATATTATATATTTTCATTTCAAAATATCTGTTGGTAGATAGAAAAGCAAATATTGGACAATCGCCTCCATAATTAACATAAATATTAATGTATTTATATTTTGAAATATTGTCGTTTAAGGTTATAACTTTGTTTTCTTCGAAAGTCAGTTCTCCACTCCACAAGACGACATCACTATATTACTGAGTCAATCATATAAATTTGAAAATCCAAGGTCTGAAAAGGCCTTTTTATTATAGATAAAACTAAAAAAGGAAGGAGAAAGTTGAATGAAAGTAAAAATCAAGGATACCGAGTACGAGATTATCAGTATCCACCCAGAATCCCCTAATATCATGCGGATAGAGTTTTCGGGGGAAACTATGCCTGATGAGTGGGGAGAGATTACCACATACACCAAGGGCGGCATGGAGGCTGGCCATGTTATGGGGTATGATACGGTGTACAAGGCGGAGGGACGGACGGTGTATTTGTCTAATGATGGAAGCATATACCATGAACCAGAACCAGTCATTCCACCAGAACCCTACGTACCAACACCGGAGGAACTGCTCCTGGAGGCACAGACAGCGAAGAAACGAGAGATAGCAGAGGCTTGTGAGAGAAGGATTTACACAGGGGTAAGCGTCACTCTGGCTGATGGCACTGTAGAGCACTACAGTCTTACAGAGCATGACCAGCTGAACCTGTTTGGCAAGCAGTCCCAGCTGGCAACAGGGGCAGAGATACTGGAGTATCATGCAGATGGCCAGCCATGCCGCTATTACAGTGCAGCGGATATGCAGTCTATCATCCAGGCGGCCATGTGGCATGTCTCTTATCATACAACCTATTGTAATGCCCTCAATATGTGGATTGCTGACTGCCAGACGGCGGATGATGTATGGTCAATATTTTATGGGGCAGATGTGCCAGAGGAGTACAGGAGCGAGGTGCTTAACGCATATCTTATACAGATAGCAGCAATGGCGGAGGTAAATCAAAATGAAGAAGAGGAGACCATATCTTAAGCATATTTTTTTATTTGAGACAGGCGGCTTACTATACCTGTTATTGGAGCTGCTTTGGCGTGGCTGGACCCATTGGACTATGTTTTTCTTAGGCGGAGCATGTTTTATCTGTTTGGGATTAATTAATGAGGTATTACCCTGGGAAATGCCCTTATACCAGCAGGTATTCATTGGGGCCTGTATCATCACAGGACTGGAGTTTGTAACTGGCTGTATTGTCAATCTATGGCTTGGCTGGGGAGTCTGGGATTACAGCGGTGTACCTGGTAATATCCTAGGCCAGATATGTCTCCAGTATTTTGCGTTGTGGCTTCCAGTTAGTTTAGCCGGCATTGTTTTGGATGATCTGCTGCGGCATTGGTGGTGGAAGGAAGAGCGGCCGCGCTACAACATAGCATTAACTAAAAATAAACCAAGAATCATATGGTTATAGAGAGCTTAACAGGCTCTTTTTTTCGTGTGAAAGGAGAAATATTTATGCAGAGAATGAAAGCGTTTTTTATTGCGGTATGGAGTGCGTTATTTAGCCTCTTGGGAATCCTAGCGCTGCCAGTGGCGCTTCTGGTTGTAGGCAATGTTACGGACTACATAACTGGTATTGCGGCCTCACAATACAGAGAGGAGCAGGTAAGCAGCTACAAAGGGATCAGAGGTATCTACAAAAAGATAGGGATGTGGGTACTGATATTTATCGGATGGATGATGGATATGTTAATCGGTTATACGGTCCAGTATATCGGCCTTAATCTATCATTGCCTTATATTGTGGCCACCGTGGTGGCCGTCTGGCTGATCTGCAACGAAGTTATATCCATCTTGGAAAATCTGATTGACATAGGGGTGGATATTCCGCCGTTTTTAATGCCGCTTGCGAAGATGATAAAAGGGCAGGTAGAGGATAAAGCGAAACTGGAGCAGTAGACAAGCAGGCTCAGGATAGGTCCTGGGCCTTAAAAAATGGAGGAGACGAATGGGAATCATACAAGATAAAGTAACGCCTGAATTTAAAAAGTGGGTTGGGTACTGTGAGAAAAATAAGAAATCACAGATTGGTACATATGACAGCCCTGAAGATTATAAGAAACATGCGGGGACGGGCAATTATACTGTCTTTGCGGAGCTGTATAGGAGTAAAACCGGCATTAATGTCCAGGGACAGCCCTGGTGTGACAGCTTTATTGATACTGTCTTCATCCATCTATTTGGAGTGGATAAGGCCAGGGCATTACTGGGCGGTTTCTCAGCGTATACGCCAACCTCTGCTAATTATTATAAGCAGATGGGGCGGTATCATAAAGAACCCCAGGAAGGGGACCAGATATTTTTCCATAATGGCACACGGATTTACCATACCGGATACGTTTATAGCGTTAAGGATGGCATTGTTTACACGGTAGAGGGTAACACCAGCTCAAGCAAAATTCTGGAAAATGAGGGAGGATGTGTGGCCTATAAGCAATATCCTATAGGGTGGTCGAGCGGCAAGAAACGGATTGATGGATATGGTCGGCCAGACTATTCCTTGGTAGAAACATATCAGGAAGGTTTTGTACTGGCTGCAGATGGCAAACGCTGGTGGTATCAGTATAAAGACGGCTTCTATCCTTCCAACGGCTGGGCATATCTGACAGAACAAACCTCTGGTTCCTCTGGCTGGTATCTGTTTGACTCTAACGGGTATATGCTGACAGGATATCAGACGGCGCCGGATGGGAAGAAATATTTTCTTTGTCCTGAAGGAATTCATGAGGGACAGTGTATGGTAACGAATGACCAAGGGGAACTGATGATTACGGAATATGATACAGTGGCGAGGAGATATCTGATAAGTTGATCTTATATGATAGAAAAGAGCGGTGGCAAGCTCCGCTCTCTTTTCTGTTATTCGATTGTCAAGTCCTCAACTACAACGCCCAATGCTTCAAGTTTTGCTTTTAATTCCCTTTCCTGGTTTCTAATTTCCTTGTCCTTATCCTCCGATACCTTGACGCGCTGTAAATTCATATATGCGCTTATAAACATTGTTTTCTGCTCTTTCTCTGTCATTTCGTCCATTACCTCCAACATTCTTTATTCTCCTTTCCGTTCATCAGATTTACTTGCCTCATCTGATAATACTATTATATCAATATTGGTTACCAATGTCAAGTATTTACTTTCTTTTTTATGATTATTTTTCCATCTTCAAAAGAAACTAATACCGCCTTGTCCTCCTGCGTCACGCCCAATTCCTTTACCATTTCTGCCGGAAGACTGATTTTATAGTTGACCGAGTTTTTTCCAGCAGTTCCCCCGGCTTTTCCCATGATTATATTTCTCTCTACCATAGTTTTATCTCCTTTTTATTGGTTACCTATATAATAACACATTGGTTACCAAAGTTCAAGAAAAATATTTTAAATAACTTACATAAATCTCTTGACTTTATTGGTAACCAATGATATAATAATATCATCACGAGAGGAAAGGAGGAATGCAGATGGACAAGAAAATAGGCAAGCTGGTAAAAGTGGTACGAGCACTCACTCAACTTGCCCTTGAAATTGGAACTCTCATAGCCGTCATCAAAATGGTAATAGAGAGTATCCGATAGGTTCTGGGGAGGGAACCCTCCCCTACCTAAAAAATAACACAGTCTGTCTGTAAAATCAATATGATAAAGGATATTTTTAAGCTTGTAGTGGCAGTTATTTGGTTACTCGTTGTCGTGGTTGGACTGTTTCTGCTGTTTACCTGAGCCACACCACCCACCCAGCGGGGGTGCGCCGGGAGAAAGAAAGGAAGATATGAAAAATAGATATTGGTTTACAAATGAAGATGGCGAAAATATTTTAAATGATTTCTGTGGAACGGAAAAAGAAGTCGTTAAATACGCTGAAGAACAAGCAAGCGCATTAGAGCAAACAATCTATATAAATTGTGGCGAAGACATTGTTGATGTTGCATATGCGTAGAATAGTACAGGCGGCGGGATAACACCTACCGCCTGTAATTTTTTCAGCAGCAATACTGACACAATATCACACAAAATATCACATGATACCAATTTATCCTTATAATTCAAGGGGTATCTTTGGGTTCGAATCCCACACTCTCCGTAAAAGAAGCCCCCCCGAATGTACGCAAAGTACAAACGGGGGTTACTTTTATTCTATCGACATATCCAAGAATCCTTTCAGATCCCATAAGGCAGCGTTACAGAAAAACAACTTCCACCTTCGCTTCCATCAGACAAGCTGACAGTACCATGGTGGAGCAGCGTAAGTTCCCTGGCGATGCTAAGTCCTAGGCCGAAGTGCTGCTTGTCGCTTCGGGCAGAGTCTGCCTGATAGAATCTGTCAAAGATATAGGGCTTATGCTCTGGAGAGATTCCGCAGCCCTCATCTTCCACCTGAAGAATTAAAAGTTTCTTTTTGGGATTTATCTGAGCCCTTACATAGATGGAACGTCCGGCAGGCGTATACTGAAGGGCGTTATCAAGAAAGATCATGAGAAGCTGGCGGATTCTCTGAGGATCTCCGATGATGATTGGAAGGGTTTGGTCTGGAAGCGATAGGTGAAGTGAAATCCCTTTTTCTTTGCATACAGGCTGAAAGGACTCGAACAAATCAATAAGAAGGGTATCCATATCGACTTCCTTTTTGTCCACGTTCCAGGATTTTGCATCAGAGGAAGCAAGGAAGAGCATATCGTCAATCAGACGTGACATACGGGCACACTCGCTGTCTATAAGCGGCAGCAGCGTGTCCTTTTTTTGTGGTGAGGAGGAAATGGCGGCGACAGCAGACCGCAGAACTGCAAGAGGGGAGCGAAGCTCATGGGAGGCAGCGGCGATAAACTGGGACTGCTTTTTCTGACTTTCCTCTACAGGCGTTAAAGACCAGCCAACAAACCACCAGCTCATCAGCCACAGGCAGAGAATTCCTAAGGCAGCCAGAAAACTCAGATACAAAAGTTGTCCGCCTAATGACTCCCAGACAGAGGGAATTAAAGAAATGACACAAAGGCTTTTTACTCCATTTCTGGTGGAGAGAGCTAGGACCATGGCATAGTAGGAATCCCCATGATCCCCTGTAAGGGTCATGAGGGAAGAAACATTTGCAGATGAAGAGACAGGAGCCCGATCCATGAATACACCCTGTTCCTGGGCCAGCATTCGGGCCCTGGAAATCAGGATTTCTCTGTCTGTTTCAGGCATAAACACGCCTTGAAAGAAAAGAGGGGAGCCGTTTTCCTGAATATGGATAATCAGATGATAGTCGTTTTCGGTCTGAGCTAAAAATCCATGAGAAAATGCGTGGGAAGCCTGGAGTCTGGAACTTAGAGAGCTCCAGACCATCTGAAATTGTTCCATTTCTGTAGCTCGCGTCTTTTGGATAGAGAATAAAAGGAAGGCAGCCATAACGAAAAGAAGAATGGCGCCAGTAGTAATGGTATACAAAGCGGTAAGACGTCTGCGGAGTGTTTTCATACAAAGGGGCCTCCTTTTTGTCAGGTATTATGTGGACTCAAGACGGTAACCGACTCCATGAACCGTAGTCAGTTTTACAGGAGCCATCAGAGCTTTCAGCCGTCTTCTTAAAAAATAAACATAGTTATCCAAATTTCCTTCCTCTACATCAGAGGTGGAGCCCCATACATAAGAAAGGATCATGGAACGGGGAAGAGTCTGATTAGGGTTTTTCATAAAATAGCTTAAAAGCGCAGCCTCCTTTTTAGAGAGGGTTACAACGGTTTGGCTGTAGGATAGCTGATGGTTTAAAGGATTTAACTGAAGACCTGAAAAGGTCAGGTCAGAGGCAGTTTGAAGATTCCCCGGCCGCCTGGTGACGGCACGAATACGGGCCAGCAATTCCTCGATTGCAAAAGGTTTGACCAGATAGTCGTCAGCTCCGGCATCTAGACCATGGATACGGTCAGAAAGACTGTTTAAGGCAGTTGCGAGAATCACCGGAGTCAAAACCTTATGACGGCGGAGCGCTTCTAAAACTGTAAGCCCGTCGATTTCAGGCAGCATCCGATCCAGGATTATGGCATCATAGACCTGGCTTTTAGCATAAAAAAGTCCGTCGCTTCCCGTATGGCATGTATCTGTCTCGTATCCTGCCTCTTGAAGAGCCAGGCAGACCAGCTGACAAAGCTCCTGGTCATCCTCGATCATTAATACTTTCATGCGATCATCCTCATTTCCTATGTGATATAATCAATGATTGTCTGTCTAAAGAAACAGTATATCATACATTTCTCTAAAAAATCTTGAAAAACTTTTTCTACTTTTCCAGTTTTTTTAGAGAAAGATTTGATATTCTGGAGAAAAGAAAGGAGGCCATGATGAGAAAAATATATGGAAAAATAACAGCATGGATTTTGGCGGCAGGTCTGGCAGTAGGTCTGCTTTCTGGCTGTCAGAAGAGGGAAGTGAATAAAATACAAGAGAGTACAGCCAGCATAGGAGTAAACGGGCAGGGGCCGATATCAGGACATGAGCCTGAAAATTCAGGGGCATTAGGACGATACGGGGAGACGCAGATGGAACTTCCTGAGGAGATAAAAGAACAGTCCTTGTGCCAGTTTATCAGAGGAACAGGAGGTGATTTGGAGCTGTTCACCATGAATCGGGATTCTTCGGGAACAGTGACAAAGGTTTTTCACTACAGATACCAGAATGGCGCATGGGAGAAGGAAGAGAACTGGCAGGGGGAACAGATTTTAAAAGACAGGAGTCTTGATTTGAGCCTGGTGACCTATGGCATGGACAAAGGCTGCTACATAGGAGGAACCGATCAGGAATATCAGTTTCATCTTTTCAAGCTAAAAGAGGACGGCACAGCCACAGAACTTCTGGAAGAGGTTTTCAAGCCAAAGGACGGGAGCAGTTATGGGCTGATTCCGCCAAAGGTCGAAGTTTTAGAAAATGGGAATTTGTTAATCTACGGATACTGGGATCTCTCCCTCTATGACCCTTCTGGAGTTCTTTTGTATACGTTTGCCAAAGACTTTTCAGGAAGCACCAGCGAGGCCAGAGGATTCTGTGAGGGAGAGGAGCTTGTGACAGTTCAGGAAGACCAGCTGGTAAGGTACAACCTGAAAAATGGAAAGGTATTAGAGGCCATTGCCTGGGAAGAGATAAAGGGAAGCAGGGAAACAGTAATTCTATTTGGAGACGGAAACGGAGGAATTTATGCTGCCAATGAGACTGGCTTATCCCATATAAATAAGGGGGGAACCTTGTGGGAGATTCTGATGGATGGAAGTCTGAATCATATGGGCATGAGAAGCTTATTTCTTCAGCAATTTCTGCAAGGCGACCAAGGAGATTTTTATGGAGCTTTTACTAGTGAGGGAGGCAGTGGGATTCAGATTTTTCACTATGCCTATGATCAAGACCTGTCCTCAGTTCCTCCCTCTGGCCTTACGGTTTACAGTCTGACAGACAACTCTACAGTGAGGCAGGCAGCTTCCCAGTTTCAGAGCGAGCATCCAGATATTCGGGTGGAGGTACGCACAGCCACAGAGAAAGACGGGACGGTGACAGAAGAGATGATTCAGGGACTCAACACAGAGCTGTTAAGCGGTAAAGGAGCCGACGTGCTGATTTTGGACGGACTTCCTGTTGATTCCTATATAGAAAAAGGAATTCTCATGGATCTAAGCAGTCTGGTGGGCGAATTGGAAACTTCTGAAGAGATGTTAAACAATCTTTTAGAAGGGTTTCGACAGGAGGATGGGGCCATCTATCAGGTTCCGGCCAGAATAGAGATTCCGGTATTGTTAGGAGAGGATAAGGCGATTGCAGCTTATTCCAGCCTGGGGACAATGGCAGGATATAAAGGCGAGAGACCGCTAGTCCCCATAGAGATTTATGAAAATCTGCTTCGTATGACGGCAAGGCTTCAGTATGAAGAATTGTTTATAAATGGAAAGGGACTGGCAGACCGTGACACCCTGATCCGTTATCTGGAGACCGTGAGGGTGATCGGAGAAGCCAGCAATTCGAAAAACTCATTTACGGAGGAGGAAGGGAAGACTTATTGGGTAAGCAACCATGTGCAGCCCAGCGGAATAAGGGATTCAGCCATACAGTACGATGCAGGGCATTGCGACAGCGGAATCGCCAGCTTTGGCTGCTTTATGGATTTATGTATACCGGTAGAGGTGAGAAGTCACTCTGATAAAACCAGAATGGTTTCTGTGGGAAAGCTTTACCTGCCTTTGACGCTGACAGGAATCAACCGCTCAACCGCCAATGAGGATATGGCAAAAGAATTTGTCCGCTGTCTCTTGTCCTTTGAGGTACAGAAGGAAGAGCTTTACGATGGATTTCCGGTAAACAAAAAGGCATTGGAAACTATTACGGAGAGAGAGAAAGAAAGCTGGTCTGTAGGCTCTTCTGCTGGAGACGGCAGCTATGAAATCCATGCAGATTGGCCTGACCTGGAAACCAGGCGGGAGGTGGCATCGATGATAGAAGCTTTAACGATACCGGCTGTAGTAGATGAGACCATGATGAATATGATTGTGGAGGGTTCCAGGGATTATTATGACAACAAGGAAAATGTGGAAGCTGCAGCGGATAAAATTCTTCGGAAGCTGTCTATTTATCTGGCGGAGTAAGGGGGGAAAGAAAAAGCTTCTTCCCTGGCTGTTTCTTACTCCCAGCCTTGTTGGAGTGATTGTGTTTACGGGCATTCCGTTTTTGGATGTGATAAAGCGTTCCTTTCAGGATGCTATGGGAACCAGGTTTATGGGATTAAGGAATTACCAGGCAGTGTTGGAAAATTCGGCTTTTCGTCTGGCGACTGGAAATACAGTACGATTTTTGGCAGTGTGTATGCCGCTTTTGCTGCTGCTCTCTCTGGGGATGGCTCTTTTGATTTCCAGCAGTGCAGAACAGAACAGATTAAGGGATCAGGGGATGGGGATTTTTAGGACCACCCTGGTCCTTCCCATGACGATTCCTGCGGCCAGCATGGTCCTTGTTTGGAAAATTATTTTATGTCCAGAGGGAACGCTTAATCAGCTTTTGGCTGGGGTGACGGGAACTGTTTGGGAGACAGATTGGGCGTTTTCCCAGTGGGCCTTTCCGGTTCTTATCATCACGTATTTGTGGAAGCACGCTGGGTATGATATGATTTTATGGCTGGCAGGCCTTTGGGGGATTTCGGGGGAATTGTACGAGGCGGCTAAAATAGACGGAGCTGGGGCATGGGCCAGAATGTGGTATATCACACTGCCTGGTTTAACGGGGACTTTTGGTCTGGTAGGGGTTCTTTCCATTGTCAACTCTTTTCGGGTATACAGGGAAGCGTATCTTTTGGCAGGTTCTTATCCGGAACCGTCTATTTATCTGATTCCTCATTTGTTTGCCCATTGGTTTCTCAGCCTGGATGTGCAGAAAATGACGGCTGCTGCAGTGATGATGGTAGGGGCGGCTGTGCTGCCTATGGCTGTGGCTTTGGTGATAAGAAGGAGGAGTGATGGGCAGTGAAAAAAAGAAAAAAGTGGATTAGGATGGCCCTTTTTTTCGTCTGTCTTTTTGTGTGGCTACCTCTTCTGGTTATGATATCCGGGGCTTTGATGCCAGCGGACGAGCTGTACTGGCGTTATCTGTCGCCTTTGGGATTAGGGAAGGACAAAGTAAGGCTGGCATTTCTGCCTACCTATCCGTCTTTGGAGGCTCTTTGGGAGCTGCTTTTTTGTTCCCCCGGATTTTTTGTAATGTTTTGGAATTCCTGCATTCAGGTCCTTCCCATGCTGGCGGGGCAATGTTTGGTTGGGGCCCCGGCAGCATGGGCTTTTGCAAAATTTTCTTTTCCAGGAAAACGAACGCTGTTTGGAGCCTACGTCCTCTTGATGGTGCTTCCGTTTCAGGTAACCCAGGTGTCCAACTATCTGGTTCTTGACCGGATTGGACTTATGAATACCCATCTGGCTCTTATTATCCCGGGAATCTGGTCCACTCTGCCTGTTTTTATCATGACAAAATCGTTCGAAACCATTCCCAGACAATTACTGGAAGCTGCTTATTTGGACGGCGCAGGAGATGTTTATACATTTCTCCACATTGGGATGCCTTTAGGATATCCGGCGGTTGTCACCGCATTGATGTTGAGCTTTGTGGAAGGGTGGAATTCCCTGGAACAGCCTATCACTTATTTGAAAGACAAGACTTTATGGCCTCTTTCTTTGTATCTTCCAGACATTGCAAAGGACAAAGCCTCCGTTGCATTTGCGGCGGCTTTGGTTACCTGTCTTTTGCCAGCCCTCGTTTATCTGAATTGTCAGGAGGAGTTAGAGCAGGGAGTGGCAACTTCGGGACTTAAGCAGTGAGAACTAAAGAGATGAAACGGAAAGGAGACCTATCAGTGAGACGATGGATGTTAGTGGGATTTTTTCTTTTTATGGGTTTTTGCACCGTCGCTTCCAGAGTATATGACAGCGTTACAGTCCCCAAGGTGTTAACCACATCGGCAAAGCAAAAATCAGTAGAGGTGACAGCAGAGGGGCAGGGAACGGTGAAAGCGAAGGCGCGGAAGATCTACCCGGTTTATGGCGGCCTTCGAGTGGGACAAATGGAGGTGCTGCCAGGAAGCCAGGTTCAGGAAGGGGACTGTCTGTTTTGGTATGACGGGACTTCTATGGCAGAGAAACGAGAGGAACTTTTGCGGGAGTTGGAACAGTTGGATTTAGATCTGGAAAAAGAACAGATTTCTCAGGAAAGTTATATAGGACTTACTCAGACAGAGGCGGCACAGTGGGAACTGGAACTGGCCCTTAGGGAGCTTGCACAAGGGCAGACAGAATTTGAGGAAATTTTTGCAGATTACAATGAGGAAGTGGCAAGGATTCACAAGGAGTATGAGGACAGCATGGATTTGACCGAAGAGGAGTTGTGGCGGCAGCAGGAAAAGGAGTGGGAAGAGGCCAGACAGAATCTCCTTGCGGCGAAAAATTCCAGGGATCAGGAACTTTTGGCAGCGGAGAGGAAGATTGAGGATCTGGAGGAGGAACTGGATCTTATTTCTGACGAGGATGAGAATACGGTGAAAAAGCTGGAAAAGCAGTTAGAACGGGCCAGAGAGGACTTGGAGGATTTGAGAAATTTTTGGGAGGACAGAGTGGACTATACCAGATTTCAACTTGATGTGGTGGATGATCAGGAGAATAGAATTCACGCCGGTTTGACCAGCGTCCAGGAAGCAAGGAAGGAGTCTTATGAGGCGGCCATAAAACAAGCGGAGGAAGAACTGGAAATAGCACAAAATACATTGGAAGACCAGAGAAAAGCTGTGGAGAAGGCTCAGTGGCAGGTTCATACAGCAAAGAAGCAGGACGGAGCCGCACGGATGTCATCAGAGCAGAAAAAGAGAATCTCTGACTTGACCATTAAGGGGTTGAAGCTGGACAGGGAGGTAAAGGAGAAGGAGTTGAAAATTTTGGAAGAGATGATCAGAACAGGAGGCCAAGTGACAGCTATGGAAGCGGGGGTGGTGGTGGATTTGGAGATTTCTTCAGGGAAGACCACCACAGGAGAGGAACTTCTTTCTCTGGCGGTGAACGACAGCCAGTTTGAGGGAAGTTTTCTAAAAGAGGAGCAGAAGATTACTGTAGGAGATCGGATAAAAATCAGCATTCCGGGAACCAATAAGACGAAAGAGGCTGTGATCGCCCGAATAAACCTTTTAGAAGAAACAGAAGGGATTTTTCAGGCGGATTTAGAGGATTTGGAGCTCCCTCTGGGAACAGTAACCAGTTATGTTTGTACGAAACAGTCTGATATGTTTCCAAAAGTAATCCCTGTAACCGGGCTTCGAAAGGATATGAAGGGGTATTATTGTCTGGTGGCAAGGGCTTCGTCTTCCATTTTGGGAGAAGAATTTCGGGCAGAGAGAGTAGAGGTCCAGGTAATCTATGAGGGAAGCCAGGAAGTGGCGGTAGAAGGCGCTTTATTTGACGGGGACCAGGTGATTGTGGGGGAGAATCAGGCTATTGGTGAGGGAAGCAGAGTAAGGCTGATGTCAGATTTTTATTAGATGGATAAGGTGAGGCGAAAAGGGATGGCTCAGGTTTTGGCAAAGGTGGGTTTTGCAATCTGTATCCTGGCTGTGACAGGAATGGCTGTCTGGTATTGGATGTTTTCCAGGCCTTACTGTGTTTATGTCGACTGCCGAGGGCAGGGATTTGATGTTGAGACTGTGAAACAGTGGGAAAGGCGGGGAGAGCAGGGCGCTTTTGGAATGCGAAAGGTAGCAGGCTGGCGGATTGAGAAACAGCAGATTATCTGTTGTGCGAGTACTTACAGAAGACAGAGGGCTAAAATTATCTGTGTGTATGGTGCTATGGATTTAGTGGACCCAGGGGACATTTTATCAGGACGTTATGGATTGGCAATGGGAGGAGATTATTGCGTTCTCAGCAAAGATTTAGCCAGACATCTGTTTGGCAGCGTGCAGGTAGCTGGGGAGTGGGTGAAGATGGGGACAGAGAAAATGATGGTGGCAGGAGTCGTAGATAAAGAAGGGGACTTTTTGATGCGGCCTGTAGCAGAAGGGAGTATGGAGGAGGTGGCTGTGGAATTTAAAGGCTGCATGGGGGCAGCGAGTAAGGTAAAGGAACTGATGAGGGAGTAATATGGACAATCTAAAAAACCTATTCCGATTTTGGGAGGGTCGCTGCAAAACGCAAAACGGTTTGACAGCGGCCCTCTCTTTAATCAGAGATTTTTAAGTTCATCTTTCTCTGTGGTCGCTCTCCGAAAAAGGACTGGGGTTATGACCTTATGGATGGGCTTTTCCAGAGGAAGAGGTTTTCTTTTTTTGCGTTCGTTCATCTGCTCTACAAGCAAACTTACCGCTTCATATGCCAGTTTGTCAATCTGTTGTCCGATGGTGCTGATGGGAAATATGGCTTCTCTGGATATGGGGGAGTTATCAAAACCTACAATCAGCCAATCGTCTGGCAGGTAGCCGTATCTGCGTATCAGAAGATTGAGAAGAACGTTGGCATGGGTGTCGTTGGATACAAAAATCCCCTTTTTCTGACTGGAATAGTGGGCGGCCAGATACTCCAGGGCGGAAAGAAGCACAGATTGAGCTACCTGGTGGGAATGGCCCAGTTCTCTTAGAAGGATTTCATGTTTCAGACCGTGCTCTTTGCAAAAGTTGGAGAATCCCAGAAGACGTCCATAGGCAGGTACGTTTTCATTGGTGGGAGAGTTGACGTGAATGAGGACGTCGCATTTATGTCTGGCCAGAAGGCTGGCGGCCTGGTATCCTCCCATATAGTTGTCTGTATTTACGCTGGATATAGATTCATCTTCTCTCTCGATTGTGACAATGGGAATGGGGAGCCTGGCCAATTCTTCTGAGGGGATGGTATGGCTTAGAATAATCATGCCCTCGATTTTATAGGCCAGCAGCTCCTGAATGTAGCGCCGCTCTGTCTCTTCCTGTTTGTTTCCGATGAAAACGAGGAATTTGTAGCCGAAGGTTTCATAGGTGGACAAAATCTGATTCAGCATTTCTGAGTAATAGTGATGATACAAATCAGGAATGATGATGCCTACAAATTCTGTTTTTCCGTTGGCCAGGATTCGGGCCACCTTGTTTTCCTTGTAGTTTAATTTGACTAAAGCATCTGCTATGATTTCCTGATTCTCCAGAGTGAGGGAATCGGGATTGTTAAAGTAACGGGAGATAGTGGTCTTTGAAAAATTGGTGTATTTTGCAATGTCGTTAAAAGTTGGGTTCTTTTTTTGGGTCATGTTGATGTCTCTCTTTCCTTGAGGTATGTTTAGTATAGCAAAAGAGAGAAAGATAAACAAGGGATAAGCGGTTAAGTAACCGGTTTTGTAAAATATGTATATTTTTTTTTCGAAAATACAGCATTAGTCACAAATCAATCGCATTTTGGAGAAAATGACAAAAAAGTAATTGACTACATGGGTAAACTGCATTATAATTCCAATATCGAACGCGTTCGATATAAGCAAAAAGGCAAAAAATGGAAAAGAAGGGAGAACGGAAGATGAAAAAAATACACAAAAGAGCATTATGTGGTCTTGTGAGCGGGATCTTGGTTCTTGGAACGGCAGGCTGCTCAGGAGAGAGTAAAACCGTTGAGACGAAGTCTCAGGTTCAGAACCAGACAGCGCAGAATGAGGAATCTCAGGCTTTGACACAGGCAGTCCAGGAAGGCGGAAAAGATATTACAGTGTGGATTCCGTCGAATCTGGTGGAGACGGAGCGTGATTATTATTACAAAATGCTGGGAGAGATTGACGAGGCTCATGAGGAATTTCAGATTAAGATCTCTGAACAGGCGGATTTGTCAAATCAGCTTCTGTCCGCAATTATTTCGGATGATCTTCCAGATTTAACCATGTCTGACGGAAACCGTCTGGGTGTGTTTTGCCATGCAGGGGTATTTTTACCTCTTGACGATTATTTCTCAGATGATATCAAAAAGGACTTACTCCCATCTGTTATTGATGAATGCACGTATGCACCGGAAGGAAAACTGTACAATATTGCTCAGTTTGACTCAGGGCTGGCTCTTTGGGCTAACAAGTCTATGCTTGAGGAGGTAGGAGCCAGAATTCCGAAAAGCTATAAAGAGGCATGGGACAGAGCAGAGTTTGAGGAGATTTGTCAAAAGTTAAAGGACAAAGGATACTGGGCTTTGGATGTGGGACAGTCGGATACTACAGGCTCCAAGTTTTACTATACATACCTTCCTGTTGTAAAAAGCTTTGGCGGTGATTGGATGGACAGGACTACAATGGAAGCAAAAGGCGCACTAGACAGCGACGCCACCATTGAGGCGGCGGAGTATCTTTATTGGCTGGGACAGCAGGGATATATTGATGTGATGGCTGACAGTGATGACGGCTATTATGGAAAAAAGAACACTTGTATGCTTTTATATGGTCATTGGATGGCGCCTCAGGTACAAGAGCTTTTAGGTGAGGACGGCATTCTGGTTCCGATTCCGAATTTTGGACATGGCGTTTATACAGGGAGCGGATCTCAGACATGGGGTATTACGACAAAGGCAGAGAAAAATGGGACAGTAGAGGAATGTGCTGTAATACTGAAAGAACTTTTGAAACCGGAATATGTTCAGGGAATGTCCGATGCAAACGGTTCTATACCAGGTCTTAGATCGGTTCTTGAAAAGGACCCTAAATATGCAGAGGGTGGTGCGTTATATTTGTTCCGCGAGCAGTTAGAAGGTGGAATCGCAGTAAACCGTCCTCATACTCCGGCGGCGGTCTATGTACGGGCTACCATTGGTCAGACGCTCAGGGATATTCTGGCATATGGAAATGCAAAAGAGGCGATGGAAGAAATCACAGCGGATATTGACCAGTTGATTGAGGACAACAATTATAACAGTAAACAATAAGAAATTTATCAGAGGGATGAGCCTTATGAAGAAAAAGTTATTTTATGATCAAAAGACGGCGGCTTGGCTGATGTGCGCTCCTGCAATGGCTACATTGCTGATCTTTGTAGTGATTCCGTTTTTCATGTCGTTTGTGTATTCTTTTACCAATAAACAGTTTGTAATGGGGGTGAATAATCCTCTGCGGTTTGTGGGACTGGAAAATTATAAACGGGTACTGACATCAGGGGACATGATTGCGGCAGCCAAAAACACAGTTAAATATACGGTTTATGTGGTTCCTGCTCTTACAATATTGCCGTTGCTTTTGGCGTTGCTGTTGAATAACCGGCTGAAGGGAATGACCATTTACAGGGTGATTTGTTTCAGTCCGCAGGTGATTTCTATGGCGGTTGTATCCATTGTCTGGGCATTTATTCTGGGCTCATCTCCCAACAGCATGATGAATACCATTATGGGTCTTTTAGGCATTTTGCCTCAAGGATGGCTGAAAGACCCAAGCCAGTCTCTGTTTTCGATTGCAGTAATGAGCGTTTGGTCTGCTATTGGATTTAATATGATTATTTATCTTTCTGGTATCCAGTTTATTTCCCAGGATATCTATGAAGCGGCCCAGATGGACGGATGTACGCCAGTACAGAAGTTTTTCTACATCACGTTTCCAATGCTGAAAAACACGGTGGTGTTTATTGTGATGACCAACATTGTCTCCTCGCTAAAGCTGTTTACCCAGGTTTTGGTGTTGACTAAGGGCGGACCCATGAAAAGCACTATATCTTTAGTCTATCTGATTTATGAGACTGGATTTGTCAAAATGCAGATCGGTGTTTCGGCAGCTCAGTCCGTGGTATTTTTTGTTGTTGTGATGGTGGTGTCTATGATTCAGTCGAAGGTGTTGCTAAAGGAGGAAAAAGCATGAAGTCAAAGAAACGAAAAATAAGTATGCTTTTATATTTAAGTTTGTCCTTGATAGCAGTGCTGTTTATATTGCCTCCTATCTGCCTTTTTGTCTCTTCTTTTAAAACAAGCAATCAGATTAGTGTAGATATGTCAAATATTTTTGCGTTTCTTCCCCATGGGAGGATGAGTCTGGAAAATTATTTTTATTTATTTGGAAAGCTGAATGTAGGGCGGTTTTTTCTGAATTCTTTGGTCTCCTCTGCAGCGTCTATTTTGCTGGCGGTTCTGTTTAATGCCATGATGGGATTTGCCCTGGGGATGCTTAAATTTAGAGGGAAGGGTTTTCTCATTTCTCTGGTACTGTCTTTGCTGATTGTTCCAAGTGAGGCTGTGATTGTCAATAAAATGATTGTCGTCAATGCTATGGGACTGATTGACCATATGTTGGCTCTGATTTTACCTTTTATGGCGACGCCCTTTTATATCTTTTTATTTTATCAGCATTTTAAGGACATGCCATTTGATCTTATGGAAGCTGCGGTAATGGACGGATGCAGTTACCCTCAGATTTTTTTTAAGATTATGCTGCCTCTATCCAAACCGGTTATTGCTACAGTTTCCATTTTACTGTTTATTAAACGCTGGGGTGATTTGGCATGGCCGGCCATGGTGACAAGAAGCAATGCCATTAAGGTGCTTCCTTTGGCGCTGCAGTCTTTTTATGGAGACATGAATGATTGGGGACCTATCTTTGCTATGGGTACGGTTATGACAGTTCCGGTGATGATTATCTTTGTACTGTTTCAGAAACAGTTTATTCAGTCGATTGCCATGTCGGGAATAAAGGGGTAGGAAAAATGAAACTTTTAATTATTTCGGATATCCATGGAAATATTGATGCACTGGAGGCAGTGTGGGCAGCAGAGGGATGGGCGGATCAAATTTATTGTGCAGGTGATTTGACAGACTATGGCGTGTTTCCAAAACAGGTCATTGGCTGGCTTAAGGAACACCATGGAGTTGCGGTAAAGGGAAATCATGACATCCATACGGTTCATATCTATGAGGATACACTATGGCAGCAGGTTCCGGATCATGAATTTAAATGGGTGCATCACACTTGTGCCTGCTTAAACAGGACGGAGATTGATTATTTGAAGTCATTGCCCGAAAAAGTGTGTTTTGAAGCAGATGGCATCGGTTATATTATGTGCCATCAGTATGATGATGGATATGGGGTGATAGAAAGCAGAGGGCAGTTTGAGGAATTTTGGAGAATCTCGGGAGGATGTTGTCTAGGGCATGTCAGAAAGAGAAGGGTTATTGTTGGCCACACTCACAGACAGTGTATTCATATACTAGGAGATTCTGCTTGCTGGCTGAATCCTGGAAGCGTCTCCTACAGACGGCCTGATGATTCGGATAAGGAAGCACAGTATATTGTGATTGAAGACGGGAAAATTTGTTTAAAGAGTGTTCCTTATGACAGAAGCCGTTCGCTGAGGATTTCTATGGAATATTTGAGGAAGGGGAAGATGATGGAAAGCGAGCTTCAGGATGCCATGTTCTTTTTTGGAAATGCAAGAACTAGCAGGGAGCCGTTGTCTGACTATTTATAAATTGACAGGAAAATGAGGAAGGAATATAATGAGACCATCAGAGGTGGTGGTTTATGGCAAGCATTAAAGGTGTTGCAAAATATGCTGGTGTAGCGCCCAGCACAGTGTCTCTTGTGTTGAATAACGCTGGATATGTGTCTCAGAGGACCAGAGAAAAGGTGGAGTCAGCGGTCAGAGAATTAAATTATACTCCGAATGAATTGGCGCGCAATCTATATCGAAATCGGACAAATATGGTAGGGATTATTGTTCCAGATACAGCCCATCCCTTTTTTTCTACGTTTATACGATATGCAGAAATTTATCTATATAGATTTGGCTACAAGACTATGGTCTGTTCTACGATTCACAGAGAAAACGGTGAGGCGGAGTATATTGATATGCTGAAAAGGCAGATGATGGACGGGGTGATTATGGGAGCCCATTCTCTGGATCTGGATATCTATGTTCATGTGGAGCGTCCCATTGTAGCGTTAGACCGGTTTATCAATGAGCAGATTCCGATTGTCCGCTCAGATCACGTCCAGGAAGGGCGTTTGGCAGCGGAGTGTCTGCTGCAAAAAGGATGCAGGAAGGTGGTTCAGGTGTCTGGAGCCCGAATTGTAAGCACCCCGTCTCATAACAGACATGATGTATTCCGGCGCTATTTTGAGGCAGACGGCGGAACGGTTTATGATTTAGAGATGGATTGGAATCATTTTGACCTGGATTACAGCATGAAATTTGCAGAGCATATTTTTAAAACGTATTCTGACATAGACGGAATTTTTGCAGCAGATATGCAGGTGGCGGCTTGTCTGAGATATGCCAGAGAACATCAGATCCAGGTTCCAGAACAAATGAAAATGGTGGCTTGTGACGGGACATATTTGACTTTGCTGAATGAACGGCCTATCACTGCTATTGTACAGCCTATAGAGGCACTAGCCCAGGAAGCCGCCAGACAGGTTTTGGAATTGATAGAGGGAAAGAGCATTTTAAATAAGGAATGTGTTTTTGGCGTGACGCTGCGGGAAGGAGCGACTACATAATCCATGGAGTTTTGGCGGCGGGGGATTTGACGCAAGTCGTGTCAAATTTCCCGCCGCCAAAACGGTTACACCCAAATACGAAAAGCGGGCTGCTTTTTTCCTTTAGGGTATTGACAAACACTTTTCACGGTGTTACTATGTATTTAAAGTAACCGGTTACTTTACCGGTTACCAAAACGTGAAGAACAGGAGGAATGAGCAATGAAAAGGAAAGCGGCGGCGTGTGTTTCAATGGGGCTTTCGTTTGTGCTTGTGGCATCGGTGCTGTCTGGATGCAGGTTTGGCTTTGCAAGCGATCCAGACGATCCAAACCAGGAGGTAGTGGAAGAGCCTATCGACACTTCTACAGACACCTTTCAGTATGACAGCTCTCTTAATGGAACGAAGATTACTCTTTTAAATTCCAAGGCAGAGATACAGGTGGCTCTGGAAAAGATGGGAGCGGAGTATGAGAAGAAGTCGGGAGTCCATATTGAGGTGATGCCGGTTACAGATGATTCTCCTTATACAAAGCTGGTCAGTCTGTACAATTCGGGAAATCCGCCTACTATGTCGATTCTGGATACGACGGATGTGATTGCGCTGGCAGAGGAAAAGGGAGAGGATCTGTCCCAGGAGGCATGGACGAAAGAGGCAGAGGATTATCTGACTAAGGTGAATGGAAAGGTATACAGCCTGCCTTTGTGTATTGAAGGACGGGGAATCATCTACAACAAGGCGGTGATTGAAAGTACTTTGGGAGAAACATTTGATCCAGAAAGCATCACTACCCTCAGTGAGTTTTCGGCGTTTCTGGAGAGACTTTCGGCGGCTGGAATGGAGCGTCCTCTTTCTCTGGCAAAGGAAGACTGGTCTCTGGGAGCCCATCATCTTCAGTATATTTACGAGACGTATGATGGAACTTCAGAGGGCGCGCAAAATGTGATTGAACAGATCAAGTCGGGGGGGATTGATTTTTCTTCCTACAACAGAGCGAATGAATTTATCGATGCCTTTGATGTGCTGAAAGCGTACAATGTATCCAGAAAGGACCCGCTGGGGGCAGATTATGATGAGATGGCCATTGATCTTGCAGACGGTAAGACGGCGTTCTGGTTTAACGGAAACTGGGCTTGGCCCAATCTGGCGGAGGCTGGTGCAAAAGCTCAGGATGAATACGGATTTCTCCCGTATTTTTTGAATGACGATTCTGCGGATTTTGTAAACCAGAAGATTCAGGCGTCCCCTTCTAAGCAGGTGATGCTGGACGGCCAAATTGCTTCAGAAAAAGAGAAGGCTGCGGCAAAGGAATTTTTAAATTGGATTGTTTACAGTGAAATCGGCCAGCAGATGTTGGTAAAAACTTGTAACCTGATTCCGCCGTTTCAAAATAATCCTTATGAGCCTAATGACCCATTAAGCAGAGACATTTATGTGAAGGTTCATGAGAATAAAGCTTTTCAGGCGTCGGCGATTGTTCCCAATGATCACTGGTCTGTCCTTGGGGCGGCTATGCAGAAATATCTTGCCGGACGCAGCGACAGACAGGAACTGCTTGCTTCGATTCAGGATTACTGGGCACAACAGGAATAAGTCCTAAATAGTAGAGGAGGAAAAAGGTATGAAGTCTCAAAGTAACGGAAAAGATTTTTGTATGTTTGCGCTGCCTGGTTTGTTTTGCTTTCTTGCAGTGGTAATTGTTCCGTTTCTGTATGGCGTGTATTTGACCATGACAGACTGGAACGGCGTGTCTCAGGTAAAGAATTTTGTGGGATTTCGTAATTTTGCAGGGGTGATGAAAGACGGTCAGTTCTGGCGTTCGCTGCTTCTTACGTTTCAGTATGTGGTTTTTGTGGTAGTGATTGTCAATGTGATGGCGTTTGGAATCGCCTATCTTCTGACTAGGGGAATGAAGGGGCAGAATTTCTTCAGGGCAGGTTTTTTTACTCCTAACCTGATTGGCGGTATTGTGCTGGGATATATCTGGCAGTTTGTGTTTTCCAGAGTGTTTGTGAGCATCGGGGATTCTACGGGATGGGGGATTTTTGAGGCTTCTTGGCTTTCAGATCCTACAAAGGCTTTTGTGGCTTTGGTTATGGTGTCTGTATGGCAGTTGTCTGGTTATATGATTCTGATTTATGTGGCAGGGTTTATGGGACTCAGTGAGGACGTTATGGAGGCAGCCAGTATTGACGGGGCTTCTGGCTGGGTGATGATGAAAAATATTATCATGCCTCTCATGATGTCTTCTGTGACTATCTGTTTGTTTCTCACCCTTTCCAGAGCGTTTATGGTTTATGACGTGAACCTCTCACTTACTGCGGGAGCGCCTTATGGAACCACGGAGATGGCGGCTATGCATGTGTATGAAAAGGCTTTTACATCCAGACAGTTTGGGGTGGGGCAGGCGGAGGCCCTAGTGCTGTTTATCATCACTGCGTGCATTAGCGGGATTCAGGTATATCTGACAAAGAAGAGGGAGGTTGAAGCATAATGACACAGAAAAAGGTTGGGGGGACCAAAAAGAAGGTTCATGAAATGCTTTCTATGGCGGCATTGGTACTTATTTTTATTGCCTACATGTTTCCGTTTGTCATGGTGGTGATCAATTCTCTGAAGCAGAAACGGGATATTATCAAAAGTCCGTTTTCCTGGCTGTTTACGATTAAGGGATTGTCTTTTGACAACTTTGCAAAGGCATTTAACCAGATGGAATTTCTGAATGCTTTTAAAAATTCTATGATTGTGACGGTTTCTGCCACGGCCTTGGTGACGGTTCTGGCGGCTATGCTGGCCTATTACATTGTCCGTCATAAAAACTGGATATCGAATCTTACCTTTGCTCTCATGGTGGCTTCTATGATTATTCCATTTCAGGCTATCATGATTCCTCTGGTGAGTATTTACGGGGGAACTCTGAATATTTTGAATCACCGTTCTACATTGATTTTTATGCATACGGGTTTTTCCATGGCCATGTCCGTGTTTATGTTTCATGGGTTCATCAATGGAAATATTCCGATTGCCTTAGAGGAAGCGGCTTATATTGACGGATGTACACACTCTCAGACATTTTTTAAGATTGTGTTTCCGCTTTTGAAGCCGATTATCTCTACGATGGTTATTTTAAATGCCCTGGCGTTTTGGAACGATTTTCTTCTTCCGTCTCTGGTATTGACAGATAAGAAGCTTTTAACTCTGCCTTTGTCTACGTATAGTTTTTATGGAACGTATTCGGCTGACTATGGAACAATTATGGCTGGACTTTTGTTGTGTGTGGCGCCTATTCTGGTGTTGTATGTAGTGCTTCAAAAGCAGATTATCAATGGCGTGGTGACAGGAGCGGTGAAGTAAAAGAAAACGACGGCAGAAAGGTCCGCTTCGCAGTGGCTGCAATCTAAGAATTTTGCAGTCACTCCGAAGCAGCCTTTTTGGCAATGCGTGAATCGTAATGGTTTGTTAAAAAGATGGAACAAGGGGGTGGGGGCAGTATTGCAAATTGTACATTTTCTTTGTATAATGATAGTAGATTTATGGACGAAAATGGGAAAAGCGGCCTGACAGGCAAAGATAAAACTAGGGGGTAAGGCAACACAATGGAAAATCTATTGCATTTAAGAGCGCCGGGGAATTGGATGAATGATCCCAACGGGTTTATTTATTATCAGGGAAAGTATCATTTGTTTTTTCAGTATTTTCCTTATGCACCGGAGTGGGGGACTATGCACTGGGGCCATGGGGTGAGCGAGGATTTAGTGCATTGGAAGCATTTGGGCCTTGCCTTGTTTCCGACGAAACAGTATGACAGAAACGGGGTATTTTCGGGAAGTGCTTTAGAGAAGGATGGGAAGCTTTATCTGTATTATTCGGCGGTGCGGTATCTGAAGACGGATGATGAGGATATTCACAGAGCATTGGGGAATCATTTTGAGACCAGCCAGGCTTTGGTGACTTCTGAGGATGGATTTCATTTTGACAACTGGAAGGATAAAAGACAGATTATTCCGGTGATTACCGATACGGAGATTGGAGATCCGGCAGACACCAGAGACCCCAAGGTTTGGTTTGAGGATGGAAGGTATTACATGATTTTGGGCAGCGTCTATGACAGGAAGGGACGAGTGGTGTTTTTTGAAAGCCAGGACGGGGAAAACTGGAAGTATGCGAATCAATGCAGGCATGAAACGTTTGGGCGGACGATGGAATGTCCGGATTTGTTCTGGATAGGGGAACATTGTGTGTTTTTAGGGTCTCCTATGGGGATTTCTGAGGATGGGAAGGAGTATGCTAATCATGCTCTGTGCGCCCTGGCACATTTTGATAAAAAGAGTTGTGAACTGGAGATTGCCGGGGATTTTCAGTATGTAGATTACGGAATGGACTTATATGCGCCTCAGACGAATGTGGATAAAGAGGGGCGGCGGATCTTAATTGGCTGGATGCGAATGCCAAAGACTGTAGAAGAAGAGGGGAAGACGCCCTGGAATGGGATGATGTCTCTTCCGAGAATGGTAGAGGTGGAAGAGGGACATGTTTATTTTCGGATTCCGCCTCAGGTGGAAGAGTATTTTGTCAGGGAAACGGAGGATAGGCATTGTTTAAAAACGGGAAAGGCGTACCGGATTCAGACTGTTTTGGAAGAAGGAGAAAGGCTGGAGATTGGCGGGTATCAAATCTGGGTGGAAGACGGGTATGTAAAGACGGACAGAAGTCAGGTATATAAGGGGATTGAGGGATATCGGACAACGGCTGCCACGCCCAAAAGCCTTGAAAACCACAGGCTGGATATTTTTGTGGACGCTAATCTCATTGAGGTGTTTGTCAATGAAGGGGAATATGTGATCAGCCATGTGGTATATGATTTGGGGAATGAAGTAAATGGGAAGGTTTTGCGGGTACTGGAAGGGAAGTAAGAGATTGGAAAGGAAGTTAAAAACTGGTCTGGCTGTTTTGGGAGTTTTGCGGCTGATTTTAAGGAGATTCCATGTCTGCATTAGGCAGTCATGGAACTCGAAAACTCGAACATTTTGTGCTTGAAGAATCTCTCATTCAATGATATAATACGTAAAACAGCCCAGGCAGCGTCGGTTTCATCTTGTACTGCATGGACCACATAGTTTTATGGAGACATAGCTCAGCTGGGAGAGCATCTGCTTGACGTGTAGAGGGTCGCAGGTTCGAGTCCTGTTGTCTCCATTCTTTATGGATGCGAAAAAGCCGGAGCAGGTTTTTTCGCATTTTTAAGTGGAAAAATTAGGAAATCAAATGGAGGGAAAAAGATGAACAGCAACTATCCAGATTTATCATGGTTGGAGAATCCTCAGGTGTATGAGGTGAACCGGATTCCGGCCCATTCGGACCACTATTTTTATGAGAGCAAATCTGCCATGGAGCAGGAGTATTATCAGAAAGATGGGCCTTGCCATCACGAGATGGGACTGCGCCAGAGTTTAAATGGGATATGGAAATTTTCTTATGCTGAGTGTCCATCTAAAAGGGCGGAGAATTTTTATAAAGAGGATTTTGATTGCTCTGCATTTGATGAGATCGAGGTTCCGGGACATCTTCAGACTCAGGGGTATGACAAACGACATTATATTAATACCATGTATCCATGGGACGGCCATAAGGAATTAAGGCCTCCGTCTGTTGATTGGGATTACAATCCTGTGGGAAGCTATGTGCGGGAGTTTGATTTAAAAGAAGAACTGAAAGGAAAACGGGTGTTTCTTTCTTTTCAGGGGGTGGAGACTGCCTTTTATGTATGGGTGAATGGATATTTTGTGGGATATGGAGAAGACAGCTTTACGCCTTCTGAATTTGAGGTGACCTCTTATCTCAAAGAGAGGGGAAACCGGATGGCTGTGGAAGTGTACAAACGCAGCAGCGCCAGTTGGATTGAGGATCAGGATTTCTTTCGGTTTTCTGGGATTTTCAGAGAGGTGTTTTTGTACGGAATCCCTGAGCTTCATGTGCGGGATTTGTTTGTGAAGGCCGGCTTAAAGGATGGTTATCAGGTTGGGACCCTTCGGATCGAAGTGGATTTGGCAGACGGAAGTCTGAATAGTGAGAAACCATCTGGGGCAGGATGGAAGAAGAAAGGATACGAGCTCTGCGGCCTGTTAAAAGAAGCAGATGGAAAGGTTGTCTGGCAGAAGCGCATAAGTGTTTGTGAAAGCGAAGAGGGATTTTCTTGTTTGGAGATGGAAGGGGAGATTCCTTTGGCGCAGTCCTGGTCTGGAGAGAATCCTTACTGCTATACCCTGTATCTTTTTATAGAAGATTCTCAGGGGAATGTGATTGAGGCCATTCCCCAAATCGTTGGCTTTCGAAGGTTCGAGCTGTTGGACGGTATCATGTGCCTCAATGGGAAACGGCTGGTCTTTAAAGGAATCAACCGGCATGAGTTTGACGTGTACAAAGGCAGGGCAATCACGAGAGAAGACATGGTGTGGGACATTCTGTTTATGAAGCGCCACAACATCAACGCAGTCCGTACCTGTCACTATCCGAACCAGACTCTTTGGTATGAGTTGTGTGATCTTTATGGAATTTATCTCATTGACGAGGCCAATCTGGAAAGTCATGGTTCCTGGCAGAAAATGGGAGCCTGCGAACCTTCCTGGAATGTGCCGGGCAGTCTTCCTCAGTGGAAGGACTGTGTGGTAGACCGAGCCAGAAATATGCTGGAGAGGGACAAAAACCACCCAAGTATTCTTATATGGTCCTGTGGAAATGAGTCCTATGCAGGTGAGGACATTCTTGCCATGAGCCGTTTCTTTAAGGAACGGGACAACTCCAGACTGGTGCACTATGAGGGCGTGGCGTGGAACCGAGAGTTTGATGAAATCAGCGATATAGAGAGCAGAATGTATGCAAAGCCAGACGAAGCGGAAGAATATGTAAAGAACCATCCCCAAAAGCCTTACATTCTGTGCGAGTACATGCACGCTATGGGAAATTCTCTGGGAGGCATGAAACATTATACAGATCTGGCAGACCGCTATCCCCAATATCAGGGCGGATTTATATGGGATTATATGGACCAGGTGCTTGCACGCACAGACATAGACGGTAAGGAAGTTTTGGGTTATGGCGGCGATTTTACAGACCGGCCAACGGATTACAATTTCTGTGGAAACGGGATTGTGTACGGAACCAGAGAAATTTCTCCCAAAGCTCAGGAAGTGAAATTTTTATATCAGAATCTGGACCTTGTGCCAGAAGAAGGCAGCGTGTCTATTTTCAATCGGAATTTGTTTACAGACACTTCAGAATATGAGTTTGCGTACAGAGTTTTGAGAGATGGAAGTTGTATCTATGAGGTCTCCTTTTCTGCCCTGGTTGAGCCTGGCAGGGAACGTCGGTTTTGGTTAGATGATTTGGACTGTAAGGAAATTATGTCGGAAGCAGGGGGCTATAAAAAAGGACTTCCAGGGGAATATGTTTATCAGCTTTCAGCCATTTTAAAAGAGGATACTCTTTGGGCTCAAAAGGGTTTTGAGGTCTCTTTTGGAGAAACGCATACCTTTGTAAAAGGGACACAGCCCTCGGCTGTTATGAAGGAGCTCCAGGTGATTCATGGAGATGTGAATTTGGGGGTAAAGGGACAAGGTTTTTCTGTCTTGTTTTCCAAAGTGGACGGCGGCATAGTGTCTTTGTGTTATGATGGAAAAGAATGGATTACCAGGCCGCCCATGCCGACTTATTGGCGGGCTTCTACAGACAATGACAGAGGAAATGGGTTTGGTATAACCAGCGCCATGTGGCTGGCAGCAGACCAATACTGGCAGTATAACAACAGCCAGATAGAGATTCAGGAAGAACCCGGAAAGGTGACGGTCGTTTATACTTATGGGGTTATTGTAACGCCTGCTACAAAGACCCAGGTGACCTATGTGGTGACAGGAGACGGCAGTATCCAGGTGAAGGCCCGTCTCTTCGGAAAGAAGGGGCTTCCAGAGCTTCCTCTGTTTGGGATGCGCTGGAGAATGGATTCGGGGGCTGACAGGTTTATGTATTATGGATACGGACCAGAGGAAAATTATTGTGACAGATTCCATGGAGCCAGGCTGGGCATTTTTAAGGGGACGGCCATGGAAAATGTATCTCGCTATCTGAAACCACAGGAATGCGGCGGACGAGAAGGCGTGCGGTGGCTGGTTATAGAGGATCAAGAGGGCCGCAGGCTGAAAATCTCGGCTGTGGACAAACCGTTTTCCATGAATGTTCTGCCATATACAGCTCAGGAACTGGAAACTGCCATGCATATGGAGGAGCTGTCTGTGCCGCCTCATTATACAGTGGTCAGCATTCTGGGTGCGCAAAGAGGCGTAGGCGGAGACGACAGCTGGGGCGCACCTGTGCACTCTGAGTACTGCATTAGTGCAGAAGAAGATATTCAGGTGGAATTTGTGATTCAAAAATAGGAAAGGAATTGGGAAAACAGTTTGACAGAGAAACTTGAGAAAAAGGGTTGGACCAGAAAAAAACAATTTTTGTTGTTAATGGTTATGCCATTATATTTTATGGTCGTGGGTCTGGCGCTTCAGCCTTTGGGGGAGATCTTTCCGGGGCTGGCAGCCCTGATTCGGGAGCCGGATTTTTTAATTACCGACTATTTTGTCATAGGCGGTGTGGGAGCGGCCTTTATGAATGCGGGACTTCTCACGATGCTCCTTCTCTGGCTGCTTTATAAAATGGGAGTTGAGGTGGATGGACACACGATCACATCCTCATTTCTCATGTTTGGATTTTCTCTTTTTGGAAAGAATCTGTTGAATATCTGGACCATTCTTTTGGGGGCCTGGATGTATGCCCGTTTTCGCAGGGAATCGTTTCGCAGCTACATCTATGTGGCTCTTTACGGGACCAGCCTGTCGCCGATTATCACAGAGATGCTGCAGATTCAGGTGATTCCCGCCTGGGCCCGTCTGGCTGTGTCTCTGCTTGTGGGGCTTATCATCGGGTTTGTTCTGCCTCCCCTGTCGGCCCATACCAAGAAAAGCCATATGGGTTTTTCTCTGTACAATGTGGGATTTTCAGGCGGAATCATTGCCACGGTGATTGTATCTGTGATGAAATCATTTGGCCTTAAAATTCGTACCCGCCTTATCTGGCAGGAAGGAGTCCATCCGTTCCTTTTGATTATGCTGTGCCTTTTCTTTCTGGCAATGATTGGCGCAGCCTTGGCGGCTGACAAAAGGGAAGCCTGGAGTGCCTACGTGAGGATTTTAAAGACTTCTGGAATTGGGGCGGCGGATTATCTGCAAAAGGAAGGCATGTTTCCGACCATGTTCAATATGGGGGTTAACGGACTTTTTGCCACCCTTTTGCTTGTTTTTACAGGGGGAGATCTGAATGGTCCCACTATAGGGGGAATCTTGACGATTGCAGGATTCAGCGCCACAGGCAAGCATCTGCGAAACATTGTCCCAGTTATGGCGGGAGTCTGTATCGCAGGGGCTGCAAAGCTGTGGGATATCACAGATCCATCCTCGATTCTGGCACTGTTATTTTCTACTACGCTGGCTCCTGTTGCAGGAGAATTCGGGGTTTTGGCCGGAATCTTGGCCGGATTTCTTCACTCTTCTGTGGCGATTCATGTAGGAATCGTATATGGGGGCATGAACCTTTACAACAATGGATTTGCAGGGGGTCTGACAGCCATTTTCCTGGTTCCCCTTCTTCAGTCGCTGCGGGAGACAAAGGGAAGCAGAGTGTTACGGCAGAGGCAGAAATAGAGGAGTTCGCTGATGAAACACTGTATAATACCGAAAGCCGCAATCTTTTAAGAGGTCGGCCGCGTGGTTAAATCGAATGCCCACGTGTTCCGGCTGGTGTGCGTCAGAGCCTATTGTTAAAATTTCTCCGCCTAACTGTCTGTACCGCCGCAAAATTCCTTCGCAGGGGTTTGGATGCCCTAAGCCGCAGCGAAATCCGCCAGTGTTGCATTCCAGCCCCTTTCCCTTCTCAATGAGAGTCTTTAGAATCGGATCAATATACTCCAGATAATCTGTGACAACGTACTCCTGATTTTTATTGGGGCCATAGCGGACAACATAGTCCAAATGTCCTAAAACGTCAAAACAATCCAGGGCCTGAACCCGCATGAAACTGACCTGAAAGAACCGCTCATAGGCCTCTCTTTTTGAGCGTCCTTCATAGAACAGCGGGAAATAGGGGTCTAAGCCGTCAATAAAATGGTTGGAACCGATGATAAAATCAAAGGGATATTGTTTTGAAACGGTTTGAAGGTAATCGGAAATATGATTTTGAAGTCCCAGCTCAACGCCGATTTCCAACTGAATCCTGCCTTCATAACAGGTGCGCAGATTTTCCATAGCCGGAAAGTAGGCTGGGATGTCCAGCGTAAAGTCGCAGTCGCTTACTACGTCGTAATCGTGATGATCTGTGATACAAATCCGGTCCATGCCAAGAGAGATGGCTTTTTCAATTTGAACGGAAGGGGTAATGTGGCAGTCGCCGGAAAAACTTGTGTGCAGATGGAAGTCGTTTATCATAAAATGGGCTCCTTGGATAATATGAAGGGAAATTGTTTTAGTTTTGCCAGTCGCTTCGAAGCGTACTTTCAAAACACTCAAACTACTATACCACGCCTATTGGAAATCTGCAAATATTTCTTGGCAAATCCTGCCTTTTCATGATATGATAAAATATGTTGCAGTTTTATTCTACATTCAAAGACACAGGAGGAAAGATGTCGATTCAGGATATTTCAAATTTGTTCGGTTTTTTGGGCGGACTGGGAATGTTTCTTTATGGAATGAATATTATGGCGGACGGCATGCAAAAGTCAGCCGGAAGCAAGATGAGTCAATTTTTGGGAATGCTGACCAACAATCGTTTTATGGCGGTCTGTCTTGGCGCTTTGATTACGGCGATTATTCAGAGCAGCGGCGCCACCACGGTGATGGTGGTGGGATTTGTAAGCGCCGGGGTTTTGAATCTGACCCAGGCGGTCGGCGTGATTATGGGCGCCAATATCGGTACTACCATTACCGCATGGATTGTGTCTTTAAGCCAGTTGGGAAGCGCCATGGAAGTGATGAAGCCGGTTTTCTATGCGCCGCTTTTACTTGGAATTGGGGCGCTGATGATTTTATTTTCCAAGAAGCAAAGGGCCCATACCATTGGAGAGATTTTGGTGGGACTTGGTCTTTTGTTTATGGGGCTTGATTTTATGTCTGGGTCCATATCGCCTTATACGGATCTGCCTGTTTTTGCAAAAGCTTTTGAGGTACTGGGCAGCAACCCTCTTCTTGGAATGGTGATCGGCGCGTTGGTTACGGCTCTGCTTCAGAGTTCCTCGGCTTCTGTAGGTATTTTGCAGACTCTGGCTATGAACGGGGTGGTGACCATGAACGCCGCTATTTACATTACTCTGGGACAGAACATCGGGTCCTGCGTTACAGCTATGCTGTCCAGTATGGGCGGCTCCAGAACGGCCAAGAGAGCAGCGGTTATGCACTTAAGCTTTAATGTGCTGGGTGCACTTTTGTTTGGGGTTGGCGGTTTTATTTTGTTTGCCTTAAGGCCGGCCATGGCGGCAAGTGAAATTACGGCGGTTCAGATCTCTATTTTCCACACGATTTTTAATCTGGTGAATACGACGCTGTTGTTTCCTTTTGCCAACCAGCTTGTAAAGTTATCTGGAATTCTTGTCAAGGAGACAGTGGAGATGAAAGAGGAGAAAGCGGATGCCAGAGCGGACGAGGAGGCTCAGACTGTGAGGCACCTGGACGAGCGTATTTTCGAGTCCCCTGCCTTTGCAATCGAGGTGGCCACCTTGGAGGTGGTTCACATGGGACAGATTACCATGAAAAATGTGAAGCGGGGCATTGAGGCCATTATCGACGGGAATCTTAAGGAAGTGGAGGAGGTCTATAAGACCGAAAAAACCATTGACCGGATGGAGAAAATGTTGACGGAGTATCTGATTAAGATTGATAATCTGTCTTTGACAGAGCATCAGAAGCGGGTGGTAAACGATTTGTTCTACAGTGTCAGCGACATTGAGCGTGCGGGGGACCATGCGGAGAATCTGGCGGAGTGTGCGGCGTATTTGGTGGAACATCATCTGGATTTTTCGGATACGGGAACAGAGGATTTAAGAGAGATCAGCAAGAATGTGTTTAAAGCATTCGAGAATGCGATCGAGGCCCGCAGAAGCGGAAATATGGATTTTGTCCGCAAGGTCAGTCAGTATGAGGACGAGGTGGACAGCCTGGAAGAAGAGCTGCGGGAGAAGCATATTGAGAGGCTGTCAAAAGGCAAATGCGTACCGTCTGCAGGCGTGGTATTTTTGGATGTGATCAGTAATCTGGAGAGGATTTCAGACCACGCTTACAACCTGGCCGGATATATTAAAAACGAAATGTAGGTGTGTGCTTTGCACAAGAAATTATGGGAAAATTGTGCAAAATGTCATGGCGTCAAAATGGATTCCAGACATTTTGCACAATTTTTTTTCTGTGTTTGTACTGCATTGGGAATACCCATAAAAATCCAAAAAATGCTTGATATTTCCATTGAAATTAGGTAAAATAAATCATAAGTTGATTATAATTTAACGATCAGCAATCTAATTTATTCTTTAGGAGGAATGAAGTCATGGCAGTAAAAGTAGCAATCAATGGTTTTGGACGTATTGGACGTCTGGCATTCAGACAGATGTTTGGAGCAGATGGATATGAAATCGTGGCAATCAACGATTTAACAGATCCGAAAATGCTGGCTCATTTGTTAAAGTATGATACCGCTCAGGGTGGATACACCGGCAGAATTGGTGAGAATCTGCACACAGTTGAGGCAGGCGAGGATTCTATTACCGTAGACAACAAGACCATCAAGATTTATGCAGAGAAGAATGCTGCTGATCTTCCTTGGGGCGAGATTGGTGTTGACGTAGTTCTGGAGTGTACTGGATTCTATTGCTCCAAGGCAAAATCACAGGCACATATCGATGCAGGCGCTAAGAAGGTTGTTATTTCCGCACCAGCAGGCAACGATCTTCCAACTGTTGTATTCAGCGTAAACGAGAATACTTTGACCGCAGACGACAAGATTATTTCCGCAGCTTCCTGTACCACAAACTGCCTGGCTCCTATGGCAAAGGCATTAAATGACTATGCTCCGATTCAGTCTGGTATTATGAGCACCATCCATGCTTATACTGGCGATCAGATGATTCTTGACGGACCGCACAGAAAAGGCGATTTAAGAAGAGCAAGAGCAGGTGCAGCTAACATCGTTCCAAACTCTACAGGCGCAGCAAAGGCTATCGGCCTGGTTATCCCAGAGTTAAACGGCAAGCTGATCGGTTCTGCACAGCGTGTTCCGGTTCCGACAGGTTCCACCACAATTCTGACTGCTGTTGTTAAAGGCACAGACGTTACAAAGGAAGCTATCAACGCAGCTATGAAGGCGGCAGCTTCTGAGTCCTTTGGCTACAACGAGGATCCGATTGTTTCTTCTGACGTTATCGGCATGAAGTTTGGTTCTCTGTTCGATGCAACTCAGACTATGGTTGCAAAGATTGCAGATGATCTGTATGAGGTTCAGGTTGTTTCATGGTATGACAACGAGAATTCTTACACCAGCCAGATGGTGAGAACTATTAAGTATTTTGCTGGAATCTAAGAGACGAGTTTTGACATAGGACAAGTTCTATAAGCGATCCATCAGGGTCCGGTCATTAGGACCGGACCCATTTATATTTTACAAAGAAAGGGTAAAGAATTATGTTAAATAAGAAAACAGTTGAGGATTTAAAAGATTTAAAGGGCAAGAGAGTGTTAGTTCGCTGTGATTTTAACGTGCCGTTAAAGAGCGGTCAGATTACAGATGAGACCCGTATTGTGGCGGCTCTTCCTACGATTAACAAGCTGATCGGTGAAGGCGCAAAGGTGATTCTCTGCTCCCATTTAGGAAAGGTAAAGAACGGCCCTAACGAGGGTGAGTCTTTGGCTCCTGTTGCCAAGAGACTGTCTGAGAAGCTGGGCAAGGAAGTAAATTTTGTGTCTGATTACAATGTGACCGGCGAGGCTGCTACCAAGGCTGTGGAGGCTATGGGCGAGGGTGACGTCGTGCTTCTTCAGAATACCCGTTTCCGCGGCAAAGAGGAGACCAAGAACGGTGAAGAGTTCAGCAAAGAGCTGGCTGACCTGGCAGACGATTACGTATGCGATGCCTTTGGTTCTTCTCACAGAGCACATGCTTCTGTAGAGGGCGTGACAAAATTTATCACTGCAAAGGGCGGAAGCAACGCAGTGGGCTACTTAATGCAGAAGGAGATTGATTTCTTAGGTAATGCAGTGGAGAATCCGGTGAGACCTTTCGTTGCAATCTTAGGCGGCGCCAAGGTTGCAGATAAGCTGAATGTAATCTCCAATCTTCTTGAGAAGTGTGATACCTTGATTATCGGCGGCGGCATGGCATTTACATTTTTAAAGGCTCAAGGCAAGGGCGTAGGCAATTCTCTGGTGGATGATACCAAACTTGACTACTGTAAGGAAATGATGGAGAAGGCAGAGAAGCTGGGCAAGAAGCTGCTTCTTCCTGTTGACACCACAATCGCGGCAGCATTCCCAGATCCGATTGACGGACCGATTGAGGTGAGCGTTGTTTCTGCGGATGAGATTCCGGCCGATAAGGAAGGTTTGGATATTGGACCAAAGACTGCAGAAATGTATGCAGAGGCTGTGAAATCTGCCAAGACCGTTGTATGGAACGGACCTATGGGCGTGTTTGAGAACCCGACTTTGGCAAAAGGAACCATCGCCGTTGCAAAGGCTCTGGCTGAGACTGACGCAACCACAATAATCGGCGGCGGCGACTCTGCAGCGGCTGTGAACCAGTTAGGATTTGCAGATAAGATGAGCCATATTTCTACCGGCGGCGGCGCTTCTCTGGAATTCTTAGAGGGCAAGGACCTTCCAGGCGTTGTGGCGGCAGACGACAAATAAGAGAGGCAGTGAGGAGAAGCAGATCATGGCAAGAAGAAAAATTATTGCAGGCAACTGGAAGATGAACATGACTCCGTCAGAGGCGGTTTCTCTGGTAAACGAGTTAAAGCCGTTGGTGGCAAATGACGAGGTGGATGTGGTGTTCTGTGTTCCTGCTATCGACATTATTCCCGCTATGGAAGCGGCAAAGGGAACGAATATTCAGATTGGCGCAGAGAATATGTATTTTGAGGAGAAGGGCGCTTATACAGGCGAGATTTCTCCGAATATGCTGGTTGACGCCGGCGTAAAGTATGTGATTATCGGCCACTCTGAGAGAAGAGAGTATTTTGCAGAGACCGATGAGACGGTGAATAAAAAAGTGCTGAAGGCTTTTGAGCACAAGATTACTCCGATTATCTGCTGTGGAGAGTCTCTGACTCAGAGGGAGCAGGGAATTACCATTGACTGGATTCGTCAGCAGATTAAGATTGCTTTCTTAAATGTGACTGCAGACCAGGCTAAGACCGCGGTGATTGCATACGAGCCTATCTGGGCTATCGGTACAGGAAAGACAGCTACTTCCGATCAGGCTCAGGAGGTCTGCGGGGCAATCAGGGCATGTATTGCAGAAGTTTATGACGATGCTACGGCAGCAGAGATTCGGATTCAGTACGGCGGTTCTGTAAACGGTGCGAATGCGGCAGAGTTGTTTGCTAAACCGGACATTGACGGTGGTCTGGTTGGCGGCGCTTCACTGAAGCCAGATTTTGGCAAGATTGTCAATTATAAATAGGAATTATGAAGAAAACTTACATCTTTCTGAAGGAACGGCCGGTGATGGAAATTGAAAATTATGTATGCAGGATTCTGGATTATGGCCGTCTTCCCATTTCCCTTCGGTATGAAGGGGTAAATTATGATGACGTGATACATGGATGGACAGAGAACAGGACCATGAGTCTGGGCAAAACCAATGCCAAAAAGATTTTGGCAGGTTTTGGCATCAGTCAGACCAATCCTTATCTGGTGGCAAAGCTGTTTCATTTTGCCTCTCTGACAGATTGTTATTGGATGATGGAAGAGGGGGAAGAGGTTTTGTGGAAGGATGTAAGCTTGTTCCGAAATCGCTTGGAAAGAGCGGTTTCTTCTACCGCGCTGTTAGGAAGCGCCAGACATTTTTATGGCGAGAAGAAGAGAATCAGGCAGAAAATCCATACCCCTGAGCTGACCGCTCAGGGGATGTCTGCGAAAGCCTGGATTCGGGAACAGGGCGGCATGTACCTGTATAAAGTGGGGAAGAAGGAACTGGCGGCAAGCAGGATTTTGGATGCCCTGGGAATTTCTCATGTGGGATATGAAGAGGTAGAGGAGAAACGGCTGGTTCGGATTGCGGACCAAAAGCATGTTGATAAGATAAAACGGGAACAGGAAAAAGTGGTAAGGTGCAGAATGATCACTTCTGAGCAGCGGGCCATTGTCTCCTGGGAGGATTTTCAGATGTACTGTGCCTACCATGACATAGATGAGTATGCGTATGTCAGGACGCACGAAGCAAGGGCCTACTATTCTATGCAGATTGCGGATTACATTCTGGCAAATGAAGACAGGCACGGAGCGAATTTTGGATTTTTTATGAATAACAGATCTGGACGTTTGGGGCATTTATACCCTCTGATGGACCATGACCACGCCTTTTCGGAGGAGGAACCGATTTTTTGTCAGACTTCTGAGGATGAGGAGACTCTAAAGGAGGCCGCGCTGCAGGCTGCGAAACAAGTGGATATGGCTGTTGGGTATCAGCGTGTGCTCCAGATGGGAAAGCCGGAGGAGATTACGGACCAGCAGTGGGCCGGTGTTCTGGAAAGAACAAGAGAATTGGTAAAGGAGAATTATCAATGAGCAAAAAACCAACTGTTTTAATGATATTGGATGGATATGGTCTCAATGACAACTGTGAGGCGAATGCGGTCTGTGAAGGCAGGACGCCGGTTATGGACCAGTTGATGAGTCAGTGTCCTTTTGTAAAGGGCCAGGCCAGCGGCTTGTTTGTAGGCCTGCCTGACGGCCAGATGGGAAATTCTGAGGTCGGCCATTTGAACATGGGCGCAGGCCGTATTGTGTATCAGGAATTGACCAGAATTACCAAGTCCATTCAGGACGGGGATTTCTTTGAGGTACCAGAGTTTTTACAGGCAGTGGAAAACTGTAAGAAGAATAATTCTGCTCTCCACATGTGGGGACTGGTGTCTGACGGCGGCGTTCACAGCCACAACACGCATATATATGGATTATTAGAGCTGGCTAAAAGGAATGGTCTGGAAAAAGTGTACGTTCACTGCTTCCTTGACGGAAGGGATACGCCGCCGGCATCCGGCAAGGGCTTTGTAGAGGATCTGGAGGCGGAGATGAAAAAGATCGGCGTAGGCAAGGTGGCTACCGTTATGGGGCGCTACTATGCTATGGACCGTGACAACCGCTGGGATCGTGTGGAGCGGGCTTACCGTGCTCTTACAAAGGGAGAAGGCACGAAGGCTGACAGTGCGACAGCGGGAATACAGGCCTCCTATGATGCAGAGAAGTTTGATGAGTTTGTGGAGCCGATTGTGGTGCTGGAGAACGGACAGCCTGTTGCAACGGTGAAGGACAATGATTCAGTTATCTTCTTTAATTTCCGTCCAGACAGAGCCAGAGAGATTACCAGGGCTTTCTGTGATGAGGAATTTAAGGGATTTGAGAGAGAGAAACGTCTCAATTTGGTTTATGTGTGCTTTACAGATTATGATGATACCATCCAGAATAAGGTGGTGGCTTTCAAGAAGGAGTCGGTTGTCAATACGTTTGGCGAATATCTGGCAAATCATCACATGACTCAGGCCAGAATTGCCGAGACAGAGAAGTATGCCCATGTGACATTCTTCTTTAACGGCGGCGTGGAGGAGCCCAACGAGGGAGAGGATCGTTTCCTGATCCCTTCACCAAAGGAAGTGGCTACCTATGACTTAAAGCCGGAAATGAGCGCTCCCGGAGTCTGCGACAAGCTGGTGGAGTGTATCAAGTCTGGAAAATACGATGTAATTATCATCAATTTTGCAAATCCGGACATGGTAGGTCACACAGGCGTGGAAGATGCGGCCATCAAAGCCATTGAAGTGGTGGATGCGTGCGTGGGCAGAGCCGTGGAGGCTGTCAAGGAAGTCGGCGGCGTCATGTTTATCTGTGCTGACCATGGCAATGCAGAGCAGTTGGTTGACTATGAGACCGGCGCTCCGTTTACCGCTCATACTACGAATCCGGTGCCCTTTATCTTGGTAAATGCAGACCCGTCTTACAAGCTGAGAGAGGGCGGCTGCCTGGCAGATATTGTTCCTACCTTGATTGAACTGATGGGAATGGAGCAGCCCAAGGAAATGACTGGAAAATCATTGCTGGAAAAGTAAGGAAAATAAACGGCGGCATGATCCGTTGATGGATTAGCCGCCGAATTGTAAAGTTTTTAGTTTTCAAATAGTTTGGAGTAAATTTCTTCGCTAAGTGCGTCTACATAGGAAGGGTCTGGAAGATCCTTTCCCGTAATCAGATAATCCTGAATGAGCTGAAAGCGTTTTAAGCTTAACTCTTCTTCTGATAATTCATCAAAATCCTGAATTTGTCCGTCAATCTTTTCTGGGGAATAGGCGTCCAGAAACCAGGAAATCAAATCTTGGGTCTGTTGTTTTTCTGCCTCGATTTCAGGCTTTAATTGTTTGGCCGCGTTCATTGATTTTACAAAAACTGCTAGAGAAAAGATTCCCATTAAGGTTAAAGCCCACTGGAAAACCAATTTTGAAATTCCATTCATGGGAAGGGGAATCAGGTTTGTCCAGCAGATCAGGGCAAAGCCTGAAAGCAGCACGCCTACAATCAGAAAGGCGGAGGCGGAAGATTTTAAGTCGTCATATTTTTCTCCTTTGTCCACATAGACTTGATTGGGCTGAAACTGTCTGGGAGAGGGAGGCTCTGAGGACTGGGCTTCTATCTGCTTTTGAAGCAGGGCCATTTCCTGCTGCTTTCGAATCATGGCTTCTTCTTGTTCTTTCTTTTTCAGGGCCTTGGCTGCTTCTTTTGATTCTGCCAGGGGGCCGCCGCAGTCTGTGCAGACAGTGATTCCATCTACAAATTCCATATCACATTTAGGGCAATAGGGCATAAGTAACACTCCTTTTGTACAGGGAGAAGGCTCCCGTTGTTGTCACATAGGATTATAGCAGGAAAGAGGTGGGTTGGCAACTGGGAGAAGAAAAAACGACGGTAACAGAACGGTAAAAGAAAACAAAATTATAGTAGAATTTCCAGAAAAAATGGAGTAGAATAGAATGAGTTACCAAAAAGAGAAAGGAATTTTCATGGAACCAAGAAGAAAAAAGACTTCAGAACTGCTTTTGCGTTTTACTCCCTATTACAAGAAATACATTGGCATCATGATTATGGATTTATTCTGTGCCTCTTTGACGACAATCTGTGAAATGGTTCTTCCGCTGATTTTACGGTATATCACCAATCAGGGAATACAGGATCTGGCTTCTCTTACCGTGAAGATGATCTGGAGCATGGGCGTTTTGTATTTCGGACTTCGGATTGTCGACGGGATCGCCAGTTTTTATATGGCTTACACCGGACACATTATGGGCGCCAGAATCGAGACGGATATGCGTCAGGATGCTTTTGAACATCTGCAGAAGCTATCGGATCAGTATTACAGCAATACCAAGGTGGGACAGCTCATGTCCAGAATGACCAACGATCTGTTTGACGTGACGGAGTTTGCCCACCATTGTCCTGAAGAGTTTTTTATTGCCTTTATCAAGGCGGTGGTGGCGTTTGTGATTCTGGCCAGGATTAATTTTTTGCTGACGCTTATTATTTTTGTCCTGGTTCCCATTATGGGGGTATGCTGTACGTATTTTAATCTGAAAATGCGGGCGGCGTTTAAGAAGCAAAGGGTTCATATCGGTGAGCTCAACGCCAAGCTGGAGGACAATCTTTTAGGCAATCGGGTGGTTCGGGCCTTTGCGAATCAGAAGATTGAGATTGAGAAGTTCCGCCAGGATAACCATAAATTTTTGGATATCAAGAAGGAAATGTATCGACACATGGCCGCGTTTCAGGACACGGTCCGCATGTTTGACGGTCTTATGTATGCGGTGGTGATTGTGGCAGGCGGTTTGTTTATGATAGAGGGACTGATTGACCCCGGAGATTTGGTAGCCTATACGTTGTATGTGTCTACTCTTCTTACCACCATCCGTCGGATCATTGAGTTTGCGGAGCAGTTTCAGAGAGGTATGACCGGCATTGAGCGTTTTGTGGAGATTATGGATTCCAGAATTGATATTTTTGATGAGGAAGGAGCAAAGCCTCTTGAGAAGGTCAGGGGCAGCATTGAGTTTCAGAATGTCAGTTTTGAGTATACAGATGATCACACCAAGGTTTTGGAAGACATCAGTCTGACGATCCGGCCAGGGGAGAAGGTGGCTTTAGTGGGACCTTCTGGAGGTGGAAAGACTACCATGTGTAATCTGATTCCCAGGTTTTATGACACTACCTCAGGGAAAATTCTGGTGGATGGTCAGGATATCCGGTGTGTTACCTTGGAAAGTCTGAGAACCAACATCGGAGTGGTTCAGCAGGACGTGTACCTGTTTTCTGGCACGGTGTTTGAGAATATTGCCTATGGAAGGCCTGGGGCCTCAAAGGAAGAGGTGATTGAGGCTGCGAAGATGGCTGGAGCTCATGAGTTTATCAGCCAGCTAAAGGCCGGATACGACACCTATGTGGGAGAGCGGGGGGTGAAGCTCTCTGGCGGACAGAAGCAGCGGATCAGCATTGCCCGAGTATTTTTGAAAAATCCGGCGATACTCATTTTAGATGAAGCTACTTCGGCCCTGGACAATGAGAGCGAGCATCTGGTGAATCTGTCGCTGGAACGGCTGGCTCAGGGACGCACTACTATGACCATTGCCCACCGGCTTTCCACTATCCAGGGTGCGGACCGGATTTTAGTGTTGTCAGGCAGCCAGATTGTGGAGGAAGGAAGCCACAGTCAGCTGCTGGAGAAAAAAGGAATGTATTATGAGCTTTACAAGATGGCCAATGCCAAGGAAAGTTAGAGAAGGAGCAGAGGGAAAATGAAGATAGCGATTATGACAGACAGCAACAGCGGAATTACACAGTCTCAGGCAAAGGAACTGGGACTCTATGTGCTGCCTATGCCTTTTACCATTGACGGAAAGGACTATTTTGAGGACATTAATCTGACTCAGAAGGAGTTTTATGAGAAGCTGAGAGAGGGAAGTGATATTTCTACTTCTCAGCCGTCTCCAGAAGCGGTTACGGATATGTGGGATATGCTTTTAAAGGAATATGATCAGGTGGTTCATATCCCCATGTCCAGCGGATTAAGCGGTTCCTTTCAGACTGCAAGGATGTTGTCTGAGGATTATGAGGGCAAGGTTGAGGTGGTAAACAACCAGAGGATTTCTGTGACCCAGAGACAGTCTGTGCTGGATGCAAAGAAGCTGGCCGAGAATGGGATGGACGCAGGGCAGATTCGCGAGAAGCTGGAAAAAGAGAAATTTGAATCCAGCATCTATATAACTGTAGATACTTTAAAATATCTGAAGAAAGGCGGAAGAATTACACCTGCGGCAGCCGCTTTGGGAACTCTTCTTCGCATCAAGCCGGTGCTTCAGATTCAGGGGGAGAAGCTGGATTCATTTGCCAAGGCCAGAACCATGAAGCAGGCAAAATCTATTATGATTACCGCGATCTCTCATGATATGGAAGAACGGTTTAAGGACCCGAAGGGAGAAAGACTCCATCTTCAGATTGCTCATACGGAAAATGAAGAGGCGGCTTTGGATTTAAAGAGGGAGATTCAGGAGCTGTTTCCGGCTACAGGTGAGATTGTGGTGGCGCCGTTGTCTCTAAGCGTTAGCTGCCATATTGGACCCGGTTCTCTTGCCATTGCCTGTTCCAAGGTGATTGATTGATGGAGAAAGAGATTTCTGTCTGGAACAGGCTTGGAAGCAGGTATATGATTCCAAGTATGAAGGTACCGCTGTTTATTCTGTTTATGCTAATAGGGGTGGTCCCTATGCTGATACAGGGGAAGGTGATGAACCGTTCTTTTAAACAGACCCAAATTGACGGAAGGGTGATTGAGGTGCAGAACCAGTGCCTGATTACCAGCGATCGTCTGACCAGGGCGGGATATTTGAGCGCAGAGACCAGGGATGCTTTGCTGGATAAGGAGCTGGACACCATTGCAGATATTTTCAGCGGCAGAATCGTGGTGGTGGATCAGAATTTCCGTATAATCAAGGATACCTTTAAACTTTTGGAAGGCAGATATCATGTGTCCGAGCCTGTGCTAAAGTGTTTCAGGGGAGAGAACAGTACGGTATATGGAAATGATAAGCATTATTTTGCTCTGACCACACCGATTTATAACAAAGAGGAGAACAAGAAGGTCCAGGGTGTTCTTCTTATGACGGTGTCTACAGAGAATATTCTGGCCAATGTTGACAATGTAGAAGAGAAAGCTGTTTTTTTTGAGGTGATGGCTTCCTGGATTTTAATACTGTGGGGAATCCTCTTTGTGGTGGTGCTGATGAGACCCTATGCCAGGCTTCAGAAGATACTGGATTGGGTGGCAGATGGGAATCTAAATGAGAATATTTCTGTGAATACATACAAAGAAACCTCTCTCATTTCCCAGGCGATTCAGAGTACTCTTACAAAGTTGAAAACTGTGGACCAGTCTCGCGAGGAGTTTGTGGCCAATGTGTCCCACGAGTTAAAAACACCGATTACCTCCATTCGGGTGCTGGCGGATTCTCTCATGGGAATGGAGGAGGTTCCGGTTGAGTTGTATCGGGAATTTATGGCGGATATTTCCGACGAAATTGACAGGGAGAGCAAGATTATTGACGATCTTTTGTCTATGGTCAAGATGGATAAGGCGGCTGCGGAATTGAATGTGGCTCAGGTGGATGTGAACGTGCTGGTTCAGCAGATTTTAAAGCGGCTCCGCCCCATTGCCCAGAAACGAAATGTGGAGCTGGTGTATGAGAGCATTCGGGAAGTGATTGCGGATGTGGACGAGATGAAGCTGTCTCTGGCCATCAATAATCTGGTAGAAAATGCGATCAAGTACAATGTGGAAAATGGATGGGTTCATGTGACGCTGGATGCAGACCACAAGTTTTTCTATGTGAAGGTGGCGGATTCTGGAATCGGAATCCCTGACGAGTATCAGGAGCAGGTGTTTGAACGTTTCTATCGGGTGGATAAGGCCAGGTCCAGAGAGACAGGCGGCACAGGTCTGGGGCTTTCGATCACGAGAAATGTGATTCTTATGCATCATGGAGCGATTCGGTTACTAAGCAAGGAAGGGGAAGGTTCTACGTTTACCATACGAATTCCCTTAAACTACATTTCTTAGAGGAGGCAGGATATGAAAAACTGGCGATACAACCTTCTGCTTCTTCTCATCCTGTTTACGACGGTTGGCTGTCAAATGAAACAAGGGAGTCAGTCTGAGACGGAGAATGTGTATCGGATTTATTATCTGAATTCGTCTATGGTCAGGCTGGCGCCCTGGGAGTACAAGACAGAGACAACGGACAGGGAGACTTTGATTCAGGAGCTTCTGCATCAGTTTTTGAATGTTCCTAATGATGTGGACAGTCAGGCAGCCCTGTCGGAAAAGGTAGGGTATTTAGGATACCAGCAGGAGGACAAGGTTTTATATTTGTATTTTGATAACGGATATACCAATCGGGTCAATATGGACCCTTCCAGAGAGATTCTTTGCCGTGCGGCGCTGACCAAGACTTTGACCCAGATTGACGGAATTGATTATATCAATATCTATGTGGCGGACCAGCCGCTTTTAGATTTGGCGGGAAAGCCGGTGGGAATGCTCTCTGACTCGGATTTTATTGAGAGCATCAGTGATGTAAATACGTTTGAGAGAACCCGTCTTACGCTGTTTTTTGCGGACGAGACAGGGACAAAGCTTTTGCCAGAGGAGAGAGATGTGGTACACAGCATAAACACCTCGATGGAAAAGCTGGTGGTTGAGGAGCTTTTAAAGGGGCCTCAGTCTGGGGGAAAGATTGCCACGCTTCCTTCTGATGTGAAATTATTGAATGTGTCAGTAAATGAGAATGTGTGTTATATTAATTTTGACACGGCATTTTTGAATAATTCACTGGAAGTTAAGGAGTACATTCCCATTTATTCCATAGTAAATTCTTTGTGTGAGATCTCTTATGTGAATAAGGTTCAGATAACGATCAACGGAAGTCAGGATGCTATGTTTCGGGATGTGATTTCCCTGAATACCCAGTTTGAGAGAAATTTGGAGCTGGGGGAAACGGAGTAGAAAAAATTGAATACAAAACGGCCGCTGATGGATGCAGCAGGGGGATTTGTACTTGGAGAGGTATGTGCTTTGCTGCCCATGGAGTTTTGTGTGGGGATTCTGGCTCTTGTGGGAGCCAGAGTCTCATATCGGTGGAAAAAAAGAAGGGGCAGAAACCTGTTTTGGTGGATTCTGCCTCTTTTTGTTATTCTTGGAATGGGACGAATGGATAGGGATCAGGAACAAATTCGGATAAGTAAGGAGACATATGCTCAGGTGGAAGGAGAGCGGATTTGGGTGGAAGGACGAATTTGTGCCATAAAGGAAGGAGAGAGAAGTACTGTCCTGGAATTAGAGGAAGTGGTTTTTAAAAGCGACCAGGGAAAGAAGGAATACCCGCCTGTAGTGGTCTATGTAAAGAGTGGAGAAGGGGGAAATCAGGAACTTCGCATAGGCAGGCGCATAGGGGTATGGGGAGAATTGGAGAGGTTTTCGGCTTCTGGAAACCCGGGACAGTTTGACTATGAAAAGTATTATCATGCCCTTGGCATGGAAGGGCGCGTTTTCGGAGAGGAAATCCAGGTGATAGACTGGGGATTTTCACCTTATTTGGACGGAATTTATACCAGAAGACAGATTTGGAAAAAACGTTTGGAGACCTTGTGCGATCTGGAGGATCTTGGCGTATTTCAGGCTGTGGTGCTGGGGGAGAAAAGCGGACTTTCTGAAGAGATGCGAACGCTGTATCAAAGAAATGGGATTGCACATCTTTTGGCAGTCAGCGGCCTTCATATCTCTATGATTGGCTTAGGGTTTTATCATCTTTTGAGAAAATGGGGGATTGGTTTTGGCGTTTCTGGAGCGGCCTCTTTTGGGCTTACAGTCAGTTATGGAGTGTTGACAGGTGGATCTGCCAGCGTGGTTCGTGCAGTTGTGATGATTGGGTTTCAACTTGGAGCAGATCAAATGGGACGGACGTATGATTTGCTGTCCGCCATGGCAGGAGCGGCGCTGCTTTTGCTGTTTCAGTCTCCTTCGTTTTTGTTTCAGGCAGGGTTTCAGCTTTCTTTTGGAGCGGTTTTTGCTATCGGGGCTGTACTGCCTGAGCTCGTAAGGTGGTTGGAGGTTAAAAGGGGATGGGAGAAGAATCTTCTTGTCGCATTTGCGGTGCAGATTGTGACGTTTCCTGTAATTGGATATCATTTTTTTGAATATCCGGTTTATGGCATGGCGCTAAATCTCTTGGTGATTCCGCTGATGGGGTATGTGGTGACGTCAGGGCTTTTGGGGATTTTACTGGGGGGAATATGGCCATTTGGGGGAGAGATAGCCATAGGAACCGGGCATTTTATTTTGGTTTTATATCAGCGGCTTTGTCTTGGATTTGAGAAAATCCCGGGGGCGCTTTGGATTGTGGGGAGACCAAAGATTTGGCAGATTGGAATTTATGGGGGAATGTGGGGCGTATGTTTTATGATGGCCACAAAAATGCAGGAGAGAAGGGGCGCGGTACAAAGATGGAAAAAAGCAGGTGTTCTTGCTCTCCTGATTGTGGCTGGAAGTTTGATTTTGAAACCTTTACCACAGTCTGGGCTTTCTGCTGTGTTTCTGGATGTGGGGCAGGGAGACGGCATTTGTCTGAGGACAAGAGAAGCGACAGTTCTTGTGGACGGTGGAAGCAGCGATGAAAAGAAGCTGGGAGAGCAGATTTTGGAGCCTTTTTTGAAGAGTAAGGGAATTTCTAAAGTGGATTATGCCATAGTCAGTCATGGGGATCAGGATCACATTTCAGGATTGACTGATCTTCTGGAACAAAACAGGGGAATCTATGTGGAGCATTTGGTGCTTCCTTGGCTGGGGCAGGGGGAAGACGGATATGAGGATTTGGTGAAATTGGCAAAGGATTCTGGGACTGAGATTCATTGGATGAGGGCTGGCGACAGGATTTTGACAGGGAGGCTGGAGATTAGGTGCCTGTATGCGGGAAGAGAGGTATACAGACAGGACAGGAATGAGCACTCTTTGTTCCTGGAAGTTTCCTATGGAAATGTTGGGATTTTACTGACTGGGGATATGAGCAAAGAGGGGGAGAGGGATTGGCTGGCTGATCTGGGGGAATTTGGAGTAGAAGAGAGAAGGGTGAGAATTTTGAAGGCGGCTCACCACGGATCGAAACATTCCAGCACCAGGGAGTTTTTGCAGGCAGTAAGTCCCAATCTTGTTGTGATTTCTTGTGGAGAGAAAAACCGGTATGGGCATCCGAATGAGGAGATGTTGGGAAGGCTGGAAGAGGAGGGGATTGAGTATTTGGTGACTATGGAAGAAGGAGCGGTGATTATGGAGACAGATGGGGAGCGTGCGTGGAGGTATTGGGGGTATCGTGAGAAATAGCGAAACAAATTTTCCATTGCAACAGCCTATGGAATATGCTATAGTAAGCAACAACTATCCACATTTATGGAGGACAGCCCATGAAAACATTAGCCCAAAACATAAAGACTAAAGAATTTAAATCCATATATCTTCTCTATGGAGAGGAGGCTTTTTTGAAAAAAAGCTACAAAAATCAGTTAAGACAGGCCATAGTGGGCGACGATACCATGAATTACCACTATTTTGAAGGAAAAGGGATTGATTTAAAGGAAATTATCAGTCTGGCGGACACTATGCCGTTTTTTGGAGAACAACGTTTGATTGTCATAGAGGACAGCGGCTTGTTTAAAAGCGGAGGCACGGAAAACCTGGTGGAGTATTTGCCCCAAATGCCAAAAACTACCTGTATGGTGTTTGTGGAATCTGAGTTGGACAAAAGGAACCGGCTGTATAAAAAGGTAAAGGATTTGGGATATGCAGCGGAGATGACCAGACAGAATGGCAAACAGCTTGCGGCTTGGGCAGGGGGGATTCTGGCAAAGGAAGGAAAGAAAATCACTGCTCACACGATGGAGCTGTTTTTGAGTAAAACAGGTGATGACATGGAGAATATCCGCATGGAGCTGGAAAAGCTGATCAGCTATACCTGGGGTCGAGACATCATCACAGAACAGGATGTGGAAGAGATTTGTACGGTTCGGGTAACAAACAAGATTTTTGACATGGTTTCTGCTATCGTCAGTTCCAGGACAAAAGAGGCTTTGGATTTGTATGAGGATCTTTTGACTTTAAAGGAACCGCCTATGAGGATTCTGTTTCTCATTGCCCGTCAGTTTAATCAGATTCTTCAGGTAAAGGAATTGATGGATCAGAAAACAGAAAAAGGCGTCATTGCTTCAAAGCTGAAACTGCAGCCCTTTGTGGTGGGAAAAATCATGCCCCAGGCTAAAAGTTTTACCCGGGAGCAGATTTTATCCTATGTGAACCTGTGTGTGGAGACAGAGGAGGCGGTTAAGACAGGGCGTCTGAATGAGCGGCTTGCGGTAGAGTTTTTGATTGTGAAACAGTATTGATTCCTTTATTCACAGGACGGATTTCCACCAGGTTGGTGTGCTGGGGATTTCCTTTGGCCAGTGGAGAGGGGTGACGGGTGGAGGTCAGCACATTGATGCAGCCCCGGGTGTCGGTTCCGTTTTCATCAGGAGTGAACCATCCGCCTTGAGCCATTGCCGCCACGCCTTGTCGAATCCGTTTTGTCACAATGGCGGGAACTCGGACCCGTCCTCTGTCGTTCCAGATTTCTACAAGCTGTCCGTCTGTGATTTGGCGCCTTTTGGCATCGTCTGGGTGAATCCATACCCCTTGAGGCTCTACTTCTCTCTGCCAGGGATTGTTGTCATGGATGGAATGACAGCGGGTTTTAGTGTGCCATCCGATAAGCTGTAAGGGATAGCGCGTCCGCAAAGGGTCCCTTGGCCCTTCAGGACAGGGAACATACTTGGGAATGGCAGGAATCTCTTCTGGGTTGTGGAAGTCATACAGACGCTTGGAGAAAATCTCAATCTTCCCTGACGGAGTGGGGAACGGATGGTTTCCTGGATCGGCAATCTGTTTTTCAAAGGCAATGGAGTGGACCGGATTTTTGTACTGCCATCCTCCAAGGCGGCTGAAGACGTCATAGTCTGGCAATTCTGGTTCTGCTTTTTGCAGTAACTCATAACTTTCCCTCAGCCATTGGCTGGTCTCTGGTTTTTTGTTGACAAATCTTTCGTAAAGTCCCAAGTTTTCTGCGGCCATTTTCAGCCATTCCCATTCAAACCGACAATCAAAGAGCGGGCGGATAACCGGATTATTCTTTAAGAGATAGTTTCCGCCTGCCCAGGGCATGACAATGTTCTCGCTCTCAAACACGGAAGCAGCAGGCAACAGTAAATCTGCGTATCGGGCGCTGGGAGTCATGAAAATATCACTGCACACAATAAATTCGCATTTTGTTTCGTCTTTTAGGAGGCGGATGGTATCGTGAATCTGGGAGTGCTGGTTAATCAGGGTGTTGCTGGCCAGGGAAAAGAGCATTTTAATGTTGCTGTCTAATTTAGCGACTCCTTTCAGACGATCCTGCTCTGGAGTCATCTCTATGCCGTGTTCCAGGGCTCTGGTCCATAAAAAGACTGGAATTTTTCCTGGATATGGGTTTTTTATCGGATCAGGAAGGCGAATGTGCATGTGCTCTGTGATGCCGGCCATGCTTCCCCCTGTTCCGCCCCCTGGTATGCCCACGTTTCCGGTGAGGCAGGAAAGCATACAGATTCCTTTGGCAGACTGTTCTCCATTTCCATGGCGCTGGGCTCCCAGTCCTGTGAGAATACAGGTTGGTTTTGCAGCGGCATAACGTCTGGCCAGGCGACGGATGCGTTCTGCCTCGATTCCTGTAATGGCTTCTGCCCATTCTGGCGTTTTGGGAATCCCGTCTGTAAGACCGAAGAGATAGGTGTGATAGGACAGCCCTTTGGGGCTTTCTTCTGGCATATGGTCCTCGTCAAAACCGATACAGTATTTGTCCATAAAGCGCTGGTCCTGTAATCCCTCAGACCAGATCGTGTAGGCCATAGCATCTGCCAAGGCTGCATCGGTGGAGGGCAGGGGAGCATACCATTCGTCTCCATAGGCTACGCCGGTCTGGCTTAGGCGGGGGTCTATGACAATCACAGGGATATTCTGTTCCTTGACTTTGGCCAAATAGTAGTTTCTTTCTGTACCGAAAATGGACTCTGCGGTGTTGTCTGCCCACAGAATGAGAAGCTTGGTGTTTAAAAGGTCTGCCGGGCTGTTTCCGCACTGAGAAGAGCCGAACACATACTTCATCATGTAATTTACGCAGGCGGAGCTGTAGGAATTAAAATAGTCTAAGTATCCGCCGTCTAAGGAAAGAAGGCGTCTGAGAAGATTGCCTGGATGGAAAACGCCGGTGACTCCGGTTCCATATAGGAGAAAGCGGGAACAGGGGCCGTAGGCGTCTCTGATTCTGCTCCAGTTGTCTGTCAAAAGCTCAACGGCTTCTTCCCAGGAGATCCGTTCAAATTTTCCTTCTCCCCTTGTTCCGATTCGCTTCATAGGGTAGCGGAGACGGCCTGGATGGAGAAAGGTTTTCCGATAGCCTCGTCCCCTGGCGCAGGCCCGAAGCTTAAGGGAATTTTGGCTGTTGTCTGTATCAATATTCAGAATACAGTTTTCCTGAACAGTCGGACGAATAACGCAGATTCCTCCACAGTTGTTGATTCCACCAGTATTGATGACAACTGGTTTCTGGTCTGGGATGGGTGGATTCAGGCTGGGAGCGCAGTCTGTTCGTTCCATCTGTGATTTGGTCTGTATGGACTGTGCAGCCAGGATTTCAGAAAGATTTTGGTCTGACAAAAGCAGGACCAGGTGATGTAAATAGGTTTCGTAACCCTTATAGATGCCAGGATAACTGCGAATGCTGGTCCAGACCATCTGGGCTGTGGTCAGGGTATAGGATTGTATAAAATCCTCTATAGGTTTTAAAAGCGCGGCCTGTGCCAGATAGGAGAGAAATGCAAGCTGTTCTCCCAGATAATCCGGCGGATTGCCTTCCATCCAGACAGGCTCATAGCCGAAGCGGTGATAGTATTGAATCACAGTTAAGGTAGTTTCATTTAAAAGAACCTGGTCTCCCAGGCTGACAGAAGACCAGAGGGGCGGCAAAAAGTCAGGGTCTGTGCCCCGAAACAGAAAGTCATACATGAGGGACCATTCTCGGTTGGTGTGCTGATTCCAGTCGTCAAAGAACTTTGCGATGGAGAGGGCCTGGGACTTGCTGGCAAAAAAGCTGGCATACTCTTTAAAAAGTTCTGTTATGGTTTTCTTTGTGGTCATGGTTGTCCTCCTTTTCTGATTTCCTGTTTGATGGCGTTCATCTGGGACAGATCGCCCAGGAGCACGGCTCCGCACAGGCGGTTATTCCGATAAAATTTTTTGGAGTAGGAAAAGTCTTCTCCATCATGGCGGTTAACAAGAAAGAGTCCATTTAGGGCGGAGACTTTTTCTTGCCGAACAACGGATACCTTAGAACCGTCTTCGGAGACGTCGCCTATGGAGCACAGGCTCGTCCCCATAGCGTTTAAGATCGCCGGCTCACAAATGGGGGAGAATATTTGGGGTTTTTGGGGAAAAAGGGCGTTAAAACCTGCAGCTTGTCCAGAAATTTTTGCATGGTTCCAGCTTTTGGGATTTGGCTGTCGCCCCTGGATACAATCGCCGGCTGCATAGATTCCCGCCATGTTTGTCTCCAGAAATTCATTTACCAGTACCCCTTGCCTGCAGGCAATGCCAGAGTCAAGAGCCAGTTTGAGATTGGGCAAAAGGCCGCAGGAGACGACTGCAAGGTCTGCAGGAAATTGGCGGTTGTCGGAGAGTCGGATACCGCCTAAGAGCTCTTTGTTTTCTTCTTGTCCATAAAATTCTTTGACTGAGACGTCTGTATAGACTGATACGCCCTTTTTCTGAATCAGCTCTGTAAAAACCTGGGAAGACTGTCGGTCCAAAACAGATTCCATCAGTCTTGGGCCCGCCTCAAAAATTCTGGTCTCGCAGCCAGACTGGGAAAGCTCCCAGGCAATCTCAAGACCGGTCAGGCCGCCGCCAATCACGACAGCGCGCCGGGCAGAGGCGGCATAATTTCGAAGTTGGATGAAATCTGTTAGAGAATGCAATGTGACAACCCCTTTTTTGTCTGCGCCGATAATTGGAGGGAGGATAGGGGAAGCGCCTAAAGCGTAGATGCAGGCATCATAGTCCAGCGTTTCTCCGTTTTCTAAAAGCAGTCTTTTTTCATCTGCCAATATTCGGACGGCTCTTTTTCCCAAAAGCAATTTAATCCGCTGATTCTGATACCAGGACTCTGGGACTATGGCAAGGCGGTTTTTGGGGAAGGAGCAAAAACAGGTTTTGCTGAGACGGGGGCGAAGATAGGGAAGTTCCTGCTCACGGGAAACCATGGTGATTCGGACGTTTGGATCCTGACTGCGGATTTGCGAGGCTGCAGAAAATCCGGCCATTCCGCTTCCTAATATGACAATTCGTTTTTCCATGTTTTTCTTGTTCCTTACTTGTTTGTGATTACAACGCTCTATTTTTTCGAATTAACAGAGAGGGACAGGTGAGGGAGGAATCGGGAAGAACTTCTAAATCACATTCCCATCCTTCCTTTTGTGCCTCTGTCAGTTCTTCTAAATCCCGAAAATCGAGACAATGAGTCAGACATGCCTCAACACAGGCAGGTTTCAGGCCCTGGCTTCGTCTGTCTGCACAGGAATCGCATTTCATGGCGATCCCTAATTTGCGGCTTAGTTTGGGAGCATGATATGGACACGACCAGGTACAGATACCACAGCCGATGCAGGTATGGGGATTGTGACCTACGGTTCCGTCTTCCATATAGTGCATGGAGTTCGTAGGACACGATTTGACGCAGGCTGCTTCCTTACAGTGGTTGCAGGAACCGGAATAGTGCATCCATACGGGCCGCCCCTGTTTTACGTATTCTAGGGTGTCTGTCCGGCGGAAGAATATTCCGGGCTCTAAATTGTTTTTATCTTTGCAGGCGATTTGGCAGGTACTGCAGCCAATACATTTTGTCTGGTCATAAAGAAAACCAAGTCGGGCCATTGCTTTTCCTTTCTTTCTATGTAAAAAGACCTCAGAACCGTCACACCTACAATTCTGGGGTCTTGCTTTATTTGGGATCTATGAGTCAATAATAATGAAACGATTTAAGCCATGGAGCTGACAGCTTTGCTGATACGTGATACCTTGCGGGATGCATTGTTCTTGTGGTATACGCCTTTGGAAGCAGCTTTTTCAATCTCAGAGATTGCGTTTACTAAATTTGCCTGTGCAGCAGCCTTGTCACCGGCAGAAATAGAAGCCTCAACCTTTTTAATAGAAGTTTTTACTTTGGATCTGATTGCCTTATTGCGGGCAGCTCTGGTTTCATTAACTAAAATTCTTTTTTTAGCAGATTTAATGTTAGCCAATCTGGGCACCTCCGATAAATTAATATATGATTTGTATTTTCTGGTTTGCATCAAAACCTGGACACGGACAGTTTAATGTAAACATTCTCAATTATTTTATCCAATAAGGAGGGGAATGTCAATACATAATTTCTTGGATTTTGTAAAAACTGGTAACAATAAAATATAGACGGTATCAGGAGGAATTTTGGATGTTTGAAATTCGCACAGATTTGGCGGTGGAGGAGAAGGAGAGTTTTCCAGGGAATGGGGGAGAAGTGGGAGGCGTGTCGCTGCGGGAGTGGAAGACAGCTTCCAGTGGAATTAAATTGACTGAGGTTGTAATTCTGGATGAGGAAGGGGCCAGAGTCATGGGCAAGCCTTTGGGGACTTATATCACCATGGAAGCGGGAAGGCTGAGGAAAAAGGACGAGGGGTATCACAGAGAAGTGTCAGAGGAGCTGGCCAGTCAGCTGCACAGGATGGTTTCCAGAATGAAAGAAAAGGGGGAACTAGATTTCCACGGACCGGTTCATGTTTTGGTGGCGGGGCTGGGAAATCCGTCGGTGACACCGGATGCGCTGGGGCCGGGGGTTTTGGGGAACCTGAGAGTGAATCGAAATATGAAGAAAAAATCAGAGAAGGAAGACACGGTTATCAGCGGGATTGTCCCTGGAGTTATGGCGCAGACCGGAATGGAGACAGCGGAGATTTTAAAGGGACTTATTCATGAAACGAAACCGGATTTAATTATTGCTATCGACGCTCTGGCAGCCAGGAGTATCCGCAGGCTGGGAACGACAATTCAGCTGACTGACACAGGAATTCAGCCAGGATCTGGAGTGGGGAATCACCGGCATAGCCTGACAAAGGAGAGTCTGGGAGTTCCGGTATTGGCCATTGGCGTGCCGACGGTAGTCGGGGCAGCCGCGATTGTTCATGACACGATTTCTGCCTTAATCGGAACGCTGGCCAGCAATATGGGGACAAAGGGAATGGGAGATTTTTTAAAGCAGTTGGATCCAGATGAGCAGTATCAGCTGATTCGAGAGCTGCTGGAACCAGAATTTGGCAGCTTTTACGTGACTCCCCCAGACATTGACCAGACATTAAAACAGATTAGTTATACGATTTCTGAGGGAATTCATCTGGCTTTTTATGAAAATCCGCAAGAAGAGAGGAAATGAATCATATCATAAAAGAAGAAAGCTGGGTGAGATGGTATGAGGCAGAGACATTGGAGTGTGGATCGGATATTAAAGAGCGTAATGCTGATAGCCGGCGTGGTTCTTAGCGGGGCTTTAGTTGAAAAAAATATATCAGTATGGAGCCCTGGGCACGAGACTGAGGAAAGGCTGGCCAGAGGGCTGGCCTTCTGGGTCAGGCACAGCTATCCTCTGGGAGACGAAACAGTTTGCAAGGAGCTGACAGGGGACAAGGAGACTGGAAAATCTTCTTCTGAGTCCTGGCAGGAGCATTTGGGCAAGGAGCTGGCGGCGTGGCTGGGAAAACAGAGCCCTTTTGTCTGTTTTTTTCAGATGCAGGGACAAGAAACAGTACAGGAAATGGACCAGGATCCTGCTTACCTGGATTATCTTGAGGGACAGCGGGTCATGAAAGAATCGGCATATCTGCTTTTATTTGGAGATGAAAATACGCAGATGGAGCCAGAAGAAGTAGCAGAAGTGGAAAAGAGTGAGGAAATTTGGGAAGCGGAGGCTGGGAATATGACCGTCACCGATATGGCGAAGCTGACGCCGGCCTATCACGTTCGGGAACAGCCTCTGATTGGAACCCAGTATGTAATGGAACAATTAATGGACTATGATTTTTTGATGCAGCATTTTTATAATGTCCATTCCTCTACGACTGCAAGCAGAGAAGAGATGAATGCCAAGAGTATGCTGGAAATGGACTTTTCTCTGGATAAGAATCAAAAAGGCCCTCAGATTCTCATTTATCATACTCACTCTCAGGAGACTTATGCGGATTATGGGCCAGACAAGACTGAGGCTACGGTTGTGGGGGTTGGAAATTATCTGACGCAGCTTCTGGAGCAGAAAGGGTATTCGGTGATTCATGACACAGGGCAGTATGACATTATGAATGGGGAGTTGGATAGAAATCATGCGTATAATTATGCTTTAGAGAGCATCACGGCCATTCTCCAAAACAATCCTTCGATTCAGGTGGTGCTGGATGTGCACAGGGATGGAGTGAAGGAAAGCTTACATATGGTTTCTCAGGTCAACAATAAGGCCACGGCTCCGATTATGTTTTTTAACGGCATGAGTCAGACGCCGGAGGGTCCTATCGAATATCTTTCCAATCCTTACAAAAAGGAAAATCTGGCTTTCAGCCTCCAGATGCAGCTTGACGCGGCAGCCTATTTTCCAGGACTTACGAGAAAAATTTATTTAAAGGGATTGCGTTATAATCTGCATCTGCGGCCCAGATCTGCCCTGATTGAGGTGGGAGCGCAGACCAATACCTATGAAGAAGCCAGAAACGCGATGGAACCTTTGGCGGAGATATTGGATATGGTGTTAAGTGGGCAATAAAAACCTTTCTGTACACGCTCTCGCTTAGATTTCACGGTCTTTTATGATTTTTCTTGCAAATCCAGGACTTTCAAGGTAATATTAGTAAGAGCTATTTTTAGCAGTCAGACAGTGAAGAGAAAGGATAGAACATGGCAGCTATTGATCAAAGTAAAATTCGCAATTTTTGTATTATTGCACATATCGACCATGGAAAGTCAACCCTTGCAGACAGAATTATCGAGATGACGGGGCTCTTGACCAGCAGGGAGATGCAGTCCCAAGTGCTGGACAATATGGATTTGGAGCGGGAGCGGGGAATTACCATCAAGGCTCAGACTGTGCGGACCGTGTATAAGGCAAGAGACGGAAAGGAATACATTTTCAACCTTATTGACACTCCGGGACATGTGGATTTTAATTATGAGGTGTCCAGAAGCCTGGCCGCTTGCGACGGGGCGATCCTGGTGGTGGATGCAGCTCAGGGAATTGAAGCCCAGACTCTGGCAAATGTTTATCTGGCCCTGGACCATGACCTGGAAGTGTTTCCGGTCATCAATAAAGTAGACCTTGCCAGTGCAGAGCCAGACAGAGTGGCGGCTGAGATCGAGGATGTAATTGGGCTGGAAGCACATGATGCTCCCAGGATTTCTGCAAAGACAGGGCTGAACGTGGAGGAGGTGCTGGAGGCCATTGTGGAAAAGATTCCGGCGCCTGACGGAAGCCTTGAAGAACCTCTCCAGGCTTTGATTTTTGATTCTCTGTACGATTCCTACAAGGGTGTGATTGTGTTTTGCAGGATCAAACAGGGAACCGTGAGAAAAGGAACCGTGATTCGTATGATGGCCACGGGAGCAGAGGAAGAGGTAGTGGAGGTAGGATACTTTGGCGCGGGTCAGTTTATTCCGTGTGAAGAACTGAGTGCCGGAATGGTAGGTTATATAACGGCCAGTATCAAGAATGTGAAGGATACGGCTGTGGGAGATACCATTACCGATAAGAATCATCCATGTAAGGAACCGCTGCCAGGTTACAAAAAGGTTACTTCTATGGTGTACTGCGGCATGTATCCGGCGGACGGAGCCAAGTATAATGATTTGCGGGATGCATTGGAAAAGCTTCAGCTAAATGACGCCTCGCTTTTCTTTGAACCAGAGACTTCTATTGCTCTGGGATTTGGGTTCCGTTGCGGATTTTTAGGCCTGCTTCATCTGGAAATCATTCAGGAGCGGCTGGAGCGGGAGTATAACCTGGATTTAGTCACCACAGCCCCAAGCGTTATTTACCGGGTCCATAAGAAAAACGGGGATATGATTGAGCTGACGAACCCTTCTAATCTGCCAGACCCTTCAGAGATTGACTACATGGAGGAGCCGATTGTCAGCGCGGAGATTATGGTGACTACAGAGTTTGTAGGAGCTATCATGACCTTATGCCAGGAACGCAGAGGCGTGTATCTGGGAATGGAATATATTGAAACCACCCGTGCCATGCTGCGCTATGAGCTTCCCTTAAACGAGATTATATATGATTTCTTTGACGCCTTAAAGTCCCGCTCCAGAGGATATGCTTCCTTTGATTATGAGTTGAAGGACTATCAGCAGTCAGAGATGGTAAAGCTTGATATTTTGATTAACCGAGAAGAAGTAGACGCTCTTTCTTTTATTGTTCACAAGGATTCTGCTTATGAGAGAGGCAGAAAGATGTGCGAAAAGCTGAAGGATGAGATTCCCAGACATCTTTTTGAGATTCCCATCCAGGCTGCAGTAGGCGGGAAGGTCATTGCCAGAGAGACCGTAAAAGCTATGAGAAAAGATGTTCTTGCCAAATGTTATGGCGGCGACATTACCCGTAAAAAGAAGCTTTTAGAGAAACAAAAAGAAGGAAAGAAACGGATGCGCCAGATTGGAAATGTGGAAATTCCACAGAAGGCATTTATGAGCGTACTGAAATTGGATGAGGAATAAGTGTGAGAAGACCATTGGAGCTATACCTTCATATTCCTTTTTGTGCAAGGAAATGTGAGTACTGCGACTTTTTATCAGGGCCGGCTAATGCCACAACCTGTCATGAATATGTGAAACAGTTGATAAAAGAGATTATTTATCAAAGCGCTTTTTGCAAGGCATACCGCATCACTACGGTTTTTGTGGGCGGTGGAACGCCGTCTATTTTAAGAACGGAAGACCTGGAAACCATCATGAAAACCGTACAAGCCCACTTTTTCCTGGAGCCGTCGGCGGAAATCACCATAGAGGTAAATCCGGGAACGGTTACTAAGGAAAAGCTGGAGGCTTACCGCAAATGCGGGATTAACCGAATCAGTATTGGGCTTCAATCAGCCAATGACCAGGAACTAAAGACTCTTGGAAGGATTCATTCATATGATGAGTTTCTAAAAACGTACCAGAGAGTCCGGCTGGCTGGTTTTTCCAATGTAAACGTGGATTTAATGTCCGCTCTGCCTGGACAGACAGCCGCATCCTGGAAGACGACGCTGAAAAAGGTAACGATGTTAAAACCAGAGCATATTTCTGCGTATAGTCTGATGCTTGAAGAAGGAACTCCGTTTTATGAGAAGTACCATGGAAATCCCCAGCTTCTTCCCAACGAGGAGGAGGAGAGGGAGATCTATTATATGACAAAGGAATTTCTTCATGATCAGGGGTATGAGCGATATGAGATTTCTAATTATGCAAGACCTGGGTATGAGTGCCGGCATAATCTTGGCTATTGGACCGGAGTGGAATATCTAGGTCTGGGTCTTGGAGCTTCTTCTAATATCGGGCATTTTCGATTTCAAAATGAACCGGATTTACAACGTTATCAGAAGATTTCTATGCATGGGGAGAATGTGGGGGAGCATTTGCGCCACAGTCTTGTCCGGCTGTCGGATAAGGAACGGATGGAAGAATTTATGTTTCTTGGGCTTCGGATGATGAAGGGAGTGTCTGGCAGTGCGTTTCTGCAAAGATTTGGGCAGAATATGTGGAATGTATATGGAGAAGTGTTAAAGAAGCTGGAAGAGAATCATCTGATTGTGGTTGAAAGTCCTTACGTTCGGTTAAGCGATTTTGGAATTGACATCAGCAATTATGTGCTCAGTGAGTTTTTATTGTAATCTGAAAAATAGGGGGGATAGCCATGGTTTTGGAGCGGTTAAAGGCAAGAGAAGGATTTACCCATCAGGAAACGGCTGTGGCAGATTACATTTTAGATCAGATTGAGTCTATTCAGAGTATGTCGTCTGAGGAGCTGGCCAAAGCCTCTTACACCAGCAAAGCTACCGTAGTTCGGCTTTGCAAAAAGGTTGGGATGGCCGGATATCAGGAATTAAAGCTTCAGCTGGTGTCCGAGATGGTAGAAAACATTCGGGTGAACCAGCTTTTGACCTCAGAGCCTGTCAATGACAAAAGTACTTACCAGGACATTCTGGACACGCTGCCAAAGCTGTATGATAAAGCGATTACAGACGCCAGACTGTGCATGGATAAAAATGTGATGGTGCGGGTGTTTAATCGGATTAAGGCTGCGGACAGGGTGTTCATCTATGGAAGTGGGATCAGCTATATCCTGGCCCAGTCAGCAGCGTTTAAGTTTGAGACCCTGGGAATGGAGTGCCAGGCATGTGAGGCAGTAAATTCCCATTACCTGTCGGCAGCCAAGAAAAAGAAGAGCGTTTCCTTTATTATTACCTTTACAGGAGCCAATCGTTCTATGATAGACACGGCTAGGTACTTAAAGGAAACCACAGACACTTATGTTGTAGGGATTGTAGGGCGTCACAATGAGAAGATCAGGCAGTGGTGCCACGAGATGGTGGAGATTCCTTCCAGAGATTCTCTTTTAAGCCTCAAAGTGGTTACCTCTTTTACGGCCACCACGTATGTGCTGGATATCTTTTTTTCCATGTATCTGGCCCAGCACTACGAGGAACACGTGCGGTCTTCTCTGGAGATGGTATGTCATGAGTCTTTGCGGACAGCGGTGGATTACTGGAATCTGAAGGAACTTCCTAAGGAGTGATAAAATTGTATAGACTGAACCGTTGTTTCAAAAACAGTGGTTCTTTTTTGTGGATTTTGAAACACTGAACCAATCCTTTTTTAAAGGGAAGCATTTTCTATCAGGTATGTGGTACACTATTACCATCAAAAACAGGAATACTTTAGGAGGTATGTATGGATTACAAGAAGCTGGCGCAGCAGATTCTTGAGTACGTTGGCGGGAAAGACAACGTGACAGGACTGACTCATTGCGCGACAAGGTTACGTTTTAATCTGAAGGACGAGTCTAAGGCAGACACAAAGGCGATTCAGGGTCTTGCCGGAATTTCCGGCGTGGTGTCCAAAGGCGGTCAGTACCAGGTCATTGTGGGAAGCGATGTGCCTAATGTGTATCTTCCTCTTTCTCAGACATTGAACCTGGAGGGCGGACAGAAACAGGCTAATACAGACAACGACATGAAATGGTATGAGAAATTTTTTGACTTGATCACTGGTATTTTTACTCCGATCTTGACGCCTTTGACAGCGGCTGGTATGTTGAAGGCTGTGCTGGCCATCCTGGTAGCCACGAAACTGGTGAGCAACGCCAGCAGCACCTATCAGGTGATCAACTTTATGGCAGATTCCACCTTCTATTTTCTGCCTATTCTTCTGGCAAATTCGGCTGCCCATAAATTTGGATGCAGTCCTATGCTGGCTATGATGCTGGGTGGTATTCTGGTTCATCCCAATTTTGTCTCCATGGTAGCTGCCAGTAAGGAAGCACAAGAGGCGATTAAGGTGTTTGGACTGCCTATTTATAACGCTACTTACTCCAGCAGCGTTATCCCTATCATTCTGGGTGTGTGGTTTATGAGTCTTGTGGAGCCGATTGCGGATAAGATCAGTCCCAAGGCGGTTAAGTTCTTTACAAGACCCCTTATCACGATTTTGGTAACCGGTTTGGCTACGTTATGCGTATTGGGACCTGTTGGTTACATCATCGCTTCTGGTATCGGAAAAGTGGTGACAACGATCAATTCTTTTGCTGGATGGCTGGTACCTACTTTACTTGGCGCGTTCCTCCCATTCCTGGTAATGACCGGAACCCACCATGCGTTGACTTCCATTGGTATCAACAACCGTATGACAATAGGTTTCGACAGCTTTATCTACCCAGGACAGCTGGCCTCCAACATTGCTCAGGGCGCGGCGGCTTTGGCTCTGTCCGTTAAGACCAAGAACCATGATTTAAAGCAGATGTCTTCTGCAAACGGTATTACGGCAGTCTGTGGTATTACAGAGCCGGTACTGTTTGGTGTTACCATGAAATACAAGACAAACCTGATTGCAGCCAGCATCGGCGGCGCTGTAGGCGGATTTTTTATGGGAGCTTTAGGAGTAAAGAACTTTAGCGGCGGTTCTCCAGGACTTTTGACTCTGCCAAGCTACATCGGACTGGATTATCCTATGAGCAACTTCTATCTGGCATGTGCAGGCGCTGCAATCGCTTTTGTGGTTTCCTTTGCGGTTTCCTTTGTTTTATATAAGGATCCGGCAGAAGACAGTAAGGAAGAAGACAAGGCCCAGACAGCTTCTCAGAATGAACAGAAAAAAGATGCAGTGTTAGCGGCTCCTCTTGCTGGGAAAAGCGTTCCTCTGTCTGAGGTAAACGATCCTACTTTCGCGCAGGAGATTTTAGGAAAAGGCGGAGCCATTCTCCCTGCAGACGGAAAGCTTTACGCTCCTGCAGACGGAAAGATTATCACAGTCATGGATACGAAACATGCCATTGGCATGACCGGCAATAACGGCGCTGAGATTTTGATGCATGTGGGAATTGACACGGTCCAGTTAAACGGAAAGCATTTCGAGGCAAAGGTTCAGAGCGGCGACAGTGTAAAGAAGGGACAGCTTCTTTTGGAATTTGACGTGGAAGGGATTAAAAAAGAAGGTTATGATGTGATTACTTCTATTATTATCAGCAATACGCCAAACTATAGTGCAGTGACTTTGAAGAAAACAGGTGATGTTGCCGTAGGAGAGGAATGGATGGAGCTGAAAGGAGAGAACGCATGAGTTTTCCAAAAGATTTCCTCTGGGGAGGCGCCATAGCCGCCAACCAGTGTGAGGGTGCGTATAATGAGGATGGCAAGGGCCTGGATATTGAGGATGTGCTTCCTCACGGTCTGAAAACGCCTCCTACCCAGGAGCCGACAGAAGACAATTTAAAACTGAGAGGCATTGATTTTTATCACAGATACAAAGAGGATATTAAGCTTTTTGCAGAGATGGGCTTTAAATGTTTCCGATTAAGCATTGCGTGGAGCCGGATTTTCCCTAACGGAGACGACAAGGAGCCTAATGAGGCAGGATTGAAGTTTTATGACGATGTGTTTGACGAGTGCGCAAAGTATGGGATACAGCCGCTGGTCACAATTTCTCACTATGAAACGCCCCTGCATCTGGCCAGGGAGTACAATGGATGGAGCAATCGGAAGTTAATTGATTTCTACTTGACATACTGCGAGACTATTTTCAAACGGTACAAAGATAAAGTGAAATTGTGGATTACCTTCAATGAGATCAATTCCATCATCCATGCGCCGTTTATGAGCGGAGCGATCAACACTCCCACAGATCAGTTGACGAATCAGGATTTGTATCAGGCGATTCACCATGAGCTGGTAGCGTCTGCGAAGGCGGTAAAGCTGTGTCATGAGCTGATTCCGGATGCAAAAATAGGCTGTATGATCCTGGGAGTTACGGTCTACCCTCTCACCTGTAAACCAGAGGACGTAATTGCCATGATGAAAACAGACAGAGACACGTTCCTGTTCTCTGACGTTCAGGCCAGAGGGTACTATCCCAGCTATGCAAAGCGGGTGTTTGAAGAAAAGGGCGTGAAACTGAACATCACAGATGAGGATAAAGAGGCTCTTAAAAATACAGTGGATTTCATATCCTTCAGCTACTATTCCTCCTCCTGCATTTCTGCAGATCCAGAGGCAGGGGAAGCGACAAAGAGCAATCTGACCAAGAATTTAAAGAGAAATCCTTATACCAAGTCCAGCGAGTGGGGATGGCAGATTGATCCAGAGGGCCTTCGGTTTACGTTAAACAAACTTTATGACCGCTATCAGAAGCCTCTTTTCATTGTGGAAAATGGACTGGGCGCCAACGACGTGCTGGTAGATGGCAAGGATGGCAAGACGGTGGAGGACGACTACCGGATTGATTACATGCGCAAGCATCTACTCCAGGTGGAGGAGGCCTTAAAGGACGGCGTAGACTTAATGGGCTACACCTCATGGGGCTGTATTGATCTGATCTCCTGCTCCACAGCGGAGATTAAGAAGCGGTACGGATTTATCTATGTGGATTTGAACAGTGACGGAACAGGGAGCATGGAGCGATATAAGAAGAAATCCTTTGAGTGGTATAAAAATGTGATTGCCACCAATGGAGAAGCTCTGACATAAAAATGAGGTTGGGGAAGCTGATCATTATTAGAACAGCTTTTCCCAGCCTTTTATTTCTTTGAAAAAAATCGTAAGAAGTATTCAGATTCTTTTAATAGTAATTTATTGGAAGTTCCGATATAATGAACATGGCTGTTAGCCACAGATGTTTTCAGATAGAGAGGAGAATCATATTATGAAGAAAAAGAACGTTATTTTAACAGTAGGAATGGCAGCTATGCTTGCGTTTACAAGCGGTTGCTCTAAGACAGAGAGTCAGGCTCAGACCACGGCGGTACAGGAAAGCCAGGCAACACAGGAAGAAAGTCAGACTGAGGCGGCTACAGAGACGAAAGCTCCAGAGACAGAGGCTGCTGAAGTAGGAGAGGCTCCTGTTAAGATTTGGGGAACCATCACAGAAGTAGGAGATTCTACCATGACAGTTGATAACCAGTCTGAGAATTCCTCTATAGGAGAGATTATTTTTAACATTGATCCGGAAAATACCATTATCATTGACAGCACGACAGGACTTCCGGTGGAATTGCCTCTGGTGCAGTTAGGCACTTTTGAAGCGTATTTAGGACCGGCTATGACCATGTCCCTTCCGCCTCAGACGACTCCGGAAGTGATCATTGTCAATATTCCTGAAGATGTAACTGCTGCTCAGTTTGTGACTGCGACAGAGCCTTTGAAGGATACAGACGGAGGAAAAGTTCTTATTTGTAATGATGGAAACGAATATACATTGGCTGACTCTGTGGAGATTTCTCCATTTCTTACCAGAAATGTCGTAGTTTTGGAGGATATTGCAGCCGCTTCCCGTTGTCTGATTTGGCAGGACGCCGACGGCAAGGTGGAAAGCATTGTGCTGTTTGCCCAGTAGACTTAAAGAAAGGATTTGGGTGGGATGAAACATGCAAAACCGATAACGAAAGAATTTCTTTGCCAGTGTGAAAAGGAGTATGAGGAAAGTCAGCTTTGCCGGGCTCTGACCTGCGCCTTATCAAAGGCTGATCTGGAGCATGGAGCTTTTGACGGGGAAGCGGCCAGAAAATTGGATATGACTTTTTCCATTGACCTTGGCACTACAGGCGTGACGTCTCAGAAGGCCAGCGGCCGCTGCTGGATCTTTGCAGCCCTGAACGTACTCAGAAAGGCTGTGGCAGAGAACTGCAATATGAAGGAGGTGGAGCTGTCTCAGAACTATATTGCCTTTTGGGATAAGTTTGAGAAGATGAACTATTTCTTGGAGTCCGTGATTGATTCTGCGGATTTGGAGGTTGGAGACAGGGTTCTGGACTGGATTTTACAGGGAGTCAGCGACGGCGGTCAGTGGGATATGATTGTGTCTCTGATTAAAAAATACGGAGTCGTTCCCAAAAGCGCCATGCCGGAGACTTGTCAGTCCTCCTCTACCAGAGTGATGAACCGTATGCTGAATCAAAAGCTTCGAAAAAATGCAATCGAACTTCGAAAAATCGTGGCGTCAGGACAGGACCCTCAGCCCCGCAAGGAGGAGATGCTAAAGGAGCTTTATAAGGCCCTGTGCATCTGCTTTGGAAAACCGGTCCAGGTTTTTGATTTTGAATATCGAGATAAGGAGAAAACCTATTTTTGTGACCGCCAAATGACCCCCCAAAGCTTCTATGAGAAATATGTGAAGCTGGATTTAGAGGATTATGTAAGCATCATCCATGCGCCTACCAAAGATAAGCCTTACAACAAGACTTATACGGTAAAATACCTGGGAAATGTGGTGGAAGGCTTTGTTCGTCATCTAAATGTGCCCATGGATACTTTTAAGGCTTTGGTGGTAAGTCAGTTAAAGGCGGGCCAGACGGTATGGTTTGGCAGCGACTGTTCAAAGTACGGAGATCGGAAACAGGGCATTTGGGACCAGGATACCTACCGATATGGCGAGGTTTTAGGCGGTATTGATTTTGAGATGACCAAAGAAGATGGTCTGAACTTTGGCGACAGCGCCATGAATCATGCCATGGTGATTGTAGGAGTCAATTTTGACGAGAACGGGAAACCGAATCGGTGGAAGATTGAGAACAGCTGGGGAGACGACGCAGGAGTAAAGGGATATTTTGTCATGAGCGACAAGTGGTTTGAAGCGTATACGTACCAAGCTGTTGTGCATAAAAAATATTTCTCTGAAGATCTTTTAAAAGCGCTGGAAAAAGAACCGGTGGAATTAAAGCCTTGGGACCCTATGGGATCTCTGGCGTAATGAAAAAAGCAGTAAGAAGGCGGATTGCCTTTTTACTGCTTTTCATTTTGGAAGCATCCGTTTATTTTACCAAATAAACATTTAGTTTTTTCACCCCATAATTTTTAGCCTCTTTGTGAGAGTTAAAGAAGATATCAATATGTTTTCCTTTTACACCGCCCCCCTTGTCTTCAGCTGTATAAATCACGCCGTTGATCAGGAGCTTGCTGCCATAAGGAATCACACGGGGGTCTACGGCAACGGTATGATTGGCAGTGGCGACGGCGCCAGTACTGGTGAGGGTTCCCCATTTGGAAGAACAGATTCTGCAGGGACAGTAGGCTGTAGTCTTATACGTCCCTAAAGGAATCAGAGAACTTCCGGCAGGAACAGAGGCAGGGAGGTAAGAAGCACTGCGGTAAGTCCCTTCCTTATAGTAAAGGCTTCCATAAAGAGGGACGCCTCCGGCGTTAGCTTCAATGAGATATTCTGTATTTTCCATGGAGTTCCAGTCAATGGTTGTGTGGAAACCATGGAGACCGTTTCCCATCTGTTTTGCCAGCAAATCTTCACGATAATCATCGGCTGTAATGGTTTTATGGAACACGATGGAATTGTCAGAAACTTTTTTCACCACAATCTGCACATCTATCGGCTGATCTGGAGTGGAGGCATCCCATGCCCAGCCAAAGATCTGCATCCCTCGTCCGCCGTCGATGCACCCGCTTTGAGCAGAGGCCACAGCCATGCTTGTCCCGATCATTAAGAGCAGAGAAGCGATTGCCATTACAACAGAAGTTTTTTTAAGATTCATAGCTTGTCTTCCTTTCTGGATTAACAAAATAGAAAAATGTTAACACATATTTAAATATATGTAATAAAAATGAAACATATACATTATTTTCTATTTTTTTCCGTTTTTTCCAAAAAGGGCATAAAAATAGTTAGCAGTACGATTTCACTGCTAACTATTTTTATAGGTCAATCAATAAGTGATGATGAATCGTTGTTCACAGAACCCTCTACCAGAAATACCTCTACTTCCTCGATGCCATGGGCAAGAGCCTCTTCGTGAGTATCATAGTAAATATCAATCCGATTTCCATTTACGCTGCTTCCAATATCCTCCACAGTATAGATGACGTCATGAATCATGACTTTTGTGTAAAGAGGCAGAATATTCAGGTCTGCAGAAATCGTATGATTGGACTGAGGAACGGTTCCGCTGTAGGTTAAATTCTCTCCTGAACAGCATAACAGACAGTTGCAATAACCGCTGGTGGTAAAGAGTCCAAGGGATTTTCCCTTTTTTTCAGTTTCCTCGTCAGGGACTGGAAGGGGCATTCCAGGTCCTATCATATTAGAAGGAAGAGAAGGCCTTCTTATTGTAGAACTCTTAGGCGGCTGACTGCTTTCTGTTTTCGTGCTGGCAGGCGGCTGATTGGAGACGGTTGATTCTGACGAACCATTTATGGGCCCTGCTCCTGGTCTGATACCGGTAATAACAGGAGACGAGGGAGCCTGGTTTTCTTCAGAATCTGTTTTAGGGGCGACATAGGAACGCTTTTTATAAGTGGGAGTTCCATCTAAAGCAACTTTTCCATTTTCTGAGACGACATAGGCTTTGACGAAAAATTCCTCTCCGTTTAACGATTCCCAGTTTACCGGACAGACAAAACCATGATACCCGTCCCCGATGGAAAGCTGGAGATCGTCACGGTAGTCATCTGCCTTTACATTCAAGGTAGCGGCTTCGGTTTCTGAACCAGTTGGGAAGATATGTAGTTCTACCTGATAAATATGGTTATAGTCATCCTTATCCCAAACCCATCCAGAGATAGAATTCTGGTCTGCATGCTCCAGCTGTCCGGAAACAGTCTCAGCCGAAGCGGGGAATGTGAAAGCCGTTCCCAATAACGATGCGGCGGCGATTGCCAGAAGTTTTTTTGAAATTTGCATACAGTACCTCACAAAAGATGTTTTATCTAGCCGTTTGTCTAGTAATTACAATTATATTACAGAAATATTAAATGTCAAGAGAAAATGGCATTTTTAACAAAAACCTATTGACAAAAGATAAGGAAGGGACTATATTATGGATATGTGAATTAGCACTCGATAGGAATGAGTGCTAACAACCCCTAAACAGGCAGAAAGGAGAGATTCGGTGGAACTGGATGAGCGAAAGGTGACCATTTTAAAAGCGATTATTAAGAATTATATGGATACCGGAGAGCCAGTTGGTTCCAGAACGATTTCCAAGTATATTGAATCTAAGTGGAGTTCCGCTACGATCCGCAATGAGATGTCTGACTTAGAGGAGATGGGGTATATTATACAGCCCCACACTTCCGCAGGGAGAATACCTTCTGACAAGGGCTACCGTTTTTATGTAGACCAGATTTTACAGGAGAAGGATCAGGAAGTGACCGAGATGCAGGAGCTGATGATTCAGCGTGTGGATCGGGTGGAGATGGTTTTAAAAAAGCTGGCAAAGCTGTTGGCAAAAGATACGAACTATGCCGCCCTAATCAGCGGCCCTCAGTATCACAGAAATAAATTAAAGTTTATTCAGCTGTCAAAAGTGGAGCTAGGCAAGCTTTTGATTGTGACGGTGGTGGAAGGCAATCTGATTAAAAATACCATTGTAAATCTTCAGGAGGAGATTAACGATGAGGAACTTTTAAATTTAAACATTCTGTTGAATACAAACTTAAACGGCCTGACTATAGAAGAGATTAATTTAGGCGTAATCACCAGAATGAAAGAGCAGGCAGGCCCTCACAGCCAGGTGGTGGATTTGGTTTTGAACGAGGTGGCCGCTGCTATCAAAGCCGATGAAGATGATTTACAGATTTACACCAGCGGAGCTACCAACATTTTCAAGTACCCAGAGTTAAGCGACAATCAGAAAGCCAGTCAGCTCTTAAGCACCCTGGAACACACAGAGACTCTTCAGGAGCTGGTAAACGGGGTGAACGAGACAGAGAGTGAAAATGGAATTCAGGTGTATATCGGAGAAGAGTCTCCGGTAGCCGCCATGAAAGATTGTAGCATGGTAACGGCAAATTATGACTTGGGCGAAGGAATCAGAGGAACCATTGGAATCATAGGCCCGAAACGAATGGATTATAAAAAGGTGCTCAGTACCCTGCGGACTTTGATGACGCAGTTGGATGCGACCTTTAAAAATGAAGAAAGGCAGAGTTAGCAGTGGACGAAGAAAATAGAAGAGAAGATATGACAGCAAAAGCTGAAGAGACGATGGAAGAAACTACCCAGGAGCATTCTGAGGAAGAAAGCAAAGCCTGCGAAACGCCGGCGGATACAGAAGAAACGAAAGAAAAAGAGGAAGCTTTAGAAGAAAAGGAACCAGAAAAAAAGGGATTTTTTGGAAAGAAGAAAGAGAAAAAAGATCCCAGGGACGCTCAGATTGAGGAGTTAAACGACAAAGTCCGCAGAAACCTGGCGGAATTTGACAACTACAGAAAGCGGACAGAAAAAGAAAAATCCGCCATGTTTGAGATAGGCGCAAAGGATATCGTAGAACGGATTTTACCGGTGATTGATAACTTTGAGCGAGGCTTAACCTCGATTCCAGAGGAGGCAAAAGGCACACCGTTTGCCAATGGGATGGAGATGATATATAAGCAGCTTTTGAAGAATCTGGAGGAGGCAGGAGTAAAGCCCATCGAGGCAGTAGGTCAGCCCTTTGATCCCAATTTCCACAATGCGGTTATGCACATTGAAGATGAGAATTTAGGGGAGAATATTGTGGCCCAGGAACTTCAGAAAGGCTATCTATATCGAGACAGTGTTGTGAGGCATAGCATGGTACAGGTAGCGAACTAATTATGTTGATCAGGTAAGAAGATATAGGAGGAAAAAACTATGAGTAAGATTATTGGTATTGACTTAGGTACAACCAACAGTTGTGTGGCCGTTATGGAAGGCGGAAAGCCAACTGTTATCGCCAATGCAGAGGGCGTCCGCACAACCCCTTCGATCGTGGCGTTTACAAAAGACGGAGAAAGACTGGTAGGCGAGCCTGCAAAGCGTCAGGCGGTTACCAACGCTGACAAGACCATCTCCTCTATTAAGAGACATATTGGTACGGATTACAAGGTGGATATTGATGGAAAGAAGTATACTCCTCAGGAGATTTCCGCTATGATCCTTCAGAAGCTGAAGGCAGACGCAGAAAGCTATCTCGGTGAGAAAGTGACCGAGGCAGTGATCACGGTTCCGGCCTATTTTAATGACGCCCAGCGCCAGGCTACTAAGGATGCAGGTAAAATTGCAGGTCTTGATGTAAAGCGTATCATTAATGAGCCTACGGCTGCTGCTCTGGCTTATGGACTGGACAACGAAAAAGAGCAGAAGATCATGGTATACGACTTAGGCGGCGGTACATTCGATGTTTCCATTATCGAGATTGGCGACGGCGTAATCGAGGTTCTCTCCACGAATGGCGATACCCGCCTGGGCGGAGATGATTTTGACAGCCGGGTTACCCAGTGGATGATTGATGAGTTTAAAAAGCTGGAAGGCGTGGATTTATCCAGAGAGAAGATGGCCCTTCAGAGACTGAAGGAAGCAGCAGAAAAGGCGAAAAAGGAACTTTCTTCTGCCACTACCACAAATATTAACCTTCCATTTATCACAGCTACGAATGAAGGACCAAAGCATCTGGATATGAACCTGACTCGTGCGAAATTTGACGAATTGACTCATGACCTGATTGAAAAGACGGCCATTCCGGTACAGAATGCGTTAAGAGATGCGGGAATCACCGCTTCCGAGCTTGGAAAAGTCCTGTTAGTAGGCGGTTCCACTCGTATGATCGCAGCTCAGGATAAAGTAAAACAGCTGACCGGACATGAGCCTTCCAAGAGTTTGAACCCAGACGAGTGTGTTGCCATCGGCGCGGCCATCCAGGGAGGAAAGCTGGCGGGAGACGCTGGCGCAGGGGATATTCTTCTTTTGGACGTTACTCCTCTTTCTCTGTCCATTGAGACTATGGGAGGCGTGGCAACGAGACTGATTGAGAGAAATACCACTATTCCGACGAAAAAGAGTCAGATTTTCTCAACTGCGGCAGACAACCAGACAGCCGTGGACATTCATGTGGTACAGGGTGAGCGTCAGTTTGCAAGAGACAACAAGACTCTCGGACAGTTCCGTTTGGATGGGATTCCGCCAGCAAGAAGAGGTGTTCCGCAGATTGAGGTTACCTTTGATATTGATGCCAACGGCATTGTGAATGTATCTGCCAAAGATTTGGGAACAGGCAAGGAGCAGCATATCACGATTACCTCCGGCTCCAATATGTCTGATTCAGACATTGAGAAGGCTGTAAAAGAGGCGGCTGAGTATGAGGCTCAGGACAAGAAGCGCAAGGAGGCCATTGACGCCAGAAATGAGGCTGACTCCATGGTATTCCAGACAGAAAAGGCATTGGAGGAAGTGGGAGATAAGATCAGCGCCAATGATAAGGCGGCTGTAGAGGCAGATTTAAGCTCTCTGAAGGAAGCCATCAACAGGGCTCCAGTAGAGGACATGACTGACGCTCAGGTTCAGGATATCAAGGCCGGAAAAGAGAAACTGATGGCAAGCGCTCAGGCATTATTTGCAAAAGTTTATGAGGCGGCTCAGGGCGCGGCAGGCCAGGCAGGACCGGATATGAGCGGCGCTGACTCTGCAAGCCAGCCGGATGATGATGTGATTGACGGAGATTTTAAAGAGGTTTAATAGACGCAGTGCTTACACAGGGACTGCTGCAAGATGGAAGGGGCTTATCGCCCAAGCGATAAGCCCCTCACGGCAGGGCCGTGGAATCCGTTGGGAGTTCATTTTGCGGCAGCCCCTTGTGGTGCGTATATGGAAAGGTAGACCAATATGGCAGAAAGCAAAAGAGATTATTACGAGGTCCTGGGCGTTCCGAAAACAGCAGATGATGCCGCCCTTAAAAAGGCGTACAGGGCTCTGGCAAAAAAATATCATCCTGATGCGAACCCGGGAGATGCAGAGGCAGAGAAAAAGTTTAAGGAGGCTTCTGAGGCTTACGGCGTCTTAAGCGATCCAGAGAAGAGAAAGCAGTATGATCAGCTTGGCCATGCCGCCTTTGACAGCAGCGCGGGCGGCGGCGGATTTGGAGGTTTCGGTGGGTTTGGCTTTGACGGCGCAGATATGGGCGACATTTTCGGCGACATTTTCGGCGATTTCTTTGGCGGCAGAAGCTCCAGAAGCAGTTCTCGTTATAACGGCCCCATGCGGGGAGCCAATGTGCAGACCAGCGTCCGTTTAAGCTTTGAGGATGCTATTTTTGGCTGTGAAAAAGAGATTGAGATTAACTATAAGGAGGAGTGCGCCTCCTGTCACGGAAGCGGAGCCAAGGCAGGCACTTCCAAGGAAACTTGTTCCAAGTGTAACGGAAAAGGAAAAATTATGTATACCCAGCAGACCATGTTTGGCACGGTCCAGAATGTACAGGGCTGTCCTGACTGTGGCGGAACGGGACAGATCATTCGGGAGAAGTGCCCGGATTGTCGGGGGACCGGTTACATTACAAGACGCAAGAAGCTGAAAGTCACCATTCCGGCCGGAATCGACGACGGGCAGAGCGTACGTATGGCAGGAGCCGGCGAGCCGGGAAGCAATGGCGGCGAGCGAGGCGACCTTTTGGTAGAGGCCGTGGTGTCGAAACACCCGGTATTTATCCGCAAGGATATGAACATTTATTCTACCGTACCGATTTCCTTTGCTACAGCGGCCCTGGGCGCTCCGATTATCATAAAGACTGTGGACGGACAGGTGGAGTATGAGGTGAAGCCGGGAACCCAGACTGATACCAAAGTTCGTCTGAAAGGAAAAGGGGTTCCTTCTCTTCGCAATAAAAATCTTCGGGGAGATCACTATGTCACCCTGGTAGTTTCCGTTCCAGAGCGAATGAATGAGGAACAAAGACAGGCATTGAGGAAATTTGACGAACTGATGACGGGAAAAATTACCAAGGAAGAGGAAGACGGCGGCAAGAAGAAAAAGGGATTTTTCAGCAAGTAGGAAGGAACAAACTTGAATACAGATATAAAAATTGGCTTTATTGGTTATGGAAATATGGCTCAGGCCATGGTTAAGGGGCTTCTTCTGAAAAAGGCATTGTCTCCCCAGCAGATTTTTGTCTGTGCAAAGAACTGGGAGAAGCTGTGCCAAAATGCACAGAAGGCAGGCGTGCAGCCTTGTAAAAGCCCAAAGGAAGCTGTGGAACAATCAGATATTGTGGTGATCGCAGTGAAGCCCTATCTCATAGAGGAAGTAGTGAGTCCTATTAAGGAAGAGCTGAAAGAAAAGCTGGTAGTGTCAGTAGCTGCAGGATGTCTGTTTGACTGGTATGAAAAGATTTTGGCCCCAAAGACTCATCATATCAGCACACTTCCCAACACGCCGGTTTCTGTGGGAGAGGGCGTCATTGTGTGCGAGAGTAACCATTCCCTGACAGAAAGGGAATTTGAACTGTTTCAAACCTTATTTGGATGTATGGGGCTTATAACAGAGGTGGACACAAAACACGTTGGAATCGCAGGAACGTTAAGCGGATGTGGGCCTGCGTTTGCGGCCATGTTTATAGAGGCTCTGGGAGATGCAGGCGTGCTTCACGGGCTGCCAAGAGGGCTGGCTTATGAACTGGCAAGCCAGATGATTGCGGGAACCGGAGCTTTACAAAGGGCTTTGGGAGATCATCCGGGCTCTATGAAGGATGCAGTCTGTTCCCCGGGGGGTACTACCATCACAGGGGTGGCTGCCCTGGAGAAAAACGGGTTTCGCTCTGCAGTCATTGAGGCAGTAGACAGAATAATGAAGAAATAAAGAACGCGCCGGACTGGAATTTCCAGTATCCGGCGCATTCTTCTGTCCTGTCTGTGTTCTTTTGTATGTTAGGACTCTTTTGTATCTCGGCTATATGATAACAGATTACTCTTTTGTATACTTGTGATTGAGGTTGTAATGTCGTAATGCATGTTAGAATTTTCGGTTTCTTACTTATGTTTATTTGGTTTTTGAATTATCACTGACAAGACAATGTTTGTTTCATCCGTTCATTACAATAATGCGCCAGGATGCATTTTTATTGCAAAAAAGATTGAAAACCATATTTTAACAGAATAATTGTAGAAATCAGAAAACTGTGTTATGATGAAACAAGTGGACACAGCATTGGGGCAAAGGAGGCTTTTCATGAAGTGGAAAAAATTTACGTTGACGACGACAACTGAGGCGGTGGACCTGGTTAGCAGTCTGTTTGACGAAATTGGTATCCAGGGGATTGAGATTGAAGACAATATTCCCTTGACAGAGAGCGAGACAAAGGGAATGTTTATTGATATTCTGCCAGAGCTGCCGCCAGACGAAGGGATTGCCAAGGTCAGTTTCTATCTGGAGGATTTATCAGAGGAAGAACGGATTTTAAAAGAGGTTTGGGAAGGACTGGAAGAATTAAGCAGTTTTGTGGATTTAGGCCCTAAAAGCCTGGAGACCTCAGAGACAGAGGACAAGGATTGGATTAATAATTGGAAACAGTACTTTAAACCGTTTACCGTGGATGATATTTTGATTAAGCCTACCTGGGAAGAGATTCCTGAAAAGGACACGGATAAGCTGATGATTCAGATTGATCCCGGAACAGCCTTTGGAACAGGACAGCATGAGACCACTCAGCTTTGCATCCGTCAGCTTCGCAAGTATCTGACAAAAGGGGACAGAGTCCTGGATGTGGGGACGGGAAGCGGAATTTTGGGAATCACGGCGCTAAAGTTGGGAGCAGAGCGGGTTTTCGGAACGGATTTAGATGAGAATGCCATCACTGCCGTGGGAGAGAATCTGGAGGCTAATCAGATTGACAGCCGGTATTTTCAGGTGGTAAAGGGCAATATAATTGATGAAAAAGAAATTCAGGACCAGGCAGGATATGAATGCTATGATGTGGTGACTGCAAATATTCTGGCAGATGTGATTATTATGCTCCAGAAACAGATTCCGGCCCATTTGAAAAAAGGTGGGATTTTTATCATGTCAGGAATTTTAAATATAAAGGAAGACGCTGTGAAGGAGGCTGTCTTAGCAAGCGGAAAGTTAGAGATCCTGGAGACTGCCCATCAGGGGGAGTGGGTGTCTTTTACTGCAAGGAAGAGTTAGACAATCACAAGATGAAGGAGAATGTGCGTGTATCATTTTTTTGTACCACAGAACCAGATTGGACCAGAGCGTATTTTTATCACTGGGGCGGATGTGAATCATATAAAAAATGTGCTCCGTATGAAACCCGGAGAGGAGATTTTTGTAAACGACAATGTGGACAAGAGTTTTCGGTGTCGGATTGTGGAGATTGAATCAGAAGTGGTTTGGACGGAAATATTGGATATCAGCCTTTCTAAGGCGGAGCTTCCTGCAAAGCTGTATCTGTTTCAGGGACTGCCAAAGCAGGAGAAAATGGAATGGATTATTCAAAAGGCCGTGGAGCTGGGGGCGTATCAGGTGATCCCCGTAGCAACCCGCCGCTCCGTGACAAAGCTGGATGCAAAGAAAGCCGAGGCGAAAGTAAAGCGTTGGAACGGCATCTCTGAGGCAGGAGCCAAACAGTCTGGGCGGAGCGTGATTCCCCAAGTGACTCAGGTTATGAATATGAGGGAAGCTCTGGAGTACGGAAAAGATTTCGATGTGAAAATGATACCGTATGAGAAGGCCCGGGGGATGGAAAAGACAAAGACAGTTATGGATAAGGTGAGGCAAGGCGTTCAGGCCGGAATTTTTATCGGGCCAGAGGGCGGATTTGAAGAGGCAGAGATCGAAGAGGCTGTGAAGGCAGGGTTTGAGCCGATTAGTCTTGGGAGCAGGATTCTGCGGACAGAGACAGCGGGGCTGGCGGTGTTGGCAGTGGCTATGTATCAGTTGGAGACAGAGGCGCGCTAGGTTCATGAAATGGAGTTGAAATAACGGATTAGGAAAGGAAATTTCAGAGAGTTTATGGAGGCATATTTTGATAATTCTGCAACGACCAGGGTATTTGACAGCGTAAAGGACGTTGTGGTAAAGGTGATGACAGAGGATTATGGGAATGCGGCAGCCAAGCACTTAAAAGGCGTGGAGGCGGAGAACTATATTAAAGAGGCACGAAGCATCATCGCCAAAACTTTAAAGGTGCAGGACAAGGAGATTTTGTTTACATCCGGCGGTTCAGAGTCCAACAATATGGCTTTGATAGGGACGGCCCAGGCATATAAAAGGGCGGGAAACCATATCATCAGCAGCAATATTGAACATGCATCTGTGTACCGGCCTTTGGAGTATCTGGAGGAACAGGGATTTGAGGTTACGTATCTTCCTGTGGATCACCAGGGTCATATTGATTTAAAAGAGCTGGAAGGCGCTCTCAGGCCGGAGACCATTTTAGTATCCATCATGTATGTGAATAATGAGATAGGTTCTGTGGAGCCCATTGAAGAAATTTCCAAAGTGATAAAGAAAAAGAATCCAGACACCTTACTTCATGTTGATGCAATTCAAGCCTATGGAAAGCTGGAAATATACCCTAAACGCCAGGGGATTGATTTGATGAGCGTCAGCGGTCATAAACTCCATGGACCTAAAGGCGTTGGATTTTTATACATTGGCGAGGGAGTAAAGATTAAGCCGTTAATCTATGGCGGCGGACAGCAGAAAGGACTGCGTTCCGGAACCGAAAATGTGCCTGGCGTAGCGGGACTTGGCGAAGCTGTGAAAGAAGTATTCACCAATCATCAGGAAAAGCTTGACAACCTGTATGGGCTGAAGGACTATTTTATGACAAGGATTCAGGAGCTGGACGGAGTTTGGCTAAACAGTCAGCCCGGACAGGAAAGCGCGCCTCAGATTGTCAGCGTCAGCTTTGAGGGGATTCGAAGCGAGGTGCTTCTCCATGCGTTAGAGGAAAAGGGGATTTATGTATCTTCTGGATCTGCCTGCTCTATAAACCATCCGGGAGTCAGTGGAGCGTTAAAGGGAATCGGGGTAAAAAAAGAGCTCTTAGACGGAACCCTGCGGTTTAGCTTTGGTTTATTTAATACTCGGGAAGAGATTGATTATGCTATGGAAGCACTGAAGGAGATGCTTCCCATACTTCGAAGATATAAGAGAGGATAATCATGTTATTTCAATCATTTTTAATTAAGTACGCAGAGATTGGAACGAAAGGAAAGAACCGTTTTCTGTTTGAAGACGCTTTAATGAAACAGATTCGTCATGCCCTTAAAACAGTGGAGGGCACCTTTTTGGTGACTAAGGAATTTGGCAGAATTTATGTGGATGCCAAAGGCGATTATGATTATGAGGAAACCGTTGACGCTTTGAAACAGGTTTTTGGAATTGCCTGGATCTGTCCTATGTTTCAGACTGAGGAAAAGGATTTTACGCTTCTGAAAAAGGAAGTCATTTCTTATGTGGAGCAGGTGTATCCAGAAAGAAAACTGACGTTTAAGGTAGATTCCAGGAGGGCGGATAAAAAGTATCCCATATCGTCAGAGCAGATGAACCGGGATTTGGGAGAGGCTGTTTTGGAAGCATTTCCTGAGATGAAGGTGGATGTGCATCATCCCCAGGTCCTTTTAAAGGTGGAGATTCGGAATCTGGTAAATATCTATTCTGTCATGATTGCGGGCCCCGGAGGAATGCCTGTGGGGACCAATGGAAAGGCCATGCTTCTTTTATCCGGTGGAATCGACAGTCCGGTGGCAGGGTATATGATTGCCAAGAGAGGAGTGGTTTTAGAGGCGGTTTATTTTCACGCCCCGCCTTATACAAGCGAGAGGGCGAAACAGAAGGTGGTGGATCTGGCGAAACTTGTGTCCAGATATTCCGGTCCTATCAAACTTCATGTGGTGAATTTTACAGATATCCAGTTGTATATCTATGAAAAATGTCCTCATGAAGAATTGACGATCATTATGCGGCGCTACATGATGCGGATTGCACAAACGATAGCAGAAGAGACCGGCTGTTTGGCTCTGATCACAGGGGAGAGCATAGGACAGGTGGCTTCCCAGACAGTACAGTCTTTGGCGGCTACCAATGAGGTGTGCACGATGCCAGTGTTTAGGCCTGTGATTGGATTTGACAAACAGGAAATTGTGGATATTTCTGAGAAGATTGGCACCTTTGAGACTTCCATTCAGCCTTTTGAGGACTGCTGCACCATTTTTGTGGCAAAGCATCCAGTGACAAAGCCCAATATTCGGGTCATTCGAAGTTCAGAGACAAATCTGGAGGAAAAGATTGATGGAATGGTGAAGACTGCCATAGAGAATAGAGAAGAGATTTTGGTTTCATAAAAAAGAATCCTGCCAGGCAGGATTCTGTGACTGTCACTGAATCAGATATGGGGTCAGAATCTCAAGAATTTCATTGACTGTGGACTCGGTTTCAGCGTGGATATTCAAGTCGATGGGTTTGGATAAATCCAGACTGAAAATACCCATAATGGATTTGGCATCAATCACATATCTGCCGGACACCAGATCAAAGTCAACATCAAATTTGGTTAAGTCATTTACAAAAGATTTAACTTTATCGATAGAATTTAGAGAAATACTTACAGTTTTCATGAAAATGTCCTCCTTATAGATGATCAAAAATATGGATGCAGGGAGTTTGCTCTGCCTCATGTTCAATATACAGACAAGGCTTGAAAAAGTCAATAGTGAGTTTGCATGAAAATGGGTATGCGACAATAATAGAAAGGGGAATCCTATGCGGAGGGTGGCTTTACACAATTTAGGCTGTAAAGTAAATGCTTATGAGACGGAGGCTATGGAGCAAAGGCTGGAAGAGGCAGGGTATGAGATTGTCTCTTTTCAGGAGGAAGCAGATGTCTATATCATCAATACCTGTTCTGTCACAAACATTGCAGATCGGAAATCCAGGCAGATGCTTCACAAGGCAAAAAAGAAAAATCCGTCTTCTGTGGTAGTGGCTGTAGGCTGTTACGTTCAGGCGGCAAAAGAAAGCCTGAAAGACGATCCGTCTGTGGATTTGATGATTGGGAATAATAAAAAGATTGAACTGATCGAGATATTGGAGGATTATTTTAAGGAGAAGGACAGAATACAGAGAAGTTATGTTTTGGATATTGGGAAGACCAGGGAATATGAACGGCTCAATATCTGCAAAATCGGAGACCATACCAGAGCATTTATCAAGATTCAGGATGGGTGTAATCAGTTTTGCAGCTACTGTATCATTCCCTATACCAGAGGCAGAGTCAGAAGCCGCAGACCTTTGGAGGTTGTAGAGGAGGCTAAACGGCTTGTGGAGAAGGGGTATCAGGAAATGGTTCTCACCGGTATCCATTTAAGCTCCTATGGCATGGATTTTTTAGAAGAAGACAGGATGGAGCTTTTAGGACTTTTGCAGAAACTGGATGAAATTTCCGGATTAAAGCGCATTCGGCTGGGATCTTTGGAGCCTCGGATTATGACAGAAGATTTTGTACAGGGTCTGGCCGGACTTAAAAGCATTTGTTCTCATTTTCATCTTTCTCTTCAAAGCGGATGTGATGAGACATTAAAGAGAATGAACCGCCATTACACCACAGAGCAGTATGAGCAAGGCTGCAGACTGCTAAGAACCTGGTTTTTTCAGCCGGCCATCACAACAGACGTGATTGTAGGGTTTCCCCAGGAGACAGAAAGAGAATTTCTGGAGACTGTGGAATTTTTAGAGAGGATACAATTTTACGAGATGCATGTGTTTAAATATTCCAGACGGGCCAATACAAAAGCAGCCAGAATGGAGGGGCAGATCCCAGAATCGGAAAAAACCAGGCGCAGCAATGTGCTTTTGGAATTGGATAAAAGGATGTCGAGACTGTATCGGGAAAGCTTTCTGGGGCAGGAACGGGAGGTTCTTTTAGAAGAGAAGGTTTCTGTAAACGGCATAGACTACCTGGCAGGATATACCAGAGAATATGTGAAAGCCGGGATTTTATGGGAAGAAGGACTAAACCACAAGCTGGACACAAACAGAATTTTAACTGGTACATTAAAATCCATGATAAATGAGGAGTTTCTTTCTCTGGAATAAACCATAACACAGAGGAATCTATTACATTGTTACAAAAAAGACTTTACGAATAAGGAAAAGTGGTATAGAATAAAAAAGAGCAGTTAAAGGGCGTGAGGACAGATGGGCGATATTCATAATACACAGTTTTTTCGGACAGCACAAGAGAATAAGATGGATGTAAGCCAGGTTCTGGAGCAGGTGTATACTGCCTTGACAGAAAAAGGGTATAACCCTGTCAGCCAGATTGTCGGTTATATTATGTCTGGAGATCCAACTTACATTACCAGCCATAAGAACGCCAGAAGTCTCATCATGAAAGTGGAACGGGATGAGATTCTGGAGGAACTTTTGTCTGTGTATATCGAAGCAAGATTAAGATAACGGCGCGTGAGATACATGTTTGCAGGCAGTCCTCTGGACTGCCTGTCAGACGAGAGAAAATTGGGAAAGTTTAAGTCAGCCGAGGTGTCGGCTTGTTTTGTTGTGGAAAAAAATTTGTCAGGACCAATGATCAGGGCAGCCATGGAGAGAGCAAATGAGAATAATGGGGTTGGATTATGGATCAAAAACGGTAGGCGTTGCGGTTTCTGATCCGCTAGGCTATACGGCTCAGGCGTTAGAGACAATTACCAGAGAAGAGGAGAATAAGCTGCGTCAGACTTACAGGCGGTTGGAAGAGCTGATTGCTCAGCGTGGGATTACCACGGTTGTTTTGGGGTATCCTAAAAATATGGATGATTCCATTGGTGAACGTGGGAAAAAGACAGAGGAGTTTAAGGCTGCATTAGAACGAAGGACGGGACTGCCTGTTATATTGTGGGACGAGCGCCTGACCACAGTAGCGGCAGATGAGATTTTAGAGGAAAGCGGCGTGCTGAAGAAGGACAGAAAAAAGGTGATTGACAAGGTTGCCGCCGCAATTATTTTGCAGGAGTTTTTGGACTCTGAGAAGGCAGCGGCAAAAAAGGAGCAGTGAATGAGCGAGGAAAAGAAGATTATCCTGGAGACAGAAGAGGGAGAACAGGTGGATTTCTATGTTTTGGAGGAGACCAGGATTAACGGCATGAATTATCTGCTTGTGACAGATACAGAAGACGAGGACGGAGAATGCTACATTTTAAAAGACCGATCAAAAGCAGAGGAAACGGATGCTCTTTATGAGTTCGTGGAAGACGACGATGAGATAGACTATTTATTTAAGATTTTCACGGAATTGATAGACGATATGGACGTGGAGCTGGAAAAATAGGAGAAGAGGACCGAGCGGAGATGGAAGAGTTAAATAACATATGGAGGTATGAATTTGAAACAACAGAATAAGAGGCAGAATCAGAATGCAAAGGTAAAGATCATTCCATTGGGCGGACTGGAACAGATTGGATTGAATATTACCGCAATCGAGTGCGACGACAGTATCATTGTGATTGACTGTGGGCTGGCATTCCCCAGCGACGATATGCTGGGCATCGATTTGTGCATTCCAGACACCACGTATCTGAAACAGAACCTGGAGAAAGTGAAAGGTTTTGTGATTACCCATGGCCATGAGGATCACATCGGCGCGCTGCCATACGTTTTGCAGGAGATTAATGTGCCTGTGTATGGGACAAAGCTGACAATGGCTCTGATTGAAAATAAATTAAAAGAACATAATCTGGTGAAGTCTACCAAGAGAAAGGTAGTAAAGCATGGACAGTCTATCAATCTGGGCTGTTTTCGGATTGAATTTATAAAGACCAATCATAGTATTGCGGATGCTTCAGCCCTGGCAATTTTTACGCCTGCAGGAATCGTTATGCACACAGGGGACTTCAAGATTGACTATACGCCGGTGTTTGGAGAATCGGCGGATTTACAGCGGTTTGCGGAATTAGGAAAAAAGGGTGTTCTGGCTCTTATGTGCGACAGTACCAACGCTATTCGGACTGGGTTTACTGCCTCAGAACGAACCGTGGGAAAGACGTTTGACGCGATTTTTGCGGAGCATAAAAATAATCGAATCATTGTGGCTACTTTTGCATCCAATGTGGACAGGGTGCAGCAGATTGTCAATTCCGCCTATAAGTATGACAGAAAGGTTGTGGTGGAAGGCAGGAGTATGGTCAACGTAATCGGAACGGCCAGTGAATTGGGATATATCAAGATTCCAGAGGGAACCCTGGTTGATATAGACAATTTAAAGAGCTATCCAGATGAGAAGACGGTGCTTATCACTACAGGAAGCCAGGGAGAGGCCATGGCGGCTCTTTCCAGAATGGCATCCAGCGTTCACAGAAAAGTGTCTATCAAGCCTGGGGATGTGGTGATTTTCAGCTCTACCCCGATTCCGGGCAATGAAAAGGCGGTTTCAAAAGTTATCAATGAACTGTCCATTAAAGGGGCCAGCGTGATTTTTGAGGATACTCATGTGTCGGGCCATGCCTGCCAGGAGGAGATTAAACTGATTTACTCTCTGACCCATCCGAAATACGCCCTTCCGGTTCATGGCGAGTACCGGCATCTGGTTGCTCAGAAAGGGCTGGCAGAGTCTATGGGCATTCCGAAGGAAAATGTGCTTCTCATGTCTTCTGGAGATGTGGTGGAGCTATCGGAAAACGAGTGTAAAGTGGTGGACCATGTTCAGTCTGGAGCGATTTTGGTAGACGGTCTGGGCGTAGGCGATGTGGGAAACATCGTTCTCAGAGACAGGCAGAATTTGGCCCAGAATGGTATTATTATCGTGGTTTTGACCTTAGAAAAGTATTCCAATCAGCTTTTGGCAGGGCCGGATTTGGTGTCCAGAGGTTTTGTGTATGTCAGAGAATCAGAGGACCTTTTGGATGAGGCAAGGCAGGTGGTTTTAGAGGCAGTGGAAGACTGTCTGAAACGCCATGTCAGCGACTGGGGAAAGATAAAAAATATTATCCGTGACAGTTTAAGCGATTTTCTGTGGAAGCGGATGAAACGAAATCCTATGATTCTTCCCATCATCATGGAGGTATAGGAGAAAACCCACAGCGCAGCGCAGAAATGGAGGAAATGACAGAATATGAGCCAGACGACAAAGGAAATAAACAAAGTGACAGGCACGATTATTGTGTTGTCGTGGAAACTGATTGTCTATGCAGTGGTAATTATGATTTTTTATGAGGGGATTACCAGGGGATACCAATTTGGACACGATGTCTTCTATTCTACTGCTGTGGCGGAGGCGCCAGGCGTAAACATGAGGGTGACTATTGGAGAAGGAGAAAAGTTAGGGGATATTGCAGTGGCTCTGGAGCGTGGCGGCCTGGTAAAAAACCGATACGCATTCCTGATTCAAAGCATCTTTTATGAGTATGGGGGGTCAGAGAATCCCGTAGAAGCAGGCACTTTTCTGCTGAATAATTCTATGACCTCCAAAGAGATCATTATTATGCTGCGGGATGGGATTACGGAAGACGAATTAAAGAGTGAGGATTCTGAATGATTAACGAAGAACGCATTCGGGATTATCTTTACTCTCTGGAGCCTGACTGGGGGGAATTGTGTGAGAGCATTGCCTCAAAGGCCAGAAAAGAGGAAATCCCTGTTATAAAAAGAGAGACAGGCGCATTATTAAAGACAATGGTAGCATTAAAACAGCCTAGGGCGATTCTGGAAGTAGGAACCGCCGTAGGCTATTCTGCTTTATTAATGGCAGGGGCTGCGCCTGAGTCATGTAAAATTACGACCATTGAAAAATACGAGCCCAGGATTTTAGAGGCAAAAAAGAATTTCGCAAAGGCGGAAATAGAAGACCGTATCGTATTGCTGGAGGGTGATGCAGAAGAGATTTTACAAAGTCTCACAGGACCCTTTGATTTTGTGTTTCTGGATGCAGCAAAGGGTCAGTATCTTCATTGGCTTCCGGTGATTTTAGGACTGCTTGAGAGGGGCGGCGTTTTATTTTCTGATAATGTGCTTCAGGGTGGAGACGTGCTTCAGTCCAGGTATGGGGTGGAGCGAAGAGACCGGACCATACACGGAAGGATGAGGGAATATCTGTATCAGATTAAACACATGGAGGGGCTGGAAAGTGCTATTGTGCCTATTGGAGACGGGGTCTCTATCAGTGTGAAGCGATGAGAGAAAGGAATGGACATGAGAAAAACAGAGTTATTAGCACCGGCTGGAAGTCTGGAGGTTTTGAAAACAGCAGTGGTTTATGGGGCGGATGCCGTATATATTGGAGGAGAGGCATTTGGACTCAGGGCCAAGGCTCATAACTTTTCCATGGAGGAAATGAAAGAAGGCGTCCGGTTTGCTCATGCCAGAGGGGCGAGAGTGTACGTCACAGCCAATATTCTGGCTCATAATCAGGACCTGGAGGGTGTGGAACAATACTTTGAAGAATTAAAAGGAGTGGACGTCGACGCGCTGATTATCTCGGATCCGGGGATTTTTACCATCGCTAAGAGAGTGTTACCAGAGGTAGAGGTGCATATCAGTACCCAGGCAAACAACACCAATTATGGGACGTATCTGTTCTGGCGTCAGCTGGGAGCAAAGCGGGTGGTTGCGGCCAGAGAGCTTTCTCTAAAGGAGCTTTGCCAAATACGCCAAAAAATACCAGAAGATATGGAGATGGAGTGCTTTGTCCATGGTTCCATGTGTATTTCCTATTCAGGCAGGTGCCTTCTGAGCAACTATTTTACCGGAAGGGACGCCAACCAGGGAAGCTGTACTCATCCCTGCCGCTGGAAGTATGGAGTAGTGGAAGAGACAAGACCCGGAGAGTTTCTGCCTGTGTATGAAAATGAGAGAGGAACGTATCTTTTTAACTCCAAGGATTTATGTATGGTGGAACATGTGCCCAAATTGCTGGAGGCTGGGATTGACAGTTTTAAAATTGAAGGCCGGATGAAGACGGCTCTCTACGCGGCTACGGTTGTCAGAACTTACCGAAAAGCTATAGATGATTATAAGAAAGATCCTAAACTATTTGAGGAACATCTGGAGTGGTATAGAGAGGAAATCGGAAAGTGCACCTACAGAGAGTATACCACTGGTTTTTATTTTGGAAAGCCTAATGAGGAGGCCCAGATTTATGACAACAGCACATATATAAAAAGCTATACCTATCTGGGAACCGTAGAAGGGACAGACCATAGGGGATTTTCAAAAATTGAGCAGAAGAATAAATTTTCCGTAGGAGAAGTGATAGAAGTGATGAAGCCAGACGGCCGGAATCTGGAAGTGACGGTTAAAGGAATTTATGATGAAAAGGGGCAGCTTCAGGACAGCGCGCCGCATCCAAAACAGACATTGTATGTGGATTTCGGTGTGGAGGCAGAAACGTTTGATCTGCTGCGCAGGAGAGAATAACGGAAAGAAGGGGGAAGCATATGATTGTCTGGATTGCCGGAATCGGCGCTTTCATTTGTTTGATTTATTATGGTATCATCACAATCTATGCAGGATTTTCCACATCCTTTTCCTGGATTTGGCTGGCCGGAGCGTTCTTTTTGTTTTTGATTGTATTGGAAAACTGGTACCGCAGAGGACATCCGAAAAAGGTTCCGTTATGGATTCCGGTGTCAATGTATACCTTTTTTGCGGCCTCCCTGGTCATATTCTGTGTTGTGGAAATGCTGATATTTTTAGGAGCGGCGGGAAGTGATACCGGACGTATGGACTATGTAATCGTTTTGGGAGCCAGGGTAAGGGAGGAGGGGCCCAGCAATTCCCTCAGAGTCAGGCTGGATAAAGCCGTTGAGTACAGCAAAAGTAATCCTGGGACGATTTTTATTCTCTCTGGCGGCCAAGGCTTAGATGAGCCGGAAGCAGAAGCCAGCGTGATGTACGATTACCTTTTGGCCCACGGCGTACCAGCGGAGCGGATGGCACTGGAGAATGTTTCCACCAGTACGGTGGAAAATATCGCATACAGTAAGGTATTGATTGAGCATATGGAGAAGGAGCGGCGGGAAGAACTTCAAAAGCAGCGGCCTTCGGTGGCGCCGGGGCCTTATTTGGAGGTGGAGGAAAAGCCTCTTCAGATTGGGATTCTTACCAGTAATTACCATGTGTTTCGGGCAAAAAAGATTGGCGAGAAATGGGGACTTCCCAATCTTCATGGAATCGCGGCAAAGTCGGATTTGATTTTATTTCCCCATCTCTGCGTAAGAGAATGTATTGCTATATTAAAAGATCAATTAATGGGCAATATGTAATTATAGAAAAATAAAGTGGAGGCAGTGCAGATGAGAGAATGGAAGGATTTAGCGGCATATGAGCTGTTGAACCAAAAGTATGTGAAGGAATTAAACTCAGAGAGTTATGTATTGGAACATAAGAAAAGCGGAGCCAGGCTGTTTTTGCTGTCTAATGAGGATGAAAATAAGGTATTTTCTATCGGATTCAGAACGCCGCCTTGCGACAGCACAGGCGCGCCTCATATTTTAGAGCACAGCGTGCTGTGCGGATCTGAAAAGTTTCCGGTGAAAGATCCTTTTGTGGAGCTGGTAAAGGGGTCTCTCAACACGTTTTTAAATGCTATGACTTACCCAGACAAGACGGTGTATCCGGTGGCAAGCACCAATGACAAGGATTTCCAGAACCTGATGGATGTGTATCTGGATGCCGTGCTCCATCCCAATATTTATAAAGAAGAAAAGATTTTTAAGCAGGAAGGATGGCATTTTGAGCTGGAGTCAGAGGAAGGGCCTTTAACGTACAACGGGGTGGTTTACAATGAGATGAAGGGAGCCTTTTCTTCGCCGGAGAGCGTGCTGGAACGGTACACCCAGAAGCTGTTGTTCCCAGACGTGTGCTATGGTTTTGAATCTGGAGGAGACCCAAAGGATATTCCAGATTTGACCTATGAGGAATTTTTGGATTTTCACAAAAAATATTATCACCCTTCTAACAGTTTTATCTACCTGTATGGGGATATGGATATGGCAGAGAAGCTGGAATGGCTGGACAGAGAGTATTTGGGCAAATATGACCGAAATGACAAGGAGGCTCAAATAAATTCTGAGATTCCTATGCAGAAGGCTTTTGACAAGCCTAAGGAGGCGGAGATTTCCTATTCGATCACAGAGGAGGAGGAAGGACAGGGAGGAGCCTATCTTTCTATCAGCAATGTGGTGGGAACCGATTTAGATCCAAAGCTTTATCTGGCTTTTCAGATTTTGGAATATACGCTGATTGCGGCCCCGGGAGCGCCTTTAAAGCAGGCTCTTTTGGATGCGGGTATCGGCGGCGATATTCTAGGCGGATATGACAGTGGGATTTTACAGCCCTATTTTTCTGTGGTTGCCAAGGACGCAAAAGTGGAGCAAAAGGGAGAGTTTTTGGCTGTTGTGAAAGGTGTTCTCAGGAAGCTGGCGGATGAGGGAATTAACAAGAAAAGCCTTTTGGCAGGCATTAATTTCTATGAATTCCGCTACAGAGAGGCGGACTATGGAAGTTATCCCAAGGGACTGATGTACGGGCTTTTGTCTCTGGACAGCTGGCTGTATGGCGGGGACCCTCTGATGCATTTGGAGTATGAGGAGATTTTTGCATTTTTGAAAAAGGCGGTGGAAAGAGGATACTTTGAGGAATTGCTTCGAAAGTATCTGCTCGACAATCCGTTTGAGGCTGTGCTTGTGGTAAAGCCGGAGACGAATCTGACTGCCAAGGAGGAGGCCAGAGTCGCCGCAAAGCTGGCAGAGTACAAGGCAGGGCTGTCAATGGAAGAGATTCAAAGTCTGATTGTTCAGACCAGAGAACTAAAGGAGTATCAGGACACCCCTTCCACAAAGGAAGAGCTGGAGAAGATTCCTATGCTTAAGCGGGAGGACATTGGCACTGAGGCGGAGAAACTAAACTGGACAGAGCATCTGATAAACGGAGTTCAAGTGCTTCACCACAATCTGTTTACTTCTGGAATCGGGTATCTTCGGGTACTGTTTAATGCCAATCGGGTGCCTACAGAGGATATGCCGTATGTAGGGCTTTTAAAATCTGTGCTGGGATATGTGGACACGGAGCATTATGCTTACGGGGACTTGACCAGCGAGATCCACTTAAATACCGGCGGAATCAGCTTCTGCACCAGCGCTTATGTGGACCTTGCTCATTTGCCGGGATTTACCGGAGCTTTTGTGGCAGAAGCACGGGTTTTGTATGAAAAGCTGGACTTTGGATTTTCCATGCTGGCAGAGATTTTGACCAGGTCAAAGCTGGATGATGAAAAGCGGCTGGGAGAGATCTTGAGGGAGACCAAGTCTCGCTCCAGGATGAAGCTAGAAGGCGCCAGCCACAGCGCGGCAGTGGCCAGGGCTACTTCTTATTTCTCACCGACCGCGGCGTTTAATGACTGTACTGGGGGAATCCGCTATTATCATTTCCTGGAGGACGTGGTTCGGGATTATGAGAAGAATGCGAAGCGCTTGATTCAGAAATTAAAGGAAGTGGCGGCAAAATTGTTTACCATTGACAATATGATGGTCAGCTATACCGCGGATGAAACAGGATTTTCTGGTTTAGAGGAGAGTATGAAAAAGCTGACGTCTTCCTTATCTGAGGGAAGCAAGACGGTCTATCCATTTCTCTTTGAGAGCGGGAATCGAAACGAGGGCTTTAAGACCTCTTCTCAGGTCAACTATGTGGCCCGCTGTGGGAATTTCCGCCTGTCTAAAACAGGCGGGAGTCGTCTGGGAACAGGATATGAGTATACAGGGGCTCTGCGGATTCTGCGCGTAATCTTAAGTTATGATTACCTGTGGCTGAATCTTCGCGTCAAGGGCGGCGCTTATGGATGTATGAGCGGCTTTGGACGCTCTGGCGAGGGATATTTTGTGTCTTATCGGGATCCGAATCTGGCAGAGACCAATCAGGTGTATGAACAGATTGTGGAGTATCTGGAGCAGTTTGACGTGGATGAGCGGGATATGACAAAGTATGTGATTGGAACTATCAGCGCCCTGGACACCCCTCTTACTCCGTCTGACAAGGGGGCCAGAGGACTTTCGGCGTACCTTTCCGGCGTGACCAATGAGATGCTTCAAAAAGAGAGGGATCAAATTCTGGCGGCCGAATGCGAGGATATTCGGGCTTTGTCAAAGATTGTGAAAGCGATTCTGGACACAAAGAGCTTTTGCGTTGTGGGAAATGATGAAAAGGTGGAAAACAGTAAGCAGCTGTTTGGGGAAGTAAAGAATCTGTACAGAGGATAAGAAGGAGAGAAACGATTCATGAAGGAAACGTTTAAATCTGGTTTTGTGGCTTTGGTAGGCAGGCCCAATGTGGGGAAGTCTACACTGATGAATCATTTGATCGGACAGAAGATTGCCATTACCTCAGATAAGCCTCAGACCACCAGAAACCGGATTCAGACTGTGTATACAGACCAACGAGGCCAGATTATATTTCTGGACACCCCGGGAATCCACAAGGCGAAAAACAAGCTGGGTCAGTATATGGTCAGCGTGGCGGAAGGGACCTTAAGCGAGGTGGAGGTTGTGCTGTGGCTGGTGGAGCCCAGCACCTTCATCGGCGCGGGAGAGCGGCATATTGCCGAGCTTTTGAGCAAGGTGAAGACGCCTGTGATTCTGGTTATCAACAAGATTGATACGGTGAAAAACAAAGAGGAGATTTTAAAGTTTATTGACGCCTATAGAACCGTGTGTGATTTTGCGGAGATTGTCCCAGTGTCCGCACTAAAGGGGGACAATACGGAAAAGATGACAGAGCTGTTGTTTCAGTATCTGCCAGAGGGGCCTCAGTATTTTGATGAGGAAACTGTGACGGATCAGCCTATGCGCCAGATTGCTTCCGAGCTGATTCGTGAGAAGGCGCTGCGGCTTCTGGAGGAAGAGATTCCCCATGGGATTGCAGTTACCATTGAAAAGATGAGCGAGCGGAAAAACGGCATGTTTGACATTGAGGCCACCATCATCTGTGAGAGGGATTCTCACAAGGGAATCATTATCGGAAAGGGCGGAGCCATGATCAAAAAGATCGGGAGCCTGGCCAGACAGGAAATCGAGAATCTGATGGGGGCCAGAGTGAACTTGCAGCTTTGGGTAAAGGTGCGCAAGGAATGGCGGGACAGCGAGCTTTATATGAAGAATTATGGGTATTTTCAGCAGTGACGGTTATTTAAGGTTTAGGGGGCCTGGGGATGAGGGATTTACTTGAACTGACGGGCATGGTGATAAAAACGTCTTCTGTGGGGGACTATGACAGGCGGCTGGTGATTCTCACCAGGGAACGGGGGAAAATCACGGCTTTTGCCAGAGGAGCCAAGAGACCCGGAAGCTCTCTCATGGGTCCCAGCAGGCCCTTTGCGTTTGGGACGTTTAAGGTGTTTGAGGGAAGAGAAGCGTACAATCTTCAGTCCGCAGAGATTTCCCAGTACTTTGAAGAATTGGTTCTGGACATGGAGGGGGCTTGTTATGGCCAGTACTTTCTGGAATTTGGGGATTATTATTCCATGGAAAATATTGATGGATCGGCCATGCTGCTGCTGATTTATCAGTCTTTAAGGGCCCTTTTAAAACCCAGTATACCCAATCATTTGGTGCGGCGGATTTTTGAGTTGAAGATGATGGTAATCAATGGAGAGTATACGGAACACCCACCGAAAAAGGTGAGTGACTCCGCCAATTACGCATGGGAGTTTGTGATTTGCTGTCCCATGGAAAAGCTCTACACCTTTGCGCTGACAGAGGCGGTGTTTCAGGAATTTGAAAGGTGTGTGGAGATGAATATGGAGCGGTATGTGGACAGGGAGTTCCATTCTCTGGAGATTTTGCAGATGATTTTTGCAGCAGGAAGCTGAGCTGTCCGAACTTATTCAACCTATCAAACTGCGCACATGGTTTAGACCAAGCTGGAGGCATTCAAAGGGATCTCGGGCAGCCAGCTCCTGGCCTACAGTGATCCACTGGATATCAGCTTCACAGACGGCCGGCATAAAGGAAGCAAAATCCAGCAGGCCGCCGCCTACCTCGCAGGGGGTACGGTTGGGATGGTTGATGCTTCGCGGACCGATTTCAATTTTATGGTCCCGAAAACGAAGGACATTGCTGCGCCCCTTTATCTGTCGGATGGAATCAGAGACGTCCAGACCGGCCAGAACCAGCCACAAAGTATCCAGGGTGAAATTTAAGGTCCCAGGGGAAAAACGGTCCATGAGACGGTAAAAACTATAATTTTTCCAGGCCTCGCCGGGAGCAGGGCGTTTCGACTCTTTTAGCGTTACCATGTCTGCACATGGCATGAAGTCGTGGGGCAGAACAGCATAGGAAGGAGTCAGTCCTGCTTCGCTTATCTTTTCTACCACAGGAGCAATGATGTCCATGTATTGCTCTATGGTGGCGTTACTTCGGTTGTACATACTTTTGATGGTGCCGATGCCGCATTCCTGGGCATTGTAGCATAAGGCGTCTTCAATCATTCGTTCTGGGCAGGTCTCAACTTCTCCTAAGCTGCCACGGGTGGCGCATACGGCCAGATTCAGACTTTGAAGTCTTAAAGCGGCTTTTTGAGCGGATACCACGCTCTGGAGTCCTTCGATTTCCACGCCGTCAAAACCCATAGCTTTGATGTGCTCAAAAGTACGATAGACGTCTTGTTCAGTTTTGCAATATTCGCGCACGCTGTATAGCTGTGCCGCAATTTTCGGTTTTGTCATAGCTGGGCCTCCTGTACTGCGGTCTCCCGCTCATTTTCTTCAATTAGTCGGTTAAGCCAGGTCAGGGCGTCGCTCATACAGTCAAAGGGGTCCCGAGAGCAATAGTCCTGTTCAATGGCCAGATAACGGACCCCTGCCTGACGGCATGTCCTCAGGATAGGTGCGTAGTCGATGTTGCCTTCTCCCAGTGTACCGGTACCGCCGACTACATTGCCTAAAAGGTCTGTGGCCAGGGTGAAGTCTTTTACATGGAGCACATCCATGCGGCCTTTCACTTTTTCGATATATTTCAGGTGGTTCAGGCCGCCATAGCGCATCCAGAAGGTGTCCTGGATAAAAGTAAAAGCTTCAGGGTCCGTATCTTCTATCAACATATCATAGACCAAGCGGCCGCTGGGACTGCGCTGGAACTCATGGCAGTGAGAGTGATAGGCGAATTTCATGCCGTTTTCTTTTAGCTGTGCTACTGCAGGGCGCAAATCTTCTACCAGACGGGCATAGCCGTCATAGCCAAGGTCTGTATACCGTTCCGGCGGATTGCCCAAGCCTACCAGAGGGCAGTTCCAGGCTTTGTGTTCTTGGATAACAGCAGGCAGATCGTTAAAAATCCGATTTAATGGAGTGTGGGTAACGCAGATATCCAGCCCATATTCCTGACGGAGAGAGGTGATAAAGTCAGCGGGAATTTTGGGACTGATCATGGATAACTGGACGGCAGGAAATCCCATTTCCGCCAGGCGGCGAAAGCACATGGCCAGATCCTCGGGCGTTTGGGTGTATTTGCGCAAAGTGAAAATCTGCGCAGTTGGAATAAAATGCATAGAATCGGCTCCTTTCTTTGTTTTATTAAGTATACTGTATTGTACAGCAGAAAGGCAATGGCAGAAATTGATTTATTTTGTGAACTATGAAAGATTTAGATGTGATTACCCTTCTTCCAAGCCAAGGGAGAAGTCTGACTGTTTTCGGTCGGTACATACCATCGGATGTACTGGCTTTTTTGTTGCCCAAACGCCGGTTGACAACTGAATGAGAAGCCAGCTTTATCATTTGGAACACTGCCATGATTGGCATGGTGGTAATGGGCAGCTTCCCTACCGCCCGCGCAGGCCAAGAGCCATATGGGCAATAACGAATATGCAGTTCACAACGAAATTATTTAACAGTCCCCTATTGAAACTATAAAAAAAACAGGGTATAATGTCCAGGTAGGCAATGAGCAGTGCGAAAGTGAGCGCCCACTGCCAAACAGAAGCGAGCCCATGAGAAAGTCTCTCACATGACACAGCAAGTATAGCGTACCACAAACGCTTCCCTACCCCTCAAGCAAACGTCAAGCAGCAAATCAGGAGGAAAATATGAAAAAGGCCAAAATCACAGCAGTCATCATAATGGCTGGCCTGTTACTATATGGCTGCAAAGGCGGCAGCAGCACATTTCCGCCAGAGCAGAGCGCCATCTATGTGAATCGAAGCGGAGAGATCTATACAGCGCTGGTAGGTACATACGATTCCAGCAAGGACTATTACGATTCAGCAGAATTTAAAGCCATGGCAGAAAAAGAGGCGGCGGACTACAATGCAGAACATCCTACCGGTCAGGACAATGGTGACAATAGTTCAAAAGCGGTCTCTCTGACAGAGTGCTCTCTGGAAAACGGAACGGTAAAGGTGGTTTACCAATTTCTTACCGGAGACGACCTGTGCCGTTTTACAGAAGGAACCCAGGATAACTCCAATCATGTGGAGTCTCTTGGTATTTCCACAGTGGCCGAAGGATTGGCAGATGCGAATCTGGCAGGCGGAACGTGGATCGATGTAAAGAAAAACACAACCATTGATGCAGGCGAAATTATGAAGCAGAGTAAATTGCGTCTTGTGTCGGTAAATGGCGCCGCTTCTATTCAGACAGAAGGAAAGATTTTATATTACAGCGGAAACTTAAATCTAAAGGATGAGTTTACGGCAGAAGTCACAGATGGAAACGCATATCTGGTATTCAAATAAAAAAGGAAAACAGAAAGAGGCAGGGAAAAGACATGGAAAAAACAATGGAAAAAATTGTGGCGTTGGCAAAATCCAGAGGATTTGTATATCCGGGCTCTGAAATCTACGGCGGCTTGGCAAACACCTGGGATTATGGGAATATAGGTGTTGAGCTGAAAAACAACGTAAAAAAAGCCTGGTGGCAGAAGTTTGTTCAGGAGAGCCCATACAATGTAGGCGTGGACTGTGCGATTTTGATGAACTCTCAGACCTGGGTGGCTTCCGGACATTTAGGAGGATTCTCCGATCCTCTGATGGACTGCAAAGCCTGTAAAGAACGTTTCCGTGCAGACAAGCTGATTGAGGACTACATGGAAGAGAATGGGATTACTGCTGAGGAAAGCATTGACGCCTGGTCTCAGGAGCAGATGAAACAGTATATTGAGGATAACAACATCTGCTGTCCAAGCTGCGGCAAACATGATTTTACAGATATCCGTCAGTTTAACCTGATGTTTAAGACCTTCCAGGGTGTAACAGAGGACGCCAAGAACACCGTGTACTTGAGGCCGGAGACTGCTCAAGGTATTTTTGTAAACTTTAAGAATGTTCAGAGAACCTCAAGAAAGAAGATTCCTTTCGGCATCGGCCAAATCGGAAAATCCTTCCGCAATGAGATCACTCCCGGAAACTTTACCTTCCGTACCAGAGAATTTGAGCAGATGGAGCTGGAGTTTTTCTGCGAACCTGGGACAGATTTGGAATGGTTTGCATATTGGAAAGATTTTTGCATTAACTGGCTGAAATCCTTGGGAATTAAAGAGGAGGAGATGAGAGCCAGAGATCATTCTCCAGAAGAGTTGTGTTTCTATAGCAAGGCCACCACAGACATTGAATTTCTTTTCCCGTTTGGATGGGGGGAGTTGTGGGGAATCGCAGACAGAACAGACTATGATCTTACCCAGCATCAGAATACTTCGGGCCAGGATATGAGCTACTTTGACGATGAGAAGAAGGAGCGGTACGTTCCGTATGTGATTGAACCGTCTCTTGGAGCGGACCGAGTGACTTTGGCTTTTCTGTGTGCAGCCTATGATGAAGAGGAGATCGGAGAAGGCGACGTGCGTACAGTCCTTCATTTCCATCCCGCTATCGCTCCTGTAAAGGTAGGCGTTCTGCCTCTGTCCAAGAAGCTGAACGAGGGAGCCGAGAAGATTTATATGGAACTTAGCAAATATTTTAACTGTGAGTTCGACGACAGAGGAAATATTGGAAAACGTTACCGCAGGCAGGATGAGATTGGCACACCTTTCTGTGTGACGTATGATTTCGATTCGGAAACCGACGGGGCTGTGACAGTCCGTGACAGAGACACGATGGATCAGGTTCGTGTGCCGATTGCAGAACTGAAAAATTATTTAGAAGAGAAACTTTGTTTTTAGATAAAACGTGAGCAAAAAGCGCGCCCAGATTATGTTTTTAGGACATGAAGGGCGCGTTTTCTCAATCAAAAAAGGAGAAAAAAGATGCTGAAAGAATTAAAGAGGCAGGTTTATGAGGCAAATATGGAACTGCCAAAACGAGGATTGGTTACCTACACCTGGGGCAATGTCAGCGGAATTGACAGAGATGCAGGGCTGTTTGTCATTAAGCCCAGCGGAGTGGAGTATGACAGCCTAAGACCAGAGGATATGGTGGTTATGGATTTAGAAGGAAACAGGGTGGAAGGAACATTAAGACCCTCTTCTGATACGCCGACTCATCTGGAACTTTACAAGGCTTTTGAAAAGATCGGTGGAATTGTCCATACCCACTCTGTCAGAGCCACGGCTTGGGCACAGGCAGGAAGGTCTCTGCCCTGCTATGGAACCACCCACGCAGATTATTTCTTTGGAGAGATTCCTTGTACCAGAGTTCTGACCCAACAAGAGGTGGAGGAGGCATATGAGAAGAACACAGGGTTAGTGATTATTGAGACGTTTCAGGGGAAAAATCCAGTCCACGTTCCCGGAGTTTTGTGCAAGAATCACGGTCCTTTTTCTTGGGGAAAGGATGCGAAAGAGGCGGTTCACAATGCTGTAGTTTTGGAGGAAGTGGCAAAAATGAATCTTTACACAGAATTGTTAAATTCTGAGGTGAAACCAGCACCACAGTATTTACAGAAGGAACATTTTTTAAGAAAACATGGTCCAAATGCTTACTATGGGCAGGGAAAATAGGGAATCATTGTAAGGAGGAGACATTTTATATGGAAGACAGAAGGAAATTGATAGAATCTGGAAACGGGGTATTAGGGATTGAACTGGGTTCTACTCGCATTAAGGCAGTGTTGGTGGATGAAAATCATACTCCTATCGCTTCAGGAAGCCATCAGTGGGAGAATCGTTTGGAAAATGGAATCTGGACCTACAGCCTGGAGGATATCTGGAGCGGAGTACAGGCATGTTATCAGGACTTATCAGGAAATGTAAAGAGACAGTATGGAGCAGAGATAAAGAGTTTGGCCGCGATTGGAGTCAGCGCCATGATGCACGGATATATGGCGTTTGATCAGGAAGATAACCTTCTGACGCCGTTTCGGACCTGGCGCAATACCATAACCGGAAAGGCAGCAAAGGAGTTAAGTAATTTGTTCCAGTTTAATATTCCTGAAAGGTGGAGTATTGCTCACCTGGACCAGGCAGTTTTAAATCAGGAGGAACATGTGCCTAAGATTACCTTTCTCACCACGCTGGCAGGTTATATTCACTGGAAGCTGACAGGCAGAAAGGTCCTGGGAGTGGGGGATGCTTCTGGCATGTTTCCAATCGATTCTGCCACAGGCAAGTATCATCAAAGAATGGCGGACAAGTTTGATGGTTTGTCCGTCACCCGTGGATGCCCATGGAAGTTAAGAGAGATTCTTCCAGAGATTTTGACAGCAGGAGAGGAAGCAGGAAGACTCACCAAAGAAGGGGCAAAGCTTCTGGATGTTTCCGGCATTTTGGAAGAGGGGATTCCCTTCTGTCCGCCGGAGGGAGACGCAGGGACTGGCATGGCCGCCACCAACAGCGTGGCAAAACGGACAGGAAACGTGTCTGCAGGCACTTCTGTGTTTGCCATGGTAGTTTTGGAAAAAGAATTATCAAGACTTTATCGGGAGATTGATATGGTAACCACTCCAGACGGCTCTTTGGTAGCCATGGTTCATGCCAATAACTGTACCTCAGATTTAAACGCCTGGGTAGGAATTTTCAGAGAATTTGCACATACGGCAGGGGTTACTATAGAAGACGACAGACTCTATGGACTTTTATATGAAAAAGCCCTGGAGGGAGATAAGGACTGTGGAGGCCTTCTGGCCTTTGGGTATCTGTCTGGAGAATCTATCACAAAGGTTGACGAGGGAAGACCGCTGTTTGTCCGCACACCAGAGTCTAAGTTTAATCTTGCGAATCTGATGCGGGTTCATCTGTACTCTGCTTTGGGAGCATTAAACCTGGGTATGAGGATACTTTTAAAAGAGGAGCAGGTGAAACTGGACAGCCTTTTAGGACACGGAGGATTGTTTAAGACAAAGGGCGTGGGACAGAAGATTATGGCGGCAGCCATGAAGACGCCTGTTTCTGTCATGGAGACAGCAGGGGAAGGCGGTCCTTGGGGAATGGCACTTCTGGCTTCCTATATGGTGCATAGAGAAGAAGGAGAGAAACTGGAGGAGTATCTGGCCCATAAAGTGTTTGCCCAAAACAAGGGAAGCAAGATGGAGCCGGATGCAGAGGATGTAAAAGGATTTGAGAAGTTTATGGAACGGTATCAGGCAGGGCTGGATATAGAGAAGGCGGCAGGAAGCTCGTTATAGAACGGAAAGTTTTCCATAACATGCCTAAGACCGGGATTGCGCGGCCTTGGGCATGTTACATAAAAATCGGAGAGGAAACGTGTCTTTAGCAGACTGCAGATTCTGCTGCCCGTTTGCCTGCTTCCTTCCCCACTTCGTTATACGCCTGTTGGAAATAGTGGAACTCGTCCTTCATAAGTCCTCGTTCCTTCATAGCGACAAAAGATTCGGAAACCAGAGTCACGTCAGGATGCAGGTCAGGCAGCTCTTTTTGAGCTGCGCGGATTTCCTGATAGTCGATGGCAGCAGAGCCATTATACTGTCCGATTGCCACCAAAAAGCAGTGTTCTGCGCCTTCCGATTTCATTTCCTTCCACATATGAGAAAAATACGTCTGATAATCCTTTCCAGACATCTGGTGGTCTCCGTCTGTCTCTCCCTGGCACCAGGCCATGAAAATATGACGGATCTTATAACCATGGGAGGAAAGGAATGCTTTTGCCTCCCCTAGTCTCTTTTTGGCGTCCTCAAGATAAAGGGTATCAGGCTGCCATTCCAGGATAGAAGAACCGCCTTTGGAAGCGGAGATCCCCACAATGGGAGTCTGGGTTTTCTCAAAATAGGCATTGACAAATGCGGCGACCATAGAACCGGTTTTCATGTTGTGGTCGTCAATTCCATTTTCTCTGTCTTCTTTTTGTCCAAAGGGTTCAGTCAGAGGGAAGAGAGAAAAGGGAGAGGATACAGCCCTGTACTCGTATCCGGCGCCACAGATAAGGTCTGGAGCCGGCTGGGGCCACAGTTCATTTACAATTCCCCGTCCTGCCATGTTGGACTGTCCCATAAACAAAAACAGGTCGATTGTCGGCGGCCTCTTTTCTTTTTTTAAAACCACAGTGTCAAAAGGTTTTATGATTTTTACACCGTTTTCTTCACCTAGCTGTCCGCAGAGGCAGACGTCAAAAGGCCAGTCTATTTCTATGGCAGTCTCTGTCCGGTTGAAGTTTTGCAAAAACAAGTACTGACCCTTTTCGTTTTCCCGAAGGGTTACTTCAATCCCATGGGGCACAAAAGCCACAGGTCGGTTAGGAAACAGTCTGGGAACAATACCAGTTATCAAATCTTTATAAAAGTCAGGCTCTGTGGCCGTGCTGACATAATACGCCTCGCCCAGTCCATAGGACTTCCAGGTAACCGCTGGCCATCCTGCATAGAAATCATCACCATAAACCATCAGCGGTTTTGCGTCAGAAAGGCGGATCAGTTCGCAGAGAGAATGGCAGGAGTAAGAGCGGGTAAAATGAGGCGCTGTGTCTGGTACGGACTGGCCGGCAGGGATCAGATGGTTTTTTTCATGGTCATACAGGCCGTCAATCTCTGCAAAGCGCAGACCCAGCACATGGTCCAGCCCATTAGGGGTGGAGCCAAGAAAACAACGGTCGTATTCATCCACAATGCCGGACCAGAAGGTCATAATAAGGACGCCGCCCTTTTTCACAAATTCTTCCAGTTTGTCCCAAATCCCACAGCGGAACAGGTACTGCATAGGGGCGATAACCAGCTTGTATCCGTCAAGGGACGTTTCCATGTCGATGATATCTGTATGAATGCCAAAGCTTCGCACTGCATTGTAAAAGCCCTGAACCACCTCTTTATAGGGAAGCTTCTGATTCCTGGGCCCCTGGGCAGCGTCCATGGCCCAGCGGCTTTCCGTGTCACAGAGAAGGGCGGCCTCTTTTGGCAGGGCAGCTCCAGCCAATTCCTGAAGCTGGGATAAGGTTCGGCCTAAGGCAGAGACTTCCTGAAACACTCGGGTATCCTCTCCTCCATAGTGGTCAATCACTGCTCCATGAAATTTTTCTGAGGCTCCCCTACTCTGGCGAAGCTGGAAATAGAGAACACTGTCGCTTCCGTGGGCAATGGCCTGCAGAGAGGACAGCGCCAACATTCCGGGCTTTTTTAACTTACTGACTGGCTGCCAGTTGGTAGCGGAAGGACAGGATTCCATTAAAAGGAAGGGTCTTCCCTGAATGGAGCGCATCAGATCGTGCTGGAAACCACAGTCCAGGGCAGTCTCAATTTCCGGCTTTTTATGCCAGGCAGGATAATTGTCCCAGCTTACAACGGCCAGATCCTGTTTGAATTTATAGTAATTCAGTCCCATAAAATCATACATGAAATTGGTGGTCACAGGTTTTTGGCTTCCTGCCTTGCAAAGCGTGTCGATTTCAAAGCGCATAAAATCCAGGGTCCTGTCTGTGACAAAACGTTTCCAGTCTAAAACCAAGGCATGAAGCTCATGCTCTCCAAGAGAGGAAGGACTTTCAATCTGGTCAAAGCTCGTATATTTGTGGCTCCAAAAGGTGGTGCACCAGCAGTCGTTGAGATGGCTGATGGTCTGGTATTTTTTCTTCAGCCACAGACGAAACTGCTTCTGGCAGAGAGGACAGTGACATTCTCCGCTGTATTCATTAGAAATATGCCAGAGAATCACTCCTGGGTGAGAACCAAACCTTCTGGCCAGTTCTGTGTTGACAGCTTTTACTTTTTCACGGTAAACCGGAGACGTAAAACAGTGGTTATGGCGGCCGCCAAACAGGGCGCGGCGGCGTTTTTCATCTACTCGCAGCACCTCGGGATATTTGTCTGCCAGCCATTTGGGGCGAGCGCCGGAAGGAGTGGCCAGAATGGTAGAAATACCGTTTTCATAGAGGCGGTTTATGATGGTTTTCAGCCATTCAAACTCATATCGGTCTTCCTCTGGCTCTAAAACGGCCCAAGAGAAAATGCCCAGGGTGACCGTGTTAATCTTTGCTTTTTTGAAATATTCCATATCTTTTTCCAGAATTTCCGGCTGATTCAGCCACTGCTCTGGATTATAGTCCCCGCCGTGCAGGAGGGAGGCGGTGGAAAAGGTTTGGGTCATGATACAGGCTCCTTTCGTATTCTTTAAAGGTGTATTATACAGGAAGAGAAGGAAATAGAAAACCCCAAATGATTTAAAATTCTCATACGGCAACACGAAAAATACGATAGAAATGAGGTATCATATTTATGAAGTTCCACAATGGATGTTGGCTTTTGAGGGAGGGATACAAAAGTTTTGCACCTCAGCAGGTTTATGAAATCAGGAAAGAGGAATTTTGTGTGGAATTGTGTGCTCCCACCAGAAAAATCATCAGGAAAGGCGATACTGTGGACGGTATCAATCTGACTCTCCGGATCACCGCCCCTATGAAGGAGATGATTCGTGTTCAGACTATCCATCACAAAGGCGTCAGAAAAAGAACGCCCCAATTTCCGCTGAATCTTTCCGGACCGGAGCCATTAGAAGTGGAGGAGGACGAACGGCGCCTGACCATAACAAGCGGCAGTCTTTCGCTGGTGATTTACAAAGACGACTGGTCTATGGAGTACACAAGAGGCAAAAGACTTTTGACAAAGAGCGGGAAAGGGGATTTGGCTTACATAAAAACAAACTGGACAGGGCTCTCTTATGATGTTGGGAAAGAAGACAGCGCCTATATGCGCCAGCAGCTTGGGATTTCTGTGGGAGAACTTTTATATGGTCTGGGAGAGCGGTTTACGGCTTTTGTGAAAAACGGCCAGTCGGTGTCTATCTGGAATGAGGACGGCGGCACCAGCACAGAGCAGTCTTACAAGAACATTCCCTTCTATTTATCTAACAGAGGGTATGGGGTGTTTGTCAACCATCCAGAGAGAGTAGAGTTTGAGATTGGAACGGAACAGGTGGCAAAGGCGGCCTTTTGCGTGCAGGGGGAAAGCTTGGACTATTTTGTCATCAATGGTCCCACGATGAAGCAGGTCCTTATGCGCTATACGGACTTGACAGGAAAACCGGCCAGACTGGCGCCCTGGACCTATGGTCTTTGGCTTTCCACTTCCTTTACTACAGACTATGACGAGAAGACGGTTATGAGTTTTATTGACGGCATGGAAGAGAGAGGGATCCCTTTAAGTGTGTTCCATTTCGACTGTTGCTGGATGAGGGAATATCACTGGACGGATTTTATGTGGGACGAGAGGGTATTTCCAGATCCTGTGGGAATGCTTGCGCGAATTAAAGAAAAGGGGATTCATGTCTGCGTGTGGATCAATCCCTATATTGGCCAGGAGTCTGCGCTTTTTCTGGAAGGAATGGAAAAGGGATATTTTTTAAAAAAGAAGAATGGTGATATATGGCAATGGGATATGTGGCAGTCTGGCCTTGCTATTGTGGATTTTACCAATCCAGAAGCGCGAAACTGGTATCAGGGAAAGCTGGAAATGCTGATGGACATGGGAGTGGACTGTTTTAAGACGGATTTTGGCGAGCGGATTCCCACAAATGTGACGTATTTTGATCACTCAGACCCTGAGAAGATGCACAATTTCTATCCATATCTGTACAACCAGGCAGTTTATGAGGTATTGGAAAGAAGAAGAGGAAAGGAAGAGGCGGTTTTATTTGCACGCTCTGCCACAGCAGGAGGACAGAAGTTTCCGGTTCACTGGGGCGGAGACTGCTGGTCAGACTATGAGTCCATGGAGGAAAGTCTGCGAGGCGGGCTGTCTCTTATAAGCAGCGGATTTGGATATTGGAGTCATGATATGGGAGGCTTTGAAAGTCAGTCTACGCCGGACGTCTATAAGCGCTGGGCGGCATTCGGACTTCTGTCTACGCACAGCCGGCTTCATGGAAGCACGTCCTATCGGGTTCCATGGGTTTATGATGAGGAATCTGTGGAAGTGGTCAGATTTTTTACCAGGCTGAAACTGGAGCTTTTGCCGTATCTGTACGGGGAGGGAGTAAAAACTTCTGTCACCGGAATCCCCATGATCAGAAGCATGGCCATGGAATTTGAGGAGGATCGAAACTGCAGCTATCTGGATAAACAGTATATGCTGGGAGACAGTCTTTTGGCGGCGCCGATTTTTAATGAAGAAGGGCTGGCGGAGTATTATCTGCCAAAAGGCACATGGATCCATTATCTTACAGGAGAAGTTACAAACGGAGGCGTTTGGAGAAAGGAGTATCAGAATTACTGCTCTATTCCCCTGTGGGTAAGGGCAGGCAGCGTGATTCCTACGTCTCCCGGATGTGAGAGAGCAGATTACCGTTTTTTGGATAAGCTGGAATGGAGAGTGTATCTGAGTAACGAACCGATTTCAGGCACTGTTTACAGGCAGGGAGAAAAGGTACAGACTGTGTCAGTGGAGAATACAGACTCAAAAATCAGATTGACAGTAACAGATTATGAAAAAGGAAAAAGCAGAGGAACCCCTGTGCGTATTGTAAACGGCAGCCTTGGCCGAGATGGAAACGATACCCTTGTGAGAGTGGACGGAGCACTGGACATTCCATTAAAAATGCTTTATAATGGAAGCTAATTTGATAGAAAAGAGGTAGGGACATGTACCGGTTTGACAGCAGGGTAAGATATAGCGAGACGGATGAGCGGGGATGTTTAAGCATAACAGGGATCATGAATTACCTTCAGGATTGTTCGACCTTTCATTCGGAAGACGTGGGGGGAGGGCTGGCATATTTAAATGAACATCATCAGGCGTGGTGGCTTTCTTCCTGGCAGATTGTGATTGATCGTTATCCAAGGCTGGGAGAACGGATCGTTATGGGAACCTGGCCTTATGAGCGCAAGGGAATTTATGCATATCGAAATTTTACTATTCAGGATTTGAAAGGAGGGTATTTAGTTCGGGCGAATTCTGTCTGGTTTTTGTTTGACACAAAAGCAGGACGGCCCGTTCGCGTGAAAGAGGAAGATGTAAAAAGGTATGGAGGTCCAGAAGAACGGCTTGCCATGGACTATGCTCCAAGGAAGATTGCTCTTCCAGAAAAGTATGAAGAGAGAGAGCCGGTTTTGGTGATGAAGCATCATATTGATACCAATCACCATGTAAACAACGCTCAGTATGTAGAAATCGTCAGGGAGCTTCTGCCGGATGATTTCTGCATCACGGAGCTTCGGGCAGAATATAAGAAAGCGGCGGTTCTGGGCGATTCTATGATACCGCAGGTTTGCCGGACAGAGGAGGGGTATGTGGCAGCTCTGTGCGACATGGACAAAAATCCTTATGCCATGATATGGATGCGGGGATGATAAGACAACGGAGGAAGACAATGATTGAGTTAGGAAAAAGACAGCTTTTGGAAGTAGTCCGTGCAAAAGAGTTTGGGGTGTATTTGGGAGAGAAGGGAGAAGAAGAGGCGGTTCTTCTTCCCAGAAAACAGGTTCCGGAGGGAACTCAAATTGGAGATACGCTGGAGGTGTTTATTTATAAAGATTCAAAAGACCGTCTGATTGCAACTACGGCGACACCAAAACTCCAGGTGGGAGAAGTAGGCGTTTTGACTGTAAAAGAAGTAGGAAAGATAGGCGCGTTTCTGGATATGGGGTTGGAAAAGGATCTGCTTCTTCCGTTTAAGGAACAAAGCCATAAAGTTCAGGCAGGGGAAGCTTGTCTGGTGGCTCTGTACGTGGACAAGAGCAAACGTCTGGCAGCCACGATGAAGGTTTATTCCTATATGAGCAGTCAGTCTCCTTACCAGAAGGACGACTGGGTAGAGGGAACCGTTTATGAGATCAACAAGAATCTGGGTGCATTTGTAGCAGTGGAAAATCAGTATTATGGCTTGATTCCCGGGAAAGAACTGTTTGGAGAGATTCATCCTGGAGAGGCGGTAAAGGCCAGAGTTTTAAGAGTCTGTGAAGACGGAAAGCTGGATTTAAGTCTGAGAGAAAAATCATATATTCAGATGAATACAGATGCGGATTTGGTGATGGAAAAGATAGAAGAAGGCGGCGGGTACCTTCCGTTTACGGATAAAGCGGCCCCAGAATTGATAAAAGAGAAGCTTCACATGAGCAAGAACGCGTTTAAGCGGGCAGTAGGACATTTGCTGAAGGAAGGAAAGATTAAAATTACGGATAAGACCATAGAAAGGGTATAGGAGGTTGTTGTGGACTCGATAGAATATTATAATAAGTATGCGGCAAAAATATATGAAGATACCGTTGATGTGGACATGAGTCAGGTCATGGAGGAATTTTTAAAGGAATTGGATGAAGGGGACACGATACTGGATTTGGGCTGCGGCTCAGGGCGTGATTCTCTGACCATGTACGATATGGGCTATGACGTGACGCCGCTCGATGCGTCAGAGGAAATGTGCAAACTGGCAGAGATACATACCGGATTGGATGTGCTTCAGATGACCTTTGACGAGATGGAGTTTGAAAATGTGTTTGACGGTATCTGGGCCTGCGGTTCCCTGATTCATGTGCCGAAAAATGAGATGCCAGAGATATTGCTAAGACTCTGCGATGCCCTTTGCAGCAAAGGAGTTTTGTATCTGTCGGTGAAAAAAGGCAATTTTGAGGGATTTCGGGGAGAACGGTATTTTTGCGATTATACAATAGAAAGTCTGACAGCAATGGTAGAGAGAACAGGATTATTTGAAATGATAAAAGTCTGGGAAACGGAGGATGCCAGAGCCGGCCACTCGGATACTATATGGGTGAATCTGCTGGTAAGAAAGCGATAGAAAGGATACAAAAACAATATGAAAGACAGACCAGTCTGGGTGGATTATGGAGTGATGGTATTAGGGGCTTTTCTCATAGGCTTCGCAATTAAAAATATGTATGATCCAGTCAGCCTGGTTACAGGAGGAGTGTCAGGAATTGCTATTATTTTAAAACGCTTCGCCGGAATACCTTTGTGGGTGACAAACACAACCTTAAATATTCCCTTGTTTATCGCCGCATGGAGGATGAAGGGCTGGCGTTTTATCAAAAGGACGGCAGTTGCCACCTTGGCTTTGTCGGTTTCTCTGTATGTGATTCCAGAGATGGCCTTTTTGACAGAGGATATATTTTTGGCCGCTCTTTTTGGCGGGATTTTGTCAGGATTAGGTACAGGTATGGTCTTTATGGTCTCGGCGACTACGGGAGGCACAGACACCTTGGCTGCTCTTATTCAACAGAAAATGCGCCATTATTCCATTGCCAAAATTATGCAGGTTCTGGACGGAATCGTGGTTCTTTTAGGCGCCACGGTCTTTGGCATCCAGTACGCTTTGTATGCTCTGATTGCAATCTATGCGGTTTCTAAGGTTTCAGACGGGATTTTAGAAGGACTGAACTTTTCAAAACAAGCATTTATTATTTCGGAAAAATATAAGGAAATCGGCAATGCCATCATGACCAGAATGGAACGGGGCGCTACGGCGGTTGATGCAGTGGGAATGTATTCAGGCGCCGACAGAAAGATGATTTTCTGTGTCGTTTCTAAAAAAGAGATAGTGACTCTTCGGGAGATTGTTCAGGAAATTGACAAACAGGCGTTCATGATCGTCAGCGACGTCAGAGAGGTATTTGGAGAGGGATTTATAGAATATTGACAGGAAAATGTAAGAATTTTTGTGGTTTTTTCCCCCGGGTATACAGATTAGACAAATAACAAAAAATATTTTGGTAATTTACAATATGGCGCAAATCCTCTCTTTCGTGTATGATAGTAACAGGAATGAGGCAGAACTTCTGTCATGTATACAGGAAGTTCAAGGTATTTTACTTTTTAACAATAACAGGAGGATTCAAGAATATGGCTAGCTTGTCATTAAAGAATGTAACAAAGGCATATCCAAATGGATTCGTAGCAGTTAAAGATTTTAATCTGGAGATTGCAGATAAGGAATTTGTTATCTTTGTAGGCCCATCTGGTTGCGGTAAGTCCACAACACTTCGTATGGTGGCAGGTTTGGAAGATATTTCTTCTGGTGAATTTTATATTGATGGGAAATTGATGAACGATGTGGAGCCAAAGGACAGAGATATCGCTATGGTATTCCAGAACTATGCTCTGTATCCACATATGTCCGTATATGACAATATGGCGTTCGGTTTGAAACTGAGAAAGACTCCAAAGGATGAGATTGATAAATTAGTTCATGAAGCAGCTAAGATTCTTGATCTGGAGCATTTATTAGATCGTAAGCCGAAGGCTCTTTCCGGTGGCCAGAGACAGCGTGTGGCTATGGGACGTGCTATCGTTCGTAATCCTAAGGTATTCCTGATGGATGAGCCGCTGTCCAACTTGGATGCAAAACTGAGAGGCCAGATGCGTGTTGAGATCTCCAAATTACATCAGAGACTTCAGGCAACCATCATCTATGTAACTCATGACCAGACAGAGGCTATGACCCTGGGTACCAGAATCGTTGTTATGAAAGACGGCGTGATTCAGCAGGTTGACTCTCCACAGAATCTGTATGATAATCCATGCAACAAGTTCGTTGCCGGATTTATTGGAGCTCCTCAGATGAACATGATCGATGCAACCGTATCCAAAGACGGTTCCGATATCAATCTTTCCTTCGGCGGACACAAGATTACACTTCCGGCAGAAAAAGGAAAAGTGGTAGAGCAGAAGGGGTATGTTGGAAAGACCGTTACGATTGGTATTCGTCCAGAAGACCTTCATGATGACGAAGCTTGGCTGACCGGTTCTCCAAAGAGCGTTATCGAAGCAACTATCCGTGTATACGAGCTGTTGGGTGCAGAGGTTAACCTGTACTTTGATATTGACGAGGCTCAGTTCATTGCAAGAGTAAATCCACGTACTACTGCAAGAGTAGGCAGCACTGTAAAGATTGCTCTTGATATGTCCAAGGTTCACGTATTTGATAAAGAGACAGAGCAGTTCGTTTGTCATTAATCAAAATTTACATAAGAAAAAGTGGCAGGCAAGTATTCATACTTGCTTGCTTTTTTTTGTGTTATGGATTAATATAGTATAAGGGTAAATTTACAAAAAAGGAGAGTGCCACATGATATCAAATCAGATACTTCAAACATCAGTTGATGGATTAAAGGGAATTACCAGAATCGATCTTTGTATCTGTGATACAGAGGGAAAAGTGTTAGCAACCACATTTCCAGACGCAGAGGAATATGAAAATTCAATCCTTGCTTTTGTAGATTCGCCAGCAGACAGCCAGGTGATCCAGGGCTATCAGTTTTTTAAGGTATTCGATGAGCATCAGTTAGAATATATCCTGCTGGCCAAGGGACACAGCGAAGATGTATACATGATAGGAAAGCTAGCGGCGTTTCAGATCCAAAATCTTTTAGTGGCTTACAAGGAGCGGTTTGACAAGGATAATTTTATCAAGAATCTTCTTTTGGACAATCTCTTGCTGGTAGATATTTATAATCGTGCGAAAAAGCTCCACATAGAGACCAGCGTTAAGAGAGTTGTCTATATTATCGAGACCAAATACGAAAAAGATGCCAATGCTCTGGAGACGGTCAGAAGTCTGTTTGCAGGTAAGACAAAGGATTTCATCACTGCGGTGGATGAAAAGAATATCATTCTTGTAAAGGAAGTAAAACAGGGAGAGACCCAGGAAGACTTGGAGAGAACTGCCAATGTAATTCTTGACATGCTCAACACAGAGGCCATGACAAAGGTCCATGTGGCCTTTGGCACAGTAGTAGGGGAGATTAAAGAAGTGTCCCGCTCCTACAAGGAAGCGAAGATGGCCCTTGACGTGGGAAAAATCTTTTACAGTGATAAGAATGTGATTGCTTACAGCAGACTCGGCATTGGACGCCTGATTTATCAGCTTCCGATCCCATTGTGCAAGATGTTTATCAAAGAGATTTTTGACGGAAAGTCGCCGGATGAATTTGATGATGAGACGCTATCGACCATTAACAAATTCTTTGAGAACAGCTTAAATGTGTCGGAAACTTCCAGACAGCTTTATATTCACAGAAATACCCTGGTTTACCGGTTGGACAAACTGCAAAAGAGCACTGGGCTGGATCTGCGGGTGTTTGAGGATGCGATTACCTTTAAGATTGCTCTTATGGTAGTGAAGTACATGAAGTATATGGAAAATTCAGATTATTAAGGAATCGGAGACAGGGAATGATAGAGATTTCAAATGTGTGTAAGACCTATGAGACTGGCAATAAGGCTCTGAGGAATGTCAGCATAACCATCGAGGACGGAGAGTTTGTATTTATTATGGGACGAAGCGGTTCTGGTAAATCCACTCTGATGAAGCTGTTGCTGAAGGAGGCAGAGCCTACTTCTGGTAAGATTGTGGTAAATGATATGAATCTGGTGAAAATGCCGAGACGCTATGTTCCTAAGTATCGGAGAAGGCTGGGAGTGGTGTTTCAGGATTTCCGCCTTTTAAAGGATCGAAATGTGTACGAGAATGTGGCCTTTGCTCAGAGAATCATTGGAACGTCTACCAGGAGAATTAAGGAGTCTGTGCCGGTTATGCTTCAGATGGTGGGGCTTTCCTCCAAATATAAGATGTATCCACAGCAGCTTTCCGGCGGCGAACAGCAGCGGGTTGCCATTGCCCGGGCGTTGATTAACCGGCCGGAAGTTCTTTTGGCAGACGAGCCTACTGGAAATCTGGACAGCCACAATGCCATTGAGATTATGAAGCTTTTGGAGGAGATTAACCGAATGGGAACCACGGTAGTGGTGGTTACCCACAGTCAGGAAATTGTAGACAGGATGCAGAAGCGGGTGATTGTGATGGAGCGCGGCTGCGTGATAAGCGATGAAATAGAAGGCGAGTATTTACATGAGGATTAGTACATTTTGGTATTGCCTGAAACAGGGCGTGATTAATATATGCAGAAATATTTGGTTTTCTCTTGCATCTATTGCCACGATTTCTGCGTGTATTTTTTTGTTTTGCATGTTTTTCAGTATTATGGCGAATGTAAGAAATATGGTTCAGAATGTGGAGAGCACAGTAGGCGTTACGGTTCTCTTTGAGGAGTCTTTATCGGAAAGCGAGATTCACGCCATAGGGGACAAGATTCGGGAACGCAGCGAGGTGCGGGAAATGGATTTTACCTCTGAAGAAGAGGCGTGGGAAACGTTTTCCAAAGACTATTTTGCAGGCGTCGAGGACTTGGCAGAAGGATTTGCGGACGATAATCCTTTAGTGGGTTCCTCATCCTATCAGATTTTTTTAAATGATATTTCTCAGCAGGATGAGTTTGTCGCTTACCTGCAAAGCCTGGAGGGGGTCCGCAGAGTAAATTACTCTAACAGCGCTGCGGATGGACTGACCAGCTTTAATACCATTGTAGGCGTTTTGTCCGTGGTGATTATCGGCGTGCTTTTGTCTGTCTCTGTTTTCCTTATCAGCAATACGATTAACGTAGCCGCAGCGTTTCGGAAAAGTGAGAACCAGATTATGCGCTATATTGGCGCTACCAACTACATGATTCGGGCGCCTTTTGTTGTGGAGGGCGTTATCATCGGGCTTTTAGGGGCATTGATTCCTTTGGGGTGTATGTTCTATTTGTACCGGCAGGTGATCGATTATGTTGCTGACCGGTTTCAAATTTTGTCAGGAATTTTCCAGATTCTCCCAGTCAATCAGATTTTCCCATATATGGTTGCAGCGGCAACTCTTCTAGGATTGGGAATTGGATTTTTTGCCAGCTTTTTGACCATTCAGAAACATTTGAAGGTATGATGGACAGGCAGTATAGGAATAAAATGGTCAGCATTGGGAATATTAACGTTATATGGCTGGCATTTTCCAACGGCCGTAAGAGGAGACAGACATGGAAAATAGAGAAGTAAAAAATAAATTTTGGAAAGGCGTTCTGGTAGGCGCTCTGGTGATGGCATTTGCCGGACTGATTATTGTAGGCGTGTCGGCCGGAATTTTCTTGATTGGCCGGACGGTGATTGACAATCAGGTGCAGACGGATCAGGTTCAGAGCAGCAGAAACGAGAATTCCAGCCTGGATTTTCAGCGGATTAATTCCAAAATGAGATATATACAGGATATTATTGACGAACTTTTTCTGTTTGAGGAGGATGCAGAAAAAATAGAGGACGGCATCTATATGGGGCTGATGTATGGGCTGGAAGATCCCTACTCTGTCTATTATAATGAGGAGAACTATGAGTCTCTTATTGAGGATACCACTGGGGAGTATTGTGGAATCGGAGCTATGGTACAGCAGAACCGGAGCACCGGAATCATGACCATTGTGAAGGTGTTTGAGGGTTCTCCGGCTTTGGAGGCAGGAATGCTTCCTGGCGATATTATTTATATGGTTGGAGACGAGGCTGTTACAGGAAAAGAGCTGGATTTGGTGGTGAAGGAAGATATCCGGGGAGAGGAAGGCAGCTACGTCAAGATTACGGTTCTTCGCGGGGAAACCAATGAGGAAGTGGAGCTGAGGGTGCAGCGCCGTCAGATAGAGGTTCCGACTGTAGAGTATCAGATGCTGGAGGACCAGGTCGGGTATATTTATGTCATGCAGTTTGACGAGGTGACAGCCCAGCAGTTTATTGAGGCTGTAGACGATTTAGAAAAGCAGGGCATGGAAAAATTGTTGATCGACATGCGGGATAATCCTGGAGGCGTTCTTGACACGGCTGTGGAGATGCTTGCTTATATTCTGCCAGAAGATAAATTAGGCGGTATGCTTATCTATACGGCAGATAAAAACGGAAAGGGCGACCGGTATTTCTGCAAAGATGGTCAGATTGTGAAGGAATCGGATAGCGGATATAAGGATACCCGTTATCCGAAAAAGGATGACCATGAATTAGAAGTTCCTCTGGCCGTGCTGGTCAATGGAAATTCGGCCAGCGCTGCAGAGGTGTTTACCGGAGCAGTCCAGGATTATGGCATAGGAATTGCGGTAGGAACCCAGACCTTTGGGAAAGGGATTGTACAGAATTTGATTCCTTTAGGCGATGGAACAGCTATAAAACTGACGACCTCTCATTATTACACTCCCAGTGGTTTCGACCTTCATGAAAAAGGATTGACTCCAGATGTGGAGGTAGATTTGGAGGAAGAGCTTAAAACCAAGGCTGTGGTGGAGTTGAGTGAAGATAATCAGGTAAAGGCGGCTATTGAGGCTTTGGAAAAGGCGAGCCAGATGAAGTGACAGAAAGAAGGAAAGCCGGCGGGGAAAATACATCCCTGTCGGCTTTTTCAATATACTCTAGGACAGAGAAAGGTAAAATCATGGAAGAAAGCGATGTTCTTAGTTTACAGCGGCAATATCAGAAATTTAGTGATTTCTATTTCTGTTATTGCGGACAGGCCCGCTGTCAGCCGCTGCATAGCTATGGGCCGGCAGTTCGGCCTAATTATTTACTTCATTATATCTTGGAGGGACGAGGAATCTTTCGGTGTGAGGGAAGGGAGTATGAGCTGGGGAAAGGAGAAGGGTTTCTTATTGAGCCTGATAAGGAGACCTTTTATCAGTCCAGCAGGGAAGAACCATGGACTTACCTTTGGGTAGGCTTTGACGGAGCCAACTGTAAAACCTGCCTGCGTTCGATTGGACTGGGAAATGGCCAGAGAATTTTTCGGTATGAAAATGGTCAGGAACTTAAAAAGCTGGTTGAGTCCATGTTAAGTTACAATAAGTCTGACGAGGTGAGCGTGTTTCTCCTCCAATCTCTCCTCTGTCAGTTTTTTGCCTGTCTTGCAAAGGAGATGAAAAGAAATGTGGAGGATGGCTCTTCCAGAAAGGAGAAGGAAAATCTTTATGTGTATCAGGCTCTGGAATTTATACACAATAATTATGCAAATGGGATCACGGTTGGGGACATTGCACGTTATGTGGCTCTTGACAGAAGCTATCTGTTTACCTTGTTTCGGAACGTGCTTAATAGCTCGCCCCAGGAGTACCTAGCCCGCTTCCGTCTGACGCGGGCTAAGGAACAGCTGATTTTAACAAATGCTTCTGTGGCTAACATCGCCTTTAGCTGTGGGTATCAGGACCCACAGGTATTTTCCAAGGCTTTTAAGCAGCAGTTTGGCATGACGCCTGTGAAATATCGAAGTCAGGAGAGGGCCTGCAGCACGAAGATGTGAGAGTCAAAGTCGCAGGCGGCTTTTTCTCCTGGCTGTTGTTCTCCAGCAGAGCTGTCTGTGGTGATCAGCCCAGAATACATTAATTCATCCCCAAAACAGGATATGTTTCCGTCGATACAATAGGAAAGCTTTGGGTTGAGTCCCTGAAGCTTGATTCTTTGGTAGGGGCCGTTGACTTGATTGAGGGTTTTGTACCAGCCTACCAAGGCGGTCCGTTTGTCTGGACTGACACTCATCCAGGCTGTGACAGTTCCTTCAAAAGGGGATTTTAAGCGGTAGAAATCACCGTATTGAAGGACGAGTCTGTATTGTTTCACAAATTTGATCTGCTCTCTTACCTGTTCCCGCTCCTCTAAAGTGAGCTGGTTCAAATCCAGTTCATAGCCAAAAGCGCCGAAGCACGCGACATTTGCTCTGGTGGAAAGCGGTGTGGTGCGGTTTATTTGATGATTGGGAACTGCGGACACATGAGCTCCCATGGAACTGATGGGATAGCAAAAGGAGGTTCCATACTGAATTTTCAGCCGTTCTACTGCATCGGAATCGTCGGAAACCCAGGCCTGAGGAGCGTAGCACAGCATTCCTGGGTCAAACCGCCCGCCGCCGGAGGCGCAGGATTCAAAGAGAACGTGAGGGAATTTTGCATTCAGCCGGCTGTATAAGTCATAAACTCCCAGGATATAGCGGTGAAACACCTCTCCCTGGCGGTCAGGAGAAAGCGCCGTGGAGTAACATTCTGTTATGCTGCGATTCATATCCCATTTTATATAGGATACCTTAGCCTCAGATAAAATTTTGGACATCATGGCATAGACAGCGTCCACCACCTCTGGCCTGGAAAAATCCAGTACATATTGATTTCTTCCATGGGAAGAGGAACGGTTTGGGGTTTTAAGAATCCAGTCTGGGTGGCTGCGGTATAAATCGGAGTCTTTGTTCACCATTTCCGGCTCGAACCAGAGGCCGAATTTTATGCCCAGCTCTTCGATGCGCTGGGCTAGGCGGGTGATGCCGCCAGGCAGTCGTTTGGGGTTTGCCACCCAGTCCCCCAGCCCCGCTTTGTCATTAGAGCGGGCGCCAAACCAGCCGTCGTCCAGAACAAACAGTTCTACTCCATCCTGTTTGGCAGCCTGGGCAATGGAGACTAGCTTATCTTCTGTAAAGTCAAAATAGGTGGCTTCCCAGTTGTTCAAAAGAATGGGACGAGGCTGATCCCGCCACATACCCCTGGCCAGACGGGTGCGGTAAAGTTTGTGGAAGGCGCGGCTTAAACTGCCCATTCCCTGGCAGGAGTATACCATCACCGCCTCTGGCGTCTGAAAGGACTCGCCAGGAGAAAGTTTCCAATCAAAGCCAAAGGGATTGATGCCCAAAAGGACTCTGGAGGTATCCCAGGTATCCACCTCAACCTGGGCCAGAAAATTTCCAGAGTAGATCAGGGAGAAGCCTAACGCCTCTCCTGCTTGCTCATCTGTTCCCTGACGCCGCAGCATGATAAACGGATTGTGGTTGTGAGAGGAATGCCCCCTGGTGGATTCCACGGACTGAATCCCCTGCTCCAGGGTGCGGATTTTCGTATACCGTTCCCTGGACCATGCACCGGAAAAGTGGACAAATTCATACTGGCTGTCCGGCAAATCTAAGGACAGACTCATGGCCGTGGTCAGATGCAGGTCCTGGCTTCCTCTGTTTTCTATGTAAACAGAACGGGCCAGGGCGGGATAATCGGCAAAGATGGTGTAGTGAAGATACAGGCAGACCTCTAAAAGCCGATCCCGCAGACAGATAGTCAGGGTTTGGGCCTCCTCATCAGACTCACAGTAGATAGCTGGGAGCCCTTTTAAGGCAGGTTTTCCAAAAGAGATAGTATGGGAGTCGTAGGTGAAGTCAGTAAGGCGGCTTCCATTGGGCTGGAGCAGTTCTATGGCAGGATGACGGAAATCTGTAGAACCGTAAACTGGGTACTCCTGCTTACAGTGCTCCAGAGAAAACAACTTGTTTCCCTCAAAAACATAGGAAGTCATGGGACGATGCTTCGTTTCCAGCAAATGGTCAAAATTTTCCCTGTCATGGAGGGCGCGTCCAAAATACAGCTGCCCCAGACAACCATTTGGAAGGACCTTCATCAAATAGCTGATTTGACCGTTAGTCAGGTGAAACGTTTTGGTATTTTCGTGATAAAAAATATTCATAGATAACCTCCTGGTAGGTATGGTTTGCGTATGATTAGCATTGTAATCGCTATGGAAAAAAGGGGTGATGGGAAAATGTTGTATAAAACAGTGAAAATGTTAGATAGCAGTCGCCTGTTTTTCTTGACACAGAGGTGTGTTTGAGATAAACTGGTCCGTAAATCGCAAAAGGAGGAAATGGATATGCAGAAACTAAACAACGACTATTTATCATGCGCATTTTCTTACCTGGCTCTGGAACCAGAATTTAACCTGTTTTTGATAGGCGACTTAGAGCAATATGGAATGGTTCACGAGAATGTATCCTGTTATACAGCAAAAGACTGGAAGGCTGGTATGGAATTTCCTTTTTTTATCTTGAATTATAGGGGGAATGTGCTGGTTTACAGCCAAAATCCAGATTATGACGCCAAAACCGTGGCTGATTTTCTGATGAAGATAAATCCTGACAATATCAGCGGGAAAGACGAAATCCTTCAAAAACTGATTCCCTATTTAGAAAACAGGGTGGTCAAGCCTACTCATCTGGCAAAATTAAGCCGTATTGACAGCCAGCAAAAAGAGCGGTACAAAGAATTGATGGAGAGAGTCAGGAGACTGACAGAAGAGGACATTTTGGCCGCTTATGATTTATACATTACCATTGACGAATTTGCCTACACATATCGTAGAAAGACAAAAGAGGAATGCTATGAAGATATCCGTCAGAATATTTCGGCTATCGGACGTTCTTATGGGATTTTTGAAGGAGACAAGTTGATTTCTGTGGTTCAGACCTCAGCAGAAAACAAAAAGTCTGCCATGGTAGTAGGCGTGGCTACCAGAAACGAGATGAGGGGGAAAGGATATGCCAGAGCCGCCATGTTAAAACTATGCCAGGACTGTTTGAAAGAAAAAGAGTTTTTATGCCTCTTTTATGACAATCCTACAGCAGGAAAGATTTACCACTCCATTGGTTTTGAGGATATGGGAAAATACACGATGATTCGTAAGCAATAGGTTGCGGTTTATAAGCAAAAGTGGGGAAAAAAGTCGGTATAGTTGCTTTTCTTTTTCTGTGTAATTTGTTAGAATAATAGAAGAAATGGACTGGCCATTTCGGAAAATGTCATAGGAAAAGGAGAGGATTGACATGGCAAACAGAATTGTATTAAATGAAACTTCTTATCACGGCGCAGGCGCTGTCAAGGAGATTCCGGCAGAGGTAAAGACAAGAGGATTTGCAAAAGCCTTCGTCTGCTCGGACCCAGATTTGATTAAATTTGGCGTAACCAAGAAGGTGACTGATGTACTGGATGAGGCAGGTCTGGTTTATGAGATTTATTCTGATATTAAGCCAAATCCAACCATTGAAAATGTACAGAGCGGCGTAACGGCATACAAAGCCTCTGGCGCTGACTATATTATTGCTATCGGCGGCGGCTCCTCTATGGATACTGCCAAGGCTATCGGAATCATTATCAACAATCCTGAGTTTGAGGATGTGAGAAGTTTAGAGGGCGTGGCTCCTACAAAAAAGCCCTGCGTGCCTATTATTGCAGTTCCCACTACAGCCGGTACAGCCGCAGAGGTTACCATCAATTACGTTATTACCGATGTGGAGAAGAAGAGGAAATTTGTATGTGTGGATACTCACGATATTCCGGTGGTTGCTGTGATTGATCCGGATATGATGTCCAGTATGCCAAAGGGGCTGACAGCGGCTACAGGTATGGATGCCCTGACTCACGCTATTGAGGGATATATCACCAAGGGCGCATGGGAGATGACGGATATGTTCCATTTAAAGGCCATTGAGATTATCTCCAAGTCTTTGAGAGGCGCTGTTGACAACACGCCAGAGGGCAGAGAGGGTATGGCTTTAGGACAGTATGTGGCAGGTATGGGCTTCTCCAATGTAGGCCTTGGAATTGTTCACTCCATGGCTCATTCTTTAGGCGCTGTGTATGATACCCCTCATGGCGTTGCAAACGCCATTCTCCTTCCTACTGTTATGGAATACAACGCTCCCTGCACAGGTGAGAAGTACAAGGACATTGCAAAGGCCATGGGTGTGGAAGGAGTAGACACTATGAGCCAGGAGGAGTACAGGAAAGCGGCAGTGGAGTCGGTGAAGAAGCTGTCTATGGATGTTGGGATTCCGGCAGATTTGAAGGAGATTGTGAAGGAAGAGGACATTCAGTTCCTGGCAGAGTCTGCTTTTGCGGATGCATGCCGCCCTGGGAACCCGAGAGACACCTCTGTGGAGGAAATTATTGATCTGTACAAATCTTTGATGTAAGAAAAACGGTCTCGTGGCAATGCTGCGGGACCGTTTTTATAGTCGCCTTGCTGCGGGGGCGTTTCTAATGAGTGGAAGTTCCCGATCCGCCCTAGTGATGGGAAGATTGATATTGTTCCGAAAATGGAGTATAATGTTTTGGAAAGCGAGGTGTCCTCTTTCTGTATATGACAGTAAAACAAGCCCAGAGAAATGGGGATATTCACAAAAGGCAGTAATGCAAAACCTGCCTGACCGGACGAAATAAAAACAATGCAATCACCAGGTTACTGGCTCCATGAATTAGGTCAAAGGAAAGTCCGTTAGTCCAATAGACAAACGCTGCGCTAAATCCCCCGGCCAGATAGGGAATGGAGCATAAAAGCCCAAAACCTAATCCAAAGCCGCAGGAGAGGAAGGCATAGCCCCAGTCCGGTGCATGAAACTTTCTTAAAACCCAGGTCAGTCCGGCCAGAACCGGCCACAGATAGAGATAGGAGACCCACCAGATTCCAAAACCGTATAGTATGCCTTCCAAAAGCGTAAAGGCAGTCAAAATCGGAATCACTCGTTTCCCTAAAACCAGGGTATAGGTTATGACAAATAAGGATACCAGCTCAATATTGGGGAGATAACCAATAGCGACTTGGGACACAAATAACAGTGCTGTAAGAAGTCCATCTACTGCCAAACGGCGGCTTTCCTTCATGAGGCCTCTCCTCTGGTATAAACCAGACGGTAATGTTCTCCATCCTGAACCGGCTGCTTGCTGACTCCATAATTGCAGGGCGTGTCCTCAAGGAGAATGGACCAGTAAGCTCCATGTTTCATGTAATCTGCTTCTACCCCGTTGACGGTGAGAATCATTAATCCAAAAGGTTCTGAGCGAGAGCCGTCTATGACTAATCCATCCATATCGGAGATGGCTTGTTCCAGATAGATGGCTTGGGTTTGAGCGGTATAGGTTTCTTTAGTGGAATCTTCATAGATCACCTCCACAGTAATTTTTTTGCTCCCCGCTGTAGTAAGAGGGCGGGATTTCAGGTAGAGCAGGGAAAGCCCCAGAGCAATCAGACAAAAGATTACGATACAAATCATGAGATTCTTTTTTTCTTTTTTCTTTGGATTCATTTATGAATACTCCTTTCCTTTGCGACTATTTTATCATTGTCAATTCTGATTTTCAACTCTATAATAAAGGGAAAGTATATGGACAAAAGAAAGGTGACTGTATGGCAGAGGAATTAAAAGGTTTTAGGGTGAAACGAATCTCACAGGCAGACAGTGAGAAAGGGCTATGGGAGTTTGATTCGTTTGGGGAGCGTCTTAAGAATGCCAGTAAGGTATTAATTGGGATCGGAGGAGAATGGTGCAAAAAGGATAAAGGGCGGATTGGAACTGGATATGAGGCTTTGTATGAGCTTGTGAAGGGAAAGGACTACTTTGTTGTCACTACCAATACGGACGCCGTGATTTTTGATTCTTTGTTGGAGAGCGACCGGATTGTGGCGCCGTGCGGAAATGTGACATGGCGTCAATGTTCAGAGTCTTGTACGAAGGATATTTGGGAGCAGGGGGAGATTGCGGATGATATTTGTCCCTATTGTGGCGCGCCTCTAACGGGGAACACCATGGAGGCAAAGGAATATATTGAGGAGGGATATCTGCCTCAGTGGAGGAAGTACACTGGGTGGCTGGCTGGGACTATGAATCGGGGACTTTTGATTTTGGAGCTGGGAGAAGGTTTTCGGATGCCAGAGGTGATTCGATGGCCTTTTGAGAGAACAGTGCAATATAATAAAAAAGCCTTTCTGTACAGGGTCAATCAGACGTTTGCTCAGTTGGCAGAAGGGATTGGAGACAGAGCAGTTTCTGTGAAGGAGAACTCTGTAGAATGGGTGTTGTCTAATCAGGAAACGTATGCTAAAATGTTGAAAAACTGGGAAAAAGAGAAGGAAAACTATGACGGCAATCGTTGATTATGATGCAGGGAATTTAAAAAGTGTGGAGAAGGCCCTGACCTATTTGGGAGAAGAAGCGGTTATCACCAGAGACTGCGGGGAGATTTTGTCTGCAGATCGGGTGATTTTGCCGGGAGTGGGAGCCTTTGGCGATGCTATGGACAAACTGAGTCAGTATAAAATGGATGAGGTCCTCTATCAGGTGGTGGAGAAAAACATTCCCCTTCTTGGCATCTGTCTGGGACTTCAGCTTCTATTTGAAAGCAGCCAGGAAAGCCCTGAAGTCAGGGGGCTTGGCATTTTAAAAGGGAAGATTCTTCGGATTCCTGAGACTTCGGGTCTTAAAATTCCTCATATGGGATGGAACTCCCTAAATATCAGGGAGGGGGGCAGGCTGTTTGACGGTGTCCGTCAGGGAGAGTATGTGTATTTTGTCCATTCCTACTATCTCAGTGCGGACAATGAAATGGTGGTGGCGGCTACCACAGAATATGGAGTCACAATTCATGCTGCAGTGGAAGCAGGGAATGTATATGCCTGTCAGTTCCACCCGGAAAAGAGCAGCGAGACAGGTCTTAAGATTCTGAAGAATTTTGTGGAGAAGACAGGCTGCGGAAATTAGCGTGACAGGAGGAGCGTATGCATACAAAACGGATTATCCCATGTTTGGACGTCCATGAAGGCAGAGTAGTAAAAGGCGTGAATTTTGTTAATTTGCGAGATGCGGGAGATCCAGTGGAGATCGGAGCGGCTTATGATAAAGCAGGAGCGGACGAGTTGGTCTTTCTTGACATAACTGCTTCCTCAGATAATCGGGCGACCGTAGTAGATATGGTGCGAAGAGTGGCCAAGACCGTGTTTATTCCCTTTACGGTAGGCGGAGGAATCCGTACGGTAGAGGATTTTCGTATGCTTTTAAGAGAAGGCGCGGATAAGATATCCATTAATTCTTCTGCTATCAACACGCCCAGCCTGATTTGCGCGGCGGCGGATAAATTTGGAAGGCAGTGCGTGGTAGTGGCTATTGATGCAAGACGCAGAAGCGACGGCACAGGCTGGAACGTGTACAAGAATGGAGGGCGGATTGACACAGGACTGGATGCAGTTTCCTGGGCTATGGAAGCAGACCGCCTGGGGGCAGGGGAGATTTTATTAACCAGTATGGACTGCGACGGGACAAAGGCTGGGTATGACAATGAACTGACCAGATTGATTGCAGAGAATGTGTCAGTTCCGGTAATCGCTTCCGGCGGTGCAGGGACGAAGGAACATTTTTATGATGCATTGACAAAAGGGAAGGCGGACGCGGCTTTAGCCGCTTCTCTGTTTCATTACAAAGAGCTGGAAATTGACGATTTGAAACGGTATCTGGCAGGCAGAGGCGTTTCGGTTCGTTTATCAAAAATACAAGGAGGATGACATGGCAGCATTAGAAAATGATTGGGTTTTGGCAATCGGAGAGGAATTTAAGAAACCATATTATAAACAGTTGTATGAATTTGTGAAAGAAGAGTACAATACCAGGGTGATTTATCCGCCTTCTGAGGATATTTTTAACGCCCTCCATTTGACTCCGTTAAAGGAAGTGAAGGTTCTGATTTTAGGCCAGGACCCTTATCACAATGTAAAACAGGCTCACGGCCTGTCGTTTTCGGTGCTGCCAGAGCAAAAAAGGATTCCGCCGTCTTTACAAAATATTTATCAGGAGCTTTCTGATGATTTGGGCTGCTACGTTCCTGACAATGGTTATCTGGAAAAGTGGGCCAGACAGGGCGTTCTGCTTTTGAATACCGTATTGACCGTTCGGGCGCACCAGGCCAATTCTCATCAGGGAAGAGGATGGGAGACATTTACGGATGCGATTATCAAAGCGGTGAATAGTCAGGAGCGTCCAATCGTATATATGTTGTGGGGGCGCCCTGCTCAGAGCAAGATTCCCATGCTGAAGAATCCGGATCATCTGATTTTAAAGGCGCCGCATCCAAGCCCGCTGTCTGCGGACAGAGGCTTCTTTGGATGCAGACATTTCAGCCAGGCCAATGAATTTTTGGAAAAACATGGGGTGACTCCGATTGACTGGCAGATTGAAAACATTCGGTAAGGACGAAAGGGGCATTTAAAATGAGTTTCATAGAAGTCTTAAAGGTTCTGGTGTTTGGAATTGTGGAGGGATTTACAGAATGGCTGCCAATCAGCAGTACTGGACATATGATTCTGTTAGACGAGCTGATACACTTAAATGTGTCAAAGGATTTTAAAGATGTTTTTTTGGTGGTGATTCAATTAGGCGCGATTTTGGCGGTAGTGCTTCTATACTTTTATAAATTGAATCCCTTTATCCGATTAAGAGGAAAAGAGCCCAAAGGCGCCGTGATTCCTTTGATGGAAAATGGGGGAAACGGAATTGGCGTAAAAATTCACACCATGATCTTGTGGATGAAGGTGATAGTGGCCTGTATTCCGGCTGCAGTTTTGGGAATTTTAATCGACGATTGGATGGAAGCCCATTTGACAAACGCGTATGTGGTTTCTGCCACGTTAATTTTATATGGAATTTTGTTTATTGTGGTGGAAAATGTAAATTATGGAAAACGGCCGGTTGTGGAGAAGGTGGGACAGATATCCTACAAACTGGCGTTCTATATCGGTTTATTTCAGGTGCTGTCTCTGGTGCCCGGGACCTCCAGGTCAGGAGCCACGATTTTAGGAGCCATGATTTTAGGCTGTTCCAGAGGCGCGGCGGCTGAGTTTTCGTTTTTCCTGGGGGTTCCGGTTATGTTTGGCGCCAGCTTTTTGCGGCTTATTAAGTATGGCTTCCACTTTACCGGAGCGGAAGTGTTTATCTTGATTTTTGGTATGGTAGTCGCATTTTTGGTTTCCGTTTACTCCATAAAATTTTTGATGAGCTATATCAGGCGGAACGACTTTAAACTATTTGGATATTATCGAATTGTGCTTGGGGTGATTGTGTTGATCTATTTTGGCGTAAGAGCGATTCTCAGCCTGATGTAAAGATTCGAGAAATTACTTATGGGGTAAGCAGGTACGTGATCCGCTGCTGTGCTTTGGCCTCGTCCCAGCCATTAAAGCAGAACAGCTGATTTGGTTGGTGAGTATCAAATCCGTTCTTCATCTCATTGTAGTTCTTGACATTGACCTTGAATTGTTCGTATTCAATGAAAATATCACAGTCGTATGTATTGGCCGCACTGATCAGAACCGCAATCGGAATGGGGTAGGATTTCTGACGAATGTTGAATTCTTTTCGCAACATAGTATTGGCCTCCTTACTTTAGAACCTTTCCGTTAAAGGTAGAAAGAAAATGATAGCTACAATTCGATTATAACACGGATAAGGGACAAAAAACAAGCCTATATTTAAGGAAAAATCTAAATAATTGTCGGATAATTGTAAGAAAATCTTTTAATAAAGATTTTTTGATGTCAAAAACAGATATACGATAAAAACGCCGGAAAACAGAGCGGATTCTTCTGTTCTCCGGCGTTTTTATAGAAACGGGTCAGTTTAAACCTTCTGCGATTTCATAGATGAGGCGCTCAGAGTCTTCCCAGCCAAGACAGGGGTCTGTGATGGACTTTCCATAACAATGTTCCCCGATTTTTTGACTGCCGGGTTCAATGTAGCTTTCAATCATGACGCCTTTGACCATTTCCTGAATCTCAAAGGAGTGGCGGCGGCTGTGGAGAACCTCTTTTACAATACGAATCTGCTCTTTATACCGTTTGCCTGAGTTTGAGTGATTGGCATCTACGATACAGGCGGGATTTTTTAAATCCCGTTTACTGTAGAGTTCATGAAGAAGAATCAAATCTTCATAGTGGTAGTTGGGAAGGTTCTGCCCATGCTTGTTGACAGCTCCCCGTAAAATCGTGTGGGTCAGGGGATTACCCGGGGTGTGGACTTCATAGCCGCGGAAAATAAATTCATGACTGCTTTGGGCTGCTACCACAGAATTGAGCATGACAGACAAATCGCCGCTGGTAGGATTTTTCATGCCTACCGGAACATCACAGCCGCTGGCTACAAGCCTGTGCTGTTGATTTTCTACAGAACGCGCGCCTACTGCGATGTAGGACATCAAGTCTGTCAGATACCGAAGGTTTTCTGGATATAACATCTCGTCTGCCGTAGTCAGGCCGGTCTCCTGAACCACATGCATATGCATACGTCGTATTGCGATGATGCCTTCGTACATATTGGGCTTTTTTTCTGGATCCGGCTGATGGAGAAGTCCTTTATATCCCTCTCCGGTGGTTCTGGGTTTGTTGGTGTAAACCCTGGGAATGAGAATCAGTCTGTCCTTTACCTTTTCCTGTACAGAAACCAGGCGGCTTACATAATCCAGGACAGAGTTTTCGTTATCTGCGGAACAGGGACCGATGATAACCAGAAATTTCTTACTCTCTCCAGATAGAACCTTTCGGATTTCTTCATCTCGCTTTGCCTTGATTTGCGCCAGCCCGTCAGGGAGAGGAAATTGTTCCCTGATTTCCTCCGGCGTGGGAAGTTTATTGATAAATTCAAGTCCCATTGTAAGTGTTCTCCTTAGTCTATTTTTTCTCCGTCAAAATCACAGACGCCGTCTTCGTCTATGTCCATATGCTGATGGGTGGGAGAATCGCCGTAAAATTCTTTACCTACCACATTGCGGTGGCAGCGGCTTTCTTCCACGGCCTGAGAAATCAGATTCCGTACCATTTTAGGTTTTGCAATATTTTTTAAAATAATTTCCGGTGTAGAATCTACCTTGGCTTTGATGATAATGTCTCCGGTTCCGAATAGTTTATGTGCCAGAGTCTGACGAAGAGTCAAATCCACAATACGATAGAGAAGAGTTTCATTGATGGTGGTGCTGAAAAAACCTTCCTGAATCATCAGACGGTCATTTTCAATATAGTATTTTGTAAAACTGATAGGAAACCAGAGGTGGTGCTTTTTATCTTTCCATATGACATTGGTTTTCGAATCCATATGCAAAACTCCTTTTTGTTGTTGTGGTTCTTATTTTAGCACGGAAAAAAAGGGATGTAAACTGAAATAAGCGGTGTTGACGGGATTCTTTTCGGAAAGTATAATAGGGACAGCGATGTGAAACACCTTAAGTCATTGCAGGAAAAGGAGGGGAATCGTATGCAGGAGGGGATAAAGATTCGATGGCTGGGGCATTCTTGCTTTAAAGTGGAGTTTATGGGATACAGCGTGGTTTTTGATCCTTATGAGGATGGATATGTTCCGGGACTAAAGCCTCTGAGAGAAGAGGCGGACAAGGTACTGTGCAGTCATGACCATGGAGATCATAATGCCAAAAAGGTGATTACAGAAAGAAAGGGAGGAAAGTGCCCTGTCTGTGTGAAGACTATTTCTACCTGGCATGATGACAGGCAGGGGGCTTTGCGAGGAAAGAACCTGATTCATCTTTTGGAGTGGGATTCGTTTCGGATTGCTCATTTGGGGGATCTTGGATGCCAGCTTCTGCCTGAACAGGAGGATGATTTAAAGGGGCTGGACCTTCTTATGGTTCCGGTGGGCGGATACTATACCATCAATGCAAGGCAGGCAAAGGATTTGGTGGAAAGAATCTGCCCCAGGGTAACAGTTCCTATGCATTACAGAGGGGAAAACTTTGGATTCGACGTTTTGGCTCCCTTAGAAGATTACAGAAATCTTTGCGACGACGTGGTCTTTTATGAGAACAGCGAATTTTTTCTTACCAAAGACCTGCCAAAGCAGACGGCGGTTCTTAAAATCCAGTAAAAATAAGGAAAGGAAAAGGAGAAATGTGGAATCGTTGGAAGGATAACTTTCGCCGCTTTATGGTTGGACGATACGGCGGAGATGAATTAAACCGGTTTTTAATGACGGCCATATTGATCGCCGTGATATTGAACCTGCTGATTAGGAGCCGGATTTTGATATGGGCAGAGGGACTGTGTCTGATAGTTTGCTATTACCGGATGTTTTCTAAAAATACCGGAAAGCGTTTTCAGGAGAATCAGACCTTCTTAAATCTGCGGTTTCGAATGGGAGAAAAAGTGAAGGGATGGAAGTATAAAATATTCAAATGTCCTAATTGCGGACAGAAACTTCGGATTCCCAGAGGCCATGGAAAGATCAGTATTCACTGTAGAAAATGCGGCCACGATTTTATGGGAAAAAGCTGAAAAAAAGTAGTTTTTTCTTGACATCTGGGCGGGACAATGATACCATAAAAGTGTCAGTTGAATAACAAAAACCTTTGTGATGAGAGAGCAAGGTGAGACAGAGGAAATGATTTCCCTTTGTTCACGTTGCCCTTTTTTTATCCAAGGGGAATAGGAGAGGATTATGAGCAGACTAAATTATGATGTAGTGGTGGTTGGCGGAGGCGTGACTGGCTGTGCGATTGCCAGGGAACTGTCCAGGTATGAGCTGAACTGCTGCCTGATGGAGCGGACGGAGGATGTGTGTTCCGGAACCTCCAAGGCAAACAGCGCCATTGTTCATGCCGGATATGATGCAGTTCCAGGCTCGTTAAAAGCCAGGTTCAATGTTGCCGGAAATGCCATGATGGAATCTTTGTCAAAGGAACTGGATTTTGAGTTCCAGAAGAATGGTTCCATGGTGCTTTGTTTTGCTGAAGAAGATCGTCCGGGTTTGGATGCCTTATATGACAAAGGCGTAGCCAACGGGGTACCGGACCTTCAGATTATCAGTGGAGATCAGGCCAGGGCGATGGAGCCGAATCTTTCCGACCAGGTAGTTGCCGCTTTGTATGCGCCTACCGGCGGTATTGTGTGCCCATTTGGTCTGACCATTGCCCTTGCAGAGAATGCCTGTGACAATGGAGTGGAATTTAAACTGAACACAGAGGTTTTGGAAGTGGCTGCCGTGGAAGGTGGGTATGTGGTAAAGACCAATCAAGGCGATGTGACCACAAAGTATGTAGTGAACGCAGCAGGAGTCTATGCAGACCAGATTCACAATATGGTCTGTGAAAAGAAGTTGTGCTTAACTCCAAGAAAGGGCGATTACTGTCTGTTAGACCACGAGGCAGGAGACCATGTAAAGCATACGATTTTCCAGCTTCCGGGTAAGTATGGAAAAGGCGTTTTGGTGGCTCCTACGGTCCACGGAAATCTTTTACTGGGGCCGACGGCTGTGGATGTAAAGGACAAGGAAAACACAGCCACTACGGCAGGGGAACTGGCAGAGGTAATCCAGAAAACAGCAATCAGTGTAAAAAATATTCCTTATAATAAAGTAATTACTTCTTTTTCTGGTCTTCGTGCCCATGAGGCAGGAGATGACTTTATCATCGGAGAGGCAGAAGACGCCGAAGGATTTTTTGACGCGGCGGGAATTGAATCTCCGGGACTTTCCAGCGCTCCGGCTATCGGGGTTCATGTGGCTGAATTAGTGGCTTTAAAGGAAGGCGCCAAAAAGAAGGAAGGTTTTATTCCTACCAGAAAAGGAATCCCTCAGGTCAGCAAGTTAAGCTTTGAGGAGAGAGCGAAACTTATGAAGGAGCGTCCGGATTATGGAACCATTGTCTGCCGTTGTGAGAATGTGAGCGAGGGCGAGATCGTGGATGCGATCCGCAGAACTTTGGGAGCCACGTCTTTAGACGGGGTGAAGCGGAGAGTGCGTCAGGGTATGGGACGTTGTCAGGCAGGATTCTGTACGCCAAGAACCATGGAAATTCTGTCAAGAGAACTAGGACGGCCTATGGAATCCATCTGTAAGAATGGTCCTGGGTCCGAGATTCTGATTCAAGATGGGAGGACAGAGGGATGAGAGAGCATGATATTGTAATTATTGGCGGTGGTCCGGCAGGACTGGCGGCGGCTGTGTCAGCCAGAAAAGCAGGAATTCAGGACGTTTTGATTCTGGAAAGAGATCATATGTTAGGCGGTATCTTGAACCAGTGTATTCACAATGGATTTGGCCTTCACACCTTTAAGGAAGAACTTACGGGGCCGGAATATGCCAGCCGCTTTATTAAAATGGTGGAAGAGGAGAAGATTCCATACTCTCTGAATACCATGGTAGTTGACGTCAATGATAAAAAAGAAATTACCTATATTAACCGGGACGAGGGATTAGTGACGATAAAGGCAGGCGCCATTGTGCTGGCTATGGGATGCAGGGAACGCCCAAGAGGAGCCTTAAACATTCCTGGATTTCGTCCGGCTGGAATCTATTCAGCAGGTACCGCCCAGCGTTTGACCAATATGGAAGGTTTTCAGGTGGGAAAAGAGGTTGTGATACTCGGCTCCGGCGATATCGGCCTCATTATGGCAAGAAGAATGACTCTGGAGGGGGCAAAGGTTAAGGTTGTGGCAGAGCTTATGCCATACTCCGGCGGTCTGAAGAGAAATATTGTTCAGTGTCTTGACGACTATGGAATTCCGCTGAAGTTAAGCCATACAGTTGTTGAGATTCATGGAAAAGAGAGGGTGACAGGAATCACCATCGCAGAGGTGGACAGCACAAGGAAACCGATTCCGGGCACAGAGGAGTTTTATTCCTGCGATACCCTGCTGTTATCCGTAGGCTTGATTCCAGAAAATGAATTAACGAAAGGGATCGGCGCATCCATGAGCAGAGTTACTTCTGGACCGGATGTAAACGACAGGCTAGAGACAGGGGCAGAGGGTGTGTTTGCCTGTGGTAATGTCCTTCATGTTCATGATTTGGTGGACTTTGTTTCTGAGGAAGCAACTCTGGCAGGAGAGAATGCGGCTCATTATGTACATACGCAAAAGGGAGAAGAAATCTCAGAGAAGAGAGAAAGCCATATGGTGCCCCTATCCGCAGAAAACGGTGTGCGGTATACAGTTCCCCAAACACTGGATATTGCAAATATGAGAGATCTGGTAGTGGTTCGTTTCCGTGTCAGCGACGTATTTAAGAACCGGTCTATTGCAATTTACTATGATGATAAGCTGATCTCCAGGAGGAAAAAGAAAGTTCTGGCTCCTGGCGAGATGGAGCAGGTAATTTTGAAGAAAGACAGTTTTTCGGAGTATCCTGATTTAAAGAAGATTACCATTTGCACGGAGGAAGAATGATGGAACGGAGAGAACTGATTTGTATTGGGTGCCCGATGGGCTGCCCGATGATAGTGGATATTGACAAAACAGAGATTCAGGTAAGCGGCAACACCTGTCCAAGAGGAGACGACTATGCCAGAAAAGAGGTCTTAAGTCCTACCAGGATTGTGACCTCCAGCGTAAAGATTGAAGGCGGCGTGATGCCTATGGTATCTGTGAAAACAGAACATGACATTCCCAAGGGAAAGATTATGGACATCATGAACGAGATTCATCAGGCCAGAGTGAAAGCGCCGATTGCCATAGGCGATGTGGTGATTGGGAACTGTGCAGACACAGGGGTAAATATTGTGGCAACCAGAAATGTAGAGGCCAGTTAGCTAAAGGGAAGATTGTGGAGACTTAGAAGTATGGTTATAAAACGTGATATCTGGTTTTCACCGACGCAGAAAACCAGAGGCTTACATATTTATCTTCCGGATAGTTATGATTATACGCAGGAGCGTTATCCGGTTATGTATTTTTTTGATGGGCATAATCTGTTTTATGACGGGGATGCTACCTACGGGACTTGCTGGGGACTGAAGGATTTTTTAGACCATTGGGACAAAAACATGATCATCGTTGGCATTGAGTGCGGCCACGAGGGAGAGGAACGTCTGAATGAATACTGTCCTTATTCGGTGAACGGAGGATTCTTAGGCCATGCTAAAGGTGTCGGGAATGATACTGTCCGATGGATGGTAGAGGAACTTAAAGAGATGATTGACAGGGAATATCGCACCTATCCTTTCCGGGAATGCACGGCTGTGGCAGGTTCCAGTATGGGAGGTCTCATGGCGCTTTTTGCAGTGATTCGATACAATCAGTGGTTTTCAAAAGCGGCCTGTCTTTCCAGCGCGTTGGGCTTTTGCCTTCCCAGCATTTATCATGATGTAAGATCCTGCCCTATTGATCCAGATACCAGAGTATATCTTTCCTGGGGGACCAGAGAGGCACGAGGAGTAACTGATCATACCAGAGAAGATAAAAGCAGTTATATGTCAAGAAGAAACCGATCCATTGCCAACTATTTAAGAGCCAGAGGGGCCACAGCCCAGATATTCTGCCAAGTTGGAGGGCAGCACTGCGAGGCAGACTGGGGAAAGCAGATTCAAGGATTTATGAAATTTTTGTGGCAGTCTTGAAGGATGGCTTGACAAATAAGTGGAAACCCAATATAATGGGGATAATTTCATGAAAAAAGCGATGATAAGAACAAGTAGCAGTCAGCAAACAGCACACAGAAAGCAGCCGGAAGATGAGAGGCGCGTGAAAAACTGTCTGTGAATACATCTTTGAGCTTCACACCCAACGGAAAGCATCCTAATAGAGGAGCTGTAAACCAAGTAGGCTGTGACGGATTCCTGCACACGTTATCGTGCTAGAGTATACATGTGTACTCGAAGAGGCAAAGAGGTGAGAATCTCTTTGTAAACATTAGGTGGTACCACGAGACTTAGGCCTCGTCCTTTTGACAGGACGAGGCTTTTTAAATGCCGTTCTCACTGGCCGGAGATGGTAAAATCGCAAAAATACGTGAAAGAGTCTGAGTAAAAATGGAAAAGAAAAGGAGAGCAGGTTTATGCAGTGCTATGACGAATTAGTTGCCAGAGGCCTGATTGCCCAGGTGACAAATGAAGAGGAAATAAGGGAGATGGTGAATAACGGAAAGGCCACTTTTTATATTGGTTTTGACCCAACAGCAGACAGCCTTCATGTGGGGCATTTTATGGCCTTATGCCTGATGAAACGGCTTCAAATGGCAGGAAATAAGCCTATCGCCCTGATTGGCGGAGGCACCGGAATGGTAGGAGACCCTTCAGGGCGGACAGACATGCGCCAGGTGATGACAGAAGAAACCATTCAGCATAATTGCGAGTGTTTTAAAAAGCAGATGAGTAAATTTATTGATTTTTCAGAGGGAAAGGCTTTGATGGTCAATAATGCAGACTGGCTTTTGAAGCTGAATTATGTAGAGCTTCTGCGGGAGGTGGGAAGCTGTTTTTCGGTAAATAATATGCTGCGCGCAGAGTGTTACAAGCAGCGCATGGAAAAGGGACTCAGCTTTTTGGAATTTAACTATATGATCATGCAGAGCTATGATTTCTATGTGCTGTTCCAGAAGTATGGATGTAACATGCAATTTGGCGGAGATGATCAGTGGAGCAATATGTTAGGCGGCACAGAGCTAATTCGCCGCAAGCTGGGCAAGGACGCTCATGCTATGACCATTACTCTGCTTTTGAATTCTGAAGGGAAAAAGATGGGAAAAACCCAGTCTGGAGCCGTGTGGCTTGATCCAGAAAAGACTTCGCCGTTTGATTTTTATCAGTACTGGAGAAATGTGGCAGATGCAGACGTTTTAAGATGCTTGCGGATGCTGACATTCCTTCCTCTGGAGCAGATTGACGAGATGGATAAATGGGAGGGCAGTCAGTTAAATAATGCGAAGGAGATTCTTGCTTTTGAGCTGACGAAGCTGATCCACGGACAGGAGGAGGCAAAAAAGGCAGAAGAAGCTTCCAGAGCCTTATTCCAGGGGCAGGGAAGTTTAGAGAATATGCCGACGCACCAGTTGAATCAGGAAGATTTTAACGAAGAGGGCGTCATCGACATACTGGCGGTGCTCCAAAAATCCGGTCTGGCTCCGTCTCGTGCAGAGGCCAGAAGAAATGTGGAGCAAGGAGGCGTTTCTATTAACGGGGAGCAGACAAAGGATATTAAGAAGGCATTTGAAAAGGAAGCGTTTATGGGAGACGGTATGATTGTGAAACGCGGAAAGAAAAATTTTATGAAGGTGACTCTTTAATATAGAAATTGCGCAGTTGAAAAGCAGGCCGTAAGAAAACTCTTAGGCCTGCTTTTGTGGTATGGTCATGCATACCAGCCAGTGGGATCTTGTAAGTAAGGAGGATTTTCCTTTGACTCCTCATCCAGTCCGCTTTCTTTTTGTTGCTGCTGCTTTTTTTGCTCCTTCTGTTTTAGCTTTTCGATTTTTTGCTCCACTTCTTGAATCTGCTTTTCCAGCTCCTTCACTTTTTCTTCATCGTGGTTTTGTGCGGCTTTCTTTTTTTCAGAGTTAAGCTGCATAAGCTTTTGCTCCAGGGCCTTGATTTGTGGGTTTTGGCCGCCGCCGGATTGACCGCCGCTTATAGGAATCATACTGGGGCTGATACCGTTTATACTCATAGACTCACCTCCTTTATAATGAAAGTATAAAAAGAAAGTTTTCGTGAATCAATAGAGATGACATGAAATGGGTTTTTATCGTCATGAGAGGAGAATTACAGGTTTACGAATCCTTGGCGAAGTGGTATAGTATACTTGGGATCATATTTGAAGATAAGCATCAGTGGAAGGAGAAAGGCTATGTTAAATATTTATACAGATAGGGAAGATTTTGATTTAGGGATAGAGGATTTTGGACTTTTGGATGGAAAGGACATTAATGTTTATATTTTAGATGAGAATATGAAAGCGCTTTCTTTGATGGAGGCATTCAGAGCCTGCAGGCGCAATCCTTTAAGAACTTATTATTACATACCAAAGACCGAGAGTAATTTTTCGAAGTATGCGGTGGAGTCTATCTCCAGAGGAACGGTAAATGTGTTTTATGATTTGGACGAATTGAGAGAAGCCTTAAGCGGAGAGATGGAGGCATGGCGCTTTTATTCGATTCCTGAGTGCATTTCGAAATCTGCCATGAATTTTAAGATTATGATTAACCGAGATACGTCTACTTCCTTAAGCATTGCTGTAACAGCGGCTCTGCGAAAAAGCAGCTGTTATACTGTGGGAGCAGCTCTTCTTGAGTTATTTCAGTCCAGGGGAGCTTTACAGGGTCCTGAATTCGAAAATTGTATGAAAAAGGTGCTGGAGACCAGCCAAGAGGCCAGAATGGCAGATGAAGAATTTAAGAGGAGCAGTTCCCAGTTTCTTTCTGTATTAGTGGCAATGGGCAAGGATATCAGCTCTGCAAAGGCCACAGAGGAGTATGACGAGATGGCTCTTCATGTGATGTTCCAGCCCTTTGAACCCAATGGAAAAGATATGGAGTACAGAGGAAAAATCATAAGCCAGTTGATGAAGGAGAAACGCTAAGAAAATGTAACAAATTGTCTCTTTACAGAAGGCGTTCTTTCGTATATAATGTCCTTACTGCTTTCGGCTGCGTGGGAGCAGGAGAGAAAAAAGAGTAGTACTATTTTAAGGAGGAAGAAAGCATGAGAAAGATTCTCACAGCAGTACTTTGTGGAACAATGAGTTTAAGCTTAGTGGCTTGCGGCAGCAGCAGCCAGACATCTGCAACGACACAAGGTGCAGAGACAACAACAGCAGCGACAGAGGCTAAGGGGGAGACCCTGACCGGTTCCGCAGAGGGTTTTGGAGGCCAGATAACGGCTACCTTGACTGTGGAAGACGGGAAGATTACAGCATGTACTCTGGAAGGAGCAGACGAGACGCCGGAGATTGGCGGAAAGGCTCTGGAGGAACTGGAGAAACAGATTGTGGCTGCAAACGGATATGAGATTGATGGAGTATCCGGTGCAACGATTACAGCAAAAGGGGTAAAGAATGCAGTTGCGGCCGCTCTTGGCGAGGAGATAGAAGCAGAAGAGACAAAAGCACCAGAGACTACGGCAGCGCCAGAGCTGGTTGAGATTGACGGCGGCCTTCAGATTGGTCAGGCATATGCGGCGGCTCATGGAACAAAGTGTTTCGCGCAGGCTGTTGCAGTAGTTCAGGACGATGTGATTGTAGCGGCTTATATTGACGAATTCCAGTTTATGCCAAGCGATGCAGGCGTGACAGGCGTGCCAAACAGTGATACGGATTTTGCGCAAGGATATGCAGACGGCGTTGTTCTTGGTTCAAAACGTGTTAATGCAAAGTACTATAGCGATATGATGACCGAGCATGCCAAGGCTACGGTTACCATTGACGGAAACTTTGATGCCATTGAGAGCTTTGTGGTAGGCAAGACCATCGACGAGGTTGCCAAGGTTGCAGAGGGCGACGGCGCAGTTGACGCTGTTTCAGGAGCTACCTTAGCTGACACAGCCGGTTATCTGAAAGCTATTGTAGATGCAGCTAAAGCGGCAAAGAGTACCCAGGCTGTAGAGTTTTCAGGAAACTCTGAGGACTTGGAGCTGAAGGTGGCTTATACAGCGGCTCATGGAACAAAGTGCTATACCTCAGCAGCAGTTCTGACAGACGGAGAGAATATTGTCTTAAGCTACATTGATGAATTCCAGTTCATCTCCAGCGACGCAGATGTAGAAGGCGTGCCAAACAGCGACGCAGAGTTTGCTGAAGGATACAAAGAGGGCGGTGTGCTCTGCTCCAAACGTGTGAACACTACATATTACAGCAAGAATATGGCAGAAAAAGGCGGTTCCACGGTTGCTATTGACGCAAACTTTGATGCGATTCAGAATCATGTCAACGGCATGAGCATCGCAGATGCGACCGCTTTGGCAGGTGAGGAGAGCCCAGTCGATGCGATTTCAGGAGCAACGTTAGTTGACACAGCCGGCTATCTGAATGCAATTTTGGAAGCAGCAAAGTAAAAAGCAGGATAAAATGGCCATAAAGAGGGTGTCCCAAAGTCATGAAATGACTGAGGGGCACCCTCTTTTAAAATTTTAGAAAAACACTTGTAAAAGTTGCAAAACTGTATTAAACTGTATTAATAATGTTAATACGGTGAAGCTTTTTAAAATTTTTGAAGCATTTGAAATCGGAAAGTCGTTATACAAAATATAAGCTGGTACAAGTGGAAAGGAGACTAAAGGATGACGCAGGAGGAGAAGAAAGAAATGGTAAGCCGGGAGGAAGCTGAGGCGGCCGCAGTCTGGAGTGCAGATGATGAAGAGATTGACGCACAGCTGGAAGAGCTTCTAAAGGAAGATACACCAAATAAAAAGAAGAAAAAGGAAAAGAAGGTTTCTAAAAAGAGACGTTTAAATTGGACAGCATGGAGTCGTAAGCGAAAAATTCTTATTATTGGCGCCCTGGTCCTTGGTTTTGGGATATTGGGAATGCTTTTGTTTGGAAAAAAGGGCGGTGGTCAGATTCAGGTTTCAACCATTCCAGTTACTCTTGGAAGTGTTACAGAGGATTTAACAGTCAGCGGTCCTGTTTCGGGAACCGATAGCGTGGATGTAGTGTCCAACCTCCATGCAGAGGTCACAGAGATTGAGGTAAAGGAAGGAGACCGTGTAGAGGCGGGCCAGCTTTTGGCTTTAATTGACAGCAGTGATATTCAAAAGGAGGTGGAGATCGCCCAGAATGCCTATGATTTGGCGGTAACTACCTATGAAGAGCAACAGATTCAGGCGGAGAACGGTTATGCAAAGGCTGTTCAGGACTATGAGGCCGCTAAAGGAGAGTTTAACCGAACGAATGTCTTGTATGAAAGTGGAAGCGTATCCAGAGTAGAGTGGGAGACTGCAAGAAATCAGATGAGGGATGCACAGCGGCAGATCAAGAATTTTACCTTAAAGGATGGAAAGGCTGTGGCTAATGAATCCTATGCCCTTCAAATTAAGAATGCAGAGTTTGAGCTGGAAAAGAAAAAAGAGCAGTTACAGGATTGTCAGGTTACCAGCCCTATTGCAGGGACTGTGGTTCGCGTGAATGTAAAAGTAGGGCGGTTTGCGGATGAGATAGAAGACAAAAAGCCTATGTTTATTATAGAAAACCTGGATGTGCTGGAGATGAAAATTAATATCAGCGAGTATTCTATTGGGAAGGTAGCGGTAGGTCAGGCAGTACAAATCAGCGCAGACATTTTAGGCGGTGAAACCGTGCAGGGAACGGTGACGGCTATCTCGCCTACTGGTGAGGAAAAGGAAGGCGGATCTACAGAGCGCGTGATCCCCACCACTATTCAGATTGAAGATAAGGATACGAAGCTGATTGCCGGTATCACAGCCAGGGCTAAGATTGTGCTGAACGAGGCCAATGAAGTGCTGGTACTTCCCATCAGCGCAATTCAGGAATCAGAAGAAGGTACATATGTTCTTGCTGTGGTAGAGGGAGCGTTAAAGAAGATTTTTGTCACAACAGGTGTGGAATCCGATATTCAGGTAGAGGTTATCTCCGTGGAGGAAGGGGCTTTGACAGAGGGGACCCAGATTGTGACGGCGCCAGCGCCCTATATGGTGGAAGGAATGCAGGTCATCGCTGTGCCAGCCGCATAGCAGTTTCTTACTGTTGGAGATTTATGCCGTTTTAGCTGGCGGCAGAATGGAGATTCATATTATGGCAAATTGGAAACAAATCATGTTAAGAGGCGCAAAGCTTAAGTCCCGCATCTTTAGAAGCAGAAAAATTCCCTCTTATCTAACTGAGAATGTCACTGAAGATCTGATTGTTCTCAAAAACCTGGTGAAGGTTTACGATACAGGTTCTATCAAGGTTCTGGGACTGAAAAAAATAAATCTAACCATCAAACGGGGTGAGTTTGTGGCAATCATGGGAAAATCTGGTTCCGGCAAATCGACCCTTATGAATATTTTAGGCTGCTTAGACAGACCAAGCCTGGGACACTACTATTTGGATGGAATCGACACGGCCTCCATGAGTCCTAACGAGCTGTCAGAAATCCGCAATTATAAGATTGGTTTTGTGTTTCAGTCCTTTAATCTGATTTCCCGAACCTCAGCCCTGAAAAATGTGGAGCTTCCCATGACGTATGCCAGACGAGGGAAAAAGGAACGGAGAGAGCGCGCTATGGAGTTGTTAAAGCGAGTGGGATTGGAGAGCAGAGCCGATCACATGCCCAATGAATTGTCTGGCGGACAGAGACAGAGGGTAGCGATTGCCAGAGCTCTTGCCAATGAGCCGCCTTTGATTCTGGCTGATGAGCCTACCGGAAACTTGGACACAGCGGCTTCCGAGGAGATTATGCAGCTGTTTTCGGATTTACATAAAGAAGGAGCTACCGTGGTGGTGGTAACTCACGAAGAGAATATTGCCGCCTTCACAGATCGGATTATCCGTTTTCAGGACGGGGTGGTGCTGGAGGACACAAAGACAGAGAAGAAAGGAGAAGAGACATGCTGATTGAGAATATGGCTATGGCGTTTTCCGCTATACGAGCTAACAAGATGCGGTCTTTCTTGACTATGCTGGGAATCATCATCGGAATCGGTTCTGTGATTTCCATTGTCTCCATCGGAGACACTATGCGAGGATTGTTCTCCGATTTATATAAAAATGTAGGAATCACTCAGGCATATCTGGCAATTGGTTACTGGGTGGACGACGTTAGGCAGAGCGATTACTTTACACTGGAGGAATTAGCACGGGTCAAGGAGGTATTTGGAGACCAGATTGCCTATATTGACAGCGGTGCTACCACCAGTGCGGAAGCTATCTATAAGCGCAATACGATTAATTTTGACTACACGGGTATAGACTATAATTATATTGATGTTCAGCCTGTGAATATCGTTTATGGCCGTTACTTAAATGAGGGAGACATTCTGGGACGAAAGAAAAACGTGGTCATGAATGTAGACAGTGCAAAAATGCTATTCGGAGAGGAAAACGCGGTTGGGAAAACCTTTCGAACAACGCTCTATGGATATACAGATGTTTTTACAGTGGTAGGAGTTTATAAAGAGGAAATAAACGCTTTCCAGGCGCTGATGATGGGCGGCAGAACAGACAGAGGATCTGCTTTTATACCCTATACCCTTTTAACCTGGCCCAACGATTATTTTTATTATCTTCATCTATATGCTTCTGATGATGTAAATCTGGATGAATTTTTCAACCAGTTGAAAACGTACGTGGCCAAATTAAAGGGAAGACAGCCGGAGGATATGCGTCTGGAAACTGCAATGGACCAGATGCTTCAGGTTGATTCCATGATGGGTGGGCTTTCCATGGCAGTAGGAGGCATTGCCGCAATCTCCCTTTTAGTAGGCGGTATTGGAATTATGAACATTATGCTGGTTTCCGTCACAGAGCGGACTAGGGAAATTGGAATCCGAAAGTCGTTGGGAGCTAAGACCCGGGACATTTTGATTCAGTTTTTGACAGAATCTGCCATTCTTTCTGCCTGTGGAGGGATCATAGGAATTTCCATTGGCGTAGGATTGGTATCGTTAGGCGGCCTGGCTCTGGGAATCAACGTGATTATAAAGCCTGGAGTTATCATTATGGCTGTGTCCTTCTCAGCCATTGTAGGAATCTTCTTTGGAATCTATCCGGCCTCGAAAGCCGCCAAGGCAGACCCGATTGATGCCCTTAGATATGAGTAGTACTTCAATCTTTTCCGCGCTATAGCATTGCCAGCAATCAAAATCTGTGTTATACTGAAGGGACTAATTAGCATAGTTGCATAGTGAGGTGATGGCAATGCTAAATGAAGATAAGATAAAACTGATGACCAATGTCTCCATGTTTGAAAAACATGAGGAGAAATATATTTCTTTGGCAACTCGATTTTTTAGAAGTGATTATATAAGCCGGAACCTGCTGAGAGCGTTTTTAGGATATACTCTCTGTTGGGTTCTGGGTTTTTTGCTGGTTATTTTGTATAGGGCGGAAGAGATCTTATCGACGATGGATTTTACTGTTTTACAGGCGCAGGCCAAGGATTATGTCAGTTCTTATGTGATTGGACTGTTGTGCTATATGGTGATTGCATTTGTAGTCAGTTTGATACGATACAATCATGGCGTTCAGAGCCATAAGGCATATATCGGAAAGCTAAGGCGTTTGGAAAAACGATATGAATTTCAAAGCAGAACCAAAGAACTGGGCAGGGAGGTTAAAAAGCATGATCGCTCTTTTGGTGTTTAAGGAAAAAATGAGGCTGTTTTACAGCAGATACGAGATGTTTGTGACGCCAGTGATTCGATTTTTTATAAGCTTTGCAACCTTTTTGCTGATTAATAAAAATGTAGGGTTTATGACCAGGTTAAACAGTATGGTAGTGATTTTGGTATTGTCACTGGCATGTTCCATTCTTCCTTATGGGATTACCGCGATTTTGGCGGGAGGATTGTTTTTGGCCCATATTAGCAGCGTGTCTTTGGAACTGGCACTGATTCTTCTGGTATGTCTTTTGATTGTGGCAATATTATATTATGGATTTCAGCCGGGAGACAGTTATCTGCTTTTACTAACCCCTATTTTTTACTATTTGAAGCTCCCTTATGCAATTCCCCTTTTGGTTGGATTGTCAAAAACGCCAGTATCTGCAGTTCCTGTGGGATGTGGAACATTTTTGTTTTATATTCTTCAATATGTGAAGCAGAATGCAGGTGTTCTGACAAATGACACTGCGGTAGACATTACCCAGAAATATGCTCAGATTATGAAATCCATGATGAACAATTCTCATATGATAGTAATGATAGGAGCATGTGTGATTAGTATTTTTGTGGTGTATCTGCTCAGACGCCTGTCAGTGGATTATTCTTGGGTGATTGCTATTGTGGCAGGTGCTGTGACGCAGTTGTCTGTGATTTTTGTTGGGGATTATATGTTTGACGTGTCAGTCTCTATGGTGGAACTTCTGGTGGGGACGTTGATTTCTATGGCGATTGCAGGAGTGTATAACTTCCTGATTTTTTCAGTGGATTACAGCAGGACAGAATATACGCAATTTGAAGATGATGATTATTATTATTATGTAAAAGCGGTTCCCAAGATTACAATTTCTGCTCCAGATGTGAAGGTTCAGAAAATCAGCAGCACGAAGGTTCATCATAATGCGGGCGGGGAACGGTGAGAACAGCAAGGTTGACATAGAGGTGGTGAATTTATGGCGGATATACTAGAGACACTTTATTCCTGGCTTTCCTTTTTGCCTAAAATCAGTAAAACCAATATTCTAGAGATTGTGATTATTGCGTTTTTGATTTACGAGATCATGGTGTGGATCAAGAATACCAGAGCATGGAACTTGCTGAAGGGAATCCTGGTTATTCTGGCCTTTACTTTTATTGCCTGGGTTTTAAAATTATATACGATTCTATGGATTTTGGAAAAAATAGCTTTGGTGGCGACTACGGCTTTGGTGATTATCTTCCAGCCGGAGCTGCGCAAGGCGTTAGAGCAGCTTGGAAGCAAGAATCTTTTAACGGATTTGCTTCCTTTCGAGGGCGGCAGGCCTTCTGACGACGCCTTTACAGAGAAAACCATCAATGAATTGGTTCGGGCCTCTGTAGAGCTGGGGAAAGCCAAGACAGGCGCTTTAATGGTAATTGAACAGGAGACTCCGCTAAAGGATATTGAGAGAACCGGAATTGAAATTGACGGACTGGTTACCAGCCAGTTATTGATTAACATATTTGAACACAACACGCCGCTTCATGACGGCGCGGTTGTGATTCGTGGAAACCGCGTGGTGGCGGCTACCTGTTATCTGCCTCTTTCGGACAATACCAGCATTAGTAAAGATTTAGGCACCAGACATCGTGCAGCTGTGGGAATCAGCGAGGTGACAGACAGCTTGATTATTGTGGTGTCAGAAGAGACGGGACGGATTTCTCTGGCTGAGAACGGAGGGCTTATAAAAATCAGTGATGCGGACACTCTCAATCGGGCCCTGGCAGAAAAACTGGGTCAGGAGGAGCATGGAAATCGGTTCAGAATTTGGAAGGGAAGGCTGAAGGATGAAAGAAAGGCTGACAAATAATCTGGGACTTAAAATCCTGGCCGTAGTGATAGCTGTTTTTATGTGGCTGATTATGGTAAATGTGTCGAATCCTTTAACGACAGATTCTAAATCGGTCACAGTGGAAATGATTAATGAAGATGTGCTGAATAAGTCAAACCTGACCTATGAGATGATAGGAAAAAATACAGTGACGGTCAGTTATGAAGTTCGGGTAAGAGATCAATACCGGATTTCTGCCAGTGATTTTTTTGCGTATGCAGATTTATCCCAGCTTTATGATGTGACTGGGTCTATTCCTGTACAGGTGGATATTGCCAATGAAGCGGTCCGTCCTCTGATTCAGGGAACTCCCACGGTTCGTCCGGGAGTGGTTCGGATTGAGACGGAGCCGCTGCAGAAAAAGCGTTTTGATATAAAGGCTCATACTGTGGGAACAGAGCAGGAAGGATATGCGCTGGGAAGTGTAACCTTTAATCCAGAATACGTTTATGCCACTGGGGCAAGATCGGTTATTGGTCAGATCAGCTCAGTGGGAGTGGAGATTAATATTGACGGAATTAATTCGGACAGAGACGGAGTCGCCAGGGTGAAGTTTTATGACGCCAATGATAATGAGCTGAAGGTACAAGGAGACGTAAAACTGAACCTGGAGGAAGTGGAATATCATGTAACGATTTTGAGTGTAAAGAATCTGGCGCTGGATTTCCAGGTACAAGGTAAAGTGGCGGATGGATATCGTTTTACTGGTGTAGACTGCAGTATTAAGAATGTTTCTGTTGAGGGACTGCGGTCCGTTCTGGCCTCTATCAGCACCTTGACTGTGCCGGGAGAATTGCTGAGATTGGATGGAGCCACAAAAGATGTGAAGATAGAGGTGAATCTGTCTCAGCTTTTGCCGGATAATATCAGCATGGCAAAGGAAGCAGATCTTACGGCGATTGTGACTTTGAAGGTAGAACCTTTGGAGACCAGAGAAGTGGCGTGTGATTTGAAGCGAACATCGTTTGAAAACGGAAGGGAGAATTACAATTATTACTTTGAACAGGAGAAAGTGAATCTTTCCATTCGAGGCTTGCAGGAGGATTTGGAGAAACTTAAAGAGGACGATATCGCCTATTCGGTTGATGTAGGAGGAATGGGACCAGGCGTTCATCCGGTGGAGCTGGAGGTTCGTTTAAGCGACGGCTTTGAGATGATGGGACAGGAACCAGTGATGATTATTGTAGAGGATTTAAGCGAAGAGTCGAGCGCAGCCAGTGAGGAGAGCAGCGAGGGGGACAACCATACAGACTGAGCAAAATAATGTATTGAGAGGAACGTAATTATGGTAAGTGAGAAAGTTGTAGTCAGGAATCTGACAGGTCTTCATCTCAGGCCAGCAGGGATTCTTTGCAACAGAGCGATTTTGTTTAAATCCAGAATTCAGTTTCGTATTGGAAATACGGTTGCGAACGCAAAAAGCGTTTTAAGTGTTTTGGGCGCCTGTGTAAAAAGCGGAGACGAAATTGAGTTTATCTGTGAGGGCGAGGATGAGAAGGAAGCGCTAGATTCTATGATTGAAGTCGTCAAAAGCGGATTGGGAGAATGATCTTTATTGAAGGAGGGGAAATCTATTATGCATAGGGGAACAAGTGCATCTGCAGGAATTGGGATTGGCAGAGCGGCAGTAATTAAGGAGGAAGAGCTTGTTATTCGCCAGGAAAAGGTATCTGATTCAAAGGACGAGGTAGAGCGTTTCAGGGATGCGTTAAACAAGACCATGGCACAGACAGAAGCCCTGGCCGCAGATTTGGCTGCAAAGGTTGGGGAGAAAGAAGTAGAGATCATGCAGGGTCATCTGATGCTTTTGATGGACCCGATGTTGACAGGAGAGATTGAGGGCGTAATCACAGGAGAGGGAGTATGCGGAGAATATGCCATTGAGACTGTGTGCAATAACTATGCGGCTGTGTTTGCTGCCATGGATAATGAGATGATGCAGCAGAGAGCCACGGATATGAAGGATATTAAAGTCCGTATGCAGCAGATATTGCAGGGCATTACTCCGGTAGACATTGCGTCTCTTCCGGCCGGAAGCATTATTGTGGCAAAGGATTTGACGCCGTCCATGACCGCCGGGATCAATCCGGCTAATGTAACCGGAATTGTGACAGAATTGGGGGGAAAGACTTCTCACAGCGCGATTCTGGCAAGGGCTCTGGAGATACCGGCAGTAGTGGCAGTTTCTGGTATTTTAGATCAGATTGAAGATGGAGTTTCTCTTGTTTTAGATGGCGACGAGGGAATTGTGATTGTAAATCCCAATCAGGAACAGAGTCAGGAGTACGAGAAAAAGAGAGAGACATTCCTGAAGGAGAAGAAAGAGCTGGAAAACTATATCGGCCGTCCGACTGTGACAAAAGATGGAGTTTGTGTCGAACTGGTAGCCAATATCGGAAAGCCAGAGGATGTGGAAAAGGTTCTTCAGTATGATGGAGAAGGCGTAGGGCTGTTCCGTACGGAGTTTTTGTTTATGGACAGAGAAAGTATGCCGACAGAGGAAGAGCAGTTCGAGGCATATAAAAAGGTAGCGCAGGCTTTGAGCGGGAAGCCGGTGATTATCCGTACTTTGGATATTGGCGGTGATAAAGAGATTCCTTATATGGGACTGAAAAAGGATGAGAATCCGTTTTTAGGCTATCGTGCTATTCGACTTTGCCTGGACAGAAAAGAAGACATTTACCGTCCTCAGCTTCGGGCTCTTTTACGCGCCAGTGCATTTGGTGGTATAAAGATTATGATTCCTATGGTAACCTGTATTGATGAATATCGGGAAGCCAGGGAGCTTATTGAAGAGATTAAAAAAGAGTTGGAGGAGAAAAAAATTCCTTATAATAAAGAGATTCAGGTTGGAATAATGGTAGAGACGGCCGCTGCTTCTCTAATGGCGGATGTGTTTGCAAAGGAAGTGGACTTTTTCAGCATTGGAACCAATGATCTGACTCAGTATACCATGTCCGTGGACAGAGGAAATGATAAAATATCGTACCTGTATTCTACCTTTAATCCGGCTGTTCTGCGCAGCATTCGTCATGTGATTACCTGTGCGAGGGAGGCAGGCATCATGGTGGGAATGTGCGGCGAGGCGGCCAGCGACCCGATGATGATTCCTCTTCTTTTGGCCTTTGGTTTGAACGAGTTCAGCATGAGTGCTTCTGCCATTTTGCGGGCGAGAAAAATAATTACGGAATATAGTAAAGCGGAACTTCAGGCGGTGGCCGAAAGGGCTATGAGCTTTGTCACGGCCAGAGAAGTAGAAGACTATATGAGAGAATTTATCAAATGATAAAAGTTGAAGGACAGGACCTATGCTAGTTTATTTGATATGCTTTGCTGTTAGTTGGATTTTTGCATTTTTCCAGTTGTATTATTTGTCTGGACTGGTGCTTCTTTTGGCGGCTGGCTTTTTATACTACTACGATTATCATAAATCAGGTAATTTGATTCATCTGCGAGGGTTGTTTTCAGCCTTTTGGGTAGGTGGACAGGGGATTGCCTGCCTAAAACTCAGCAAACTCCAATCAGACTGGAGTCTGCTGACTTGGTCCTGCTTTTTTTTAGCCTTTATGGGATTCTGGATAACCTTTGAAATTATGGAACGGTTATTCGGAGAAGGATATCGTCCAATCAGAAAGGGGCGCAGAGGAAAATCTGCAGCCCGCCCGCTTTTTGTTGGCGTTGTTGTTATTACAACCATATCCCTGGCCGCGTTTCTGTTTGAGGCGGCAGTTCTGGGATTTATCCCTCTGTTTGTCCGGGGAGTCCCCCACGCATACTCAGAATTTCATCTTACAGGAGTTCATTACTTGACCGTATCCTGTGTGTTGGTTCCTGCTCTTTCTGTCCTCTTCTTTTTACAAGGCGGCAGCAGAAGGCGGGAAAGAAACATATTGGTTCTTGTGATGTCGTTGATTGCTCTTGCGATTCCAATTTTATGTGTATCCAGATTCCAGCTTATTTTTGCTATCGCTCTCATGGTGTTTACTTACTGTGCATACCACAGAAGAGTGGAGCCGTGGCTGGTTGGTGCGGCAGTTTTGGTGGTAATCCCTCTCTACATTCTTCTGACTGTGGCCAGAAGTCATGATATAGAATATTTAAACGGAATTTTTGAGATGAAGAACAGTAAGATGCCTATTTTTATCTCTCAGCCATATATTTATATTGCCAACAATTATGAAAACTTTCATTGCCTGGTTTCGGCTCTTCCAGCTCATACCTGGGGGATTCGCAGTTTATTTCCTCTGTGGGCGCTGACAGGACTGAAGTTTGTGTTCCCGTATCTGATCAGTTTTCCGATTTATGTAAACAAGGAAGAGTTAACAACAGTGACTTTGTTTTATGATGCATACTATGATTTCGGCATCTTCGGAGTGGTAATATTCTCTTGTCTTTTAGGGTTTGTCTGCTTTCTTTTGGTAGAGAAAGTAAAAGATATGAGAAATCCGATAGGGTATCTTCTCTATGGACAGATGGCGATTTACATGAGTCTTTCTTTCTTTACTACCTGGTTTAGTAATCCTACTACCTGGTTTTATTTCGGAGTCACTGGGCTTTTGGCGTTTTACTGTAGTAAAAGAAGTTAGCGGCTAACAAATGAGAGGAGAGAAGTTATTATGATATCAGAAAGAATGAAACCGTTGCTCCAGAATAATTCTGCGATTCGTGTGATGTTTGAGGAAGGGAAGCGAATGGCAGAGATTTACGGGGCGGAGAATGTTTTTGATTTCAGCCTGGGAAATCCTAATGTTCCGGCTCCTGAGGCGGTAAACCAGGCGATTTTGGATGTACTTCGTGAGGAACCTTCGGTCTTTGTCCATGGTTATATGAGCAATGCAGGCTATGAGGATGTGCGGGATGCGATTGCACAGTCCTTAAATCGCAGGTTTCAGACAAAGTTTCATAAGGACAATGTTTTGATGACTGTGGGAGCTGCCAGCGGTATGAATGTAATACTTAAGGCCGTGTTAAATCCGGGAGATGAGGTGGTTGTATTTGCGCCCTATTTTCTGGAGTATGGAGCCTATGTCCGAAATTATGATGGACATTTGGTGACAGTATCGCCTGATACGAAGGATTTTCAGCCAAATCTTTTAGAATTTGAAGAGAAGATCAATCAAAATACCAAGGTGGTGATTATCAATACGCCGAACAATCCGACAGGTGTTGTGTATTCGGAGGATACCATAACAAGGATCAGCCAGATTTTACAGAGAAAGCAGGAAGCGTATGGAACATCCATCCTTCTGATTTCTGACGAGCCTTACCGGGAACTGGCATATGACGGGGTCATGGTTCCCTTTGTGACGAAGTATTATGACAATACGGTGGTTTGCTATTCTTATAGTAAATCCTTGTCTCTGCCAGGGGAAAGGATTGGATATGTGTTGATTCCAGACCAGGTAAGTAACAACAAAGAGCTGTTTTGTGCAGCATCTATTGCAAACCGTGTCTTAGGCTGTGTCAACGCTCCTTCTTTGATGCAAAGAGTGATTAAGCGCTGCGTGGAGGAAAAGACTAATGTGGCAGCTTATGATAAAAACAGAAACCGGTTGTATCAGGCTTTAGTGCAGTATGGATTCCAATGTGTGAAACCAGAAGGCGCCTTCTATTTATTTGTAAAGTCTCCAGAAGAGGATGAGAAACATTTTTGTGAGGTCTGTAAAAGATACTGCATTTTAGTGGTTCCCGGAACTTCTTTTGCGTGTTCTGGGTATGTAAGAATTGCTTACTGTGTGTCTTATGAACAGATTGAACGGTCTCTGGAAGCGTTTCGGGCAGTTGCACGGGAATATGGTTTGTCTCAGGCCGAAAAATGAAAGGATGAAAAGGATGACAAAACCATGGGAAGAAAATATCCGAAAGGTGGTTCCCTATGTTCCAGGGGAGCAGCCCAAGGGAGAGAGATTGATAAAATTAAATACTAATGAAAATCCATATCCGCCTGCCCCCAACGTGGCGGCAGCCCTCGAACAGATGGAGATAGAAAAGCTTCGCAGATATCCAGATCCAACAGCTTCAGATCTGGTTTGTGCCTTAGCCCAGTATTATGGTTTGGAGAAAGATCAGGTATTCGTAGGAGTCGGTTCTGACGATGTGTTGGGAATGGCTTTTTTAACCTATTTTCATTCCAGGAAGCCGATTCTGTTTCCAGATATTACCTACTCTTTTTATCCGGTTTGGGCTAACTTGTTTGGAATTCCTTATAAAACCAGGAAACTGGACGATAATTTTTATATAAGGCCCGAAGACTATTTTGAGGATAATGGAGGCGTGATTTTTCCAAATCCCAATGCGCCTACAGGCTTGTATCTGCCATTGGAACAGGTGGAAGAGATTTTGAAACATAATCAAAGCAGTGTGGTGATTGTGGATGAAGCTTACATTGATTTTGGCGGAGTTTCTGCCAGGACCCTCCTTGACCGATATGAAAATCTTTTAGTGGTTCAGACCTTCAGCAAATCCCGCTCCATGGCAGGGGTAAGAATTGGGTATGCATTCGGATCCCCTGAGCTTTTAAAGGCTATGGAGAATGTAAAGTATTCCTACAATTCTTATACCATGAACCTGCCTTCCATTGTGTTAGGGGTGGAGGCGTTAAAGAATAGAGATTATTTTACCAGGACCATAGACAAGATTGTAAAAACCAGGGAAAGAGCAAAGGATAGGTTTCGGACTCTTGGGTTTCACTGTCTGGATTCCAGTGCCAATTTCTTGTTTATGACTCATGAAAAGAAAGACGCAAAGCAGATTTTAGAGGCCCTTAGAAGTAATCAGATTTATGTGCGGCATTTTGACGGGCCCAGATTGTCTGATTATCTGCGGGTAACCATAGGTACAGACGAGGAGATGGAGACAGTATATGAATTTCTGGCTTCTTATTTAAGACTGAACAATGAATTTGGGAGCTGGTGATAATAGATGGAAGACGGAAGACGGATTCTTAGGATTATTTTGAATATTCTGATTCCTTTAGGGATCATAGCGCTTGTCTGCCTTTTAGGGCCGTGGCTAATACGATTTTTTATGCCTTTTGTTATTGGCTGGTGTATTGCTATGATCGCCAATCCATTGGTTCGCTTTTTGGAAAAGCGGTTAAAGCTGGTGCGCAGGCACAGTTCTGTTTTGATTGTAGTTTTTGTTTTAGCAGTTGTTATAGGCGGGATTTATTTTTTGATTTCTAAACTGACTATTCAAATCGTGAGTCTGGTTCGAGATCTGCCAGCTATCTATGAGGCGGGAAAGGAAGAGGTGCAGAGTGCTTTTCTCACCTTTTCTCACCTTTTTGAGCGTCTTCCCCAAAATGTCCAGGATTCCATTACTCAGTTTAGCGAGAATCTTGGAACTCTGGCGGGGAATTTGGCGTCCAGGATTGCATTTCCTACAGTGACTGCGGCGGGAAATGTTGCCAGAGGGATTCCGGCGGCGCTGGTGTATTCTATTGTAGTGATCTTTTCCTCCTATTTCTTTATTGTAGAGAGAGAGCAGATTTTGGAAACTTTTTGGTGCGTTGTGCCAAATGGGGTCCGAGGATATATGGATTACCTGAAACAGGATATGAAACGGCTTATAGGAGGCTATTTTTTAGCCCAGTTTCGTATTATGTTTGTTGTGGCAGTGATTTTAGCTGTAGGTTTTTTGGTACTGGGCGTAAAGTATGGATTGGCATTTGCTATGTTAATTGCATTTTTAGATTTTTTGCCTTTATTTGGGACAGGAACGGCTCTTTTTCCATGGGCGTTAGTGAAGCTTTTATCAGGAGAATGGGCGTTTGCTGTGGGATTGGTTCTGCTGTATCTGTTGACTCAGGCGGTGCGGCAGATTATTCAGCCTAAAATTATGGGAGACTCTTTAGGCTTGTCTCCTTTTGCAACCTTATTCTTTTTATATTTAGGATTTAAACTGAGAGGAATCTCTGGCATGATTTTAGCGGTTCCCTTAGGGATGTTGGCGGTAAATTTGTTTCAGTATGGCATATTTGATTCATTGATTCATAATATAAAGCTTCTGATTGAGGAAATCAATCATTTTCGGAAAGAGGAATGATGAACAACATTAGGATGAAGAACAGGTTGACGCTTTTTTTGTTGACTGTAGCTGTAAGCCTTAATCTGTCTACGGATGTTTATGGGTTTACCCCATGGAGCCAGGTTGAGGAGTACTGGGTTTCTGCTGATGGAAAGACTCCCATTGATGGAGCTGTGGAAAAAGGTGTAACCATAACAAAATATCAAAACAAGGCAGGCTCTATTAACTGGAGAAAAATGAAGGCCGATGGAATTTCTTTTGTTATGATCCTTTTGGAACACGATGATGATTCAGACCAGTATTTTGATGAAAATGTAAAAGGCGCAACAAACGCAGGCCTAAAAGTGGGTGTGTTTTTTTATAGTTCGGCTAAGAGTCAGGAGGAAGCCGAAAAGGAAGCCAGATATGTGCTGAATATTATTAAAGATTATAGAATTTCTTATCCGATTGGATATAATATTGAATCATCCCCGCTGATTAGTGGAAAGGTTAACAAAGAGCAGGTTACAGAACAGATCAATACGTTCTGTCATGAGATCGAGGATGCAGGGTATCCGACTTTGGTCTATGGAAATCATGAGTGGATCAGCCGATACATGGATATTCGTAAGATTCCATACGATATCTGGTATAGCAGGTATGGAATGGCAAATAAATACGCGAACCGAACCATGTGGCGCTGTACGGATAATGGAAAAGTAAACGGGATTCAGGGAAGCGTTTGTCTGGAGTTTTCCTTTGAAGATTATCAGGGAGCGTTTCAGGAAACCGGATGGCGGAAGATAAATGGTGTGGAGTATTATTTTGTCAAGCATCAGATTGCTAAAAGCGTGACTCTAACCATTGATGGGCAGAAGTATTATTTTGACCGAAGAGGAATTGCAACAAAAAGATAAAACAAGGTCCGTCGCTTCAGACGGACCTTGTGCTTATAGAGGTTCAGATTGATAGGTTACAAGGGTTACTTTTTCCAGCTCTTCAGGCTGTGGCTGGGGATTCTCAGAAGGGAGAACCGCGGATTTCAGCATTAAATGGAGCCATATTTTAATGGTTTTCACTGTCAGGAGAAGGAATACAACAGGAAGAAGGACAGTTATAAAAAGCTTTACTTTTAACAGAAACCTTATACGTTTTATCCTCTTTTGATGCTTAGAAACTTTTGAGTGCTTTCTGTTTTTTTTCATGGTAATCCTCCTTTTAATTTGAACTGTTCATCAATGATTTCATGACAAAGGAATAAATCTCCTGATTTTTCTGTTCCCATTGACTGCACATGGATTCGGCCTGCTCTCTGTCCGGAACGGAAAGACTTAGATCCAAAAGCACTGTTTTGCCTTCCCGAAGCTCACAGTGAACAATATAATCCTGGTTGGTAGATTTATAATAATCCGATATCACACCGGCTTCATTGCGGATGCGGAATTGATTTTCTTTTAAGTATCCATCCATATCTTCTACAATGGCGGGAGAAATATTTTTTCCGAAAAACTCTAATGTCTCTTCTCCTTCTTTTGTAATCTCATATCGGGTGGTACTGTGATTGGAATGCATTCGGATTAGGCCAGACTCTAACAGTTCGTTTAACACTTGCTGAAGCGTAAAATAAGGCGCATACTCGTGCTTTAGAAAAAAGTCTGTAAGTTGAGCGTTGGTCAGAGGAATGTTTACTCTTCTCAACATATAAAGATTCATCAGTTTATATAAGGTCTTTGGTTCTGTTAACATGTCTCTCCTCCAACACCCCTTTTGCAAAAATGGCACTATTTTTTATATCATACCAACTTTAGGATAGTAAATCAAGGGAAAATGTGTTAGAATAGCTCTAATAGTGGATAAACTGTAACAATAGATGAGACAAGAGAGAGAAACATGAGAGAACGGATAAATCGCCTGGCAAAAGGTATCATTGATATGGAGGCTCCGGTCCTTAGTATTCAGCCAGACAGGATTGATGAGGAGATTACGGTTGGAGAATTAATCAGGGACGAGTTATTTATAAGCAGTGATAACGGCCTTCACAGCAAAGGCTTGGTATATTCTTCCAATTCCCGGGTCAGAGTATTGAACGGTGCGTTTGGAGGATTGAGAAATCATATTGGATATGAGATTAACAGTAGATATTTAGAATATGGAGACGTAATAGAGGGATCTTTTTATCTGGTCACAAACGGCGGAGAAAAGGAGGTTCCTTATTCTTTTCGTGTTCAGGCAGGAGTGTCTGGAAAGACCTTGGGGCAGTTAAAGGACCCTATGGATTTTGCCAAGATGGCAAGACAGGATTATGAACTGGCTGTCAGAGTGTTTGAATATCGGGATTTTACAGAGGTGCCTTTTATGCAGGATACGCATGTTCGTGCTGTATATGACGGGCTGCGGGGGCATGGAAATCGGTATGGGCAGTTAGAACAGTTTTTGATCGCTCTGGAATTGAAAGAACCAGTACGTCTGGAGGTGGAAAAGCCCCACAGACAGTATTATGGCCTGGATCAAACCATAGAAGAGGATTTGGAAATCCGGCGTATCGGATGGGGGTATCTTCCTGTTGCAGTTCAGGTAGAAGGTAATTTTATTCAGACCATGAAAAAGACTCTGGAAGAAGAGGATTTTAAGGAAGGAGTCTGTCATTTCCCTTACAGGGTGAGCCAAGGCGGGATGCACGGCGGTAAAAACTTAGGGATGATCACTCTGGAAACTATGCATGAGACGGTTACCGTCCATATTGAAGCATCTCCTGTCAGGCCCTCTTCAGGGCCAAAATCCAAAGAGGGGGAAAAGGGCAGGAGAAGGCCGGCTGGACGGTTTGCCCGCTATTTTTCTCTGCGTCTGGATTATGAGAGCGGAAAGCAGGATCGGATTTCTCTCGAAAATCAGATGATGGAGGAGTTGGATCAGCTTCGCCTTACAGGTGGTCCTTCTATGGAACTGTCCTTGATGGAAGCAGAGCTTCATCAGATGGCAGGGCACAGAGAAGAGGCCATGTCTTTTTTGCTGGAATGCAAAGAGGAGGTATTTCAAGATCGTTTGAATCATCCTGAATATTATTGTTTGTTTCAGCATTTGCTCCTTTTGTTACAGCCAGATGAAGAGAAAAAGAAGTCTTTTATCAGACTTTTGGAAAAATATCTGGAAGAATGGCCGGCGGACTATCTTTTGTTTCATCTGTATACCAGATGCGAGGAGCGGTATTGCTTTGAAAATCCGGGGGAGATGCTGACTCGGATGAAAGTTTTGTATGGAGAAGGATGCCGCAGTCCTTTTTTGTATCAGCAGGCGTTGGCTATCTGGAATGATGCACCGCAGCTTTTGTATGGAGTGGGAGCTTTTGAACTTCAGGCGCTGCATTTTGGAGCCAGACGAGACCTGGTAGGAGAGGTTTTAGCGGTGAAGGCCGCCAAGTTTGCCATGGTGAATCGGTATTATCAGCCTCTTTGTCTAAAGGTGTTAAAGCTTTTGTATGAGAGATATCATCATGCAGAGATTTTAGAGGCGGTGTGCAGTCTGATGATTCGAGGGGATTGCAGGCGGGAAAGCGATTTTGGCTGGTATGAAAAAGCCTTACAGGAGCAGTTAAGCCTAACCAGACTGTATGAGTATTTTCTGTATTCTCTTCCAGAAGATTATGGACAGCCGATTCCCAAAGAAGTACTGCTTTATTTTTCCTATGATCATGAGCTGGATCATCACAGCAAAGCGGTCTTGTATGCGAATATGATTCAATATGTAAAAGAGGATACGCCTATTTACCGGGAATATCAAAAGGAGATGGGACGTTTTGCGGCAGAGCAGATTCTTCAGTCAAGAATCGACAGTTACTTGGCAGTTATTTATGATGCGGTTATCTATGAGGATATGGTGGATTTACCGATTGCCAAGGTTCTGCCCTCTTTGCTGCGCTCTTACCGGATCGTTGTGAACAATCCTAAGATGCGCCATGTGGTGGTGTGTTATGAGGAATTGACAGAGGAGGGGGTTTACCCGATTTATCAGGGAATCGCCTATGTGCCTGTATTTTCAGAGAAAAGCTGTATCCTGTTTCAGGATGCCTATGGAAACCGATATACAGATATTAGTCATATTAAAACCAAGGTGCTTCATAAAACCCAATTAGAAAAGAAATGTTTTGAAGTGTATCCAGAGCATCCCATGCTTTTGTTAGGGGCGTGCAGAAACTCGTCAAAGGAGGACGTGCTGAAGGAAGACGGTCTTGCCGTGGTGGAAAGGGCTCTTTCGCGCTTAAATCTTCACCCTTTGTATAAAAGAAAATTAACAGGGCTTCTGATCGAATACTATAAAAAATTATCTGGAAAACCAGAAGCAAAAAAGGAAAAAGATAAGGGGAAAAACCCTACTTTTTTGTTGTCTCTGGATGTAAGGCTGTTATCCAGGGCACAAAAAGCCGAGCTTTGTGAAGCTTTTATCGGAGGAAATTATGTAAAGGAGGCGTATGGGGTCTTTAAGGAGTATCATTGCCAAATTTCAGGCAAGAGCCTTCAGACCTTGTGCAGCCGGCTGATTTTAAACCGTCTGTTTGAACAGGAAGAGATGGTTTTAAGAATGGCTTTTTTGGTATTTACTCAAAAACTGGCAGACGGAGTGATTTTGGATTTTCTGTGTGAGCATTACAACGGGACGTCGGATCAGATGTATCAAATTCTCATAAAGAGTGTGTCAGAGCGTGTGGAAACCTATGATTTGGAGGAGAGGCTTCTGGCGCAGATGTTGTTTTCTGGAAAAACGGATCGGATTGATAAAGTATTTTCCTTATATATGAAACGGAAAAATGCTAGTGAGCTTTTGGTAAAAGCGTATTTTACCATGAAGAGCACAGAATATTTTATGTATCATGTGCCAGCAGAGGATCAGGTATTTCTGTATTTGGAGCGCATGGTCAGTGAAACTGTGGACAAGGAAAAGCTGTCTACCATTTATCTTTTGGCTCTGACTCAGTATTATGCAGGCCTTGAGAGGTTGGACGATAAACAAAAGGAGCTGTGTCAGACGATTGTTGATATTCTTTTGTCGGAGGAGATGATTCTTCCTCATTTAAAACAGCTTTTTGGACAGATTCAGATTCCAGAGGAACTGATGGATAAGGAAATTCTTCAATACATAGGGCAGAAAGATTCCATGGTGGATTTGCAGATTCGGATTCGTCCTCAAGAGGAAAAGTTCCATAGCAATGACATGAAACGAGTCTATCAGGGGATTTTTGTCAAACAGAAGGTATTGTTTGACGGAGAGGTTCTGGAATATAGAATCTTTGAACAAAAGGGAGAGCAGCGGGTTCTCATGAAAGAAGGAAGACTGACCTGTGATCGGAAGGAAAAAGGGCCTAAGGAAAGCCGGTATCAGCTTCTGAATCAAATGTCTGTGTGCCTGAATCTGAAAGAAGAGGAAAGGCTGAAAGAACTGATGGAAGAGTATGCCAGAAAGATAGCTGTGGTTGAGGAATTGTTCGGATTACTGTAATGGAAAAAATGGAGAGAACGTGAATGGAGGAACTGAAGTTAGGGCTTGATTTATGCGACGGATACACACGGTTAAGCTGTTGGGGACAGGAGAAGACATGGACCATGCCTACTGTGGCGTGTCGTAAGAAAGAGGAGGACGTATGGCTGGTAGGGGAAGAGGCATATGCCAGCGCACTTATGGGTGATGGTGTGATTGTGGATAAGCTTCTGAAGCTGGTTTTAAAGGACGGAACTTCTACGATTTCGGGCACGAAATACAGAGGCATGGAGATTTTACAGCGTTTTTTGGAGAAGGTTCTGCTTCTTCCGGCACCAGAAGCAGAAGGTCCTGTGGGAAACTGGGTGGCGCAGTTGGTGGTCAGTGTTCCTCATGTGGAAGCTAGGCTTTTAGACTGCCTCATTTACTGTGCAGACTATTTAAAGATTCCCAGAGAGCGGGTTCATGTGATTAGCCACACAGAAGCGTTTCTTTACTATGTTATGAGCCAGAAACGGGAAATGTGGAATAATCAGGTAGGCATGTTTGATTTGTCGGAAGAAGGACTGTGCTATTATGAGATGAAGGTCCAGAGAGGAATGAAACAAGTGGCTGTGGTAGCCGAAAAAGAGAAGCTGGACGAGGGATTCAGTCTGGATATTTTAAATTCTCCTTCTGGTATGAAACTGGCGGATAAGATTTTATGCGCCTGCGGAGAGCGGTTTCTTCAAAAAAAGCTGTTTTCCTCTGTACTCTTAACAGGGAAAGGATTTGAAAATCAGGACTGGGCCGTAGAGTTTATGAAAATCGTCTGTGCCAGGAGAAGAGTGTTTGTGGAACCGGCTCTCTTTTCCCAGGGAGCGGCTTTAAAGGCTATGGATTTGACTCAGGACAAGACTTCGTATCCTTATGTGATGTTGTGTGAGGGACGGCTGGACACCACCATTTCTGTTAAGGTACTTCATCAGGACAAGGAAAACCAGCTTATTCTTGCGGCTGCAGGGGACAGTTGGTATGAGGCAAAGAGTACAGTGGATTTTATTTTGGATAATCAGAATTATCTGGAATTTGTGATTACGCCTTCTGACCCTAAGAAAAAGAAAGAGGTTAAGATGATTCTGGAGGGTTTTCCAGAGAGAACAGATAAAACCGTGCGGGTTCAGGTGCAAATTGGATTTCTGGATGAAAACATTATGGCAGTGGCAGTGAGGGACAAGGGATTTGGGGATTTGTATCCTTCGACAGGAGCTATGATAAGGCAAGAGGTTATGATATGAGTGTGATTTTGTGCAAAAGAGAACAGGTGTCCCATCCCTATTTCCTGGAGGTTTTAGGAATTCATGTCTATACTTCTCAGGAATTATGTTATGTGATTTTTCATCACCCGCTGTTGGCAATGGAGGACTTTATGAATCCCAGTCTGATTGAGTTTATTCGAAATGAGTTGGATATGGGATTTACGGCCCTTAAGATGGAGCGGAGAATGAAAGGCGGGGAAAACTCAGATGAGACGCTGCTTTTGTTTTTAAAGGAATGTAATTATTATACGTCAGGAGAGATTAATCAACTGCGGCAGAAAATTTCTTCCTTCCGAAAGCTTCCGCCTTTGGAATATGCCAAGAGGAAGGTGGATTACCTGTTTGATTTTAAGCAGTACGGAAAGGCGATTGCGGGATATGAAAAAATCCTGTCGGATATTCGGTTTTCCAGAATGGATCCTAGGTTTCAGGGACGAATATGGAATAATCTGGGAGCGTGCTTTGCCAGAGTATTCCAGTTCCAAAATGCTATGGAAGCTTTTGAACATGCATATGAGAAAACAGAAGATGGGACGATTCTGGAAAAGATCTACCATTTGAGCAAGTTAAATCCAGGCTTATCATTAAAGGAAGTTTATCGTTTGCCTATGACGGCAGAAAAAAAAGAGGCGTGGGAGCAGGATTTGATCAGTGCAAAGGAGAGGGCGAAGGATTCGAAAGAGCAGGAAAGGATCAGGGAATTATTTGCCAGGGATCCTATTAAGCGAATGGAAGGGGCTGCCAATTTAGTGGAAAGCTGGAAGCAGGAATACAGAGGAATGGCGTAACCCATTAGAAAACACCATCATATTCTATTGGTATAGATGATGGAAAGGAAGTTTTCAAATTTGGCAGATGGAAAGAAAGTGATTTTGGATGCTGGACACGGTGGTTCAGACCCAGGCGCTACGTATTATGGAAGGCAGGAGAAAACGGATGCCTTAAATCTGACGTTGGCTATTGGAAATCTTTTGTCGCAACAGGGAGTTGATGTGGTTTACACCAGGGTCAACGATACGTATCAGACTCCTTTTGAAAAGGCGGACATTGCCAATAATTCTGGCGCAGATTATTTTGTGTCTATTCACCGCAATGCCATGCCTGTGCCCAACACAGCTTCTGGAGCAGAGAGTTTAGTCTATGCAGACAACGATGTGCCCGGCTTGATGGCGAAAAACATCAACAGCGCAATGGAAAAAGCAGGATTTGCAAATCTTGGAACCATTGAGAGGCCGGGACTCATTGTTCTTCGCAAGACCCAGATGCCTGCGGTTTTGGTGGAAGCCGGATTTATTGACAATGAGGCGGATAATCGTTTCTTTGACCAGAACTTTGAGGCCATAGCTCAGGCCATAGCCAGTGGGATTTTGGACACAATCCAGCAGGAGGAAAAAGCAGTTCCGGAATATTATCAGATTCAGACAGGGATTTATCAGAATCAAAATTTGGCGAACCAGCAGTTGACGCAGCTTAAGTCTCAGGGATTCCCGGCATTTATCATTTATGACGATGGGTACTACAAGGTTCGGGTAGGCGCTTTCTTGAATATGGATTATGCGGCGCAGATGGAAAAGAGGCTGCGGGATTACGGATACAATACCTTTATGGTGAGAGAGAAGGCTGTTAGGTAACAGCCTCAGGTACTTCGAAAGAGGAGAGTCCTATGTATCAGATGGTGATTGTAGATGATGAAGAGAAAATCGTAGAGGGGATTGCCAACCTGTTCCCATGGGAGCAGATTGGCTTTTCTGTTACTTTTTTTAGCGAGGCAAGGAAAGCACTGGATTATATGGAGAGTCATCCAGTGGATGTTTTGATGAGCGATATTGAGATGCCGGGCATCAATGGAATTGAGCTGTGTAGACGAATTCTGGACAAGGATATCAAGGTGGTATTTATCAGCAGCTATCAGAATTATGAGTATTTTCGCTATGCTATTCAGTTTCGGGTGGAGGATTATCTGTTAAAGCCTATTAAAAGCGGAGATATTCTTACCTGTTTTGGAAAAATCAAGGAGAATCTGGACCAAAAGTATCAGGTGAAGGAAGAGACCAATTCCACCTATTATGAGCAGATTGTGGATACGGTGAAGAAATATATTGAAAAGCACTATAAAGAGGCTTCCCTGGAGGAAGCGGCGGTGCTGGTGAATTTAAGTCCCAATTATCTGTCTAAAATTTTTAAGGATAAATGTGGGGTTGGCTTTTCTGAGTACCTGGTGAAGACCAGAATGGAAAAGGCGTGTGAGTTGTTAAACGATATTCGGTACAAGGGCTATGATATTGCCTACTATATCGGCTATGACAATCCTAAGAATTTTTCCAGGGCGTTTAAGGCCTATTTTGGCATGTCACCAAAGGAGTACCGAAACGGGAAGAACCTGTCAGGATCATAGGAGGGGAAGGCAATGCAAAGTAAATTTTTTATCAGACGGTTTTTAAGATATTTTCTTCTTCTGATTATTCCTACGTTTCTGGTTTTCATGATTTCCTTTTTTATGGTGAATATCCAGATCGACGACAGCCTGGATACCCGGGCAAAGAATACCTTAAGTAATGTGAATACGAATTTAAATTTTGTGGTGAGCAATGTGGTGTTTCAAAACAGCCAGCTTACCAATAATCCATATACCTTGGTGTCATTAAAAAAGCTGCTCCGTCAGGACAGCTTTCTTTCTTTAAGCGACGCAATCTATCACAGGAATATTAAGACTATGTTAAACAGCATCATCCAGGTGTATCCCTATATTCAGTCTGTGTATCTGTATTTGGATGGATTTGACCGGTATTTTTCTTCTGTGGACGGAATCGTGGATTTTCAGAATAAGGAGGAGTTTGGATGGTGGCGCAGATATAGTCGTATGGCTCCAGATATGGATAATTCCATGGAGGCCAGGACCATGACGATCAATGGAAAGGAACGCCAGGTGTTGACTATTTATCAGAGAATGCTTCTCCAGGATGGGGTGGTAGTAATGAACATTGATGTGGACAAGTATCGGGCTCAGTTAGACAGTATTCTGACCAAAGACTTTGAGACTGTACTGTATGTCAATGAAGACAATGAGATTTTATTTTCCTGGAACGACAGGGGAGACGGGGGGGCAGCCTTTGACTTACGGCAGTTTGACCGGACTGTCCAGGAAAACACCTGGGTGTCTATGGAAAAAGGGAAGTATCTGGTTCATACTGCATACAACAATCAGTACAAACTTCATCTGGTTTCCCTTCTTTCCAGACAAGCCAAAACAGAGGAGCTGTGGCAGCAGCTTCAAATTTTCTGTATGATTTTTGCAATCAACAGCATGGCTATGGTGATTTTGGCCTATGCAACCACAAAGCGGACCTTCAGTCAGCTGCATTACATGATCCAGGTGTTCCATGATGCGGAAAGCGGAATCTACCCATCCCAGCCAAGGCAGGAGATGAAAGATGAGTATGATGTGATTATGAACAATATCATCTATCTGTTTCTTCAGACTGTGAAGCTGAACGGAGATTTGCTTCAGAAACAGCATGAGAAGCAGGTGGCGGAGCTGACAGCCTTACAGCTACAGATCAACCCGCATTTTCTGTTTAATACACTTCAGACTGTAGAGTTGGAAATCAGGAAACCGGAGGCGTCCAGGGAAGCGGCAAAGAGAGTGCTCGATGATTTGTCAGATATTTTAAAGTACGCTTTGGCGGACCCTTTAGAGACTATCAGTCTGAAGCAGGAGATCGAGTATCTGAAAAAATATGTGGCGATCCAGAAGTTCCGCTTTGGTGACCGGTTTATCATGTACTATGAGATTGAAGAGGGGCTGTTGAAATTTCAGGTTTTCCGCCTTATGCTTCAGCCTCTGGTGGAGAATAGTATCCTACATGGAATCCGATACAGTAAAGAACGGGGATATATCAAACTTCAGATTTTTGGAAGAAGGGGACGTGTGTATTTTCGGGTGGTGGACAATGGTGAAGGCATGACAAAAGAAGAGTGCCGGAATTTAAGGGAAAGTATAAAGGTGAATCAGCTCACCCATATCGGCTTGTCCAATGTAAATAGCAGACTGATTCTTCATTTTGGGATGGAATCCGGCCTTCGGATTCGGAGCAAAAAGGGGATGGGATGTGTGATGGAGTTTTCCCTTCCTAAGGAGGCAGTTTGCATGGCTAATAAAGAGGCTTCTTTGCAGTGAGATTTGGAGAAAAATCGTAAAATGTGATACCTTTTAAAAAAAGAGGGGGAATTATGAATAAAAATAGGAAGGCATCCGCCTTTTGTTTTCGTGAATTTTCCACTAAACTATAGGTATCAAATGAAAGTGAGGACAGGTTATGAAAAAGAGATTATTTGCAGCTATGATGGCCATGGCTATGACAGCCAGTCTGTTGACAGGGTGTGGCGGCGGTTCTTCCAATGGAAACCAGGCGGCGAGTCAGACCGGAGGGGAGACAGATGCGGCGAAAAAGGACGAGACCAAGGGGACAGCATCTTCTGACGAGGAAATTACGCTTCGTATGTCATGGTGGGGTGGTGATGAGAGAAATGAGGCTACCTTGCAGGTAATTGAACAGTTTGAAGCTGCCCATCCCAACGTGACCATTGAAGCAGAATATGGCGGAAATGACGGATATCATGATAAGCTGGCCACACAGCTGGCATCTGGTACGGCTCCTGACATTGTTCAGGTAGATCCGGAAATTTTTCCAACGTATGTAGCTACTGGAGATTATTTCCTGGATTATAAGGATTATGGTATTGATTTGTCTAACTTTGAAGAGGCGTACATCGGGATTCCTATCAATGGAAATTATGACGGTAAGCAGCTTGGACTGCCTACTGGCATTTCCGGCGCAGGCATCATGGTCAACAAGGACTTAGCAGATGCCATTGGCCTGGATTTTTCTAAGACCTATAGCTGGGAAGATTTGATCACTATGGGGAAAAAGGTTCGTGAATATGATGACAGCATGTACCTCTTGTGTGCAAACAAGGAATATATCGTAAATCTGGTGGTATTTAACTATGCAAAGCAGTTAATCGGCGCTACCGTGTTTGACCCAGAGACCAAGACTCTGAATATGACAGAGGATCAGTTAAAAGAAATCTTTGGCTATGTAAAGCGTCTGTATGACGAAGAGGTGGTTCCGCCGGCTTCCTATCAGGCTGCTTACAGCGGAGACAATTTACAGTCTGACACGAACTGGATCGGTGGAAAATATGTGGCGGCCTTGACTTACATTTCTACGATTGACGTTATGGTGGCTGCAAATCCAGAGGCAGAGTATGTCATGAGCGAACTTCCGATTCTTGACGGGGCTTCAGAGGCAGGATGGGCGTCCAACACTCCACAGGTATTCGCCATCACCTCTACCTGTGAACATCCGGAAATGGCAGCAGAGTTTATGGATTATTTCTTTAACGACGACCAGGCTCTGGCCGCCTTGGGAGCAACCAGGTCTGTGCCTCCTACAGAGAAGGCAAGAAAGATTTGTACGGAAAATGGTTCCCTGACCCAGGTTACCATGGAAGGAGCCAACATTGCAGCGGCAATGGGCGGAACTCCCAATGATAAGATTTCTTCATCTGAAGAGTCTAAGACTATTCTGTTTGACTCTGTAGAAACTATCGGATACGGCGCAAGCTCTGTGGAAGATGTGACAAAAGATGCCATAAGCCTTCTTTCAGGTTTAGGCCAGTAAGGACCGTAAAAAATCCAAAGTCAGGGGCGCTGCGGCGAAAGACGCAGCGCCCTTTATAAAAGCATGGGCTTAACAATTTGGAGGTATCTATGAAAGGGAAAGCGAATTATCGGAAAAGGGATTATCAGGCATTTCTCTATATTATGCCATGGCTGATCGGTTTTGCCATATTGCAGTTGTATCCATTTATCTCATCCTTTATTTTTTCGTTTGCAGATTACAGTATTGGAGCAAAACCAAACTTTATTGGGGTGGGGAATTATAAAAAGCTGTTTACCCAGGACAAGGAGTTCTGGAATTCTTTGAAGGTTACGGTTTTGTTTGCACTTTACACGGTTCCTGGAAAACTTATCATGGCATTGGCGGTGGCTATGTTTTTAAACAGGGACATTAAGGGAATCAATCTGATTCGTACCTTGTATTATATTCCGTCTCTGTTTGGCGGAAGCGTGGCGGTAGCTCTGCTGTGGCGTCTGATGTTTTTGGACAATGGTGTGATGAATGCTATGCTGACAGCCCTTCATCTGCCCAATGTTCAGTTTATCGGAGACACAAGGTATGCGCTGAAAACTATCTGTGCTCTGGAAATCTGGCAGTTCGGATCTTCTATGGTTATGTTTTTGGCGGCCTTAAAGCAGGTGCCAAAGTCTCTGTATGAGGCGGCTCAGATTGACGGAGCGGGCAAGGCGAGAATGTTCTTTTCCATTACCCTGCCCCAGATTTCCCCGATTATTTTCTTTAATCTGTTAAACCAGATGATCCAGGCTCTTCAGAACTTTACTTCTGCATCTGTTATCACAGAGGGAGGCCCGTTAAAAGCTACCTATGTGCTGGGATTAAAGCTGTATAAAGAAGGCTTCTCCTACTTTAAGATGGGATATGCCAGTGCTATCTCCTGGGTGGTGTTTACTGTGATCGTGGCGTTTACTCTGCTGATCTTCGGGTCTTCAAAGTTCTGGGTTCACTATGGAGATGAATAGGAGGAAGGAAAATGAAAGTAAAAAACAGACGGCTTAAAATGGTTCGTGATTATGTGATTATCTTTCTCATCGGTCTGGTTTTGCTGTATCCGATTATCTGGATGGTGTTTGCGACCTTTAAGACAAATGAGGAAATCTTTGGATCTGTAAAGCTTTTGCCTGAAAATTTTAGTTTTCAGTATTATATAGAGGGATGGAAGGGAAGCGGAAGGGTTACCTACACCAACTTCTTCATAAATACGTTTCTTCTGGTACTGCCTACCACGATTTTTACCGTGATTTCCGCGGCTTTGGTGGCATATGGATTTGCAAGATTCAATTTTCCGTTTAAAAAGATTTTGTTTGTCCTTTTGATCGCCATGATGATGCTGCCAAATTCTGTGGTTATCATCCCCAGATATACGTTGTACAATGGCTTTAAATGGGTAAATACTTATATGCCTTTTTATGCGCCTGCATTGCTTTGCTGCAATTCCTTTTTCCCATATATGCTGATACAGTTTTTGAGAGGACTTCCTACAGAACTGGATGAGTCGGCTTATATGGATGGGTGCGGCACCTTGAAAACTTTTACCCACATTCTGCTGCCTTTGATGAAACCGTCTCTGTTCTCAGCAGGATTATTCCAGTTTTTGTGGACGTACAATGATTATTTCAATTCTTTGATTTTTATTAATTCTGTGAAGAAATATCCCATTTCTTTGGCTCTTCGTATGTCTCTGGATGCAGAGTCTGTGGTGCAGTGGGGCAAGGTGATGGCTATGGCGGCTGTGGCTGTGCTTCCGGTTATTTTACTATTCTTTGCAGCTCAGAGGTATTTTGTAGAGGGAATTGCCACCAGTGGTTTGAAAGGATAAATAAGAGATAAGGAGCATGTTATTATGAAAGTAGAAAATCCGGTTCTTCCGGGATTTAATCCAGATCCGTCTTTTGTCAAAGCAGGAGAGGATTATTATATTGCCACCTCTACATTCGAGTGGTTTCCAGGAGTGTGTATTTACCACTCCAGGGATTTGGTGAACTGGGAGATTGTCTCTTATGTTCTGACTGACGAGACGGAATTTGATATTAAAGGAATGGATACGGCCTGTGGAATCTGGGCGCCAAATCTGACCTATGACAAGGGGATTTTTTACCTGCTTTATACGATTGTGTACACCAATCGGAGCCGTTACAAGGATACCCATAACTTTATGGTGACTGCCACGGATGTAAAAGGTCCCTGGTCGAAACCGGTTCCTCTTAGCAAAACTGGGTTTGATCCTTCTCTGTTTCATGATGTGGACGGGCGAAAATGGCTGGTAAACATGATGCTGGATTACCGGCTGGACAAAAAACGGTTTGGGGGAGTTCTGGTTCAGGAATATGATGAAAAGAGAAAGAAGCTGACAGGGCCTGTTTACAATGTGTTTAAAGGAAGCGAGATCGGAACCACAGAAGGTCCTAATATTTTTTATCATGACGGATATTATTATCTGGTGATGGCAGAGGGCGGCACGGATTTTAAGCACTGTACCACCATGTGTCGGGCAAAAGCGATTACCGGGCCTTATGAGCCTTGTCCTTATAATCCGATTCTGACTTCTTTTGGCAAGGAAGGGGTGCGTTTAAAACGGGCTGGCCACAGCCAGATTATCCAGGGAAAAGATGGAAACTGGTATATGGCCCACTTGTGTTCCCGGACTCTTGACGATTGCAGCATTTTAGGAAGAGAGACTGCAATTCAGAACATGAGATATACAAAAGATAAATGGTTTGTTTTGGCAGACAATGACACAGGGACGCCAAACGACTGTTTTACAATCCCCGTACAGGTGGAGAGATGGACTAAAAAGAGCGGGTTTGTGGATTTTTCCAGAGAGGGAATTAATCTGGACTATATGACATTGCGTCAGCCGTTAAAGGCGCTGGGGATTCGGACAGAAGATGGAAGGCTGAAGATTCGGGGCGGAAATTCCCTGTGTTCCAAATATAATGTGGGATACTTGGCCAGGAGGCAGCAGCATTTTTCTTATGACTATACGGTTAAGATGGTATTTGAGCCTGAAAACTACTGTCATATGGCTGGAGTAGCCTGTTATTATAATTATGACAATTATTTTTATGGGTATTTGAGTAAGGATGACGACGGCAGAGAGTACGTGCTGGCAGTTTCCTGTGAGAACAGAGAACTGAAGGAAAGCGACAAAGTTTATGTGGATTTTGGAGGTAAGGATTTTTATTTTAAGGTTCAGGTGAGGGAGAGAGAGGCTCAGTTTTATTACTCATTGGATGGAAAAAATTTTGCTCCGTTTGGAGATATGCTGGATATGCATATTTTGTCTGATGAGAGGATTTCTGGAAATGGGTTTACAGGAGCTATGGTAGGTGTAACCTGCCAGGATTTAGGTGGTACAGGATGTGAGGCGCAAATTTACTGGGTGGACTATCAGCCAGTGGAGGATTTAAGTTATAATCTTTAGATAAGGAAACAGTCTTTGAGTGGAATAAAGTTCCTTTAAAGGCTGTTTTTAATTTGAAAAAGTCAATACTTGAAACAGAAAGATTTCTATGATATTTTATCTTTAAGAAGGATACAGGAAGGAGGAAGCGTATGGGAGAGAAACGAAAAATCATTACCATAGGCAGACAGTACGGAAGCGGCGGCCGGGAAGTGGGAGAAAAGCTGGCTAAGGAACTGGGAATCCATTTTTACGACAAAAATATTCTTCGCATGAATGCAGTTGAAAGTGGCATTAAGGAGAGCTATTTTCATCTGACAGACGAAAAGGCGGGAAACAGGCTCCTTTATAAAATTATCAATGGTTTGAAGCCGGAGCTGACTCAGCCTTCTTTTGGCGCCGACGTGGTTTCGGCGGATAATCTGTTCCGCTTTCAGTCAGAAGTGATTCGCAAGCTGGCCACAGAAGAGTCCTGCGTGATTATCGGGCGGTGTGCGGAGTATATTCTGAGAGGAAGCGAGGGCCTTCTGCGAATTTTCATTTATGCAGATATGGATTATCGAACTCAGCGGATTACGAAGCTGGGATACTATAGTCCAGAAGATGTGGTGAAAAATATCCGGCGAATGGATAAAGAGCGCAGAGAATATCACCAGTATTATACAGGAAAAAGCTGGGAGGATTTGGATAACTATGATTTATTTATCAATACGGCCGGATTAGGCGTGGATGGAGCCGTTCAGATGATAAAGGCATATGTGGAGGGCGTGTAAGAAAGTCGTATGTGATGATGAGCCAGAGGAAAACGGCTAAAAATGAGGAAGGGGAGCAGGTAAAAGGACGGATGGATAAGGTGATAAAAGCGGTGATTTTCGATATGGATGGAGTTCTTATAGACAGTGAGGAAGAATATCTGAAATATGAACTGGCTTTTGTGAGAACGAAAAATCCCAATGCGACAATGGAACAATTATATGGCATGGTAGGGAGCTCCAGGGAAGATGCATGGGCCTGTGTGGCCAGAGCCGTGAATAATGGTCAAACTTGGGAAGAACTGCGAAAGGAATACCAGGACAGCTTTCAGGGAAAAAGTGTGTTTGAACGTGTAGATTATACCGAGATTTTTTGCAAAGAGGCAAAACTGGTCTTGGAAAAATTGAGAGACAGAGGGTATGCACTGGCACTGGCTTCCTCGACGCAGATAGAAGTGATTCAGCATGTTTTGCGTGTGAATCACATTGAGCAGTATTTTCAGGTTGTGGTCAGTGGAACTCAATTTAAACGAAGTAAACCAGATCCAGAAATTTATCATTTTACATCCATGCGTTTAGGCGTAAGAGAAGAGGAATGTTTCGTTGTTGAAGATTCTACATTTGGAGTCACTGCGGCCAGCAGGGCGGGGATGACAGTTGCCGCAGTGATTGATGACCGATTTGGGTTTGATCAATCACTGGCAGACTATCGAATCAGGAGCTTGACTGAAATTTTGGAGATTTTACCATAGGGCAGAAAAAGGGAGACCGCATTCAGTTTAAGATAGTGTAATCTTTTTGTAAAAGAGAGTAAGAAGGGAGGGGCCTCTGACCGAGACTCCTCCTTTGTATATATAACGTAAAGAAAGCTATTGCAGCTCTGCAATTCGTGTGACTCCGACATAAATATGAGAAATTTTATACCAGGTTCTAAAGTCGATCACACCGGTTTGAGGAAGACCGAAAACAGATTGAAATTCCTTTACAGCAGCAGCAGTGGCAGGGCCGTAAAAGCCATCTACAGAGATGTGGGGAATAGCAGAATAAACGGTGGCGATCGTATCAAGCTGTTCCTGAATCTGCCTTACTTTCTGCCCGGAAGAGCCAATGGTAAGGTTTTGCCCAGGCCAGGAAGCAGGAATGCCAGAAATCTGTTCTGCCGTATTAATGTAGATGCTGGAACCATAAAAATGGCGCAGAATTTCAATGGGGCTGTAGCCTCGTTCTCCCAGAGAACAGGAGCCCCACTGGGTCATCCAGTTTGGACAGGTGACCTGTCTTCCGTCACAGTATTGGGTTAAAATGGGTTGTTTGACATCGGGTCTGGATAGATAATTGTCGAAAATTTCATCAACGACCAGGGAGATGCTTTCATAAATATTTCGTCCGTAAATCCATTTGTGGTCAAACGCGGTGGATGAGGTAATGGTGAAGTCGTAGCCTTGGTTTCGGTACCATTCCGTATATACCCGATTCAGGGTAAAGGACATGATGGCCAGAACATTTGCGACAATCGTGGATTGGGGCCAGGTTGCATAGATCTCACTGGAAGCTACATTTTTCACATAATCCCGGTAAGGAACATAATAATTTTTGGCAGAGGAATCAGAGGGAACACCGTCATGGACCACAATGGTTTGAGGAACCACCACACGGCTTAAGACGATCTCGCCGGACTCTCCCACAGGCTTAATTTCAGATTCTGCAATTTTGGGAGGGTAATTTCCATATAAGGTATGTTCTGGAATCACTATGGGATTTTCTTCTGGAATAGGGTCATTTTCAGGCTCTAAGGCTACAGGCTGGATGGCTGTGGCGTCAGCAAGGATCTCTGTGCCAGAAATGCGCTGGGATTTAAAGCCCGGAGCGGAAACTTCCAGATTATATTCAGAATAGGGCTTTGTGTCTCCGGGTGTAAGGCTGTATTCTAATGGAGGCGCGTTTAGTGAGATTTGCTCTGTCTGACCAGAGCTGTTGGTAGTTACTTGCTCCAGAGTGTTTTCTGGCGTTTCGGTATGAGAGATTCTGACTGTAGCATTATTGATGGGGAAGTTGTTGATAATAGAAACTACATTGATCTGCAAAAGCCCTTTGCTCCCCAGGTCGGTTGCGCAGATGTTTACATTTTTGTCCATAAAAATTCCCTTCTGAATTTGTTTCTGACTTTATCATAATAACATATAAGAAAATAATCAAATTTATGCCAAAGGGATATTGGAAAAAGAACGGCGTAATTTACAGAGTATGGGAGAGGAGCGTGGCAGGAACATGAAAAAGAATTGGCTTATCTTTGCCGCCGTTTTTTTAGCAATGGTTTTTCCGCTGATTTCATGTGGCGGCAATATTTTGGATTCCTCTTTGGACAGAGAGGAGAAACCTTTACAGTCTGATCATTTCACAGAGGAGACGCCAGATCTGGAGAAACTTTTGGAAGAGTTTAAAATGCCTTTGCCTTTCGTGGAGAATATGGTTCTTAAATCAGAAACGGACCGGGATTTTATTTTGCCGGAACTGATACAGCAATTTGCCCAGGCGCTGTACCTTTCAGAATCAGATGATCTGATAAAAGATTTGAACCAGAAAGAATTAATGATTACAAAAGCAGATTTTCGGTTTGCTAAAAATGATAACGAAAGTGATGACCTTTATGAAGAGGCTCTCCAAAAAGCTATAGAGGAGGATTGCCCGCGGATTTTGTTTTATCAATTAGATTTGGATGGAGATCAGGCAGATGAGATTATTGCCATAGAAGATTTAAAGTATGATTATTCTGGCTCAAATGTTGCCTATCTGCTGAAAAAGGCAGGGGATACGTATACCTTAGCAGGATATGATTACATAGGATATTATCGTTATGTTTCTGTTTTTTTTTATGAGGGAAATTATTACCTGGCCGCTAATTATGATAACTATAAAACGAAGACAACAAAGGCCGTAGGACTGTTTTTGTTAAACGGTGACAGCCATGGCTTTCTGTGGGCCTTAAATTTGCCTCATGTGTATCTGAGAAAAAATGGTGAGGATTATCATTATGATTCTCTGTATGAGAATAGAGGACACAGACTTATAGAAAAAACAAAAGCTTATATACAGGAGATCGCTGTTGATTTAATCTATACGGATAGAAAGGGGCAGATCTTTTACGGCTCAGAGGAGGAAGAAATTAACTTTGGGGACTCAGAAGACGACAGGTGGACGTTGGACGGATATTTAAGAGTTCAAAGCTGGTCGCAGAAGATAGAGGACAAGTTGGTAGACTTTTCTTTGTTTCGAAAAGATTCGGAGGACTTGTTTCTTCTGGACGCCAGAATCAGAGAGGGCCAAACGACTACGATTCTTTTAGACGATATCGTATATTTGGAGAACTCTATTATCATTTCTGACTATTGGGATTATGACGATTGTAATTTGATTTCTGTTTCCTATGACGACCCAGATCATGACGTTGCTTTTTGTCCAGATTTATGGGAACAGGCTGAAGCTTTTGCAAAAGAGGTTCAAGCGGATTTTACGACGGTGGATTATGATGGAAGTCTTTTGCCTGCGCCTCTTATTTTGGCTTTGGAGCAGGCGTTGTTTGATGAAAAGCCCCATAGTCCAGAGATTGGGTTTTCTTGTCCAGAGATAGAAACAGAGGCATTTTATGACAGATTCTATGAAGAAGGAGAGCGTGTCAGGGAATCTATGACAGCTTCGGTTTATTCCTATTGTCTGGCAGAGGAGGATTATTATGTTTTGGTTATGGATACGGGAGGAAGTGCAAGATTCGTGGATATTGATATTTTAAAAGAGACAGATGGAGAGCTGACCCATTTAGACAATCTGCTTTCTTTGGACTTATCTGCCAAAGTTATTGAGTATGAGGGAGCGTATTATCTGTTAGAAGACTCTTACAACTACTATTCGAAACATACAGACATGGTTCGGATTTACCGATTGACAGAAAAAGGGATTGGACCGTATGTAACGATTTGCCTGACGCCTTCTTCCTATGCCTGGAAAATGGTTTACACCGATTCTGAGGAATGGGAGAGTAAAATCACAGATTATGCGGAGACCATCAGGGAAAATCTCATGGCGGAGTCGATTATAGATGATAATATTTTGTATTTTACAGGAGACGAGAAGCCAGTTTCTGATAAAAACAAAGAGGCCAGACTGAGATCGGTAGGCAAAGATTATGATTATTGGGAAATTGATTTTAATAATGATAAAACATTGGAATACGTATCAAAGCATTTTTGGTTTCCCTCCAATTCCTTGACGTTAAATCTGGAGGCCAGTACGTATCAATTTACAAATCAACGGACTGCAGAGATAAGCAATCCTTTTTATGGCGAGCCTTATGGTTTGCTTCAGCTTTGGTTTAAAGAGTTCCAGGGTAAGGTATTTACGTTTCGGCTGTTCTTTTCTCTGGACCACTATGTCTTAAATGTGTCTTTGATTGAGGGTTCCCATGTTTCTCAGGTGCAGACATGGATGATCGCGCCTTCTTATCAGGTTACTGTAGAGGAGGGGAAGGATTTATTTTACTAAAAAGAAGTGCTAATCTTTGCATGGCATACGGTATCTTTGGGAAAGATACCGCATAGAGGCAGACATCTCGCGTCAGGCCTATATTGCTTGATTTGATAAAGAAGTCATGGTAAGATAGGCAGGATATGAGACGGAGGCGGGGCGGGCAAGAGATTGTGTGTGGAAGTGTGATAGAAATTCTATGGGAAATTTTGTGGCCCATTGCATTGTATGAGGGAATAACAGGAATCTGTGGCCTGGCTTTGCCAAGCAGACAGGAATTGGTGGTACAGACGGTTTCCGCAGGGATTCTAGTTGGAATTTGGGGAATTTTATCTAGGAGAAACAGAGTATCTGGTCAGACTTTAAAAGGAGAACGCTTGTTTAGAACGGCGGTTTTGCTTGGCGTGGCCGGAATCAGTGCAAGTTTGTTTTTTAATGGTCTTATTCAGTTTAGTGGGCTGAAGGAACGGTTTGCAGGATTTCAAAAGACTGCGGCGGTATTGGCGGCGCCGCCTCTGTGGGTTCGGGTACTTTCTATGGGGATTGTGATTCCCGGAGCGGAAGAACTGATTTTTCGTGGATTGGTTTACAAGGCTTTGAGAAAGAGGTATACTTTTTATATAGCTGCGTTCGTATCTTCTGTTTTGTTTGGAGTTTATCATGGCAGTCTGGTACAAGGGGTGTATGCCTGGGCGATCGGCATGGTACTGGCGTTTTTTTATGAACGGTATCAGTCTGTTCTGGCAGTCTGGACGATTCATGGATTTGCTAATCTTACCTCTGTTTTGGCAGGAGGCTTTATTCGAACAGGAAAGGCAGCAACCATCTTAAGCGGCGTTTGCCTGCTTATTGTAATTTATAAAATGAAGAGTAGAAATCAAAAGGAGGTAATACCGTGAAACTATTGTCAGTAGCGATTCCATGCTACAATTCGGAGGCATATATGGGCCGCTGCATCGACTCTCTTTTGGCTGGAGGGGATGAGGTGGAAATTCTGATTGTGGATGACGGCTCAACGAAAGACCGGACAGCAGAGATTGCCGATGAATATGAACAGAAGTATCCTGGCATTTGCCGTGCGTTTCATCAGGAAAACGGGGGGCATGGAGAGGCTGTAAATACTGGACTAAAAAATGCCCAGGGGATTTTCTTTAAAGTGGTGGACAGCGACGACTGGGTGGATGGGGAAGCCTATGAGGAGGTTTTACGAACATTGCGCCGCTTTGTTTATGGAAATCAAACCCTGGATATGTTGGTTTGTAATTTTGTCTATGAGAAACAGGGGGCAAAGCAAAAGCGGGTTATGAATTATCGTACGGCCATTCCGAAAAATCAGACGATTACTTGGGACGAGGTGAAGGTATTCATGCTGGGGCAGTATATTTTGATGCACTCTGTAATTTACCGGACAGAACTTTTGCATCAATGTGATCTGAAACTTCCAAAGCATACGTTCTATGTGGACAATATTTTCGTGTATCAGCCATTGCCCTATGTGAAAACGCTGTACTATCTGGATGTGAATTTTTATCGCTATTTTATCGGAAGAGAGGATCAGTCAGTCAATGAAGCCGTGATGATCGGCAGAATCGACCAGCAGATTCAGGTGACGAAGCTTATGCTTGACTGTCATGATTTGGGAAAGATTCCAAGCCGGAAGCTGCGTCATTATATGGTGCGTTACCTGGAAATCATGATGGTGATTTCCTCGATTCTGGCTATTCGCTCTGGCTCAGAGGAGAATATGGAAAAGAAAAAAGAATTGTGGCAGTATGTGCAGAAGAAAAATTTCCTGCTCTATCTTCGCCTGAGATTTGGATTTTTGGGGCAGGGGATGAATCTTCCAGGAAAAAGCGGACGGACCGTGTCGATTGCGGGATATAAAATCAGCCAGAAATTTTTTGGATTTAATTGACAACACATTGGCACTTGTAATTTCTGCCAAGAAGAGGTATAGTTAGAACAGAATACAGGAGGCGTCAAAAGGGCTGAATGGATTGTAAGACTGCCCTAAAACGAAAAAGAGATGACAAAAGAGTTTACAAATCCAATAGCGAAGAGCATGTGGGAATATGGCATGATCACAGTCAGCATTTTAGTCATGGTAGTGGGAGTCTATTTTTTTAAATTCCCCAACCACTTTGCTTTTGGAGGGGTAACTGGTTTTTCCACAGTAGTCAGCGAGATGACCAAGTGGTCGGCCAGTCAATTTACCCTAATCGCCAACATGGCCCTTCTTGTGATGGGATTTGTTTTTTTGGGAAGAAGTTTTGGAATCAGAACTGTTTATGCCAGTATTTTAATGTCGGCGGCTCTGTCCATTTTGGAAAAACTGGTTCCTTTAACAGGGCCTCTTACCACGGAACCTTTGCTGGAGCTGGTATTTGCCGTGTTTCTTCCGGCAGTGGGATCAGCCATTTTGTTTAATATTGGGGCCTCAAGCGGAGGAACGGATATAATTGCTATGGTACTGAAAAAGTATACCAGTTTTAATATCGGAACCGTTCTCTTGTTTGTGGATTTATTTTCAGTGGTCATGTCCTTTTTTATTTTTGGACCAACCACGGGACTGTTTTCCTCTTTGGGGCTGATGGCGAAATCCCTGATGATCGACGATGTGATTGAAAGCATGAATCAGTGCAAATGTTTCAACATTGTCTGTGACAGGCCGGATCCGATCTGTAAGTATATTATAGATGAATTACACCGCAGCGCTACAGTCTATGAGGCTCAGGGTGCGTTCTCCCATCATACTAAGACCGTGATTATGACTACGATGAAAAGGGCTCAGGCCCTGAAACTGAGAAACTATATTCGGTCTGTAGAGCCTACAGCCTTTATACTGATTTCCAATTCCAGCGAGATTATAGGAAAAGGTTTTTTGACAAATTAAAAGTTTTGATCATGCTGTGCACATAGGTGTTTAGGTCCTCTGGGTTTTCCAATAAACCAGGTGTGTATTCTACATAAGTAAACTTGTGGCGGTACTGTTTTTTCAGAGCCGGTTCCCAGACAGGGAAGGGCTGTGGGAGAAACAGGCCGCTTTTTTTGGTGTAGCAGGTCTGGGGGCTGGCTTTTTTGCGTGCAGACTTGTCTACAAATTGGCCGACACTTTTGTGAATCGCCGTATCTTCGTAAATCAAATAGTAGTAATCCTCATAATCAGGATAAAAATGTTTCAGCTCGCCTTGAAACAGTGGAATCTCCAGATTCAGCTGGTCGTCCCCAGCCGTAAAACAGGCCCAGTCCTCGAAACGGCTTATAGGAACAGGAAGATGAAAAGGGCTTTTTAGCGTCAGGGACAGGTAAGTGGAATCCGACTGAGACTTTGTATTCTTTTGAAGTAGTTTCCCACATAGAAGTTCAAATTCTCCACCCAGGAAATCAGGATAATGAAGAATGGGGAGGATTAAGGGCATACCTTCTAAGTCCTCTCGATTATGTAACATTAGCAGATCATAGAGAGAGTCCCGGCGGGTGAGAAGGTAATCTTCATACACTGCAATCAATTCCCCGCCAGAATATTGGTCCTGCCTGTGGATTCTGAGAAAACGCTCAATGGATTTTTGTTTCAGATTTTCCAGATTCAGCAGTTTTCTACAGGGTTTTATGCGCTGATAAAGATCAATGCTGGAAACCTGAGAAAAATCATAGGGGAGATGGAACGCCTGACAACGCTTTAATAAATAGGGAATATCGAATCGGTCTCCGTTAAAATGAATCACAGTATCAAAGTTCTTTAGAAATTCGAAGAACGAGATAAGTAATTCCTTTTCCGAATCAGGGGTATCGGCAAACCATTGAATAAGTTTCCAGGACTTTTTGGAGAACGAGACGCAGCCGATAAGGTAGAGATTGGAATAGTCTCCAGAAAAGCCGGTAGTTTCAATGTCAAAAAATAAAAGATTCTCCAGCTTTCCCAGACGGGATAAGGGGTAGGCAGTGGGAAAGGGAATGGGAGTTTCTATGGTAAGCATATTGAAGCGTTCCTTTCAAAAGCAATAGGGCAAAATACTTAGGGTCTTTGGTATTATAACGGATTTCTAAGAAAGTGTAAAGCCTGTTGATTTGGTCACTTGCAAAGGGATGGGTGGTATGATATGATAAGAAGAAGAACAAAAAAGGAAGGATATATTGTGATTGCTTACATCAAAGGACCTTTGGCCGCCAAAGAAGGAGACATGATTGTGGTAGAGGCCGGTTCTATCGGTTATAATCTTCATGTGCCCCAGTCTCTTTTGGAAGAGCTGCCTTCGCTGGGGGAAGAGGTCCGTATCTATACATATTTGCAGGTAAAGGAAGATTCCATGACCTTGTATGGATTTGGGGATTGTCAGGGGCTTAAGCTGTTTAAGCAGCTTTTGGGAGTAAACGGTATTGGTCCTAAAGGGGCGCTGGCCCTGCTGTCATCGATCAGACCGAATGATCTGCGTCTGGCGATTGCTTCTGGGGATGCCAAGGCGATTTCCAGGGCTCCTGGGATTGGACTTAAGACAGCGCAGAGAGTGATTCTGGATTTAAAGGACCGGATTTCCATGGAAGACATTCTGGGAAAGGAAGAGACGGCTCCAAAGGATTCCGGGATGAAAACCGGCGGTATGGGAGATTCAGGGAAGGAAGCGATAGACGCTTTGGTGGCTCTGGGATATTCGGCTTTAGAGGCGGCAAAGGCGGTTCGAAAGGTGGAAAAAGCAGAGACCATGACAGCAGAAGAGATTTTAAAGTCATCCTTGAAATACCTGATATGATCTGTCTGGTAATCGGATAAGCTATATAAAAACAGGGGCGAAAATGGTTTAGGATATTAATATGGAACGAAGAATGATAACAACAGATTTGATGGAAGAGGATAAAAAAGTAGAATCCCATTTAAGGCCCCAATCCTTAGAGGATTATATTGGCCAGGAACGGTTAAAATCTACATTAAAAATCTATATTGAGGCTGCAAAGACCAGAGGAGACAGTTTGGACCATGTACTGTTTTATGGGCCGCCGGGATTGGGGAAAACCACGCTTTCCGGTATTATTGCCCATGAGATGGGGGTCAATATGAAGATTACTTCTGGGCCTGCCATAGAAAAACCGGGAGAGATGGCCGCTATTTTAAACAGCCTTCAGGAAGGGGATGTTCTCTTTGTAGATGAGATTCACAGGCTGAACCGCCAGGTGGAGGAGGTGCTCTATCCGGCTATGGAGGATTTTGCCATTGATATTATGCTGGGAAAGGATTCCACGGCCCGGTCTATTCGCCTGGAACTCCCAAGGTTTACCCTGGTAGGAGCTACCACCAGAGCAGGGCTTTTGACAGCCCCCCTTCGGGATCGGTTTGGGGTTGTGCAGAAGCTGGATTTTTATACGCCGGAGGAATTGAAAATCATTATCCTGCGTTCTGCCAGAGTGTTGGAGGTGGAAATCGAGGAAGCGGGAGCGTTAGAGCTGGCCAGACGTTCCAGAGGAACTCCCAGACTTGCCAACCGCCTTTTAAAACGGGTGAGAGATTTTGCACAGGTGAAGTATGATGGAGTGATTACAAAAAAGGTGGCGGATTTTGCCCTGGATATTCTGGATGTGGACAGGCTGGGGCTGGACAACAACGACAGGGCCATTCTTCTGACCATTATACAGAAATTTTCAGGAGGTCCTGTGGGGATAGACACTCTTGCCGCTGCTTTGGGAGAGGATGCAGGAACTCTGGAGGACGTATACGAACCCTATCTGTTGATGAACGGTCTGTTAAACCGCACCCCTCGGGGGCGGATGGCAACAGAACATGCTTACCATCATCTGGGGCTTGAATAATTAGATTATAGGTGATTGTGCAGGGGAGAGTTGGACTCATGAATGAGAAGCATTATGCGGAAGTGTTGATTGATGGAAAAGTTTATACCTTAGGAGGAATTGAGGAAGCCCAGTATCTCCAGCGGGTTGCAGGATATATTAATGAAAAAACGTCACAGTTAAAGCGCCAGGAAGGGTTTACCAAGCAGAGCCAGGAATATCAGGCGGTGATGATTGAATTGAATATTGCAGACGATTACTTCAAGGCTGTAGACAGAGCGGCGTTTAGTGAGAAACGCAGGGATGACATGGAAAAGGAGACCTACAGCTTAAAGCATGAATTGGTAACGACCCAGATGAAGCTGGAGACCACAGAGAGTCAGCTGGAAGAGGCATTAAAGAAGCTGGAGAGGACAGAAGAAGAGCTTCTGAAGATAAAGGCTCTCCACACAGCCAACGCCCACATAGGAAGTATGCAGAATAATAACCGAAAATCATAATCTATTGGGATGTTTTGGTAACCTTTGCCAGACATCCCTTTTTTCTAAAAATATAGGTTATACTGTTTTTTGGACGAGAAGGAGGACAACCATGAGAGCGGTTCAGACAGAGCTATTGGCTCCGGCCGGCTCCTATGAGAGCATGAAAGCGGCTGTTTCTGCCGGTGCAGATGCAGTTTATATTGGAGGAAGCAGGTTTGGCGCCAGAGCTTATGCGGACAATCTGGGAGAAGAAGAGATGTTAAGGGCCATTGACTATGCTCATCTTTACGGAGTTTCCCTTTACATGACTGTTAATACACTGGTAAAAGAAAAAGAGCTGTCAGACCTGTTTGACTATTTGAATCCCTACTATAAACAGGGGCTGGATGGAGTAATTGTTCAGGATTTAGGAGTTTTATCTTATATACAGGAGGCGTTTCCCAAACTTCCCATTCATGCCAGCACCCAAATGACCATAACAGGAGCGTATGGGGCAAAGCTGCTAAAACGCATGGGCGTGAAACGGGTGGTGCCGGCCAGGGAGCTTTCTCTGGAGGAGATCGAAAGGATTCATGAGCAAGTGGACATTGAGATCGAAAGCTTTGTTCATGGCGCGCTATGTTACTGTTATTCTGGGCAATGTCTTCTCAGTAGTCTGATTGGAGGGAGAAGCGGAAACAGGGGGCGTTGCGCTCAGCCATGCCGCCTACCCTATGATGTAAAGAAAAATGGACGTTCTTGTCTCCCGAAAGATCAACGATACGTGATGAGCTTAAAAGATTTGTGTACATTGGACAGTTTACCGCAGCTTCTGGAGGCGGGAATCTGCTCTCTGAAAATAGAGGGCCGTATGAAGAGCCCAAGATATACCGCCGGAGTGGTCAGCATTTACCGCAAGTATGTGGATTTGTATAAAAAATACGGAGTCCGGGAATACAGGGTGGACGAAAAGGATAAAAAGATATTGCTGGATTTATTTGACAGGGGAGGACTGACGGACGGTTATTATAAACAGCACAATGGCAAGGATATGATAGCTCTTGGTGAGAAGCCTGCTTTCCGCCAGGGAAATCAGGAATTGTTTGATTATCTGGACAAAACTTATGTCAATCGTGATTTAAAAGAGGATATTACGGGAATATTGATGGTAAAAGAGGGACAAGAGGTTCGTCTTACTCTTGAAAAGAAGCGGGGAGAGAAGGACTATGTTGTGGAGGTGGAAGGTCCCAAAGTCCAGACGGCGCTCAATCAGCCTTTGACAGAAGAGGGCTTAAGAAGGCAGATGGAAAAGACGGGGAATACACCGTTCCAATTTAAGAGTCTAAAGACCGACATAGAGGGAAACGGGTTTCTTCCGGTTCAGGCATTGAATGAGCTTAGAAGAAATGGGCTAAAGAAGCTGCAAGCGCAGTTACTGGCCCCATATCAGAGAGAGAATGGCTTTTGCCCCACAGAATCTTCTGAGAAGGACCATGGACAAGGAGAGATGAAGCTTCATGTCCTTGTCTCTGATACCAGTCAATTTTTTTGCGTTTTGAGACAAAAAGAGGTTTCAGAAATTGAAATCGAGTCGGATCTATGTGAACCAGAGAACTGGAAACAGATGGTAAAGGACTGCCACGGGGCAGGAAAGCGCTGTGTTCTGGCTATGCCTTTTATTTTCCGTTCCATGGCAGAGCAGTTTTTCAATACCAATGCCAGATTCTGGAAAGAGGCCGGGTTTGACGGGATTTTGGTCCGTTCACTGGAAGAGGTGGAATATTTGAAGGAACAAAAGGCTGCGGTTCCTCTCTATGGCGACCATACATTATACTGCTTTAATAAGCGGGCTGCCACTATATTAAGAGACCTGGGCTTAAAGAGAATGACTTTGCCATTAGAACTAAACAGTGTGGAACTGGAACAGGTGGGATGTGAGGAATTTGAACTTGTATCCTACGGATTTCTTCCTGTTATGATATCCGCACAATGCATTCAGAAAACAACAGGAACTTGTACTGGGAAAGAACAAATCCTGTATATGAGAGACCGGACCGGAAAAGATTTGATGGTAAAAAACCATTGCAGATTCTGCTATAATACCATTTATAATCCCAGCCCCTTATCTCTTTTGGATCAGGAAAAACTGATCAGGAGGCTGGGACCGGAGGCTTTGCGTCTTCAGTTTACCAGGGAGCAGGAAGAGACCACCAAGGCGGTAATCCAATCATTTGCAGAGTCCTTTGTGCATGGAAAAATTATAAAACCTCTGAATATGGACTTTACCAGAGGACATTTCAAAAGAGGAGTAGAGTAGGTGAGAGTTTGATGAATCTGTTGACAGATGCAGGAAGATACCTGATGATTTTGCTCATGGCAATCTACACGTATCTGAGCTTTCGGTATTTTGGCGTGGGGGAAGAGAAGAAGAAAAAGATTTGCAGCAGGCAGAACCGGCTGATGTTTTTGATTCATGCCCTTTCTTATGTAATCATTTACTGCAGGACTGGGGAAGAGCGTATGATTCTGTTTTATGGGGCACAGGTGTTTTTTCTTTTTCTGTACCTTGTTTTGTATCGTTTTTTTTACCGGAACGTGTCCAGAGTTCTGATGAATAATATGTGTATGCTTTTGTGCGTGGGCTTTGTCATTTTGTCTCGCCTATCCTTTGAACGGGCGGCAAGGCAGTTTGTTCTTGTGGTATTTTCCGGAGCTGTGACCATGCTCATTCCTTTTATCATAGACCGGATGTGGCAGCTGAGTAAGATTCCCTGGGTCTACGGGATTTTGGGACTTGGGCTTTTGACAGCCGTATATTTTGTGGGCAACACCAGTTACGGAGCTCAGTTGTCAATTCAGATTGGGAGGATTTCGATTCAGCCGTCGGAGTTTGTGAAAATTTTGTTTGTATTGTTTGCATCTACCATGTTTTATCAGTCCACAAGCCTGAAACAGGTGTGCCTTACCACGGCGGTTGCTGCTCTTCATGTGCTGGTTCTTGTTTTTTCCAGGGATTTGGGAGGGGCGTTAATTCTGTTTGTAACCTATGTGTTTATGCTTTTTGTGGCTACGGGAAACTGGCTCTATCTTGGAGCAGGTTTATTAAGCGGCAGCGGGGCGGCGGTTCTGGCTTTTAGACTCTTTTCTCATGTGAAAGTGCGGGTGTCCTCCTGGAAAAATCCGTGGGCAGATATAGATAATACCGGATATCAGATGGCCCAGTCGCTATTTGCCATTGGAACCGGAGGATGGTTTGGAATGGGGCTTTATGAGGGGATGCCAAGAAAAATCCCTGTGGTGGAAAAGGATTTTGTATTTGCGGCCCTTTCGGAAGAAATGGGGGCTGTATTTGCTCTGTGCGTCCTTTTAATCTGTCTTGGATGTTTCGTTCAGTTTATGATGATTGCATGTTCAATGCAGGCCGCTTTTTACAAGCTGACTGCCTTTGGACTAGGAATTTTATACAGCACTCAGGTGTTTTTAGCGGTGGGAGGGGTAATCAAGTTGATTCCCTCCACAGGCGTCACGCTGCCTTTTATCAGTTATGGCGGAAGCTCTGTATTTAGCACGTTTATTTTATTCGGAATCATACAAGGGTTATACATCTTGAAGCGGGACGAGGAGGAAGAAGAAACTCATGAAGCAGCCGGTTGAGAATGAGAAGTCAAATAAAAATATTCTTCGCATTACCTATGTGGTGGTCTGTCTGTTTCTGCTCATGATTGGCTATGAGGGATATTTTCTCACGTTTCAGAGGGAAGATGTGATCAATAATCCTTATAACGCGCGTCTGAACAGCCTGTCGGACCGTATTGTAAGGGGGCAAATCAAAAGCAGTGACGGGGTTGTTCTGGCGGAAACGGTTACAGGTGAGAACAAAACAGAGAGTCGAAATTATCCCTATGGTTCTCTGTACGCCCATGTGGTGGGGTATTCTTCCAGAGGAAAGACAGGGCTGGAATCATATGCAAATTATTATCTTCTTACCTCTCATATAAATCTCATGGAACAGGTGGTAAACGAATTTTCAGGGAGGAAAAATCCCGGAGACGATGTGTATACGACTTTGGATCATCAGATTCAACAAACGGCTTCTGATGCTTTGGGAGATCGAAAGGGAGCTGTGGTGGTGATGGAACCAGATACAGGGAGGATTCTTGCCATGGTTTCGAAACCAGGTTATGACCCCAATACCATCAATCTGGACTGGAACAATCTGGTGGAAAATCCAGAAGAGGCATGGCTGTTAAATCGGGCTACTCAAGGGTTGTATCCACCCGGATCTATTTTCAAGCTGGTGACTCTTTTGGAATATGTAAGGGAGAATCCAGAAGGTTACAGGGATTTTCAATTTGACTGCGATGGAATTTATGAAGAGGGAGAATATAAGATTCAGTGTTTTCATCAGACTGTCCACGGTTCTCAGAATCTGGTGCAGGCGTTTGCCAATTCTTGTAATGGAGCGTTTGCCAGTCTGGGGCTATTTTTGGATGGGGAAAAGACGAATCAAACAGCGGAGGACTTGTTGTTTAACAAAGAGTTTTTTCTGCCCGTTGCTTACAACAAAAGTTCGTTTCAAATACAAGATCAGGAAAATACGTGGGAGATTTTACAGACCTATATCGGACAGGGAAAGACGCAGTTTACACCAATGCATGGGGCCATGATTGGGGCGGCTGTAGCCAACGGCGGAATTTTGATGAACCCTTACCTGATTGAACGTGTGGATCATGCAGGCGGCGAAACGATCAAACGGTTTACGCCTACTGTTTATGGAAGCCTGATGACTGCCCAGGAAGCGGCCCTTTTGTCTGAGATGATGAGAGCCGTGGTGACAGATGGCACGGGTTCGGCTCTTCGAAACGAAAATTATACGGTGGCAGGGAAAACGGGATCAGCAGAATTTGAGACGGGAAAGGAGACTCACGCATGGTTTGTGGGGTTTGCTCCAGTGGAGAAGCCAGAACTTGTGGTCAGTGTGATTGTGGAAGAAGGAGGTTCTGGAGGAAGGACAGCCGGACCTGTGGCAAGGGCGGTGTTTGATGTGTGGTTTGGAAGAAAGTAATCATATTGTAGGTTTGTCAAACATTTGTTACACTGACCGCAGATAACCTTTCAGGACTTCACGAGGTGATTTCCATCCGAGTGGCCGCATCGGAAAATTGTTATAATCCCTGCGGTTATACACTTTCAGCTGTTCTGCAAAGTCATCGAAAGAATAAAAGGTATGGGTGGCATAAAAGCGTTCATTATCTTTCCGATGACTTCTTTCCACCTTGCCGTTATGTCTCGGCGTATAAGGACGGATCAGCTTATGACGGATGCCGTGTTCTGAAAGTCGGATTTGAAAAAGAGTAGGCTTGTCGCAACCGCCGTGCGCTGCGAAACGCTTGGTAAATTCCTGTCCGTTATCGGTCTGAACGCATTCGATCGTGCAAGGAAACGCTCTGATC